>NZ_CP163443.1:625714-1251428 GCF_041053055.1 Streptomyces sp. R41
ACGGACCGGGTGGCGGCGGCGCTGCCGCACGCTCCGGCACTGCGGCATCTCGTACGGGTGGGATCCCCCGCACCCGGTGCGGTCCCGTTGGACGCGGTGGACTTCACGGACGCCGAGGCCGCCGGGTCCCCCGAGCGGGGATTCTCGCCGCGCTCGGCGGACGACCAGTTCATCATCTACACCGGTGGCACGACAGGGATGCCCAAGGGGGTGATGTGGCGGCAGGAGGACCTGTTCTTCTCCGGCCTCGGCGGTGGCGCTCCGACCGGCGAGCCGGTCATGAAGCCGGAGGAGCTCGCCGAGCGCGTCGCGGCCGGAGGCGAGGGGATCACCTTCTTCCCCACTCCCCCGCTGATGCACGGCACCTCGACGCTCACCGCGTTCATCGGCTTCAACTTCGGCCAACGGATCGTGATCCACCGCAAGTTCGTTCCCGAGGAAGTCCTGCGGACCATCGAGAAGGAGAAGGTCACCAGCATGTCGCTGGTCGGCGACGCGATGCTGCGGCCCCTGATCGACGCGCTGAACGGGCCCATGAAGGGCACGGACTGTTCCTCCATGTTCAGCGTTTCGTCCTCCGGCGCGATCATGTCGGACACGGTGCGCGAGCAGTTCCAGGCGCTCGTCCCGAACGTGATGCTGCTGAACAACTTCGGCTCCTCGGAGTCGGGCTTCAACGGCACCGCGACGGCGGACTCGGGCCCGGAGCGCGGCTTCCGGGTGCGCGTCAACTCCCGTACGCAGGTGGTGGATCCGGTCACGCACGAGCCGGTCGCCGTCGGCGAGCCCGGCCGCATCGCGCAGTGCGGCCATGTGCCCCTCGGCTACTACAACGACCCCAAGAAGACCGCCGAGACCTTCTTCCAGAAGGGCGACGAGCGCTGGGTGCTCCTCGGCGACATGGCCACGGTCGACGAGGAGGGCATCGTCACCGTCCTCGGGCGCGGCTCCCAGTGCATCAACACCGGCGGCGAGAAGGTCTATCCCGAAGAGGTCGAGCAGGCCCTCAAGTCGCATCCGGACGTGTACGACGCCTTGGTCGCCGGGGTGCCCGACACGAAGTGGGGCAACCATGTCGCGGCGGTCGTCCAGCTCCGCGAGGGTGCGGGGCGGCCGTCCCTGGAGGACATCCAGAGCCACTGCCGCTCCCACCTCGCGGGCTACAAGATCCCTCGCCAGCTCGTCATCACGGACACCATCCAGCGCTCGCCGAGCGGCAAGGCGGACTATCGGTGGGCGCGGACGGTGGCCGCGCAGGCGGCTCACTGACCACTGTTCGCGCTCCTGGCAGTCGGCCGGACAAAGGTCGCCGCGAGTGCCGCCGCGGTGAGGAAGCCGGCGGCGGCCACGACGACCGACCGGTGCAGCCCCACCACCAGGTGGGCCGCGATCAGCGTGCCGAACAGGGCGACCCCGACCGCGCTGCCGGTCTGGCGCGCGGCATTCAGCACGGCGGAGGCCGCGCCGCCGCGCGTTTCCGGTACGGCCTCCATGGCCGCGGCGGTGGCGGCGGGCATCGTGAACGCCGTGCCGAATCCAACGGACACCATGGGCACGACGAGTGCCGCGTAGGCGGTGCCGGTCCCGGCCGCCAGCCAGCCGAGGAGCCCAGCCGCACCAACAGTCAGCCCGATCACCATCGGCACCCGCGGTCCGGTCCGTGCCGTCACGGGGCCGGCCAGCGCGGAGCCGAGCGCCACGACGCACACCGCCGGGAGCAGGGCTGCGCCGGTCCGCAGCGGGCCGTAGTGCTGGACGCGCTGGAAGTACAGCGGGGCGAGGAACAGCAGTCCGTAGAAGCCCAGGTTGAGCAGGCCGCCCACGCCGACGGAGGCCGAGAGGTCGGCGCGGCGGAACAAGGACAGCGGCAGCATCGGGGCACGGGAGCGCGCTTCGAGGACGAGGAAGGTGAGGAACCCGGCCGCGCACACGACCCACGCGCCGAGCACCGCGCGGTCGGCCCAGCCCCGTTCGCCCGCCTCGATCAGGGCGGTGACCAGGCCCGCGAGCCCGACGGCCGCGGCGGTCTGGGCGGGGAGGTCGAGGCCGCCGCGCCGCTGGGCGGCTCGGCTCCGCGTCGGCACGCACCGTACCGTCAGGACGCACGCGAGCGCCCCCACCGGCAGGTTCAGCAGGAAAACCGACCGCCAGCCGAGCCACGCGGTCAGCGCACCGCCCAGTACCGGCCCCGCTCCGGCGCCCACGCCCGCCACGGCGCCCCATACGCCGAAGGCTCGCGCCCGGGCCGCCCGGTCCGTGTACAGGATGTTGAGCACGGACAACGAGGCGGGCACCAGCAGGGCCGCGCCCAGGCCCTGGACCAGCCGGGCCGCGACGAGCAGTGCCGTGTCCGGTGCGGCGGCGCATCCGGCGGAGCCGAGCGTGAACACGGCGAGACCGGCGAGGAACACCCGCCGTCCGCCCAGCCTGTCGGCGAGACCACCGCTGAAGAGCAGCAGCCCGGCGAATACCAGCGTGTATCCATCCGCGACCCATTGCAGCCCGGCCACAGAGGCCCCCAGCGAGTCACCGATCACCGGCAGAGCGACCGTGACGACGGTGGCGTCCAGGATCACCATGAAGTAGCCCAGGCACACGGCGAGGAGCGGCAGGCCGAACACGGGTCCCGGGGTTCCTGTGTGAAGTGAATGCATGTGTGTCGCCATGGTCTCCACCGTGCCGTCGGATTGATTCGGTGGGCGGCGAAGCGTCCTCGACGGGTGTGCCTGAGCTGGATGGCGTACGGGCTCTCGGCGGGTCCGGCGCGAGGGCACGGAATCCGACGTCACAGGGGCGACCGATTGTGACAGACAGGGAAACCGGCGGAGCGGACGGCCACGTCGGCGTGGCCGGTCCCGGCACCGTGGCGGCGGCTCGTGAGACCGACGTGGCGGATGTCGCGGCGGCCAGGAAGAGGGCGGCGACGCATCCGCTGTCGGCGCGAGCCTGCGGGGTTCAACGCCAGTCGGGCGCGCCCGAGGCGGGCGGTAGCAGCGTTTCGATCTTCGTCCTGATCTCCCGCATGACGGAGACGATGCGGGCCTCGTGGTCCTCCGAGAGCCGGTTCACCGGGACCGAGCAGCTGATGGCGTCGGTGGCCGGGGTGTCGTAGCGCAGGGCGAAGCCGAAGCCCGCGATGCCGGGCACGGTTTCCTCGCGGTCGATGGAGTAGCCGCGTTCGCGCACCCCGGCGAGGTCGGCGAACAAGGTGGTGCGATCCGTGTGGGTGTTCTCGGTGAAGGTGGTCAGCGGATCGGGGGGTAGCGGGAGGTCGGCGTCCAGGCGCTCGGCGAGGAGGGCCTTGCCGAGGGCGCCGGCGTGGGCCGGGATCCGGCGGCCGACGCGGCTGATGGTGCGTGGGTACTCGTGGGACTCGCGGGTCGCGAGGTAGACGACGTTCGGGCCGTCGAGCCGTGCCATGTGGATCGTCTCGCCGAGTGCGTCCGAGGCCTCGTCGAGGTACGGGCGGACCATCCGTACGTAACGGTCGCTGTCGAGATAGCTGGTGCCCGTGAGCAGCGCGCGGATCCCGATGCCGTAGAGGGAGCCGGTGGTGTCGGTGCGCACCCAGCCGCAGTCGACGAGGGTCCGCAACAGCTGGTACATGCTGCTGCGCGGCACGCTCAGTTCCTCGGCGAGTTCGTCGAGGCGCGAGGGCCGGTCGCCGCGGTCGGCGAGCAGTTCCAGCAGTGCGACGGTACGGGCCGCCGACTTCACCCCGCGGACCCCTGTGCTCTCCGGCATGGGCCCCATCGTAAATCCGCGCCGCCCCACCCATTGACCTCGCAGGGTTCACGAACCTAGCCTCCATTCTCATACGTAGACGCCATCTGCATACAGGGATGACATTCATGACAGGGTTCAGCGCGGACGTCGAGGGCGTGGTCCAGCGACTGCGAGACGGTATGGCAAGTGGGGTGCTGTCCTTCCCGCTCACGAGCTTCCGGGAAGACGGCGAACTCGACCTGGAGTCCTACCGGACGTACCTGACCGCCCAGTTGGCCACCGCGCCGGGTGCGGTGTTCCCCGCCTGCGGAACCGGCGAGTTCAGCGCGCTGGACGAGGACGAGTACCGCGCCGTCGTAGAGGCCACGGTCGAGATCGCGGACGGCCGGCTGCCCGTGGTCGCCGGTATCGGATACGGGTGGGCGCAGGCGCTGCGGTTCGCGCGGATCGCCGAAGAGGCGGGCGCCGACGCCGCGTTGGTGCTGCCCCACTATCTGGTCGAGGCCCCGCAGGACGGACTGGTCGAGCAGCTGCGCCGGATCGCCGCGGGCACCCGGCTGCCGCTCATCGCCTACCAGCGCGGCTCTGTCGCCTTCACGCCCGGCGGCCTGCGCAGAATCGCGGAGATCCGCACCGTCATCGGCCTCAAGGACGGGCACAGCGACCTCGACCGGCTCCAGCGCCTCACGCTCGCCGCCCCCGACGGATTCCTGTTCTTCAACGGTGCCGCCACCGCCGAGATCCAGGCCCGCGCGTACGCCACCGTCGGCGTCCCCGCCTACTCATCGGCCGTCCACGCCTTCGCGCCCGAGATCGCCGACGCCTTCTTCGCCGCTATGAGGGACGGCGACGACGCGACCGTGACCAAGCTCCTGCGTGACTTCTACGTCCCGTTGGTCGAACTGCGCGACCGGGTGCCGGGCTACGCCGTCTCGCTGGTCAAGGCCGCCGCCCGGCTGCGCGGGCTGCCGGTCGGCCCGGTACGCGCTCCGCTCACCGACCCCGGCCCGGCCGACCTCGCCGACCTCGAGAAGGTCCTCGACAACGGCTTGAACCTGGTCGGCGCCGTACGCCGCCTCGACTGACGAAGGCCGTACGACACCTCGCGCCTGACGAAGGCCGGCCGTACGACACCGCGCCTGACGAGGGTCGTACGACCCGCCCGATGAAGGCCTTACCACCACCCACCTCACGCACCCGCGACCGCCCCGCGGGTGACGCCACGCGGCCCGGACGGGACCCGGGCCGCCCTCATGTGTGCTCCGGCTGCCTGCTCCACAGTTCAAAGGGGAACTGCCATGCCTCTCCTCGTAGTCGGGATCAGCGTTCTGATTCTGCTGCTCCTCATGACCAAGCTGAGACTGAACGGCTTCGCCGCCCTCCTCCTCGTGGCGGTCGGCGTCGGCGTCGTCCGCGGGATTCCGCTGGAGAAGATCCCCGACGTCCTCTCGGAGGGCATCGGCGGCCAGATCGGCGACACGATGCTCACCATCGGGCTCGGCGCCATGGTCGGCCGTGTCATGGGTGACTCGGGCGCCGCGCAGCGCATAGCCGGCAAGCTCCTGGACGCCTTCGGCCCCCGCTGGGTTCAGTTGGCCATGGTGGTCACGTCCATGCTCATCGGCGTCACCATGTTCTACGAGGTCGCCTTCATCATCATCGTGCCCATCGCGTTCACCCTGGTGCGGGTCACCGGGGCGAGGCTGCTCTGGGTAGGGCTGCCGATGTCGATCGCCCTTTCCACCATGCACAGCTTCCTGCCGCCGCACCCCGGCCCCACCGCCGTGGCCTCGACCTTCCACGCGTCCATCGGACTGACCCTGTTCTACGGCCTGTTCATCGCCGTCCCGGCCGGAGCGCTCATCGCGCTCGTGTGGCCGCGCCTGCCGTTCATCAAGGTGATGGACCCCGCCATCCCCAAGGGGCTGGTCAGCGAGCACGAGTTCACCGACGACGAGATGCCGGGCCTGGGCTGGTCGCTGGGCGTGGCCCTCTTCCCCGTCGTCCTGATCGCCGGCGCCGCCGTGACCGACCTGGCCACCTCCGCCGAGACCCCGTTCCTGCACTTCGTCGCCTTCATCGGCTCGGCACCGATCGCGCTGCTGCTGACCCTGCTCCTGGCGGTCTGGGCGTTCGGACCGCGGATCGGCCGGAGCCTCGCCGACGTCAGCGCCTCCTGCACCTCGGCGGCACAGGCGATGGCGATGATCCTCCTGGTGATCGGCGCCGGCGGCGCCTTCAAGAACGTCCTCGTGGAAGGCGGGATCTCCGACTACATCAAGGACGCCACGGACAGTTGGTCCATCTCGCCGATCATCCTCGCCTGGCTCATCGCGGTCATCCTCCGCATCGCGCTCGGCTCGGCGACGGTCGCCGTCGTCACGGCCTCCGGCGTGGTGCTGCCGCTCCTGGCGGGCAGCGGGGTCCATCCGGAGATGATGGTGCTCGCCGTCTCCTGCGGCTCGATCGCCTTCTCGCACGTCAACGATCCCGGATTCTGGCTGTTCAAGGAGTACTTCAACCTCTCGGTCATCGACGCGATCAAGGTCCGCACCACCTATACGACGGTGCTCGCGATCCTCGGCCTGGGCGGCGTCCTGGCGGTCGAGTGGGCCCTCGATGTCCTCAGCCTCTGATCACCGCGCCCGCGTCATCCCCGTACACAAGGACTTTGATGAGCATGAACACGAGCACGAGCATGAACAAGCAGCCGACCGTCACCGGGTTCTCCGTCTATCCCGTCGCCGGCCGGGACTGCATGGAGCTGAACCTCTCCGGCGCGCACGGCCCCTACTTCACCCGCAACGTGGTCGTCCTCAAGGACTCCGAGGGCCGTACCGGTCTTGGCGAGGTCCCCGGCGGGGAGAAGATCACGCAGACCCTGCGGGACGCCGAGTCCCTCGTCGTGGGCGCGAAGGTGGGCGACTACAAGCGCGTCCTGCGCGAGATCGGGGACCGCTTCGCCGACCGCGACGCCGGTGGACGCGGCGCGCAGACCTTCGATCTGCGGACCACCGTCCACGCGGTCACCGCCGTCGAGTCGGCGCTGCTGGACCTGCTGGGGCAGCACCTCGACGTGCCGGTCGCGGCGCTTCTCGGCGACGGACAACAGCGCGACTCCGTACGGGTCTTGGGCTACCTCTTCTACGTCGGCGACCCCGACCGCACCGACCTGGAGTACGTCCGTGAACCCGACGCGGACGTGGACTGGTACCGCATCCGGCACGAGGAGGCCCTGTCGCCCGAGGCGATCGTCCGGCAGGCCGAAGCGGCCTACGACCTCTACGGCTTCCGGGACTTCAAGCTCAAGGGCGGCGTCCTGGAGGGCGCCGAGGAGGTCAGGGCCGTCCGCGCGCTCAAGGACCGCTTCCCCGAGGCCCGGATCACCCTCGACCCCAACGGGGCGTGGTCGCTGCGCGAGGCCATCGAGCAGTGTACGCCCCTGGTCGGCACCCTCGCCTACGCGGAGGACCCCTGCGGAGCCGAGGGCGGCTACTCCGGGCGGGAGATCCTGGCCGAGTTCCGCCGCGCCACGGGCCTGCCGACCGCGACCAACATGATCGCCACCGACTGGCGGCAGCTGACCCACGCCCTGGCCCTGCACTCGGTCTCCATCCCACTCGCCGACCCGCACTTCTGGACGATGCAGGGCTCGGTGCGCGTGGCCCAGCTGTGCAACGCGATGGGCCTGACCTGGGGCTGCCACTCGAACAACCACTTCGACATCTCGCTCGCCATGGTGACGCACTGCGGAGCGGCGGCCCCGGGCGAGTACAACGCCCTGGACACGCACTGGATCTGGCAGGAGGGTCTGGAGCGGCTCACCACCGCCCCGCCGCGCATCGTGGACGGCGAGATCGCCGTCCCCGACGCCCCCGGCCTGGGAATCCAGCTCGACATGGACCGGCTCCTCGCGGCGCACGAGCTCTACCGGGAGAAGGCGTTGGGGGGCCGGGACGACGCGATCGGGATGCAGTACCTCGTCCCGGGCTGGGAGTTCGACGCCAAGCGCCCTTGCCTGGTGCGCTAGCCGCCGTCCGGCCCCGCGCCAAAGAGCGCCACCGGCCCGGTCCCGCGGTGTGGAGAGCGCCGCGGGGCCGGACAGCGGTTGCCGGCGTCCCGAGCTACGCGCCTCGGCCGGCTTCCTCGGCTGTGCCCTCCAGCCGGTCGCGATGGCTCTCGCACCACGCCGAGTCGCCGGGCGCCGACCCGTCGCCGCCCTTCCCCGGTCCCCCTACCCCGGCGATGAGTTCCCGGACGATGTCGGCGTGTCCGGCATGCCGATCGGTCTTGGCGATCATGTGGACGAGGCTCCGGTGGATCGTCGCCTCCACCCGTCTCCCCCAGGCCACTCGCCTTACCGCGTCGAGGGGCAACGACTCGATGGTCACGTCCGAGCGGGCGCACGCCCGGCGACAGAGCGCGACGATCTCCTCACTTGTCTCGTCGGCCGTCGCCCACAGATCCGAGTTCTGCTCGGCGTCGCCCACGATCCAGAGCGGCGGCCCGTCGAACGGCCGCCCGTAGGTCGCGCCGAAGTACATCGCCTCGGCACCGGCCGCGTGCTTGACCAGCCCCAGCAGATTGGTGCCGGTCGGGGTCATGGGGCGGCGAAGGTCGTCTTCGGTCAGCCCCTCCAGCTTCCACAGCAGGGCATCGAGGGCATCCTGCAGGTAGAGGTGGAGGTCTGCCCTTGGCGTCTGATCCGGTCATCGAGCCAGTCTGTCGCTCACGCGATCTTTGTCCACCGACTTGGTTCACCGCTCGCCGCGCACCTCGTCGCGGCCACGCCTCTCAGCCCTCCGACCGATCTCGGGCAAAGCCGACGTCGAGGGGCCACCGTCAAAGGGCGATCGGACGATAGGCCAGGATCTCGTCCACGATCCGCTCGGGCGAGGCGTCCTCGAGGTCTTGTGGCGGGTGGTAGAGCAGGTCGTAGGCTTGTGGGTGCGTCACATTGGTCTCCAGGACCAACAGGTGGTACGAGTGCTCCGGGTCGCCGTCCAGGATCTTGCGCACCACCTCGACGAGTTCCTCGCGCGTGATGTCGGACAACCTCGGGTACGCCGGCCGGGCGGCCTCGAGCGCGAAGTCCTCGAGGTCACGCCAGCCGGCGTATCCGGTGAGGTCCGTGGGCCCGTAGGCGTGACCGGTCGCCGCGTTGAACGCGGCGATGGCCGCGTCCGCTTCCGCCAGGTCCTCGCTGAACAGGAGATCCTCAATACGCTCGATCTCGTCGGCGAGCGTCCGCAGGCGCCGTTCCGTGACAGGCGGGGGCAGCAGCTCCGGTCGAAGATCCATGGGCACCGTTGTTGCGGCCTGCTTCTCCAAGAAAATCGAGTCGACCTCTTGCCTGGGGCTGAGTGTCCTGAATTACTGATCCCGAACAACTCGACCGAATGATCGGTCGCCCGTAATGGTGCGTTTGGTGAGGGAGAAGTCCCTATGGCGGATTCCACAGACTCGAAGGGCCTGCTCGACGCCGGAGAGGGGCTTGACGCGGACGGACTGCGGGAGCTCCAACTGGAGAGGCTGCGGGCGTCGCTGCGGCATGCGTACGAGAACGTGCCGTTCTACCGGGAGTCCTTCGACAAGGCAGGGATGCGCCCGGACGACTGCCGTGCGCTCGCCGACCTGGCGCGGTTCCCGTTCACGGTGAAGGCGGATCTGCGCGAGAACTACCCCTACGGAATGTTCGCCGTACCCCAGGACCGGATCCGGCGCATCCATGCCTCGAGTGGCACGACCGGGCGCCCCACAGTCGTCGGCTACACGGAGAACGATCTCTCCATGTGGGCCGACATGGTAGCCCGCTCGATTCGCGCGGCAGGCGGGCGTCCGGGCGACAAGGTGCATGTGGCCTACGGCTACGGGTTGTTCACCGGCGGGCTGGGCGCACACTACGGCGCCGAACGGCTCGGCTGTACGGTGATCCCCGCCTCCGGGGGCATGACGGCACGTCAGGTCCAGCTGATCCAGGACCTTAAACCCGAGATCATCATGGTCACCCCTTCATACATGCTGACGCTGCTCGACGAGTTCGAGCGGCAGGGCGTCGACCCGCGCGGCACCTCACTGCGCGTCGGAATCTTCGGGGCCGAGCCGTGGACCGAGGAGATGCGGCGGGAGATCGAGGAGCGGTTCGCGATCGACGCGGTGGACATCTACGGCCTGTCGGAGGTGATCGGCCCGGGTGTCGCCCAGGAGTGCGTGGAGACGAAGGACGGGCTGCACATCTGGGAGGACCACTTCTTTCCGGAGGTCGTCGACCCGATCACCGGCGAGGTCCTGCCGGACGGCGAGGAGGGCGAGCTGGTCTTCACCTCGCTCACCAAGGAGGCCATGCCCGTCATCCGTTACCGGACCCGGGACTTGACGCGTCTGCTACCCGGGACCGCGCGGGTCTTCCGCCGGATGGAGAAGATCACCGGCCGCAGTGACGACATGGTGATCCTGCGGGGCGTCAACCTCTTCCCCACACAGATCGAGGAGATCGTCCTCCGCACCCCGGGCGTGGCACCGCACTTCCAGCTCCGCCTGACCCGTGAGGGCCGCCTCGACGCACTCACCGTGCGAGCCGAAGCGCGCTCCGGCGCCACACCCGAGATCCGCGAGGCGGCCGCACAGGCCATCGCGGCGGCCGTCAAGGACGGAATCGGCGTGTCGGTCACGGTGGAGATCGTCGAACCGGAGTCGCTGGAGCGCTCGGTGGGCAAGATCAAGCGGATCGTGGATCTGCGCCCGCGTTGAGCCTCGCGGCGCGGGCGCTGTTCGGCGACGGCAGCGCGGCTCTGGTCATGGCCGGACATCGCCACCTGGGTCTGCCACGCCGGCAGCGCGATGATGCTCGACGCGATGGCCTCGGACTGGGTCTCGAAGAGGCGGTGCTGCGTCATGCGCGCGACGTGCCGGCCCGCTGCGGCAACATGGCCGCGGTCACCGTGCTGCACGCCCTGCGTGACGCCCTGGCCGACGAATCCGAGCCGGGGAGTTGGGGTGTCGTACTCGCGGGGGCCCCGGACTTGCCTACGAGACCGTGCTGTTCAAGCATCCGTAGAAGGGTCCGATGAAGAGTCGGAAGAGGAGTCCGAGAATCGGTCCCGCAGCTCCCGCTTCAGGATCTTCCCGCTCGCGTTGCGGGGCAGTTCGTCCACGAAAAGGACTCGCTTGGGTGCCTTGAAGTGGGCGAGCTTCTCGCGGGCGTGGGCGATGAGTTCGGTCTCGGTGACCTCGCCGCGGGGGACGACGACGGCGGTGACGGCCTCGATCCAGCGCTCGTCGGGGAGACCGATCACGGCCACTTCGGCGACCTGGTCGTGGGTGTAGAGGGCGTCCTCGACCTGGCGTGAAGCGACCAGTACGCCACCGGAGTTGATGACGTCCTTCACCCGGTCGACGACCGTGAAGTACCCGTCGGCGTCCCGCACGGCGAGGTCCCCGGAGTGGAACCAGCCGTCGCGGAAGGCCTCGGCCGTCTCCTCCGGTTTGTCCCAGTAGCCCTCGCACAACTGCGGTGACCGGTAGACGACTTCACCCGGTGTCCCGTCGGGCACGTCCTTGCCGTGCTCGTCGACCACTCGGGCGTCCACGAAGAGGACCGGACGTCCGCAGGAGTCCATCCGCCCCTTGTGCTCGTCGGGTGCGAGGACCGTGGCCAGGGGGCCGATCTCGCTCTGCCCGAAGCAGTTGTAGAAGGCCAGCTTCGGCAGCCTTTCGCGCAACCGCTCCAGGACGGGCACCGGCATGATCGACGCGCCGTAGTACGCCTTGCGCAGCCCGCTCAGGTCGCGGGTCGCGAAGTCGGGACGGTTCGACAGGCCGATCCATACGGTGGGCGGGGCGAAGAGGCTGTCGGCGCGGCCCGCCTCGATCAGATCGAAGAGCTGGTCGCCGTCGGGCGAGTCGAGGATGACGTTCGACGCGCCGACCGCGAGATACGGGAGCAGGAACACATGCATCTGCGCCGAGTGGTAGAGCGGCAGCGAGTGCACGGGCCGGTCCCCCGCGCTCAGGTCGAGGGCGGTGATCGCGCTCAGGTACTCGTGCACCAGGGCGCGGTGCGTCATCATCGCGCCTTTTGGGAGGGCTGTGGTGCCGGAGGTGTAGAGCAACTGCACGAGCGTGTCGCCGCGCGGCTCGGCACCGTCGTACGGAGAAGCCGTGTCCAGCCGGGCTAGCAGCGAGTCTTCGGCGTCGCGCAGCGGCAAGGTGCGTACACCGTCGGGGAGTTGACCCGCGAGGTCGGGGTCGGCCAGGACCAGCGTGCTCCCGGACTGGTCGACGATGTACGCGAGATCGTCGCCGGTCAGGTTCTGGTTGACCGGTACGTGCACGAGTCCCGCGCGGGCGCAGGCGAGGAAGCCGATCAGGTACGCGTCCGAGTTGTGGCCGTAGGCGCCGACCCGGTCGCCGGGAGCGACCCCCTCGGCGAGAAGCACGCTCGCGGCGCGGGAGACGGCGTCGTCGAGTTCCGCGTAGGTCCAGGAGCGCTCGCGGTAGTCGACCGCGACGCGCGCCGGGGTGCGCCGGGCGCTGCGCCGCAGCACCCCGTCAACCGTGCTGCCGTGTCCAGGCGTCATGACACATGATCCTCGGTCCGCGGCGCGGGGAGGTCAAGGAGGACGCAGGGACGACGTCAAGGAGCACATGGGGACGACGTCAAGAAGGACACAGGGACGACGTCAAGCACGACACCGAGACGACGTCGAGCCGGACATGAGGAGGTCGGAACCGAGGAGGGACATCGTTACAGCCACCCCCCGCCGCACATACCCGTTGGTACGCTCAACCGCCCCTTCCCCCAATGACGTTGGGAGGCACGATGCGCACCCGCCTGAGACGGCTCGTCGTCACGGCCGTCGCCCTGCTCACGGTCACGGCCACACTGCCCGCGGCCGCGGCCGAGCAACAAGGCCGTCAGGAACATCCCTCGCACGGCGGCCTGTCGGCCGTGATCCGCTACACCGAGTACGGCATTCCGCACATCGTCGCGAAGGACTACGCGAACCTCGGCTTCGGCACCGGCTGGGCGCAGGCCGCCGATCAGGTGTGCACCCTCGCCGACGGCTTCGTGACCCTGCGCGGCGAGCGGTCCCGCTTCTTCGGACCCGACGCGGCGCCCGACGGCTCGCTGTCCTCGGCGGCCAAGAACCTCTCCAGCGACCTGTATTTCCGCGGGGTGCGGGAGACGGGCACGGTCGAGAAGCTGCTGGCCGAGCCGGCGCCGTTGGGGTCGGGCCGCGAGGTCAAGGACCTGATGCGCGGCTGGGCGGCCGGATACAACGCCTGGCTCGCCCGGAACCGGATCACCGATCCGGCGTGCCAAGGCGCCGCCTGGGTCCGCCCGGTGACTCCTGTGGACGTGGCCGCGCGCAACTTCGCGCTGGCCGTACTCGGCGGCCAGGGCCGTGGGGTCGACGGCATCACGGCCGCGCAGCCACCGACGACGTCCACGCTCACGCGTACGCCTGACAAGCAGAGCACCGCCACCCCCGACGCGAAGAGCACCGCCGAAGCCGCGCGGGAACTCTTCGACACCGCCGACATGGGCTCCAACGCGGTCGCCTTCAGCGGTGACAGGACGGCGAACGGCCGCGGCCTGCTGCTCGGCAATCCGCACTACCCCTGGCAGGGCGGCCGCCGCTTCTGGCAGATGCAGCAGACGATCCCCGGTGAACTGAACGTCGCGGGCGGTGCGTTGCTCGGATCGGCGACGATATCCATCGGGCACACCGCGCATGTGGCGTGGAGCCACACCGTCGCGACGGGCGTCACGCTCAACCTCCATCAGCTGACACTAGATCAGGCCGATCCGACCACGTATCTGGTGGACGGCAAGCCGGAGCGCATGACCAAGCGGACCGTCACCGTCGACATGAAGGACGGCACACCGGTGACGCGCACCCAGTGGTGGACCCGGTACGGCCCGGTCGTCACCTCTCTCGGAGCGCAACTGCCGCTCCCCTGGACCTCCACGACGGCATACGCGCTGAACGACCCGAACGCGGCCAACCTCCGCGCCTCCGACACCGCGCTCGGCTTCAGCAAGGCCCGCAGCACGGCCGATGTCCTGACGGCCCTCAGGCGCACCCAGGGGCTGCCGTGGGTGAACACGATCGCCGCCGATTCGGGCGGCCACTCACTGTTC
The DNA here is from genome assembly GCF_041053055.1 of Streptomyces sp. R41. Taxonomy (NCBI): domain Bacteria; kingdom Bacillati; phylum Actinomycetota; class Actinomycetes; order Kitasatosporales; family Streptomycetaceae; genus Streptomyces; species Streptomyces sp. R41. The sequence goes on from NZ_CP163443.1 coordinate 639,588, forward strand.
ACGCAGTCGCAGGTACTCCCGCGCATCACCGACGAGTTGGCGCAGCGCTGCTCGACGCCGCTCGGCAAGCTCACCTACCCCTCGGCCGGTGTCGCGATCCTCGACGGCTCACGCGCGGACTGCGCGCTGGGCAGCGACCCGGACGCCGTACAGCCAGGGATCTTCGGACCGGCGAAGATGCCGGTGCTCAAGGACGCGCCGTACGCGGAGAATTCCAACGACAGTGCCTGGCTGGCCAATGCGGACCGGCCGCTGACGGGGTACGAGCGAGTCTTCGGCACGATCGGCACGCAGCGCTCGATGCGTACGCGCGGCGCCGTCGAGGACGTGGCGGCGATGGCCACGAAGGGCCGTCTGACGGTACGGGATCTTCAGGCGCAGCAGTTCGCGAACCGGGTGCCCGCGGGTGATCTCGTCGCGGACGACGCGGCGCGTGCGTGTGCCACTCTGCCGGGTGGCGCAGCAACGGGCAGCGATGGCAAGGCCGTTGACGTGACAGAGGCCTGCGGTGTGCTCAAGGCGTGGGACCACTCCATGAACACCGACAGCCGGGGCGCGCTGCTCTTCGACCGGCTCTGGCGGAAGCTGACGGCCGCGGTCCCGGCCGCGCAGCTGTGGAAGGTCCCGTTCTCGGCGGCGGACCCGGTCCGCACCCCGAACACGCTCAACACCGACGCGCCGGGCTTCACCACGGCCCTCGCGGACACGGTGACCGAGTTGCGTACGGCGGGCATCGCGCTGGACGCGCGGCTCGGCGCGAACCAGTTCGTCGTACGCGGCGGGCAGCGCATCCCCGTGCCCGGCGGCACGGAGTCGCTCGGCGTGTGGAACAAGGTCGAGCCGGTGTGGAACCCGGCGGCCGGTGGATACAGCGAGGTCACCACCGGGTCGTCGTACATCCAGGCCGTCGGCTGGGACGGCGGCCGCTGCCCCGTCGCCCGCACCCTCCTGACGTACTCCCAGTCCTCGAACCCGAACTCGCCGCACTACAGCGACCAGACGCGGCTGTTCTCGGGCGAGCGATGGGTGACGTCACGGTTCTGCGAGAAGGACATCCTGTCCTCGCCCGGACTGCGGGTGATCCGGGTCAGCGACCACCGCTGACCACAGGGGGCGCGGCGTCTGTGCGCCGCGCCCCCACAGGTCACAGCCCCATGTGCCCCAGCTTGTCGGGATCGAGGACCGCGCAGACGCCGTCGACGCGCCCCTCCTGCACGGAGACGGTGACGACCTGCTCGACGCGGTCGACCGAGAGGGCCAGGGCGGGGCCCCCTTGGCATCCACGACGCGTGCCCCGCCGAACGGACAGCGGGCGACCAGACCGGCGATGAACGCGTCGCGTAGGCGCGGCGGGACGGGTGTCACACCACCCGCGTGCGGCCCTCCCAGTACGGATCCCGCAGCCGCCGCTTGTACAGCTTCCCGTTCGGATCGCGCGGCATGGTCTCGATGAAGTCGACGCTCTTGGGGCGCTTGTACCGGGCGAGCTGCTGCTCGCAGTGGTCGAGGATGGCGGCGGCGAGGGCAGGGCCCGGTTCATGGCCGGGGGCGGGCTCCACGACGGCCTTGACCTCCTCGCCCCAGTCGTCGTGCGGGATGCCGAAGGCGGCGGCGTCGGCGACGGCGGGGTGGCTGAGCAGCGCGGCCTCGATCTCCGCCGGGTAGATGTTGACCCCGCCCGAGATGATCATGTCGATCTTGCGGTCGCGGAGGAAGAGATAGCCGTCCTCGTCGAGACACCCGAGGTCGCCGACGGTGAAGAAGTCCCCGATGCGGTTCTTCTTCGTCTTGGTCTCGTCCTTGTGGTACGAGAATCCGCCGGTGCTCATCTTCATGTAGACGGTGCCGAGTTCACCGGGCGGCAGCCTGTTGCCGTCGTCGTCGAAGACGGCGAGTTCGCTGATGGGCCACGCCTTGCCGACCGTGCCGGGCTTCTTCAGCCAGTCCTCGGCGGTCGCGAAGGCGCCACCGCCCTCACTGGCCGCGTAGTACTCCTCGACACTGTGGCCCCACCACTCGATCATGGCCCGTTTTACGTGGTCCGGGCACGGGGCGGCGCCGTGGATGGCGTGTCGCATCGACGACACGTCGTAACGCTCCTTCACCTCGCTGGGAAGCGCCAGCAGACGGTGGAACTGGGTCGGGACCATATGGGTGTGCGTGCACTTATGGGCGTCGATGACACGCAGCATCTCCTCGGGCGTCCACTTGTCCATCAGCACCAGACGGTGGCCGATGTGCAGCGACGCGCCCGCGAATTGCAGTACGGCGGTGTGGTACAGCGGTGAGCAGACCAGGTGCACGTTGTCGTCGTAGGGCTTGATGCCGAAGATGCCGAGGAAGCCGCCGAGGTACGACTCCTCGGGGAGTTTGCCGGGCAGCGGGCGCCGGATGCCGCGAGGGCGTCCCGTGGTGCCCGAGGTGTAGTTCATGACCCAGCCGAGCGTGCGGTCGGCGGGCGCCGACTCGGACTGCCCGTCGAGGAGTTCGGCGTACGGCCGGAAGCCCTCGACCGAACCGACGGCGTAGCGGTGCGTGGCCGGGAGCTTCGCCTCGTCGGCGGCGTGCCGGGCGGCGTCCGCGAACCGCTCGTGGGCGATGAGGACCTTGGCGCCCGAGTCGGAGACGATCCAGGCGATCTCGGGGCCGACGAGGTGGTGATTGACGGGGACGAGGTAGAGGCCGGCCTGTGAGGCGGCGAGGTAGGCGACGAAGAACTCGACGCCGTTGGGGAGGACGACCGCGAAGGCGTCGCCGCGTTCGAGGCCCGCCCCGCGCAATCCGTGGACGAGTTGGTTGGCCGCGGCGTGCAGCCGCCCCGCCGTCCACTCCTCTGCGTCCGGCGTGATGAGGGCGGTCCGCCCGGGGTCGGCGGCGGCCTGGGCCCAAAAACCGTTCGGCGGCGTGCTCACGACTGGGCGCTCCTTCCCGCGATGCGGTTGATCCGGTCCACGGCCTGCTCGAAGCCCCGTGTCAGGTCGTCGAAGACGGCCTGGACGCTGCGTTCGCTGTTCATCCGGCCGACGATCTGCCCGACGGGGGTGCCGAGCAGTGGCTCGACCTCGTACTTCTGGATGCGCGAGAGCGCCTCGGCCACGAGCAGCCCCTGGAGCGGCATCGGGAGCGTGCCGGGACCGTTGGGGTCGTCCCAGGCATCGGTCCACTCGGTGCGCAGCTGGCGCGCCGGCTTGCCGGTCAGCGCGCGGGAGCGGACGGTGTCGCCGGACCCGGCGGCGAGCAGTTTCCGGGTCACGGCACGCGAGTGCATCTCGGCCTCGGTGACGGTCAGCCACAGGGAGCCCAACCACACACCTTGGGCGCCGAGGCTGAGCGCGGCGGCCACCTGTTGCCCGCTGCCGATGCCGCCCGCCGCCAGTACGGGCAGCGGGCCTACCGCGTCCACGACTTCGGGCGTCAGCACCATCGAGGCGATCTCCCCGGTGTGCCCGCCCGCCTCGTAGCCCTGGGCCACGACGATGTCGATGCCGGCCTCGGCGTGCTTCTGCGCATGCCGGGCGCTGCCCGCGAGCGCGGCGACCAGTACGCCCTTGTCGTGGGCGCGCTCCACCACGTCGACGGGGGGTGAACCCAGCGCGTTGGCGAGCAGCTTGATCGGATAGTCGAAGGCGACATCGAGCTGCGTGCGGGCGACCTGCTCCATCCACCCCGTGATGCGCCACCCGGACGCCTCGCCCTCGGCGAGTTCGGGCACGCCGTACTTGGCGAGGGTGTCCTGGACGTACTGGCGGTGCCCCTCGGGAATCATCGCCTCGACATCGGACTCCGTGACGCCTTCGACCTTCTTGGCGGGCATGACGACGTCCAGGCCGTAGGGCCTGCCGTCGACGTTCGCCTCGATCCAGTCGAGGTCGCGCTTGAGGTCGTCGGGTGCGGTGTAGCGGACCGCGCCGAGCACACCGAATCCGCCCGCGCGGCTGATGGCCGCGGCGACGGCGGGAAACGGCGTGAAGCCGAAGATGGCGTGCTCGACTCCCAGTTTCTTGCTCAGCTCCGTCTGCATGGCCGCAGGATGCCGCAGTCCTCCGGACGAGGGAAGAGGTTTTCTGATGCTTCGTCAGATTCCTTCAAGCCACCGAGGGAGTCTTGACACACCTGTGCCTGACGGGAAAGTTTCACTCCGCGAGGCGAACCAGGAAAGATACTTTCAGGCGGCGCGGCGGGAGGCTCCTCGATGACCGAAGGTGCGAAGGACAGAGGGGACGGCGGGCTGACCCGTCGTCAATTGGGCCGACGAGTACTGGCCGTGGGCGGAGCGCTGGCCATCGCGCCCTTCCCCGCAGGCCCGGCGGCGGCCTCGGACAAAGCCGGCCACCCGACGCTGCGCCACGGTACGGCCGAGCAGGCGGGCCTGCTGCCGGAGCACCTGCGCCAACTGGTCACCGACGCAGAGGCGTTCCTCGGCCCCTCCCCCAAGCACCCTTGGTACGCGGGCGCCGTACTCCTCGCCGGGCGCGGCGGCACCGTGGCCCTGCATCAGCCGATCGGCATGGCGGTGCGCTACTCGGCCTACAACGAGAAGACGGACACCGGCGTCGAGTTCCCGGCCGACCAGCAGATCGCCGCCGCGGCGGACACCGTCTACGACCTCGCCTCCGTCTCGAAGCTGTTCACCTCGATCCTCGCCGTGCAGCAGATGGAGCGCGGCGCCCTGGAGCTGGAGGCGACGGTCGCCTCGTACCTCCCGGAGTTCGCCGGTGGCGGCAAGCAGGGCATCACGATCCGTCAACTCCTCACCCACACCTCGGGGTTCCGCGCCTGGATCCCCCTCTACAACGCGCCGACCCGCGAGGGAAAGCTCCAGCTCATCTGGGACGAGGTACCTCTCAACCCACCGGGCACCAAGTACCTCTACTCGGACCTGAATCTGATCTCGCTCCAGCTGGTCCTCGAGAAGATCACCGGCCGCCCCCTCGACACCCTCCTCCACGACGAGATCACCGCGCCGCTCGGCATGCACCGCACCCGCTACAACCCACCCGCCTCCTGGAAGCCCAAGATCGCCGCCACCGAGGACGCCCGGCTGCCCTGGTCAGGGCTGAACCGCGGTCTCGTCTGGGGCGAGGTGCACGACGAGAACGCGTACTCCTTGGGCGGGGTGGCGGGCCACGCGGGCGTCTTCTCCTGCGCATGGGACCTCGCGATCCTCGCCCGTACGCTGCTGAACGGCGGCGCGTACGGCAAGGCGCGCATCCTGAAGCCGGAGACCCTGGACCTGATGTTCACCGACTTCAACACCGCCTTCCCCGGCGACGAGCACGGCCTCGGCTTCGAGCTCTACCAGCACTGGTACATGGGCGCGATGGCCACGCCGCGCACCGCGGGCCACACCGGCTTCACCGGCACCTCGCTCGTCCTCGACCCGACGACCGACTCCTTCCTGATCGTCCTCGGCAACTCCGTCCACCCGGTGCGCAGTTGGCGGTCCGGCTCCGCTCCCCGGGTCGCCACCGCGAACAACCTGGCGCGGGCCGTACCGGTGCGCCCCGCGCGCGGCCGTACGTCCTGGTTCTCCGGAATGGCGAGCGCCACGACGGCGACACTCACCCTCCCGGCGCTCGACACCACGGCGGGCCCGGCGCGCCTGCAGTGCGCCTTGTGGTGGGACACCGAGCCCCAGTCGGACCTCCTCTTCCTGGAGGCCTCGACCGACGACGCGACGACCTGGCAGCCGGTCCCGTTCACGACGGTGTCGTCCGGCGAGGCCCCGCAGGAGCATCCGGCCGCAACGGCCACCGGCTGGTCGGGGCGGGTGTGGCACCGGCTCACCGCGGAGCTGCCCCGGGCGCCGCGGCTCGCGCTGCGCTGGCGGTACACGACCGACCGGCTCTACGTCGGCCGTGGCGCGTACGTCGACGGCCTGCGGGTCGAGGCCGGGGACCGGGTCGCCTTCGACGAGGCGCGGCCGACGGACGCGGCGCGTATTGAGGCGGTGGGCTGGGTGGCGTCCCGGAACTGAAGGCTCGAAGGTGGATGTGTGCGTCACGGCCCACATCCATCCTGAAAGGGAGCCGCGGCATGGGAAGGATCATCGTCACCGAATTCGTCTCGCTCGACGGCGTCCTCGAAGCGCCCGGCGGAGGCGAGGGCTTCAAGTACGACGGCTGGAGCTTCGAGATCGACCGCGGAGACGGCGGCAACCAGTTCAAGCTCGACGAGACGATGAGCTCGGACGCGCTGCTGCTCGGACGCGTCACCTACGAAGGGTTCGCCGCCGCCTGGCCCTCCCGCGAGGGCGAGTTCGCGGACAAGTTCAACAACATGCCCAAGTTCGTGGTCTCCTCGACCCTCGACAAGGCCGAGTGGAACAACTCCACGGTGCTCGGCGGCGATGTGGTCGAGGAGGTCACGAATCTCAAGCGGGCGCAGCCCGGGAACATCGTGGTCCACGGCAGTGCCCGGCTGGTGCAGACGCTGATCGAGTACGACCTGGTGGACGAGCTGCGGCTGATGGTCTTCCCCGTCGTCCTCGGAACCGGGAAGCGCCTCTTCGGGGCCACGTCGGACAAGAAGCGTCTGCGCCTGACGGATTCCAAGGTCGTCGGGGACGGCGTCGCGATCCTCACCTTCGAACGGCCGCAGAACGCGGGCGAGGGCGGCTGAGCGACCCCCGGGAGCCGCTCGGGCCCTGTCCCAAGGCCTAGGCCTTGTCCTCCAGCACGGCCATCGCCGCGTTGTGCCCGGGCACCCCGCTCACACCGCCACCGCGCACCGCGCCCGCCCCGCACAGCAGGACGTTCGCGTGCCGGGTCTCGACGCCCCAGCGGCCCGTGCCTTCCTGGGCGTACGGGAAGGCGAGGTCGCGGTGGAAGATGTTGCCGCCGGGCAGCCGCAGGTCTCGCTCCAGGTCGAGCGGGGTCTTCGCCTCGATGCACGGGCGGCTGTCCGCGTCGGTGGCGAGGCAGTCGGCGAGCGGTTCGGCGAGGTGAGCGTCCAGCTGCGCCAGGGTGGACTTCAGCAGCTCTTCCCGTACGGCGTCGTTGTCGCGCTCGAACAGCCGGGCGGGTGTGTGCAGGCCGAAGAGGGTGAGGGTCTGGTAGCCCTGCTCGACCAGGTCCCGGCCGAGGATGCTCGGGTCGGTGAGCGAGTGGCAGTAGATCTCGGAGGGCGGCGCGCTGGGCAGCTCGCCGGACGCGGCCTCGGCGTGGGCTCGGGCCAACTGCTCGTAGCCTTCGGCGATGTGGAAGGTCCCGGAGAACGCCTCGCGTGGGTCGACGGAGGTGTCGCGCAGCCTCGGCAGCCGCTTGAGCAGCATGTTCACCTTGAGCTGCGCGCCCTCGGCCGGGGTGGGCGGCTCGTCGCGGGTGAGGTGCGCGAGCTCGTGCGGCGAGGCGTTGACGAGGACGTGCCGGGCCGCGACGACGCCCTCCCCGTCCGCGGTCCGGTAGGTGACCTCGGCAGCCTCGCCGTCCGTCTCGATCCGCAGCACCTCGTGGCCGGTGGCGATCACGGCGCCCGCGTTGCGCGCCGCCGCGGCGATCGCGTCGGTGAGGGCGCCCATGCCGCCGACCGGCACGTCCCAGGCGCCGGTGCCGCCGCCGATCACGTGGTAGAGGAAGCAGCGGTTCTGCCGCAGCGAGGGGTCGTGGGCGTCGGCGAAGGTCCCGATGAGGGCGTCGGTCAGGACGACACCGCGTACGAGATCGTCGGCGAAGTACTCCTCGACGGCCGTGCCGACCGGCTCCTCGAAGAGCATCCGCCACGCGTCCTCATCGTCGACGCGGCCGCGCAGCTCCTCGCGTGTCGGGAGCGGTTCGGTGAGCGTCGGGAACACCCGCTGGGCGACCCGGCCCGTCATCCCGTAAAAGCGCTGCCAGGCCTCGTACTCGCGATCCGAGCCGGTCAGCCGGGCGAACGCCTCGCGGGTGCGCCGCTCGCCGCCGCCGACGAGCAGTCCGGTGGGCCGGCCGTCGCGTTCGACGGGCGTGTACGACGAGACGGTGCGCCCGCGGACCCGGAAGTCGAGGCTCAGATCCCGCACGATCTTCCGGGGCAGCAGGCTCACCAGGTACGAGTAGCGCGACAGGCGCGCGTCGACCCCGGCGAACGGCCTGGTGGACACGGCGGCGCCGCCGGTGTTCCCCAGGCGCTCCAGCACCAGCACGGACCGGCCGGCCCGGGCCAGGTAGGCGGCGGCGACCAGTCCGTTGTGGCCCCCGCCGACGATCACGGCGTCGTATCCCTCGTGTGCAGGCATGCTTCTTCGTAGCACGTGATGATCTACGTCGGCCAGGGGTGCGCGGCGTCCGGCGGGCGGCCGTATGGGGCGCGGCGGTCCTTCCCGGACGGGGCGGGAGAGTTTTGGCCCGTCCGGCGTTCGAGGACGAAGTCGTCAAGGCCGATACGGGGGTCTGCGGCGGAGCCCCCGGATACAGGACGGGCAGGAGCAGGGGCAGGGGGCGAAAACCCATCCCCCCGCTCAATGTCCCCCGGCCGCCCTCTGCTGCCGTAGCACCGCCACCCTGCGATACAGCTCGACGGCCTCCTGCCCACGCCCCAGCTGCTCCAGGCAGTGGGCCTCGTCGTTCCGGCTGGCGAGGGCGTCGGGATGGTCGGCACCGAGGACCCGCTCACGGGCGGTGGCGACACGGCGGTACTCGGTGAGCGCGTCGGCCCAGCGGCCGAGCCAGCCGAGGCCGACGGCGACCTCGCGGCGGCTGACGAGGGTGTCCGGGTGGTCGGTGCCGAGGACGCGCTCGCGGATGGCGCACACGTCGCGGGACTCGGCGAGGGCCTCTTCCCAGCGGCCCATGCGGCCGAGGTTCACGCCGAGGCCGTGCCGGGCGCGCAGTGTTTCGGGGTGCGCGGGGCCGTGCACGCGGGTGCGGTCGTCGATCAGGTCGCGGTACAGCTCCAGCGCCTGCGCGCTGCGGCCGAGCCGGCCGAGGCTGATGCCGACCTCGTAGCGGGCGGCGAGCGTGTCCGGATGGTCGGGGCCCAGCGCCTGCGCACGGGCCTCGGCCACTTCCTGGTAGGTGTGCAGGGCCTCGGGCCAGCGCCCCAACTGACCGAGTGCGTAGGCGACTTCGTACCGGGTGACGAGCGTGTCGGGGTGGGTCGGGCCGAGCACCCGGGCGCGCGCGGCGGCGACCTCGCCCGCCATGCGGTACGAGTCCTCCAGGCGCCCGAGCCTGCTCAGGTTGAAGGCGAGGTTGTGGCGGCAGCGCAGGGTGTCGGGGTGGTCGGGTCCCATCGCGCGCTCCCGGGCGCCGAGCACGGACGTGTAGGCCTGGTGCGCCTCGAAGTGGCGGCCCAACTGGCCCAGCACGTACGCCATTTCCTGGCGTGCGGCCAGCGTGTCGGGGTGGTCGGCGCCGAGCACGCGCTCCCTGACCTGGGCGACACGCGCATACTCGCGCAGCGCTTCGGCGGGGCGTCCGGTGCGGCTCAGCGTGAAGCCGACCTCGTAGCGGCTGGCGAGCGTGTCGGGGTGGTCGGGCCCGAGGGCGTGTTCCCGTTCGGCGGCGACCGCGCGGTGCACCTCGCCCGCCTCGGTCCACCGGCCGAGCCGCCCCAGACTCAGGCCGGCGTTGTGCCGCCCCGCCAGGGTGGTGATCAACTCCGGTGAGGGGGTGGGCCGTTCGGTGCGCTCGGGCTCGCGGGCAAGGGCCGTGGAGGGGCGGGCGATCCACTCTCCGGTGAGGCCCGCGGCCGCGTCCGGCGGGGTGGTGCGCAGTCCGGCGCCGGTCGCCTTGTGGCCGGTGGTCATACCCCGGGTCCAGGACGGCAGCCGGGGTTCGCGGGACGGCGGCTGTTCGGGGCGGGACTGTGTCGAGGGCGCCAGGGGACCCTGCTCCGCGGCGGGGTGCCGCAGTGCCGGGGTCACCACGGTCGGCACGTACGCCGGGGTCGTGCGGCCGGCGCTGATGCGGCGGCCGAGTTCCCGGGCGTCCTGCGGGCGTTGTTCGGGCCGTTTGGCGAGCAGGTCGAGGATGATCTTCTCGACGTACTCGGGGAGTTCGGCCCGGTGGCTGCGGGGCGGTTCGGGCGGCGTGTCGCGGTGGCCGACGAGGACGGCCCAGGCGTCGTCGAGGTCGAACGGCGGCGCTCCGGTGGCGATTTCGTAGAGCACGCATCCGAAGGAGTACAGGTCGCTGCGGTGGTCGACATGGGCGCCGCTGATCTGCTCCGGCGACATGTAGTGGGGGGTGCCCATCGCGATACCGGTGCCGGTCAGCCGTGCCGTGAAGCCGATGTCATGACCGAGCCGGGCGATCCCGAAGTCGCAGATCTTCACCGTGCCGTCGCCGAGCCGCATGATGTTGGCGGGCTTCAAGTCCCTGTGCACAATGCCCTGTTGGTGGGTGTACGCGAGCGCGGCGGCGACCTGGTCGGCGATGTCGACGACATCGGCGACCGGCAACGGATGCTGCTTGTTGTCCTCCAGGAGCTGGCTCAGATTCCGGCCCTCCAGCAGCTCCATCACCAGATACAGCACGCCGTCGGACTCGCCGAAGTCGTGGACGACGGTCACCCCGCGGTGCTGGAGGGCGGCGGCAACCCTGGCCTCGCGCCGAAACCTCTCCCGCAGGACACGGGTGAAGGACTGATCGTGGTGCGGACCATGGGGCTTGAGGCACTTGACCGCCACCTGCCGGCCCAGCGACTCGTCGCGCGCCCGCCACACCTCGCCCATACCGCCACGCCCGATCAGATCGAGCAGCCGGTACCGGCCCTGGATCAGCCTGGTCTCCGCCATCTCGTGCGATCGCCCCCGTCGCTGCTCAGCCCCACGCCCTCCCCCGGCCCGTCCAGTATGGCGACCTATCTGCCGACTTTGTATGGCGCAGGGCGCGAGCCGGGGCCGAGCCGTGACATGGCGCGCACAATGTGTTTGGGCGGGAGTTGCCAGCGCAGACGTGCGGGAATACAGCGCAGCAAGGTGCCCGTGACACGCAGGCGCCGAGTCACGGCGGCGGGCGGCGGGGCCGCTCTGCCGTACAACTCGTGGGCGTACGGCGGCAGAGAGGCGTACGCCAGATGCGCCACGCGCCGCCACAGCAGTGCGCGCGCCGGGACGAGCACCGGGTGGGTCGGCGGCCGCACCAGGAAGTCGTCCACCTCCCGCGCCTCGGGCCCCGCAGCCAGCTCCGGCAGCACCTTCTCGAAGTAGGCCGCCAACTCGGCCTGATTCGCCGGTACGTCGGCGGCATCGATCCCCACCAGCCCTGCGCTGACCCGGTTTTCGGCGATGTAACGGTCGGCCAGCTCGTCCGTGAGACGGAACCCCGAGCGCCGCAGGACGTGCAGATAGGAATCGATCTCGGCGCAGTGCACCCACAGGAGCAGCTCGGGTTCGTCGATCCGGTATCGCTCACCCGTGTCCGGGTCCGTGGCCTTGAGCATCGTGTGGATCTTCCGCACCCGCGCGCCCGCCTTCTCGGCGGCTTCGCTGGTGCCGTACGTCGTCGTCCCCACGAAGTTCGCGGTCCGCATCAACCGGCCCCAGGCGTCGCGCCGGAAGTCCGAGTTCTGCATGACGCCGCGGACCGTGCGGGGGTGCAGGGCCTGGAGGTAGAGCGCACGGATCCCGGCGACCCACATCATGGGGTCGCCGTGCATCTGCCAGGTCACCGAGGACGGACCGAAGAGCCCCGGGTCACCCGCCTGAAAGGGCTTCACACCAGCAGGCTAACGCCGGACCCGCGGCATCCCCAGACCGATCCACGAGATGATTTCGCGCTGGATCTCGTTGTTTCCGCCGCCGAATGTGAAGATCACCGCCGATCGGTAGCCGCGCTCCAGTTCGCCGTGGAGGACCGCGCCGGCGGAACCCTCCTTGAGGACGCCGGGTGCGGCGACGACTTCCATCAGCCAGGCGTAGGCGTCGCGGCGTGCCTCGGAGCCGTACACCTTGACGGCGGAGGCGTCCTGCGGGGTGAGGGTGCCTTCCTGGACGGCGTTCACCATCTGCCAGTTGAGGAGTTTCATGGCGTCGAGCTTGGTGTGGGTCTGGGCGAGGCGGCGGCGCACCCACGGGAGGTCGATGACGCGACGGCCGTCGGCGAGTTTGGTCTCCATGGCCCAGCGCTGGACGTCGTGCAGGGCGCGGATCGCCATGGTGCCGTGGGCGGCGAGCGTGACGCGTTCGTGGTTGAGCTGGTTGGTGATCAGCCGCCAGCCCTTGTTCTCTTCGCCGACCCGGCGCGAGACGGGGACGCGGATGTTCTCGTAGTAGCTCGCGGTGGTGTCGTGCGAGGCGAGCGTGTTGATGATCGTGCACGAGTAGCCGGGGTCGGAGGTCGGCACCAGGAGCATGGTGATGCCCTTGTGCGGCGGGGCGTCCGGGTCGGTGCGGACGGCGAGCCACACCCAGTCCGCGGTGTCGCCGTTCGTCGTCCAGATCTTCTGCCCGTTCACGACGTAGTCGTCGCCGTCGCGTACGGCCTTGGTCTTGAGCGCGGCCAGGTCCGTGCCCGCGTCGGGCTCGCTGTAGCCGATCGCGAAGTCGATCTCGCCGGACAGGATCTTCGGCAGGAAGTACGCCTTCTGCTCCTCCGTGCCGAACTGCATGATCGTCGGGCCGACGGTGTTGAGCGCCATCAGCGGCAGCGGCACCCCCGCCTGGGCCGCCTCGTCGAAGAAGATGAACTGCTCCATGGGGCTCAGCCCGCGCCCGCCGTACTCCTTGGGCCAGCCCACGCCGAGCCAGCCGTCGCCGCCGAGCCGGCGGATGGTCTCGCGGTAGAAGCGCTTCTGCGCGGCCGGGTCCGCGTATCGGGCGTAGGCATTGTCCGGCACCAACCGCGCGAAGTAGTCGCGTAGTTCGGTGCGCAACCGCTGCTGCTCCGGCGTGTATTCGAGATGCACGGCGCCTCCTGGCTCCCCAAGGCCGACCTGACGGCGCACACCGTAGAACGTGTTTCAGAAATTGGGAATGGCGATGACGCGGCCGCTCAGCCGCGGAAACTGCCGGAGGCGTCGGCCGGGCGGCCGTACTCGCGGACGCGGCCGAACTCGGCCCGGGTCGTAGATCTCGGGCCGCTTGGGAAGGGTGCGGCGTGCGGCCTTCGGAGGCACTCTTCCGTCAGCCTGGAGGGCTGCCGCGCGAACCGCTGCCGTGGCGGAGCCCGGAGGCGTACGCGCTTCGACGGTACGCGTGTCGGGACGCCGGAGTCGGCCGACGGCGATGTGCCGCCGACCGCCCCGGAGTTCAGGGCCGGGCGGGGCGCTGGAACCATCGGGCCGGGCGGCCGGTCTCGCAGCCGCGTCGGCCTGCGACCGCACTACAGCCGCCGTCGGCGCACGCGTCCTGGCGCCTCAGCTCAGAATGGCGAGGAAATCCGTGCACGCCTGGGCGCATTCACGGCAGGCCTTCGCTCCGTCCTCCGCGCCGACGTGCCCGTCGAAGGCCTGTGCGCACTCCAGGCAGACCGTGCGGCACCACTCCACCTGCGCGCGGATGCCGTTCTCGTCCTGGTGGAGTTGTTCGGACAGTACGAGGCAGGTCGCGTCGCACACTTCCGCGCACATGACGCCCTTGCGGCGCAGGAGTCCCTGTTCCCGCGGCCCGTCCGGGTCCAGGACGCTCGCGCGCAGCGCGCACGCCCGCGCGCACTCGGTGCAGGCCTGGGCGCAGGCGAAGCGGTCCTCCAGGAACCGGATGGGCTCCCGCTCGGATTGCCGAGACTGCCGGGTTGGCTGAGATTGCCGTGATGTCGTCGATGTCACAACGCGCGGGTAGCCGGAGGGAATCGCGTCAAACCCGCAGCGCCACGGGAGTGTTGCCTACGCGCCGGACGCCTCCGCCGCCTCCCGCGAGATCCGCTCGAACTGCGCCCCCATCGCCTCGGAGAGCGCCTGGGCGGCCGACAGCGGACGGACCATGACCATGAGGTCGTCGATTCTGCCGTCCTCGTCGAAGTGCAGGAAGTCGCAGCCGTTGATCTCCTTGTCGCCCACCTTCGCCTCGAAGAGCAGCGCATGGTCCCGGCCGTCGGCACCCGCGATTTCGCGGACGTACCGGAAGTCGGTGAAGACGCGGGAGACGCCGCGCAGGATGGCCGCGGTGATCGCCTTGCCCGGGTATGGCTTGAAGGCGACGGGGCTGGTGAACACTACGTCGTCGGCCAACATGTCCTCGATCGCGGCGAAGTCTCCTGCCTCCACGGCCTTGCGGAAGGAATGCATCAAGCCCACCCTTATAGTCAACTAATTGATTAGGTGCGGATCAGATTAGTCGCGGGGGTGTCCGACGTCTAGCCTTGCGGCATGGCATTGCGCAACGCGGTCCTGGCCGCGCTTCTGGAGGGCGAGGCGTCGGGGTACGACCTGGCCAAGGGGTTCGACGCGTCGGTGGCCAACTTCTGGATGGCGACCCCCCAGCAGCTGTACCGGGAGCTGGACCGGATGGAGTCCGAGGGTCTCATCGAGGCCCGGCTCGTCCAGCAGGAACGGCGGCCGAACAAGCGCGTGTTCTCCCTGACCGAGGCGGGCCGCGGCGCCCTGCGCGCGTTCACGGCCGAGCCGTCGAAACCCACGGCCATCCGCGATGAGTTGATGGTCAAGGTCTATGCCGTCGACGACGGCGACGACGAGGCCGTACGGGCGGCGATCGCCGAGCGACTGGAGTGGGCCCGCGGCAAGCTGGCCCACTACGACCGGATCCGTGCCCGGCTCCTCGACGGGCGCACCGAGGACGAGTACCTGGCCGGTGTCGAGCGCGTCGGCCCGTACCTCACGCTGATGGCCGGACGCGCCTGCGAGCGGGAGAACATCCGTTGGGCCGAGCAGGCCCTGCGGATCCTGGAGCGGCGCGCCTCCGTACCTCGGTAGTTCCGCTTCCTCGGCACTCCTTGGGCATCGCTCCCCTATTCCCGGGGAGCCATTGGAAGTCCTATACCTGCAAACGGCTTCCCTATTGGTCACCTATGTCCGACCCGCATACGGTCGAGGACATCGCCGCCCTGACGATGTGAGCGCAGAGCGTCAGGGCGTACGACGGCGTACGTCCGTTCACGACGGCGTACGGCCAAGACCCCTCCCCCAGGTCCGTCAGGGCCCGCACCCTCGGAGAAGCACACCATGTCGAAGATCCTTTTCGTGATGACCGGCGTCGACTACTGGACGCTCGCCGACGGCACCCGGCACCCGACCGGGTTCTGGGCCGAGGAGGCCGTCGCCCCGTACGAGGCCTTCAGGGCCGCGGGCCACGAGGTCGTCGTCGCCACCCCGGGCGGCGTCGTGCCGACCGTGGACAAGGGCAGCCTGGCGCCCGAGGTGAACGGAGGCCAGGAAGGCGCCGACCGGATCGCGAACGCCCTCGCCTCGATCGTCGAGCTCCAGCAGCCGATCAAGCTGGAGGAGGTGGACCTGGACGACTACGCGGCGGTCTTCTACCCCGGCGGCCACGGCCCCATGGAGGACCTCGCGGTCAACGCCGACTCCGGCCGGCTCCTCACCCTCGCGCTCGACTCGGGCAAGCCGCTCGGCGTGGTGTGCCACGCTCCGGCCGCGCTGCTCGCCGCCACCCGTGAGGCCGGCGGCAACGCCTTCGCGGGCTACCGGGTCTCCGCCTTCACCAACGCCGAGGAGACCCAGGCGGGTCTCGCCGACAAGGCCAAGTGGCTGCTCCAGGACCGCCTGGTCGAGGCGGGCGTCGACTTCCAGGAGGGCGAGCCGTGGGCCCCCAAGGTGGTCGTCGACCGCAACCTCGTCACGGGCCAGAACCCGTCCTCCTCCGCCCCGCTCGCGGCCGAGCTGCTGAAGAAGCTGGGCTGACCCTCATGGCCACCGACCGGCTCGACGAGGTCCTCGACGCCGCCTACGACTGCCTGACCCGGTACGGCGTACGGCGCACGACGATGGACGACATCGCCTCCACCATGGGCGTGTCCCGGTCAGCGGTCTACCAGTACGTCCGCAGCAAGGACGACGCCTTCCGCCGCCTCGCCGGACGCCTGCACGAGCAGGCGCTCGGCCGGGCCCGGCAGGCGGCCGCCGAGGACGCCCCGCCCGCCGAGCGTGTGCGGGGCGTTCTCGCCGCCAAGCTCGACCTGGTGGTGCAGCTGGCCGGGGACTCCCCGCACACCGCCGAACTCCTCGACGAGAAGGCCCGGTTGTTCGGCGACATCTGCCACGCCTTCACCGGCGACCTGCGCCGCCTCCTGATCGCCCTCTTCGCCGAGGTGGACTCCCCGGCCGGTGTCGAGCCCGCCGAGGCCGCCGACATCTGCCTCGCCCTGGTCGTCGGCCTGGAGTCGGCGCCCGACGGCAGGCGTCTGCTCGCGCCGGCGACGGACGCGCTGCTGACCGGACTGCTGGGCACTTCGGTCCAGCTCGGTCCAGCTCGGTCCAGGTGAGGCATCAGTTGCGCTGCGGGGCCGTCAGGGGCACCGCCGATCAGTTCGGTGCCACCGGCGTTCCGGCACCCGCCCCGGCCCGACCGCGCGGTGGTGCCGTCGAGCCGCGGACTTCGAGGACCGGGGCGGTGAGGACGACCTCGCCGGCGCGCGCGGGGTCGGCGATCCGGTCGAGCAGGTGCTGGGCGGCGCGGCGCCCGACGTCGTGGCTGGCGTTGTCCACGCTGGTGAGCCACAGGTGCCGCAGACGTGAGAGGTATGTGTTGTCGTAGCCGACGAGGGAGAGGTCGCGCGGCACCCTGAGGCCGAGCTCCTCGGCGGCCGAGAGGGCGCCGACACAGGCGATGTCGTTGAACGCGAAGACGGCGGTGGGCCGTTCAGGGGTGCTGAGCAGCCGGACCGTGGCCCGGTAGCCGCCCTCCTCGGTCAGGTCGCCCTGCTCCACGATCGCCGCCTCGGCCAGCCCGTGCTCGCGCATGACCGCCTCGAAGCTGCGGCGGCGCAGCTCACCGACCATGCCCTGCCCGGCGATGTGGGCGATGCGCCGGTGGCCGAGGCCGACGAGGTGCTCGGTGGCCAGGCGGGCGCCGTGCTCGTCGTCGCCCGCGACGATGTCCACGCCGGGCAGCACGGGCTCCCGGGCGCCCGCGACGACGGTGGGGATCTGCCCGGCCGCCGTACGCAGCGCTTGGGAGACCGGCAGCGTGCCGACGGCGATCAGACCGTCGACCCCCAGGTCCATGAAGGTACGGGTGAGGTCTTCGCCGAGGCGCCGGTTGAGGTGGCCGTCGGCGAGCAACATGCGCAGACCGGAGTCGTGCAGCCGGGAGTTCAGGCCGTCGAGCAGCTCCACGAACCAGGGGTTGCGCATGTCGCTGAGGAGCACCCCGACCGTGCGGGTGCGCCGCTCGCTGAGGCTGCGCGCGGCGGCGTTGGGCCGGTAGCCGAGCTCTTCGACGGCGGCAAGGACGGCCTGCCGCTTCTCGTCACGGACCTGGGCGGAGCCGCGCAGCACGAGGGAGACCAGCGACTTCGACACTCCGGCCCGTTCGGCGACGTCGCGAATAGTCGGTGCTCTCATGGTCTGGACCGTTCCATAGAGCGGTCGAGCTTGTCAAAGGGCTTGACACTACTCACAACGGCACTCAGTGTGAGCCTGGAAATTGTTGGACCGGTCCAAAGAGGGGCAGTCATGGTGCGTACGCTCGGCGTTGCCGTCGTGGGGTTCGGCTGGATGGGACGGGTGCACACCCAGGCGTACGCCCGCGTGCCGCACCATTTCCCGCAACTGTCCCTGCGGCCCGAACTGATCGCCGTCGCCGACGAGGTGCCCGGCCGCGCCGAGGAGGCAGCGGCCCAGTACGGCTTCGCCACCGCGGCCCGCAACTGGCGTGAGATCGCCGCCGACCCCCGGGTCCAGGCGGTGAGCATCGCCGCGCCGAACTTCCTGCACCGCGAGATCGGGACCGCCATGGCCGGGGCGGGCAAACACATCTGGATCGAGAAGCCGGTGGGCCTGACCGCCGAGGACGCCCGCGCGGTGTCGGACGCGGTGGCCAAGGCCGGGGTCCAGGGCACGGTCGGCTTCAACTACCGGGGCGCGCCCGCGGTCGCCGCCGCCCGCGAACTGATCGCCTCAGGCGAGCTCGGCACCGTCACCCATGTCCGCATCCGGTTGTTCAGCGACTACGCGGCACATCCGGAGGGCGCGCTGACCTGGCGCTACGAGCGCGAGCGGGGCGGCAGCGGGGTCCTGGGCGACCTGGCCTCGCACGGCGTCGATCTGGCGCGCTTCCTGCTCGGCGAGATCGAGGCGCTGACCGCGGACACCGCGATCTTCCTGCCCGAGCGGGCCCGCCCGACGGGCTCGACCGCCGGCCACACGCGTGCGGCGGGCGGTGAGCTGGGCCCGGTGGAGAACGAGGACTACGTCAACTGCCTGCTGCGCTTCGCCTCCGGCGCGCGGGGCGTGCTGGAGGCCTGCCGGGTCTCCGTCGGCGAGCAGAACAACTACGGCTTCGAGGTGCACGGCACGAAGGGCGCGGTGTTCTGGGACTTCCGGCGAATGGGCGAACTGGGCGTCAGCCGGGGTACGTCGTACCAGGACCAGCCCGTCAGTACGCTGTACGTCGGCCCCGCGCACGGCGAGTACGCCGCCTTCCAGCCGGGCTCGGCGAACAGCATGGGCTACGACGACCTCAAGGTCATCGAGGCGCACCATTTCCTGCGGTCCATCGCTGACAACACCCCGTACGGCGCGACGCTGGTCGACGCGGTGCACAGCGCGGCCGCGCTGGATGCGATGTCACGCTCGGCCGAGCGGGGAACGTGGGTGTCACCGGCATGAGCGAGGCGTGCGCACAGGCGTAACGGCCCCGGGCGGAAAATCCGCGTCGCGCGGCCGAGGACTCCGTCACAATGTCGCGATGATCGGCAATCGGATCACCTACCGCATGGCGGACGGCATACGCGTACCCGGAACCTGGCGGCACGCCTTCATCCGCAACGGCGACTACTTCCTGACCGACTTGTTCATCTACGCGGACGGACTCATCAACTGCTGGGGCCTGGTCACCCTCGAGGAGTTCGAGGACAAGCTGCGCAGCGGCTGGGTCGCCACCGAACTCCCCGACGGCGCCAGGGCGTCCGGCCACGAGTTGGCCGCCTGGAAGTTCAGCGAGCCGCGCACCTGGCACACCCCTGAGCTGCTGCTCGCCGAGGTGCGCGACACCATCGACCGGCTCAACGGCCGCCCGGATTCGACGGATCGGTGCCTGGCCGCCGTTGACGTGTTCCTCGCCGACCGGACCGAGGAGAAGCGGGCCGCGGCCCGCGCCGCCTATCTCGCCATCCCCGAAACGCAGCGCCACTACGCGCTCGGCGACATGGACCGCAAGGACGGGCCGCTTCAGGTCCTGGTGGCCGGACCCGGCGGGCGGGCGGAGGCCTGGCCGGACGAAGCGGTCACGCAGGAGGAGTACGAGGAGGCGGTCGCCTACTTCGAGGACCGGGCGAAGTGGATCGCCGAACGGCCCTCGCGTGTCCCGGCGGACGGACCCGCGACTCCGGTCGCCCCGGCGATCCACCTCTACGAGAGCTATCCACTGAAGCCGTCCGACGATCCGGGCAAGAAGGCCCTGCGCAACGGCTACCCGGCACCCATCGAGGTGGACGGCGTCACCTACCCTTCCGTCGCATACGCGTACTGGGCCCTCTCGGCCGCCGACCCCGACGCCCGGGTCGCGATCACCGGAGCGGAGAGCGCGTACGCCGCCCAGCAGCTCGCCGCCGGCGCCCGCCGACGCGACGGCTGGGAGCAGGCCCGTACGGCTGTACTGACCGGCCTGCTACGGGCCAAGTACACCCAGCACCCGGCCCTGGCCGAGATTCTCCTGGCCACGGACGACGCGACACTCGTCTACGACCACGTCGACTCCGACTTCTGGGGCGACAACGGCGGCCGCGGCCGGAACTGGACCGGTCGCCTCCTCGAACTCGTCCGTTCCGAACTGCACGCCGAGCACGCAGGGATCCGGGTGTGCCGTTGACCGACATCAGCTCGTGCGGCGGTATGGAAGGCCACGGCTGTTGAGGTCGAGCCGGGTTCCGGGGGTCGCCACCAAGAGTTCGCTCCTGCTCGTTGCGATCCTGAACCGCGCGATGGCCCCATGCGGCGCCCGACTTTCTGTTATCGGCCGCGTTCCGCGACGTCTCCTGTGCGTAGGCATCCCCAGGCGTCGAGTGTTAAGGAACCAAGTCAGTGACAGCACAGATCACTCGCCGGAACATGCTGAAGATCGCCAGTGCGGCCGCCGGAGCCGGCGCGGCCGTCGCGGCGAGCCCGGCGTCGGCGGCGGGCGGTGTCTTCGCACATCCCGGGATGCTGCACACCCGGGCCGACCTGGCCCGTATGGCGTCCAAGGTGAAGGCGGGCGCACAGCCCTACACGGCAGGCTTCGCCAAGTTGACGGCCAACCGGCATGCGCAGAGCACCTGGACGGCCAACCCCCAGGCGACCGTCTACCGCGGCTCGGGCACGCCCGAGAACTACGTGACGCTCTACAACGACATCCACGCCGCCTACCAGAACGCCCTGCGCTGGCACGTCACCGGTGAGACCGCGCACGCCGACGCCGCCCGCGACATCCTCAACGCCTGGTCGGCCAAGCTGACCAAACTCGAGGGAAGCGCGGACCGGTTCCTCGCCTCGGGCCTCTACGGCTACCAGTTCGCCAACGCCGCCGAGCTCATCCGCGGCCACGACGGCTTCGAACTCGCCCGCTTCCAGAAGATGATGCTCAACGTCTTCCACCCGCTGAGCGAGGACTTCCTCGCGAACCACAACGGTGCCTACATCACCAACTACTGGGCCAACTGGGACCTGACGAACATCGCCTCCGTCCTCGCCATCGGCATCCTGTGCGACGACCGCGGCAAAGTCGACCGCGCCGTCCAGTACTTCAAGCACGGTGAAGGGATGGGCTCCATCAAGAACGCCATCCCGGTCGTGTACTCGGGCGGCCTCGCCGAGTGGGCCGAGGCCGGCCGCGACCAGGGCCACGCCCTGCTGGGCGTCGGGCTGATGGGCACCATCTGCGAGATGGCCTGGAACCAGGGCATCGACCTGTACGGCTACGACGACAGCCGCTTCCTCAAGGGCGCCCAGTACGTGGCCAAGTGGAGCATGGGCGGAGACGTGCCCTACACCTCGTACACCCGGAAGAAGGGGGCGCCCGGTGTCTGGTCGGGCACGGAGACCGCGTCCGCGGCGGCGGCCGTCGACCCGGCCATGGCCCGGCCGATCTGGGCCATGATCGCCAACCACTACACCAAGCGCCGGGGACTGGACGCGCAGTACCTCACGCGGATCGCGGCCCGCTTCGCGCCCGAGGGCGGCGGCGGGGACTATGGCCCCAACAGCGGCGGCTACGACCAACTGGGCTTCGGCACCTTGGCGTTCACTCGCGCCCGGGCCACCGCGGCCGAGACGAAAGCGTCGCCGACGCCTTCCACCACCGGGTCCGGCGCGCCGGGCTCCGGCAGTGCGTCCGCCACCCCCTCCAGCGCGAGCCCTCAAGGCGGGAGGAGCGGCGACCTGGCCGCCACCGGATCCTCCGACCTGCCCGCCTGGACCGCCGCCACCGGCGTCGCCGCTCTCGCGGGCGGCCTGCTCCTGCTGCGTCGGCGCGGACAGGCGCGTCGCGACTCCGGGCAGTAGGAGGAAGCCCGGGGCCGGCTCCCGCCGGCGGCGGGGTCGGGAGTCGGAAGGCCGCCTGGGAGGTCAGACGCCCGCCGCGGCCGCCTGCAGATTCTCGGCCGCCAGGCGCAGGCCCTCGAACTGGTCGAGTTCCTGGTCCTCGTGCTCGATGTTGACGGCCATGTCCGCGTCGACGGCCTTCAGGGCCCTCAGGAACTCGGTCCAGAAGGGGACGTCGTGGCCGCGGCCGACGGCGACGAAGTCCCAGGAGGCGTTCTTGGGCCAGCGGCTGAGGGTGTAGCGGCCGCCGAGCGAGAGGCCGCCCGGCTCGTCGGCCGCGACCCGCTCGTGCCGGTGGTCGAGGACGCCGTTGATCTTGGCCTCCTCGTTGATACGGGTGTCCTTGGCGGCCGCGTTGTAGACCAGGCTGCCGAGCCGTCGTACCGCGGCGACCGGGTCGATGCCCTGCCAGAACAAGTGGCTGGGGTCCATCTCCGCGCCGACGTGGGTGGCGTTGATCTCGGTGGCGAGGCGCTCCATCGTGCCCACGTTGTAGACCAGGTTGTGCGGGTGCATCTCGATGCAGACCTTCACATCGGCAGCCGCCGCCCGCGCCTGGATGTCCTTCCAGTACGGGATCGCCACCTCGTCCCACTGGTAGTCGAGGGCGTCGAGGTAGGCGCTGTCCCAGGGCAGGACCGACCAGGACGGGAGCCGGCCGCCGGGGTCGGAGGCGGGCAGCCCGGACATCGTGACGACGCGCTTGACGCCGAGCAGAGCGGCCAGTTCGATCGCGTCCCGCACGTCCTGGGCGTGCTTGTCACGCACCTCGGGGTCGGGGTGCAGCGGATTGCCGTTGCAGTTCAGCGCGGTGAGGGTGATCCCGGCCTCGGCGAACTGGGCGAGGTACGCGTCGCGCGCGTCCTTGCCGGCGCGGATCTCGGCGATGGGCAGGTGCGGCGCGGCCAGAAAGCCGCCGGAGTTGATCTCCGCGCTGTCCAGGCCGAGTTCACGCAGGATCCGCAGGGTCTCGGCGAGGGGCTTGTCGTGCAGGACGGCGGTGTAGGCACCGAGTTTCATGTCACGTTCCTTTGCGGGGAAGGGCGTTGGAGTTCAGGAGTTACTGGACGGCGACGGTCTTGCCGCCGGCGTGCGCGGAGGCCGTGATCGCGTCGATCACGCTCAGGTTGTGCAGCCCTTCGGCGAACGTGGCGCAGCGCGGCAGCCGGTCCAGGCCCGCGATCTGCTCCAGGAAGGACCGCGCCTGCCAGACGAAGAACTCGTGCTGGCCGTGGCCCACGCTGGGGAAGTCCATCGGCAGCCCCCCGGAGATGTACGGGTGGTCGGGGCCGATGACGACCCGGCGGTAGCCGTTGACGGGGTCGGGCACGCAGGCGTCGGCGATGGTGAACTCCGCCGGGCGGGACAGGTCGAAGACTGCGGCTCCGCCCTCGGAGAAGACCTCGAAGCCAAGGGAGTTCGCGAGACCGAAGGCCACTCGGGAGACGGAGAAGGTGCCGACCGCGCCGGACCGGAAGGTCGCGGTGAACGTCGCGATGTCCTCGTTCTCGACCGCTTCCCGCCGCTCACCGACCTGTACGTCGGCCGAGTGCCCGACGGCGGCGCCCAGCGGGACGGGGCGGTCCTTCACCTGGGCCGACAGGACGGCGCCCTGCACGCTCTCGACCGGGCCGCAGAAGTATTCGCCGAGGTCGACGAGGTGGCTGCCGATGTCGGAGAGCGCCCCGGAGCCGAGGCCGCCCTTGTAGCGCCAGCTGATGGGGGCGTCCGGGTTGTGCCCGTAGTCGCACCAGTAGTGCCCGTTGAAGTGCTGCACCCGGCCGAGCGAGCCCTCCGTCACCTGGCGGCGAATCGCGTTGATCGACGGGGAGCGGCGGAAGGAGAAGCCGGTCGCCGCCACCAGTTCGGGGGCGGCGGCGGCCGCGTCCACCATGGTCCGGGCGTCGGCCACGGAGGGGGCGAGCGGCTTCTCGCACAGTACGTGCTTGCCCGCGGCCAGCAGGCCTTCGGCGATTTCGCGGTGCAGATGGTTGGCCACCACGACGCTGACGGCGTCGATGTCGGGCGCCTCGGCGATCGCCCGCCAGTCGGTCTCGGCGCGCTCGAAGCCGTAGCGTCGGGCGGCGTCCTGGGCGAAGGGCTCGTAGGCGTCGGCGACGGCGACCAGGCGCACCTCCGGCAGCCCCGCGCCGTACAGCGTGGAGGCCTGCCGGTAGCCGTTGAGGTGGGCTCGGCCGGCCATGCCGGCGCCGATGACGGCCACCCCGATCGACTTCTTTCTCATCGCGATTCCTCTCCCGACGCGTCGACCGCGCCACGGCTTGAGAGTTGAGGACTGCTGAGTCCGGAATATGTCCGAGCAACAGGACTTTTTAAAGCGCTTTAAATCACTGGTACTCTGAGCCCGGTCGCGTCGGCCTGTCAAGGGTGTGACGTCGAGGAAGTCGAAGAAGGCGAGGCAAGAGCAGGTGGACGTATCAGGACCGCGCCCGCGTCTCGAGGACGTGGCGGCCCGGGCGGCTCTGTCGACGGCGACGGTGTCGCTGGTCCTGCGCGGCGCGCCGGGCCCGAGCGACCGCACGCGCAAACGGGTCCTACAGGCGGCTGCCGACCTGGGATACCGCCCGGACCGCAACGCGAGTCTCCTCGCCCGTCGGCGCAGCCGGCTGCTCGGCGTCATGATCGACGTACACAGCGCGTTCCACGCCGAGCTCGTCGAGGACCTGTACGCCGCGGCCGAGGAGATCGGCTACGACCTCGTACTCAGCACGGTGACCCGCACGCGCGACGAGCACAAGTCCGTGGAGACCCTCCTCGACTTCCGGTGCGAGGCGCTCATCCTGCTGGGCCCCGAGGCCCCCGCGGCACGGCTGACGGCTCTTGGCTCCAAACTGCCCGTGGTCGTCGTCGGACGCCGTATCAGCGCACAGGACCTGGACGTCGTCCGCACGGCCGACGAGGACGGGGTGGGGCAGGTCGTCGACCATCTGGTCGGTCTGGGGCACCGCGACATCGCCTTCGTCGACGGCGGGAAGGGCGTGATCGCCACCGATCGCCGCCGCGGGTACCGCAATGCCATGCGCCGCCATCGGCTTGCCAGCCAACTCCGCGTCGTCGCCGGCGATTTCACCGAGCAGGCGGGCGAGCGGGCGGCCCGGCGGTTCCTCGACGAGGGTTCGCTGCCCACCGCCGTGGTGGCGTCCAACGACCGGTGCGCGATCGGGCTCCTCTCCGCGCTGGGCCGCGCGGGAGTCGATGTGCCGGGAACCGTGTCCGTGGTCGGCTACGACGACGACGCGCTGTCCCGACTGGCCTGCTTCGACCTCACCACCGTGAGCCAGAACGCCGAGGATCAGGCCCGGCACGCCGTGAGAGCCGCTGTCGAGCGCCTCGACGAGGGCCGCACCACTGCGCGCGAGATCGTCCTCGCCCCGCGGCTGGTCGTCAGGGGCACGACGACCGCGGTCGGCCGGCACGTCGGCGGGACGCCTGCAGGGACGTACGAGACGCCATGACCGTACGACCGCACGCGCGGTGTCAGGCGCGGACGAGCAGCTGGAACTCGAAGGCGTACCGCGAGGCGCGGTAGATGTGGGTGCCGTACTCGATCGCGCGGCCGGTGTCGTCGTAGGCCGTGCGCCGCATGGTGAGCAGGGCGGCGCCCGCGGGTTCGTGCAGCCGCTCGGCCTCCCCCGGCGTAGCGGAGCGGGCCCCGACGGACTGGCGGGCACTGTGCAGGGTGATGCCGGCGGCGCGCATCATGCGGTACAGGCCGGTCGACTCCAGCCGGGCGGTGTCGACGTCCAGCAGTCCTTCCGGGATGTAGTTGCACAGGGCCGCGACGGGCTGCCCGTGGGTGAGGCGCAGTCGGTCCACGCGGTGCACGCCGCTGCCCTCGGCGATGCCCAGGGCGGCCGAGACCTCCGGGGAGGCCGGTTCGACCTCGTTGTGCAGCACCTGGGTCGTGGGGCACTGTCCGGCGGTCTCCAGGTCGTCGTAGAGGCTGCTCAGTTCCAGTGGGCGTTTGACCTGGCTGTGCACCACCTGGGTGCCCACGCCGCGGCGGCGGACCAGGAGCCCCTTGTCGACCAGGGTCTGGATGGCCTGGCGGACGGTGGGGCGGGACAGGCCGAGCCGTCCAGCGAGCTCGACCTCGTTGCCCAGCAGGCTCCCGGGGCTCAGCACGTCGCGCTGGATCGCGGACTCCAACTGCTGCGCGAGCTGGTAGTAGAGCGGGACGGGGCTGCTCCGGTCGAGCGCGAAGTCGATGCCCGCGAGCGTGCCGGCGGCGCTCGCTCGTGTGGATCCGGCGGTCCGGTGAGTGGAAACCCTTGCCATCGCATCGTCCTGACGTTCGGTCCTGAAGGCGGCCGGTGCACAAGGCCGCGGGCCCCTACCCGCACCGGCCGCCGCTTGAGGTCACAAACGGCTCAGGAATGGCTGGGGAAACCGAGGTTGATGCCTCCGTCGGCCGGGTCGGGCCAGCGGGTGGTGATCACCTTGCCCTGGGTGTAGAAGGCGATGCCGTCGCTGCCGTAGATGTGCAGGTCGCCGAAGAGGGAGTCCTTCCAGCCGCCGAAGGAGTGGTAGCCGACGGGCACCGGGATCGGCACGTTGATGCCGACCATGCCCGCCTGGACCTCCAGTTGGAAGCGGCGGGCGGCACCGCCGTCCCGGGTGAAGATCGCGGTGCCGTTGCCCCAGCGGGAGCCGTTGATGAGCTTGATGGCGTCGTCGTACGTGTCGGCGCGCACCACGCACAGCACCGGACCGAAGATCTCGTCCTTGTACGCGTCCGCCGTCACCGGCACCTTGTCGAGCAGCGATACGCCGAGGAAGAAGCCGTCCTCGTGGCCCTCGACCGAGTAGCCGGTGCCGTCCACCACG
The DNA here is from genome assembly GCF_041053055.1 of Streptomyces sp. R41. NCBI lineage: Bacteria > Bacillati > Actinomycetota > Actinomycetes > Kitasatosporales > Streptomycetaceae > Streptomyces > Streptomyces sp. R41. The sequence continues at coordinate 666,012 of NZ_CP163443.1, forward strand.
ACCTCGGCACCCTGGGCCGCCGCGCTCGCCACGTACGAGGCCACCTTGTCGCGGTGCTCGCGGGTGATGAGCGGACCCATCTCGGAGGCGGGGTCGTTGCCCGGGCCGATCTTCAGCCCCTTCGCCCGCTCGGCGATCTTGCCGACCAGTTCGTCGCCGGTGTCGCCGACCGCGACCACGACCGAGACCGCCATGCACCGCTCGCCCGCCGAGCCGTACGCGGCGTTGATCGCCTGGTCGGCGGCGAAGTCCAGGTCCGCGTCGGGCAGGACGAGCATGTGGTTCTTGGCGCCGCCCAGGGCCTGCACCCGCTTGTCGTGCTCGACGCCCTTGAGCTGGATGTACTTGGCGATGGGCGTGGAGCCGACGAAGGAGACCGCGACGACGTCCGGGTGCTCCAGGAGGCGGTCCACGGCGACCTTGTCACCCTGCACGACGTTCAGGACACCGTCCGGCAGCCCGGCTTCGGAGGCCAGCTCCGCGAGCCTGAAGGACGCCGACGGGTCCTTCTCGCTCGGCTTGAGCACGAAGGTGTTGCCGCAGGCGATGGCGAGCGGGAACATCCACATCGGCACCATGGCGGGGAAGTTGAACGGCGTGATGCCGGCGACGACGCCCAGCGGCTGGCGGATCGAGGCGACGTCGACCCGGGTCGAGACCTGGGTGGACAGCTCGCCCTTGAGCTTCTCGGAGATGCCGCAGGCCAGCTCGACGATCTCCATGCCGCGGGCGACCTCACCGAGCGCGTCGGAGTGGACCTTGCCGTGCTCGGCGGTGATCAGCTCGGCGATCTCGTCGCGGTGCGCGTCCAGCAGTTCGCGGTACTTGAACAGGATCGCCGTGCGCTTGGCGAGCGACGCGTTCCCCCAGCTCTCGAACGCGGCCTTCGCGGTGGCGACGGCGGCGTCCACCTCGTCGACGGAGGCGAAGCCGACCTGCTTGTCCTGGGCACCGGTGGCCGGGTTGTAGACGGGGCCGAATCGTCCGGAGGCGGACTCGACGGGCTTGCCGCCGATCCAGTGGGTGATGGTCTTCATGGTGCGGGCCTTTCGTGAGCGGGGAGAGTCAGAGGTGGCGTCGGCGGCCGGCGGCATGGCCGTCGTACCGTTCGCGGGCGGTCAACGCGGCGTCGCGCGTGGCCACTTCGGCGACCGGTACGTCCCACCACGCCTCGGCGGGCGGGGCGGTGGGTGTCGGGTCGGTCTCGACGTACACGCACGTCGGCCGGTCCGAGGCGCGCGCCGCAGCCAGCGCGTCGCGCAGTTCCCGCACGGTCTTGGCGCGGATGACGTCCATGCCGAGGCTGGCGGCGTTGGCGGCGAGGTCCACCGGCAGCGGGGCCCCGGAGAAGGTGCCGTCGGCGGCGCGGTAGCGGTAGGCGGTGCCGAAGCGCTCGCCGCCGGTCTCCTCGGAGAGGCCGCCGATGGAGGCGTAGCCGTGGTTCTGGATCAGCACCAGGTTGACGGGCAGGCCCTCCTGCACGGCGGTGACGATCTCGGTGGGCATCATCAGGTAGGTGCCGTCGCCGACCAGCGACCAGACCGGCGTGCCGGGGGCGGCCTGCTGGACGCCGATGCCGGCCGGGATCTCGTAGCCCATGCACGAGTAGCCGTACTCCAGGTGGTACTGGCGCGGGCTGCGGGCTCGCCAGAGTTTGTGCAGGTCGCCGGGGAGCGAGCCGGCCGCATTGATGACCACGTCGTCGTCGCCGACGACGGCGTCGAGGGCGCCGACGACCTGGGTCTGGGTGGGCACCGCCGAGTCCTCGGCCCGGTAGGCCGCCTCGACCACGTCGTCCCAGCGCTCCTTGCCGGACCGGTACTCGGCCTCGTACGCCTCGTCCACGCGGTGGCCGGACAGCCCCTCTGCGAGCGCCTCCAGACCCGTCCGCGCGTCGGCGACCAGCGTGCGGGCGGCGAGCTTGTGGGCGTCGAAGGCGGTGATGTTGAGGTTGACGAACCGGACTCCGGGCTTCTGGAACAGCGTGTTGGACGCGGTGGTGAAGTCCGTGTAGCGGGTGCCGACTCCGATGATCAGGTCGGCGATGCGGGCGATGTCGTCGCAGACGGCGGTGCCGGTGTGACCGATGCCGCCGAGGTCGGCCGGGTGGTCGTACCGCAGCGAGCCCTTGCCCGCCTGCGTGGAGGCGACCGGGATGCCGGTGGCGTCGACCAGGGCCTTCAGCGCGCCCTCGGCCTCACTGTGGTGGACTCCCCCGCCGGCGACGATCAGCGGGCGCTCGGCGGCGCGGATCGCCCGTACGGCTTCGGCGAGTTCGACCCGGTCGGGAGCGGGACGGCGTACGTGCCAGACGCGGTCGGCGAAGAACTCCTCGGGCCAGTCGTACGCCTCCGCCTGCACGTCCTGCGGCATGGCGAGGGTGACGGCGCCGGTCTCGGCCGGGTCGGTCAGCACCCGCATCGCGTTCAGCGCGGACGGGATCAGCATCTCGGGGCGGGTGATGCGGTCGAAGTAGCGGGAGACCGGGCGCAGCGTGTCGTTGACGGAGACGTCGGCCTCGACGGGGTGTTCCAGCTGCTGGAGCAGCGGGTCGGCGGGGCGGGTCGCGAAGTAGTCGCCCGGCAGGAGCAGCACGGGCAGGCGGTTGACCGTGGCGAGGGCCGCGCCGGTGACGAGGTTGGTGGCGCCGGGGCCGATGGACGTGGTGACTGCCTGTGCCGAGAGGCGGTTGAGCTGGCGGGCGTAGCCGACCGCCGCGTGCACCATGGACTGCTCGTTGCGGCCCTGGTGAAAGGGCATGGTGTCCTCGCCGGCCTCCAGCAGCGCCTGGCCGATGCCCGCCACGTTGCCGTGGCCGAAGATGCCCCAGGTGCCGGCGATCAGCCGGTGCCGTACGCCGTCGCGCTCGCTGTACTGCGCGGACAGGAAGCGCACGAGTGCCTGGGCGACGGTCAGGCGGCGGGTGGGGGTGCTCATCAGGACTTCTCCGGTGCCGTGTAGAGGGGGAGGCGGGGGTCGACCGGCCGCTCGGGCCAGGTGTCGCGGATCCACGCGTGGTCGGGGTGGTCGCAGATCAGCCAGGCTCGGTCGGCGCCGGGCCCCGCCATGACGTTGAGGTAGTACATGTCGTGTCCTGGCACGGCCATGGACGGTCCGTGCCAGCCGTCCGGGATGAGGACGACGTCGCCGTCGCGCACCTCGGCCAGCACGTCGGTGTTGGTGCCGTGGCCCGAGGGCGAGACCCGCTGGTAGCCGAGGCCGGGCGTGCCCTCGTGGGCGGCGAACTCGAAGTAGTAGATCTCCTCCAGCTCCGACTCCTCACCGGGCCGGTGCTCGTCGTGCTTGTGCGGCGGGAAGGAGGACCAGTTGCCGCCGGGCGTGATCACCTCGACGGCGATCAGCTTGTCGCACTCGAACACCCCCGCGGCGCCAAAGTTGTTGACCTGGCGTGAGCAGTTGCCGGTGCCGCGCAGCTCGACCGGGACGGAGGAGGCGGGCCCGTAGCGGGCCGGCAGCCGGCGGGTGCAGCGGGCGCCGGTCAGCGCGAACCGCCCGCCGTCGCGCGAGGCGATCGAGACCTGGGCGTCCCGGGGGACGTACGCGAAGTCGCTCACCCCGCTGAAGACGTTCTCGCGCCCGGCGAGGCGGAAGGTGTCGCCGCCGACGGCGACGGTGCAGCCGCCCGACAGCGGGAGCACGATCCACTCACTGCCGCCGGTGTCGAAAGCGTGCCAGCCGCCGGGCGGCAGTTCGAGGACACGCAGGCTGGAATAGCCCCAGTCGGCGGACTCGGGGGTGACGTCGACGGTGTAGGCATCGGCGGCGGCCTTGCCCGCGGGAAGGTGGTGCGCGGTGGTCATCGGGGTGGCTCCTCTACGGGATTCAGAGCAGGCCGAACGGGATTCAGAGCAGACCGACCGCGGTGTCCACCGCGGTCTCCACGCTGCCCTCGGCGGGGTACAGCAGCGACCGGCCGACGACCATGCCCTGGACGGTGGGCAGCCGCAGGGCCTTGCGCCATCTCTCGTACGCGCCTTCCTGGTCCCTGCCGACCTCGCCGCCGAGCAGCACGGCGGGCAGGGTGGACGCCTCCAGCACCTCGGCCATGTCGTCGGGGTCGCTGGTGACCGGCAGCTTGAGCCAGGTGTAGGCGGAGGTGCCGCCGAGGCCGGAGGCGATGGCGATGGACCGGGTGACGGCCTCGGCGCTCAGGTCGTTGCGGACCGTACCCTCCACCCGGCGGGATATGAACGGCTCGACGAACAGCGGCAGTCGGCGGGCGGCCATGTCGTCGACGGCGCGGGCTGTGGTCTGCAGGGTCTCCAGGGAGCCGGGGTCGTCGTAGTCGATACGCAGCAAGAGCTTTCCGGCGTCGAAGCGGAGCCGCTCGATGTCCTCGGCACGGTGGCCGGTGAAGCGGTCGTCCATCTCGAAGGAGGCGCCCGCGAGCCCGCCGCGGTTCATGGAACCCATCACGACCTTGTTCTCCAGGACGCCCAGGAGCAGCAGGTCCTCCAGGATGTCGGCGGTGGCGAGCACCCCGTCCACACCGGGCCGCGACAGCGCGACGCAGAGGCGTTCCAGGAGGTCGGCGCGGTTGGCCATGGCCAGGCGGTGCTCGCCGACGCCGAGGGCGCCGCGCGCTGGGTGGTCGGCGGCCACGATCATCAGGCGGCCGCTCTCACCGATCAGCGGGCGGCGGACACGGCGGGCGGCCGCTTCGGCGATGGCCTCCGGGTGCCGGGCGCGCACCGTGACGAGGTCGGGAATGCTGATGCTCAAGACAGGCTCCGTTCAGGGGTGGCGTCGGTCGGCCGCGTATGCGGGGCACCTCGGCCTCGGACTCGGTCAGCCGCGTACGAGGAGGTCCTCGACCTCGGACTCGGTCGGCATCGCGGAGGAGCAGGCGAGCCGGGAGGCGACGAGCGCGCCGGCCGCGTTGGCGTACCGGATGGTCTTCTCCAGCTCCCAGCCGGACAGCAGACCGTGGCAGAGCGAACCGCCGAACGCGTCTCCCGCGCCGAGGCCGTTGACGACCTCCACCGGCACCGGCGGGACCTCGGCGACGGTGCCGTCGCGGTGGACGGCCAGGACTCCCTTGGGGCCCTGTTTGACGACCGCCAGTTCCACACCGGCGTCGAGGAGGGCCTGGGCGCAGGCCCGTGGTTCGCGTACGCCGGTGGCGATCTCGCATTCGTCGAGGTTGCCGACGGCGACCGTGGCGTGGCGCAGGGCCTCGGCGTAGTACGGGCGCGCGCTGTCGGGGTCCTTCCAGAACATCGGGCGCCAGTCGAGGTCGAAGACCGTGGTGCCCGACTTGGCGCGCGCCTTCAGGGCGGCGAGCGTGGCCGAGCGGCTGGGCTCCTCGCTCAGGCCGGTGCCGGTGATCCAGAAGATGCGGGCCGCGCGGATGGCGAAGAAGTCCAGCTCGTCGGTGTGGATCTCCAGGTCGGGCGCCTTGGGCCGCCGGTAGAAGTACAGCGGGAAGTCGTCCGGCGGGAAGATCTCGCAGAAGGTGATCGGCGTGGGGTAGGCGTCGACGGGTGTGACCCAGCGGTCGTCGACGCCGAACTCCTTGAGCGCCTGGTGGAGGTAGGTGCCGAAGGGGTCCTGGCCGGTGCGGGTGATCACCGCGGTGGCGCGGCCCAGGCGGGCGGCGGCCACCGCGACATTGGCCGCCGAGCCGCCGAGGAACTTTCCGAAGGACTCGACCTGCGCGAGCGGCACACCCGTCTGCAGCGGGTAGAGATCGACGCCGATACGTCCCATGGTGATGACGTCGAAGGTTTCAGCGGACTCAGGCATGCGTGACGCTCCTGATGCGTGGGATGCGGGCAACGGGGCGCCCGATGCCTCTTAGGTGTAGGACCCACAGCAAGCCTCTGTCAAGACTTTGTACGGACATTCGGACCTGCTCAGGAAATGATGTCTTAACAAAGTATTGACAGGTGGGTGCAACAGGGACTTGTATCCCGTCCCAACGAAACAGCCGCGTCACCGGCTCAAGACCCGGACCTGCCGTCCGGGCCCCGCACGGGCCCCGCGCCCCGCGCCGTCCCGTTCCCTTTCCCCCGGTCGCACAGTGAGGTGCTGGAAAGATGGACCGCACGTTTCACCCCCGCTCTCGCAGAATTGCCCCACTCGTCGCGACACTCGCGGCATCCGCGCTGCTGATAGCCGGCTGCTCCAGCAGCTCCGGCGGCAAGAAGGCGGAGGAGAGCGGCGCCGACGCCTCCGCAGGCAAGGCCAACACCCCCCGCATGACGATCGCGATGGTCACCCACGCGCCCCCCGGCGACACCTTCTGGGACACCATCCGCAAGGGCGCCCAGGCCGCGGCCGCCAAGGACAACGTCAAGCTGATCTACTCCAGCGACGCCAACGCGGGCACCCAGGCCAACCTGGTGCAGAACGCGATCGACCAGAAGGTCGACGGCATCGCGGTCACCCTTGCCAAGCCGGACGCCATGAAGGACGTGCTCGCCAAGGCCGAGAAGGCGGGCATCCCGGTGGTCGGCTTCAACGCTGGTGTGGACGACTGGAAGAAGCAGGGCCTGCTGGAGTACTTCGGCCAGGACGAGACCGTCGCGGGCGAGGCGTTCGGCAAGAAGCTCAACGAGCTCGGTGCCAAGCACAACATCTGTGTGATCCAGGACCAGGGTCATGTCGCCCTGGAGGCCCGCTGCGCCGGTGTGAAGAAGACCTTCAGCGGCAAGACGGAGAACCTCTACGTCAACGGCACCGACATGCCGTCCGTGAAGTCGACGATCACCGCGAAGCTCAAGCAGGACAGCTCCATCGACTACGTCGTCACCCTCGGCGCCCCGTTCGCGCTGACGGCGGTGCAGTCGGTCAGCGACGCGGGCAGCAAGGCCAAGGTCGCCACCTTCGACCTCAACAAGGACCTGGTGAAGGGTGTCCAGGACGGTGACATCTCGTTCGCCGTCGACCAGCAGCCCTATCTGCAGGGCTACCTGTCGGTCGACTCCCTGTGGCTCTACAAGACCAACGGCAACTACAGCGGTGGCGGCGAGGCGCCCGTCCTGACCGGACCGGCGTTCGTCGACAAGACCAACGTCGACACCATCGCCAAGTTCGCCGCGAAGGGTACTCGGTGATGACCATGAGTCAGGCAACGGCACCGGCGACGAGTCCCTCGTCGCCGGCCTCGCCGGCCACTCAGAAGGACGGCCGCGCCACACAGCGGTCCCTGGGGCGCCGGCTGCTCGCCCGCCCCGAGGTCGGCGCGCTGATCGCGGCCGTCGGCGTGTACATCTTCTTCTTCTCGGTGGCTCCTTCCTTCCGCGAGGCGAGCGCGCTGTCCACCGTGCTCTACCAGGCGTCGGTCATGGGCATCATGGCGATTCCGGTCGCCCTGCTGATGATCGGCGGCGAGTTCGACCTCTCGGCCGGTGTCGCCGTCACGACCTCGGCGCTCACCGCCGCGATCCTCAGCTTCCAGCTGACCACGAACGTGTGGACCGGTGTCCTCGTCGCACTGATCGCCTCCCTCGCCGTCGGCGCGTTCAACGGCTATCTGCTGGTCAGGACCGGACTCCCCAGCTTCCTGATCACCCTGGGCTCGTTCCTGGTCCTGCAGGGCGCCAACCTCGCCGTCACCAAGATCTTCACCGGCAATGTCGCCAGCGACTCGATCGCCGACATGGACGGTTTCGACCAGGCCAAGAAGATCTTCGCCTCCGAGGTGAGCATCGGCGGGGTGGACTTCAAGATCACCATCTTCTACTGGCTGCTGTTCGCCGCGGCGGCGACCTGGCTGCTGCTGCGCACCAAGTTCGGCAACTGGATCTTCGCGGTCGGCGGCAACCAGGACAGCGCCCGAGCGGTCGGCGTGCCGGTGAAGTTCACCAAGGTCGCCCTGTTCATGGGCGTGGGCGCGGGCGCCTGGTTCGTCGGCATGCACCTGCTGTTCTCGTTCAACACCGTGCAGTCCGGCGAGGGCGTGGGCAACGAGTTCCTGTACATCATCGCCGCGGTGATCGGCGGCTGCCTGCTCACCGGCGGCTACGGCTCGGCGGTCGGCCCGGTCATCGGCGCCTTCATCTTCGGCATGGTCTCCCAGGGCATCGTCTACGCCAACTGGAACCCCGACTGGTTCAAGGCGTTCCTCGGCGTGATGCTCCTGGTCGCCGCCCTCGTCAATCTGTGGGTCCGCCGCACGGCGACCCGGAGGTGATCTGATCACATGACAACCAACGGAACCTCACCGAACGGCGCGGCGGTCAAGGCCGAGCCGGAGGACACCGGGCCCATCGTCGAGCTGCGCGGCGCCGGCAAGGCGTACGGCAACATCCGCGCCCTGCACGGCGTCACCCTGGCCGTCCACCCCGGCAAGGTGACCTGTGTGCTCGGCGACAACGGCGCCGGCAAGTCCACCCTCATCAAGATCATCTCAGGGTTGCACCAGCACACCGAGGGCGAGTTCCTCGTCGACGGCAAGCCGGTGCACTTCAGCACTCCCCGCGAGGCACTCGACAAGGGCATCGCCACCGTCTACCAGGACCTGGCGACGGTCCCGCTGATGCCGGTGTGGCGGAACTTCTTCCTCGGCTCCGAGATGACCCGCGGCCCCTGGCCGGTGCGCCGCCTCGACATCGCGAAGATGCGGCAGACCGCCGACCAGGAACTGCGCAACATGGGCATCGCCCTCGACGACCTGGACCAGCCCATCGGCACGCTCTCCGGCGGTCAGCGCCAGTCCGTGGCCATCGCCCGCGCCGTCTACTTCGGTGCGCGGGTCCTGATCCTGGACGAGCCCACGGCCGCGCTCGGTGTCAAGCAGTCCGGTGTCGTCCTCAAGTACATCGCCGCCGCCCGCGACCGCGGCCTCGGCGTCATCTTCATCACCCACAATCCGCACCACGCCTACATGGTCGGCGACCACTTCAGCGTGCTCCGCCTCGGCACCATGGAGCTCAGCGCCGACCGCAGTGAGGTGAGCCTCGAAGAGCTCACCAACCACATGGCCGGCGGCACCGAACTCGCCGCGCTCAAGCACGAGTTGGCGCAGGTACGCGGCGTCGACGTCGAGGAGCTCCCCGAAGCGGAAGACCTCCAGGCACCCGTGGCGGCCTCCTCCGAAGGGACCTCCTGAGATGACCACTGCCCTCGACCGCATCCGGGTCGGCTCGGCACCCGACTCCTGGGGCGTCTGGTTCCCCGACGACCCCCAGCAGGTTCCCTGGGAACGTTTCCTGGACGAGGTCGCCGAGGCCGGCTACTCCTGGATCGAACTCGGCCCGTACGGCTATCTGCCGACCGACCCCGCCCGGCTCACCGACGAGGTGAACAGGCGACGGTTGAAGGTGTCGGCCGGCACGATCTTCACCGGGCTGCACCGCGGACCCTCGGTCTGGGAGTCCACCTGGAAGCACGTCAGCGAGGTCGCCTCCCTCACCCAGGCCATGGGCGCGAAGCACCTGGTGGTCATCCCGTCCTTCTGGCGGGACGACAAGACCGCCGAGATCCTCGAGCCGCCGGAGCTGACCGCCGAGCAGTGGGCCCACCTGACCAAGGGCATGGAGCGGCTCGGCCACGAGGTCAAGGAGACGTACGGCCTGGACATCGTCGTCCACCCGCACGCCGACACCCACATCGACACCGAGGACCACGTCGAGCGCTTCCTCGACTCGACCGACTCCGAGCTGGTCAACCTCTGCCTGGACACCGGGCACTACGCCTACTGCGGCGGCGACAGCGTGAAGCTCATCGAGACGTACGGCGAGCGGATGGGCTATCTGCACCTCAAGCAGGTCGACCCCGACATCCTCGCCGACGTCGTCAAGAACGAGGTGCCGTTCGGGCCCGCCGTCCAGCGCGGTGTGATGTGCGAACCCCCTTCCGGTGTACCGGAGTTGGAGCCGGTGCTGGTCGCGGCCCAGGGCCTGGGTGTCGAGCTGTTCGCCATCGTCGAGCAGGACATGTACCCCTGCGAGCCGGACAAGCCGCTGCCCATCGCCGTCCGCACCCGGAAGTTCCTCCGCTCCTGCGGCGCCTGACCCCGAAAGGACCACCGAACACCATGACCCAGCGCGGAACGCTCGGCATCGCCGTCATCGGCACCGGCCGGATGGGGGCCGACCACGTACGCCGTATCACGGAGGTCATCAGCGGGGCGCGGGTGACCGCCGTCGCGGACCTCGACGCGGAACGGGCCAAGCAGCTCGCCGCGGGCATCGACGGCTGCACCGCGTACACCGACCCGGCCGCCGCCATGGCCGCGGACGACGTCGACGCCGTGATCATCGCCTCACCCGGCCCGGCGCACGAGGCGGCGCTGCTCACCGCCTTCGAGCACGACCTGCCGGTGCTGTGCGAGAAGCCGCTCACTCCGGACGCGGCCTCCGCGCTGCGCGTCATGGAGGCCGAGCAGAAGCTCGGCCACCGGCGGGTCCAGGTCGGGTTCATGCGCCGGTACGACGCCGAGTACATGAAGCTCAAGTCACTGCTGGACAGCGGTGAACTGGGCCGGCCGCTGATGCTGCACAACCGGCACCGCAACGCCGACGTCCTGCCGTATTTCACCGAGCAGATGCTGATCAACGACTCCGTGGTGCACGAGATGGACGTCGCCCGCTGGCTGCTGGACCAGGAGATCACCGCGGTCACGGTGATGAAGCCGAAGCCCTCCGGCAACGCGCCCGAGGGGCTGTCCGACCCGCAGTTCGTCGTCTTCGAGACGGACGGGGGCACCCTGGTCGACGTCGAGATCTACGTCAACTGCCGATTCGGCTACCAGGTGCAGGCCGAGGCGGTCTGCGAGAACGGCACGGCACGGATCGGCGAGGCCCAAGGGATGCTCGTCAACACGGCGGGACGGTGGGGCGGTTCCATCGCCCCGGACTTCGTGGAGCGGTTCGTGGACGCGTACGACCGCGAGGTCCAGGCCTGGGTCGACGCCACGCTGCGGGGCGAGGTCACCGGCCCCAGCAGCTGGGACGGATACGCCGCGGCGGCCGTCTGCGAGGCGGGCGTCCGGGCCCAGGCGGAGGGCCGCAGGACCGAGGTCGAACTGATCGAGCGCCCCGCCCTCTACCGCTGACACACCGGAAGGCACTGCCCCATGAAGATCGCGCTCGACCCGTACATGATCCGCCATGTACCTCTCCTCGAACTGCCCGCCGTGGTGGCCGAGTTGGGCTACGAGTGGATCGAGCTGTCCCCCCGCGAGGACTTCATCCCCTTCTTCCGGCATCCCCGCGTGGACGACGGCACGGTCCGCAAGTTCCGCAAGGCGCTGGACTCCGCGGGCGTCGGCATCTCCTCGCTGCTCCCCCTGTTCCGCTGGTCGGGACCGGACGAGGACGACCGCCGGGCCGCCGTGCGGTACTGGAAGCGGTCCATCCAGATCGCCGCCGACCTCGGTGTCGACAGCATGATCTCCGAGTTCAACGGCCGCCCCGAGGCCTCCGACCGCTCGGAGGCCCAGTTCTGGAACTCCCTCGACGAGCTGCTGCCACTGTTCGAGCGCGAGGGCATCCGCCTCGCCCTGGAGCCGCACCCGGACGACTTCATCGAGAACGGCTACGACGCGATCAACCTGATCCGCGGCATCAACCACCCGAACGTCACGTTCCTGTACTGCGCCCCGCACACCTTCCACATCGGAAACGACGCGCCCGGCATCATCGAGTACGCCGGCGACCTGCTCACCCATGTGCATCTCGCCGACGCCTTCGACCACACCGCCTCCTCCGGCAACCGCTACATCCTCAACCCGCCCGGCACCCCGGCCCGCATCCACCAGCACCTGGACATCGGGCAGGGCGAGGTCGACTTCGACGAGCTGTTCCGCGAGCTGAAGTCCCACCACTTCGACGGCACCCTCACGGCCTGCGTGTTCGCCTGGGAGGAACGGGCCAAGGAGTCGTCGGTCTTCATGCGCGAGAAGATCGCCGAGTACCTCGCCCACGTGCCTTAGAGATGGGTCAGGCGGTGCACGCGGGCGGCGAGCACGGCGACGTCGTCCTCCGCGGGGCCGCTCATCAGCTGGGCCAGGACATCGTCGACGATCTTCTCGAGGCTGTCTCGCGGGGAGAGTCTCAGGCGAGTGAGGCGTCGGAGGGAGTCGTCGATGTCCTCGTCCCGGCGTTCCACCAAGCCGTCGGTGTAGAGCAGCAGGGTCCCGCCGGGCACACCCGGGCGCGTGACGGTCTCGTACACGCCGAACCCGGTGCCCAGCGGTGGACCCACCGGAAGGGGCACGATCTCGATGTGCCCCTGCGGCGTGATCCGAACGGGCGGCAGATGTCCCGCGTTCGAGTAGGAGACGGTGTTGGCACGAGGGTCGCCGAGAGCCAGCAGGCAGGTGGCGACCCGCTCGAAGCCCGCGTCGGCGACCATGCGGTCGGCGTGATGGAGCATCTCGTGCGGTCGCAGTCCGGTGTCGGCCAGGGCCCGCAGCATGGACCGGTAGTGGCTCATGGCGACGGCCGCCTCGACTCCGTGGCCCATGACATCGCCGATGACCAGGAGGTTTCGGTCACGGGACAGGGCCAGGGAGTCGAACCAGTCGCCGCCCACCACCGTGGTGTCGTCCGCCGGCAGATACCGGAAGGCGGTCTCCAGGTTCGGGTGGGGGACGGTCGGCTCGGTCAGCAGGGCCCGCTGCAGCTCCAGGGCCATCGCATGCTCGCGGGCGTAGCGGAAGGCCCGGTCCAGGGCCCGGGCGGCGCGGGCAGCCAACTCCTGTGCCACCACGGCGTCTTCGCGTGTGAAGGCGGGTGAGGGGCCGACGCGGACCATCGACAGAGTGCCGAGGAGACGGTCCTCGGTGCCCACTGGTGTGATGAGTACCGAGTGCACCCCGGCGGCGCGATACCGGGCGATCCGATCGGCGTACGACCCCTCGGGCACGTCGCCCGCCGAGAGGTCGTGCATCCAGGACCGGCCGGCGTCCAGCCGCTGCCTGATCGGTGATCCCGCCTCGTATTCCACATACACACCGGCCGAGCCGATCTCCCTCAGCGCGGCTCTGACCTGCGGTGCGGCGCTGAAGGCGGCCCGGCGCAGCCGCATGACGCCGGGCGGAGTCTGCCGCCGCCCGCCCGGCCGGTCCTGCTGGAACAGTTCCACACCCGCGGCGTCCGCGAGCCCGGGGACCACGAAGTCGGCCAGCTCACCGCAGGTGGCGTCGATGTCCAAGGTGTTGCCGATCCGCGTGACCGCGGTGTCCAGCAGCGCCATGCGCTGGTGGGCACGCTCCAACTCGGGCAGATACCGGAGCGGTTCGGTGATCTCCAGACCGACGCCGACCAGCCCGACGACCTTGCCGTGCTCGTCCTCCAGCCGGTGGAACGTCACCCGCCACTCGTGGCGCACATGAGGCGAGGGGGCATGGGCGAATCCGGTGCCGACCAGTTGGCGCGGCCGTCCGTCCCGGAGCACCTCCCGCAGCACCTGCCCGGCACGCGCTGCCCCTGGCAGGACGTCGGCGAGGGTGCGGCCGAGGTGGGCCTCGGCGGACAGCCCGTCCACCCGGGCCATGCGCGGGTTGACGTAGAGGTAGCGCAGTTCGGTGTCGAGTACGGCCAATCCTGCCTTCGTGCCCTCCACGCTCCGGTGCAGTGCTCGGTACTCACGGCCGAGCGGCAGGCCCGCGACGACGCCGCCCGCCGCCGCCAGCACCGCCTCGACGTCGCTGGAGATCAGGGGCTGCGCGGCAGGAACATCCGGCTCCACCGGCATCCTCCTCGACTCCCGGAGTCTGCGACCCGCTGAAATCCATGATCGGTCACGCGGGCGTGCCGCGCACGCGCGTCGGGTCAAAAGCCGGTGAGCGGCGACGCGCCGGCGGCGCTCCCCGGGCGTCGGCCGGCCGGGCGGGCCATGCCTCCTCCAGCCGGGCGAGACCCGCCTCGGTGAGAACGGTGTTCCCTCCATGCTGGCCGCGCCGAGCATGCGCGCCGGAGCGCCGTTCTACTCGCCCGCGGCAGGAGGCCACGATGCGGTGCTGTCGCGCACCACGAGTTTCGTAGGGACGAGTGTCGTGCCGTGCTCCGCCCCCTCGTGGCGCATCCGCCGTAGTACACCCTCGACGCACAGGCGTCCCACCTCGGCGAAGTCCTGGTGGACGGTCGTCAGGGGAGGCAGGAAGGAGCCGGCCTCGGGGATGTCGTCGAAGCCGATGACGCTGACGTCGTCGGGGATCTTCCGGCCGCGCTCGTGCAGGGCCCGCAACAGCCCCAGCGCCATCTGGTCGTTGGCGGCGAACACCGCCGTACAGTCCTTCTCGCCGGCGAGTCGCAGACCCGCGCGATAGCCGGACTCCGCCGACCAGTCGCCTCGTACGACGGGCGGCAGGACGCGGCCCGCCTCGGCGAGTTCGGCGCGCCAGGCGGCGGCACGGCGCTCGGCCGCGAAGGACTCCTCGGGGCCGGCCAGATGCCAGACCGTGCGATGGCCGAGGTCCAGGAGGTGCCGCACAGCCGCGCGGGCTCCGCCGGCCTGGTCGGTGTCGACCACGGTGTAGCGGTCGCCGGCGTCCGAGTCGGCGACCACGACCTGGACGCGGGGCGGCAGGGAGATGGTCGCCGCGTCGAGCAGGTGCACTTCCATGATGACGATGACGGCGTCGACGGCGAGCTCGCCCAGCCGGGAGAAGGCGCCGCGCACCTCGTCCTGGGTGGGGACGGCGACGGGCAGGAGCGTGACGGCGTAACCCTCCTGCGCCGCGGACGTGGCGATCGCCTCCAGGGTGCGCATATTGCCCGTGGTGGAGAGGTTGAAGGTGATGACGCCGATGGTGCGGAACTCGCCGCGCTTCAGGGCCCGGGCGGCGCTGTTGGGCCGGTAGCCCAGTTCTTTCATGGCCGCGAGCACCTGCCGCCGGGTCTCCTCGTTGACGCCCGCGTAACCGTTGGACACCCGGGAGACGGTCTGCGAGGAGACGCCGGCCAGGCGGGCGACATCCGCCATGGACGCACTCGGTGTGCGCCGCGCGGCCCGCGTCTGCGTACGCGTGCGTGCCCGATCCCTGCTCGTCGAGGCACCGTCCGCTGTGTCCACCCGTCTCCCTCGATTACCTGAGTCGCCGTTTCATCAGGCGACCCTTGACCGCCGACATGGGGGCAGTGTAGACATGCCGCCATCAGATGTTTACGTAAACATAACAGCCCAGGGCCTCCTTCGGAGCTGCATGTTTACGCAAACATCTGCGACGGCGTGAGACGCCGGTTCCGAGATGGACGAGCGAGGAACGAACGACATGACGACGCTTCAACCCCCTGCCGCCGTGACACGGCGCCCTGACCGGCCTCCGGCGAAACGGGACCGCCGTTCCTGGACGGGGTGGGGGTTCATAGGCCCCTTCGCGGTGGTCTTCGCCTTCGTCTTCCTGGCTCCGATCGCATACTCGATCTACCTCAGCCTCTTCCGGGACAAGCTCATCGGCGGCACGTCCTTCGTCGGCCTGGACAACTATCAACAGGCTCTGCAGGACGACCAGTTCTGGGACTCCCTGGTCCGGGTGTCGCTGTTCCTGCTGGTCCAGGTGCCGATCATGCTGGGCATCGCGCTGCTCGTGGCGCTCGCACTGGACAGCGGGCGGCTGTACGGCCGGGACTTCTTCCGGATCTCGATCTTCCTGCCGTACGCGGTGCCCGCCGTGGTCGCCACCCTCATGTGGGGCTTCATGTACGGCACGAAGTACGGACTGGTGGGCGACATCAACGGGGCGTTCGGCGTCACCCTGCCCGACCCGCTCTCCTCCGACCTGGTGCTGGCGTCGATCGGCAACATCGTCACCTGGGAGTTCGTCGGCTACAACATGCTGATCTTCTACTCCGCGCTGCGGGTCATCCCGAACTCGCTGTACGAGGCCGCGGAGATCGACGGCGCCGGGCAGATCCGCGTCGTCACCGCCATCAAGCTCCCCGCGATCCGCGGCGCCCTCGTCATCGCGACGATCTTCTCGATCATCGGCAGCTTCCAGCTCTTCAACGAGCCGAACATCCTGCGGCCGCTGGCGCGCAACGCCATCACGACGGACTACACCCCGAACTTCTACACGTATTCGCTGTCCTTCAACGGCCAGCAGCACAACTACTCCGCGGCGGTCGCCATCATCATGGGGCTGATCACCATGGTCATCGCCTATGTCGTGCAGCTCCGCGGCATGCGCAAGGGAGCGTGACCCGATGAGCAGCACGAGCAGCCCCGTCACCACCGCTTCCCAGCCCGCACCCGCTCCGGCCGCCGGCGGTTCCAAGGGCGCGCCCCGACTGCGTACGCGCCGCAAGCATGTTCCAGGACGCCCCAGGCGCAGCGTTCTGCTGACCGTGCTCACCGGCCTGATCATGCTCTATACCGTGGTGCCCCTGGTGTGGCTGGTCATCAGCGCCACCAAGACCCAGGAAGGGCTCGCGGAGTCCTCCGGACTGTGGTTCAGCCACGACTTCGCTCTCTGGGACAACATCAGCCAGACCTTCACGTACAACGACGGCATCTTCGTACGCTGGCTGCTGAACACCCTGCTGTACGTCGTGCTCGGCGCCGGCGGCGCCACCTTCCTGGCGATCCTGGGCGGCTACGCGCTGGCGAAGTTCACCTTCCCCGGCAAGCGCGCCGTCTTCGCCGTGGTCATCGGTGCCGTCGCCGTCCCAGGCACCGCCCTGGCGGTACCCACCTTCCTGATGTTCAGCAAGATGGGACTGACCGACACCCCGTGGGCAGTGATCATCCCCTCGCTCGTCTCGCCCTTCGGTCTGTACCTGATGTGGGTCTTCGCCAGCGAGGCGATCCCCGTCGAACTCCTTGAGGCCGCCCGCATCGACGGCGCGGGCGAGGTGCGCACCTTCTTCCGGGTCTCCCTGCCGCTGCTCGCCCCCGGCATCGTGACCGTCCTGCTGTTCACCACGGTCGCGACCTGGAACAACTACTTCCTGCCGCTGATCATGCTCAAGGACCCGGACTGGTACCCGCTGACCCTCGGCCTGAGCGCCTGGAACTCCCAGGCCGAGACCATCGGCGGCGACGTGATCTTCAACCTGGTGATCACCGGTTCGCTGCTCACCATCGTGCCGCTGATCGCCGCGTTCCTGCTGCTGCAGAAGTACTGGCAGTCCGGGCTCGCCGCCGGAAGCGTCAAGGAGTAACCCCGCCCACTGGCCCCACCCCCTCAGCGTCACCTCTTTCACCCTCGCCCTGTCCCACCCACGAAGAAGTGGAAGCACCTTCATGCGCAGAACCACCGGCCGCCTGCTGCGCGGCATCGCTCTCCTGTCCGCCCTCGCCCTGGGGACGACCGCCTGCGGCGGCTCCGACGACGACAGCTCCGACACGAAGCCGGTCTCGGCCCAGGACATCCAGGCGGCCCTGAAGAAGGGCGGCACGGTCACGGTCTGGGCCTGGGAGCCCACGCTCAAGACGGTCGCCGCCGACTTCGAGAAGAAGTACCCCAAGGTCAAGATCAACCTCGTCGGCGAGCGGTCCGGTGACAAGCACTACACCGCCCTGTCGAACGCCATCTCGGCCGAGAAGGGCGTCCCCGACGTCGCGCAGGTCGAGTACTTCGCGCTGGGGCAGTACGCCCTCACCAAGGGCCTCACCAACCTGGCGCCCTTCGGCGCGGACAAGCTCAAGGACAAGTACACCCCCGGCCCGTGGAACGCCGTGAGCGAGGGTGACAAGGTCTACGGCCTGCCGATGGACTCCGGCCCCATGGCGCTGTTCTACAACAAGAAGGTCTTCGACAAGTACAAGATCGCAGTCCCGACCACCTGGGACGAGTACGTCGAGGCGGCCCGCAAGCTGCACAAGGCCGACCCCAAGGTCTACATCGCCAACGACGCCGGCGACGCGGGCTTCACCACCAGCATGCTGTGGCAGGCCGGTTCGCGTCCCTACAAGGTCGACGGCACCAAGGTGAAGATCGACTTCGCCGACGCGGGCGCCAAGAAGTACACCGACACCTGGCAGAAGCTCCTCGACGAGAAGCTCCTCGCGCCCATCAACGGCTGGACCGACGACTGGTACAAGGGCCTGGGCGACGGCACCATCGCCACCCTGGCCACCGGCGCCTGGATGCCCGCCAACTTCGTCACCGGCGTGCCGAACGCCTCCGGTGACTGGCGCGCGGCCCCGATGCCGGCCTGGACCAAGGGCGACAAGGCGAGCGCGGAGAACGGCGGCAGCTCCCTGGCCGTGCCCGAGCTGGCCAAGAACAAGGAACTCGCCTACGCCTTCGTCAAGTACGCGAACGCCGAGGACGGCGTGCAGACCCGCGTCAAGCAGGGCGCCTTCCCGGCGACCAAGGCGGAACTCCAGTCCACCGAGTTCCAGAACACCAAGTTCGACTACTTCGGTGGCCAGGAGGCCAACAAGATCTTCGCCGAATCCGCCGCCAACGTCGCCGACGACTGGTCGTACCTGCCTTTCCAGCAGTACGCCAACTCGATCTTCAACGACACCGTCGGCAAGGCGTACGTCTCCAACACCAAGCTGGCCGCCGGCCTGAAGTCCTGGCAGGACGCCTCCGTCAAGTACGGAAACGAGCAGGGCTTCACCGTCGAGAAGTGACGGCTGTGAAGTAACCGCTCGGAAGTGACCGCTCAGAAATAGCCGCCCGGACATCGCGACGCACCACGCGCCGCCCCGTGCAGCACACCGGAAGGACCATCATGATCTCCACCCTCCTGTCCCGGCTTCAGGACGGGGCGGACGGTGACCCCACCCCCCGCCTCGCGTTCGGCGCCGACTACAACCCGGAGCAGTGGCCGCGCGAGGTGTGGGAGGAGGACGTACGGCTGATGCGCGAGGCCGGCGTCAACATCGTCTCGGTGGGGATCTTCTCCTGGGCCCGCATCCAGCCGGCCCAGGACGAGTGGGACTTCACCTGGCTCGACGAGGTCATGGACCTGCTGCACGCGGGCGGAATCGGGGTCGACCTGGCCACCGCGACCGCCTCCCCGCCGCCCTGGCTCACCACGGCGCACCCGGAGATTCTCCCGGTGACCGCCTCCGGTGAGACGCTGTGGCCGGGGGGCCGCCAGCACTGGCGTCCCACCTCGCCCGTCTTCCGCGACCACGCGCTGCGCCTGGTGCGGAAGATGGCCGAGCGGTACGCCCACCATCCCGCGCTGGTGGCCTGGCATGTCTCCAACGAGCTGGGCTGCCACAACATCTACGACTATTCCGACGACGCGGCTCGTGCCTTCCGCGACTGGCTGCGCGCTCGCTACACCACGATCGACGCGCTCAACCACGCCTGGGGCACCGCCTTCTGGTCCCAGCGGTTCAGCGACTGGGAGCAGATCCTGCCGCCCCGTCTTGCCGCCTCCTACCCGAACCCCACACAGCAGCTGGACTTCAAGCGTTTCTCCTCCGACGCGCTGAAGGAGTATCTGTGCGCCGAGCGGGACCTGCTGCGCGAGATCACACCCGGCGTTCCGGTCACCACGAACTTCATGGTGATGGGCGGCACCAAGGGGATGAACTACGCCGACTGGGCCGGCGAGATCGACTTCGTCTCCAACGACCACTACGTCATGCCCGGTCCGCAGGACCGGGACGAGCTGTCCTTCTCCGCCAACCTCGTCAGCGGTATCTCCGGCGGACGTCCCTGGTTCCTCATGGAGCACTCCACGAGCGCCGTGAACTGGCAGCCCGTCAACGTGGCCAAGCGGCCGGGCGACCTGGCCCGTGACTCGCTGCTGCACGTCGCGCACGGCGCCGACGCCGTGTGCTTCTTCCAGTGGCGCCAGTCGGCGGCCGGCGCCGAGAAATACCACTCGGCGATGGTGCCGCACGCTGGGCCCGACAGCGAGGTCTTCCGCGCGGTGGCCGGCCTCGGCAGGACCTTGCGGACGCTGGCTCCGGTCGCGGGGACCGAGCGCGAGCCCGCCCGGGTCGGGATCGTCTTCGACTGGGAGTCGTGGTGGGCGAGCGAGCAGGACTCCCACCCGACCTCCCGACTCGACTACCGCCGGGAGGCGCTCGACTGGTACTCCGCCCTCCTCGCCCTCGGCGTGCGTGCCGACCTCGTCACCACGCAGACCGACCTCGGCCGGTACGAGCTGCTGATCGCACCCGTGCTGCACATGGTCCCGGCTCCGCTGGCCAAGGAGCTCACGCGGTACGTCGAGCACGGCAGCCACCTGGTCACCACCTACTTCTCCGGCGTCGTGGACGAGAACGACCACATCTGGCTCGGCGGCTACCCGGGAGCCCTGCGCGAGCTGCTCGGCATCCGCGTCGAGGAGTTCGGGCCGCTGCTCTACGGCGACACGGCCGAGCTGGAGCTCGGGCCGGACTCCGTCGCCACCGGCACTCTGTGGACCGACCGGATCACCGTCACCGACCCGGAGGTGGAGGTGCTGTCCCACTACCGCGGCGGCACGTACGCCGGTCGCCCCGCAGTCACCCGCCGCACGGTGGGCCGTGGTTCGGCCGCCTACGTCTCCACCCGGCTGGGCGTGGACGGCCTCACCGGCCTGCTGCCGCAGCTGCTCGCCCCTGCCGGGGTCGTCAGTGAACTGCCCGACGGCGCACGGGGCAGCGTCGAGCTGATCGTGCGCCGTGGCGCCGGTAGCCGCTATCTGTTCCTGGTCAACCGCACCGACGAGACGGTGCCGCTGACAGGGCTCGCCGGGGAACTCCTGATCGGCCATGCAGGGGACGACGGCGCCCCTGTCCTCTCCCCCAGGGACGTCGCCGTACTGCGACAGCCCACGACCTGACGAAGGTCACGCCCAGGTGGGCGGCCGGGCCGGAGGCACCCGCTGTCTTCAGACACTCCAGGCCCAGTCGGCCACCTCGGGCAGGTCGGTGCCGTGTTCGCGGATCCAGGCGTGGTGCCGGGTGCGGACGTCGGCCATCTGCTGGCGTACTGCGGCGGCGCGGACGCCGAGGCCGTGAACCCGGTCGATGACGTCCATGACCAGGCGGTAGCGGTCCAGGTCATTGCGGACGACCATGTCGAAGGGGGTCGTGGTGGTGCCCATCTCCCTGTAGCCGCGGACATGCAGGTTGGCGTGGCCGGAGCGGCCGTAGGCGAGCCGGTGGATCAGCCAGGGATAGCCGTGGTAGGCGAAGATGACCGGCTTGTCGGACGTGAACAGCCCGTCGTACTCGAAGTCGGTCATCCCGTGCGGGTGGTCCTCGCGCGGCAGCAGCCGGGTCATGTCGACGACGTTGACGACCCGGACGGCGAGCTCGGGCAGATGCCGACGCAGAAGATCGGAGGCGGCAAGGACTTCTTGGGTGGGGACGTCGCCCGCGCAGGCGAGGACGACATCCGGTTCGCGATCTCCATTGGCAGAGCCCGCCCAGTCCCAGATTCCGGCGCCTCGGGCGCAGTGGGCGCGGGCCTGGTCCATGGAGAGCCAGTCGAAGCAGGGCTGCTTGCCGGCGACCACGACATTCACGTAGTCGCGGCTGCGCAACACGTGATCCGCCACGGACAGCAGCGTGTTGGCGTCCGGCGGCAGATAGACCCGTACGACCTCCGGGCTCTTGTTGAGGACGTGGTCCACGAACCCCGGGTCCTGGTGGGAGAAGCCGTTGTGGTCCTGGCGCCACACGTGCGAGGTGAGAAGGTAGTTGAGCGAGGCGATCGGGGCCCGCCAGGCCAACTCCCGTGACGTCTTGAGCCACTTGATGTGCTGGTTGACCATCGAGTCGACGATGTGCACGAAGGCCTCGTAGCAGGAGAACAGTCCGTGCCGGCCCGTCAGCAGATAGCCCTCCAGCCAGCCCTGGCAGAGGTGTTCGGAGAGGATTTCCATGACCCGGCCGTGGCGGTCGAGGTGCTCGTCCACCGGAAGGGTCTGGGCCTGCCAGGCCTTGCCGCTGGCAGCGAAGACCGCCTCCAGCCGGTTGGAGGCGGTCTCGTCGGGGCCCACCAGCCGGAAGTCGCGGCGACCGGCCGTGTCCGTCATGACCTGTTCGAGCAGGTTGCCGAGGACCCGGGTGGGCTCGTGCAGGGTGGCGCCCGGCTTGTCCACGGGCACGGCGAAGCGGTCGAGGGAGGGGATCGGCAGATCACGGACGAGCAGGCCGCCGTTGGCGTGCGGGGTGGCGCCGAGGCGGCGGGAGCCCTCGGGAACGCAGGCGAGGACATCGGCGACGGGCCGCCCCTCGGCGTCGAAGAGCTCCTCGGGACGGTACGAGCGCAACCAGGTCTCCAACTGCCGCAGGTGATCCGGGTTTTCGCGGACACCGGCCAGCGGGACTTGGTGGGCGCGCCACGTGCCCTCGACCGGCACGCCGTCGACCTCGGCGGGCCCGGTCCAGCCCTTGGGGGTCCGCAGCACGATCATGGGCCAGCGCACCCGCTCGGTCACGCCACCCTCGCGAGCCGTGGCCTGCATGAGCGCGATACGGTCCAGCGCTTCGTCGAACGCCTGGGCCATGGCCCGGTGGACCTGGTGCGGGTCGTCGCCGGTGACGTGGATCGGTTCGTGGCCGTACCCCCGCAGCAGCGCGTCGAGCTCCGGCTCCGGCAGGCGGGCGAGCACGGTCGGGTTGGCGATCTTGTAGCCGTTGAGATGCAGGATCGGCAGGACGGCGCCGTCGTGCACCGGGTCGAGGAACTTGTTGGAGTGCCAGGACGCGGCGAGCGGCCCGGTCTCGGCCTCGCCATCGCCGATCACGCAGGCGACCAACAGGTTCGGGTTGTCGAGGGCGGCCCCGTAGGCGTGCGCGAGCGAGTAGCCCAGTTCCCCGCCCTCGTGGATCGAGCCGGGCGTCTCGGGTGCCACGTGGCTGGGCACTCCGCCGGGGAAGGAGAACTGACGGAAGAGCCTCTCCATGCCCTCCGCGTCACGCGAGACGTCCGGATACGTCTCGCTGTAGCTGCCCTCCAGCCAGGAGTTGGCGACAACGGCAGGCCCACCGTGGCCGGGGCCCCATACGCACAGCGCGTCGAGACCGCGGGCCTTGATGACGCGGTTGAGATGGGTGTGGACGAGGTTGAGGCCGGGCGAGGTGCCCCAGTGGCCGAGCAGCCGCGGTTTGATGTGCGCGGGCGTGAGGGGCTCGGTCAGCAGCGGGTTGGCCAGCAGGTAGATCTGGCCCACGGCAAGGTAGTTGGCGGCCCGCCAATGGGCGTCCAGGGTGCGTAGTTCCTCGTCGGTCAGTACGGTGCTGGCCTGGTGTTCGACCTTGGGCATGGTGACTCCGTAAGTCATAGAGGTACGTCATCGAGGTCGTCATCGAACGGACTGGGTGGCGTGGCGGGCGGCACGATCAACGGAGTCTCCGAGCATCGGAAGCCGCGGGTCGCGCGGACCGCGCCATGAGCCGCCGCGCGGCGGGCCGCGCCGGTGTCGAGCACCTGCGCCCCACCGCGCGATCCGGATCGCTGCCTCCCCGGTCACGCGGCGGGTCGCTGAACCGGTCACGGTGTTCGCACCCGCTGCGGTACGACGGCGACCGGGCAGGCCGAGTGGTGCAGCACGGCGTGGGCGACCCGGCCGAGCTGCAGCCCGAAGTGCCCGTGGCGACGCTCGGCGCCGACGACGAGCAGATCGGCGGTGGCCGAGGCGTCGAGCAGCGCCTTGCGGGCGGGGCCCTCGACGGTTCGCCGGTGCAATTCCACGGACGGGAACTCCGCGGCGGCGGCGCGCAGCGCGGCGTCGAGGGTGTCCGTGGCCCGCTTCTCATGGAGACCAGCGGCTTCTCCGGCGGGCGGCGGATGGTCTGTGGTCCCGTGGGCGGGCCGACGCCAGGACCGTACGGCCTCCAGAGGGACCTTCCGTACGTCCGCCTCCTGGAAGGCGAAGCGCACGGCCGCGGAGTTCTGCGGCTCCTCGCCGACACCCAGCACGATGCGCCGCTGTACCCCTGACTTCGCCTGGTTGTCGTGGCTGCCCCGCAGCACGATCACCGGGCAGTGCGCGCGGGCGGAGACGGCGAGGCCGACCGAACCGAGCAGCAGCTCGGCGATGGCACTGCGGCCTCGGGCGCCGAGGACCAGTGCGGTGGCGTTGCGGGCCTCGCGCAGCAGAGCGGGCACCGGCTCTTCGGGCAGCACATCGGTGGAGATCTTCACCTCCGCGTCGCGACGGTGTGCCCGCCGAGCGGCCGCGTCGACGATGTCCTCGGCCATCACCTCTTCCGAGGGGCGGTCCTGTCCCTGAGCGAGCGAGGTGCCCTCGTAGCGCTCCCAGAGTGAGGCGTACACCAGCCGGAGCGGTAGTCCGCGCAGGCCGGCCTCGTCCGTCGCCCAGTCCACGGCGCGCAGGCTCGGCTCGGAGCCGTCGACCCCCACGACCAGCGGCAGCTCCATGATCCTCACCTTCCGTCGGGGAACTCGAAGACGATCCGGGCGTCGACCGGGCCGTGCGGGACGTCCTGGAAGGATTCGTTGACCGAGGCCAGGGGGCGGGGCAGGGAGACCACCCGCGTGGGGCCCGCCGTGCGCAGCGGGAACACCTCGTCGAGATCCTGCCGGGGGTCCCCACCAAGCCCGCCCATTCGGCTGCCGCCCGGCTCTCGGGCGAGCCGTCGAGGCCGACGGTGATCGTGCGGGGCATCGTCTTCACCTCCTGAATCGGGGGGCCGATTCCAGCGTCGTGTCCAGGGTGTCCGTGTTGGAGGGGCCAGAGGTACTCGGCCGGGGCCGATCGGCCCTATGACCGGCCCCGGCGGGAACCTCCGGGGCCCCGCTGTCAGCGGAGCCGGCCGTCGGCGCGGGCGCGGGCGCGCGCGGCAAGACGTACGCCTGCTGCCGCCGGGCGAGGCGCGCGCTGGTTCCCGGACTCCCTGCCGCGCTCGCGGATGGGCACCCCACCAGGAAGGAGTGAGTCGGCGGGTGATGGGCCGTAGTGCCGTACGAGGAGAGGTGCTCCGAGAGCTCCGGCAGTCGCAGCGGTACAGGATGCCGGATCAGCTCGCCGAGAATGCCGTGGCCGCTCGGCAAGTCACCGATCCGGGCACACTGTTCCTCCCCGTTCCACGGTCAGGAACTCCGACAGCCGACGATCGTCGCCGATCACACCCGGCGCTCCGTACTCGGCGTCCACCTACTACGGCGGCTTCGACGATGCGGCGCGGCACCTGCGGGAGATCCAGTTCTCGCCGTACTGGCTGAGAGTCGGGGGTCGAAGGCCTTACAACCCCCGCGCCGTACATCGCCCTTCACGAACCCGGGAGTGTCGCTGCAGGTGACCACGGCCCCCTGAGCGCCGATACTGCCGGGAGTGGACTACTCGGCTCCCTCACATGCACAGCACCAGATCCATGGCAACCCGTCAGGAGCGCGGCGACAGCTCAGTGACAACCCGGTCGGAGCCCGCTCCGGCCGGCCGCGAACCACCAAGATCGACAAGCGGTCGTACGCACTCTGACCAGGAAAGACATCGGCCGGCGGCTAAGCTGAAAATCTCACCAGGAGGTTCCCATGAAGATGCTCATCAACGTGGCGGAGACGGTGGTCGCGGACGCGCTGCGGGGCATGGCGGCGGCACATCCGGAGCTGACGGTGGACGTCGAGAACCGCGTGATCGTGCGGCGGGACGCCCCGGTGGCCGGGAAGGTGGGCCTCGTCTCCGGCGGCGGGTCGGGGCACGAGCCGCTGCACGGCGGATTCGTGGGTCCCGGGATGCTGTCGGCGGCCTGTCCCGGAGAGGTGTTCACGTCTCCGGTGCCGGACCAGATGGTGCGGGCAGCGGCCGCTGTGGACAGCGGCGCGGGCGTGCTGTTCATCGTGAAGAACTACACGGGTGACGTGCTCAATTTCGACATGGCGGCCGAGCTCGCCGAGGACGAGGGCATCCAGATCGCGAAGGTCCTGGTCAATGACGACGTGGCCGTCACCGACAGCCTCTACACGGCGGGGCGGCGCGGCACCGGGGCGACGTTGTTCGTGGAGAAGATCGCGGGTGCCGCCGCCGAGGAGGGCGCGCCGCTGGAGCGGGTCCAGGCGCTGGCACGGCAGGTCAACGAGAACTCCCGGAGTTTCGGCGTCGCGCTCAGTGCGTGCACGACTCCGGCCAAGGGCAGCCCGACCTTCGACCTGCCGCCCGGGGAATTGGAGCTGGGCGTCGGTATTCACGGCGAGCCCGGCCGGGAGCGGCGCGCGATGATGACCTCGAGCGAGATCGCCGACTTCTCGGTGCACGCGATCCTGGAGGACATGAGCCCGCGCAATCCGGTGCTGGTACTGGTCAACGGCATGGGCGCGACCCCGCTCCTGGAACTGTACGGCTACAACGCGGAGGTGCAGCGGGTGCTGGGCGAGCGCGGAGTCCCCGTGGCGCGCACGCTGGTCGGTAATTACGTCACCTCGCTGGACATGGCCGGCGCCTCGGTGACGCTGTGCCAGGTGGACGAGGAGCTGCTGCGGCTGTGGGACGCACCGGTGAACACACCGGGCCTGCGCTGGGGCGTGTGAACCCGGTCAACAGGCGATCGGCTGCCGATGTCGGCAACCAGTCGACGCTCGTAGCGCACGGTCAACGCTCGTCCCCGCAGTACAACGCTCGCTCCAGGTCCCGGCAATCAACGCTCACTCCAGGCCCCCGCAGTCAACGCGCGCACCACACAGTCACCGCTCGCACCAGGCAACCACGCAAGGAGATTCCGTGCTCGACGCCGATTTCTTCCGCCGTTGGATGACGGCGACCGCCGCGTCCGTGGATCGCGAGGCGGAACGGCTCACCGCTCTGGACTCGCCGATCGGCGACGCCGACCACGGCAGCAATCTGCAGCGCGGGTTCAAAGCCGTGGTGGCCACGCTCGAGAAGGAGGCGCCGGACACGCCCGGCGCCGTCCTCATGCTCGCCGGGCGGCAGCTGGTCTCCACGGTCGGCGGCGCGTCGGGACCGTTGTACGGCACCCTGCTGCGCCGGACCGGCAAGGCGCTCGGGGATGCCGCCGAGGTCACCGAGGAGCAGTTCACGGACGCGCTGCGCGCGGGCATCGACGCGGTGATGGCACTGGGCGGAGCCGCGCCCGGCGACAAGACCATGATCGACGCGCTGGTGCCCGCGGTCGACGCCCTCGCCGACTCGTTCGTCGCGGCGGAGGCCGCCGCCGAGGAGGGCGCCGTCGCGACGACACCGTTGCAGGCCCGCAAGGGCCGGGCGAGCTATCTGGGCGAGCGCAGCATCGGGCACCAGGATCCCGGCGCCACCTCCTCGGCTCTCCTGATCGCGGCACTCGTGGAGGCGGCCGGTGAGTGACTCCACGGACAAGCTCGTAGGGATTGTCCTGGTCTCCCACAGCGCCGCCGTCGCCGCTTCCGTGGCCGAGCTCGCGACGGGCCTCGCCGGCGGTGGCACGACCGCTCCCATCGCTCCGGCGGGCGGCACCGTGGACGGCGGCCTCGGCACGAGCGCGGAGCTGATCGCCGCCGCGGCCGCCTCCGTTGACCGTGGCGCCGGAATCGCCGTCCTCACCGACCTGGGCAGTGCCGTCCTCACCGTGAAGGCACTGCTCGCCGAGGGCGACGAACTCCCCGACAACACCCGTCTGGTGGACGCGCCCTTCGTCGAGGGCGCGGTGGCCGCGGTCGTCACGGCCTCGGCGGGCGCGGACCTCGCCGCGGTGGAGGCGGCGGCCGTGGAGGCGTACTCGTACCGGAAGGTGTGAGCGCCGGGACCACTCGTCCCGGGCTTGATCAGGAAAGTCCTTCGGCCGCGACGGCGAGGGCCGAGCGAACGGTCGCCACCAGCTCGGCCTCCGCCGCCCGGGGGTCGGGCTCCTCCTCGTCCGTGCGCCACGCATAGTGCTCGACCGCCGTGCGCAGGGCCGCGTTGAGCATGGCGGCCTGGATCTCCGACCGCAGGTCGACGGCGGCCGAGCCGGCGCGGTCGGCGAGCGCGCGGGCGAAGACCGGCTCGGCCTCGTCGTGGGCCTGGAGCCAGACCGCGCGCAGGCCCGGCTCGGTGCGGGTCAGCCTCAGCAGCGCACGGACCTTGGGCAGGTGCGGCCTCGCCATCGGGCGGTCGCCGGTCGTGGACGCCCGTTCCAGGGCGTCCTCCAGCGGCTGGTCGGGGCGCCATGCGCGCAGCGCCGAGGCGATCGCTTCGATCCCGGCGGCGAACAGGGGGCTGACGCAGCTCTCCTTGCTCGGGAAGTAACGCCACAGGGTCCGCGCGGAGACGCCGACCGCCTGTCCGATCTGCTCGCCGGTGGTCGCGGCCACGCCCTGGGAGACGAACAGTTCCACCGCGGCGCGCGCGATCTCCAGCCGGATCTCCTCTTTGCGCTGTTCGGTCAGCGGAGGCCGTCCGGTACGGCCGCCCGCTCGGCCGGGGGGTTCGGTGATGGCGCCGTCCGGCACTGGTGACTCCCTGGTTCTGCCTGCGGCTGCTGCCCTGGACTGCCTGAGTCTAACGATCTCGAAAAGGGCTCCCGGACTTTATGTCACTCAAAGACATTAAGTCGTACGGTGTGGAGCGCGGCGGCTCCGTCGCACCTCGCACGCACACCTCTGGGAGAACGTCATGACCACCACTGGACTGTCCGGCCGCAGCGTCATCGTCACCGGCGCGGGCTCCGGCATCGGGCGCGCCACCGCGCTCGCCTTCGCGGCGGAGGGTGCGCGCGTGGTCGTGGCCGACCTCAACGCCGAAGGCGCGGAGAGCGTCGTGAAGGACATCGTGGCGGCTGGCGGTACCGGCGTAGCCGTCACGGGCGACCTGAGCGAGCAGGCCGTCGTCGACCGGGTGACCGCGACCGCGGTGGAGCGGTTCGGCGGGGTGGACGTGCTGGTCAACAACGCGGGAATCATGGACCGCATGTCGGCGGCGGGAGACGTCAGCGACGCGGAGTGGGAGCGGGTCATCCGGGTGAACCTCACCGCTCCCTTCCTGCTCACCCGGGCGGTGCTGCCGCACATGCTGGAGGCCGGCGAGGGCGCCATAGTGAACACCGCGTCCGAGGCGAGCCTGCGCGGCAGCGCCGCGGGGGCCGCGTACACCGCCTCGAAGCACGGCATCGCGGGCTTCACGAAGTCCCTCGCCGTGACCTACCGGGACAAGGGCATCCGCGCCAACG
The DNA here is from genome assembly GCF_041053055.1 of Streptomyces sp. R41. Lineage (NCBI taxonomy): Bacteria > Bacillati > Actinomycetota > Actinomycetes > Kitasatosporales > Streptomycetaceae > Streptomyces > Streptomyces sp. R41. Next base: position 694,935 of record NZ_CP163443.1, read on the forward strand.
CCATCGCCCCGGGCGGCACACAGACCGGCATGGTCCCGGATCTCGACCAGGGCGCGACGGGCCCCACGGCCCTCCTCGCGTACATGGGCAATGTCGGCCGCGTCGCGAACGCCGAGGAGCAGGCCGCCGCCATCGTGTTCCTGGCCTCGGACGCGGCGAGCAACATCAACGGCGTGATCCTGCCCGTCGACAACGGCTGGGCCGCGGTCTGACGACCACCGAGCACCGGCCCGGCGGCCGCTCAGTGGCCGCTCAGTGGCCGCGGACGAACTGCCGGGCCAGCCGCTTCCCCACCGCCACCGCGGCCGCGTGGTCCTCGATGGGCGACACCCGGGAGTTCCTGAAGACGATGTACGTGACCCCGGAGTCCGTCCCGCCGCCGTGCGGGTCGGGGCGGATGCCGAGTGCCTTGGCGGTGGCGTACGAGGCCTCGCCGATGATGTCGTGCGGTCCGGTGTCGCCGACGACCGCGTACTGGATCCGGCCCCGGTAGATCACGGCGACGACCGACCCACCGCGAACACCGTGGTCGTGATGGTCCCAGATGTCGCCGGCCGTGGGCACGACGACGTACGGAAGGGTCTCGGCGCTCAAGTACCGGCCGTCGGACTGCTGGTAGGCGGTGGTTTCCGAGATGAGAGGGTCGGTCCGCCGGTTGCACAGGCGGCTGGGCCTACCGTCGCAGTCGATGTCCAGGTCGGCCTTCCAGAACACGGCGCCCCGTGTGCCGCAGACGGGGATGTCGGCGCGGGCGCCGTCGTCGCTGCGGTAGCGCCCCTTCGAGACCGGAACACAGCGGCGTACCTTCGCGAGCAGGTCGGCGGCCCGGACGTTCCCTTCCCTCACCGCCGCCGCGGGGCGAGTGGGTTGGGCGTCGGCGAGAAGCACCGGCGAAGCGGGAGCGAGCAGGGCGGCACCGGCCGCGGCCAGCGTCAGCGACTGGACACGCACGATAAGAGACCCTCTCCTGGGGGATATAGACGGTCATTTGCGCAAATGTGGTGCGCGTTTGACGGTGCGTCAACTTGAGAGGGCCGGACGGCCCATGGGCGCGCCGACGGGCGCCGTGCGGCCGAGGGCCCGAGCCGCAGTCGGCTCCGGCCACTCGACCGCCCTCGCCGGCGCGGGATCAGCGACGACAGCGGCCCGCGCCGTGGGCGTGAACTCCCCTGAGACAAGGGCGAGTTCACGCCGCGTCAGGACTCAGCATACGTACCCGAACGCCGGTCCGACCAACAACCACCCACCCTCTTGATGTGGCCGCGCCAGCCGTGTCTTATAGGTACAGACCAATCCCGTCGAGGGAGGGCAGGCCCTTGCGACGCGTTCCCCCTGCTGTGAGGCATGGCTTGATGTGCGGGGCACTGCTCGTCCTGTCGTCCTGCGGGTGGGGTGCGCACGACGACGGCCAGGGCGATCGACTGCCCTCGGCGCCGATGGGCGTCACCGCCGCTGCGGGCAGTGCGACCAGCGTGCACGTCATGTGGAACCTGGCTTCCGTGGATCCGGAGGTCACCCGCTACGAGGTGTATCTCGGCACCACAAAGGTCAAGGAAGTGCCCGGCGCGGAGCACATGGTGGACATCACCCGACTCACACCGTCGACCACATACGTCTTCACGGTCCGGGCCCGGAACGGCGCCGGGGACTCCGGACCGCCCAGCAAGCAGGTGCGCGCCACCACGCCGGCGGCGGTCGCGGCCGATCACACGGCGCCCACCCGGCCCGGCCTGCCGCACGGCAAGGCGGTCGGGAGCCGGGCGGCCCAGCTGTCCTGGGAGAAGTCGACGGACGACCGCGGTGTGGCCTCGTACGACATCTATCAGGGCACCTCGAAGATCCACAGCGTCGGCGGCGCGCAGACGGCGACGGTGGTCACCGGGCTGCGGCCCGGTACCCACTACTCCTTCACGGTGCGGGCGCGGGACGCGGCGGACAACCTCTCGCCCGAGAGCGGCACCGTCCGGCTCACCACCGCGCGGGGGTCGGACGACGGTCGGGGCACGGCGCCGACCGGCTTCCGTGCGACGACCCACCGCGCGGACGGGGCGTACTACATCGATCTGTCGTGGGTCGCGCCGGAGGTGGACGGGGTGATCACGGAGTACCGGATCCATCTCGACGGGCGTCCGGTGACCTCGCTGGTGTGGGGCGGCAACCCGCCGCGCGGGAGATCCACGTACAGCTTCTACGTGGGCCGGGACGCCGGGGTCGCGCACCGGGTGCGGATCAGGGCGAAGCTCCCGGACGGTACATGGGGTGGGTTCTCGGCGGAGCGCACGGTGACGACAGGCAGCCGGAAATAGCCACGGCATAGAGTTGCTGGCATGCCCCATAGGGAAACCAATGCCGCCGCACCCCTCGATCTCTCCCTGCTGCGCACCTTCCTCACGGTGCACCGGTCCGGTTCCTTCACGGCGGCCGCGCGGCTGCTGAGCCTTTCCCAGCCGACGGTGACGACACAGATGCGCTCGCTGGAGGAGCAGTTGGGCCGGGAGCTGTTCGAGCGGGGGCCGCGGGGGGTGGTGCCGACGTCGGTGGCGGACGAGCTGGCCGCGCAGGTCGCGGCGCCGCTCGACGCGCTCGCGGCGGTCGCGGACCGCGGCGGCTTCGGCGCCGACCAGCCGCCGGACCCGGTCCACGTGGCGGGTCCGGCCGAGCTGCTGTGCGCGAAGGCGCTGCCTGCGCTGGCGCCGCTGACGGAACAGGGCGTACGGCTGCGGATCAGCACCGGGCTGACCGACGACCTCCTGGAGGGGCTGCGCGGGGGCCGCTTCGACCTGGTGATCGCCACGACCCGGCCGCGCGGGCGCACCCTGACGTCCGTGCCGCTGATGGACGAGGAGTTCGTGCTCGTCACCTCCCGGGCGTGGGCCGAGCGCATCGGCCCGGACCGGGTGGCGACCGAGGGGGCCGCCGCGCTGCACGGGGTGCCCCTGGTGACATACGCCGAGGATCTGCCCATCGCCCGCCGCTACTGGCGGCATGTCTTCGGAGTGCGGCTGACCGGGCAGGCCGCGATCACGGTGCCCGATCTGCGCGGCGTCCTCGCGGCGGTCGTCGCCGGCGCCGGGATCACGGTGCTCCCCCGCTATCTGTGCCTGGACGAGCTGGCCTCCGGTGCCCTGGTGCCCCTGCTGTCGCCCGAGGACCCGCCGATCAACACCGGGTATCTCACCCAGCGGCCCGGCGCCTCGGACAACCCCCACGTGGCACTCGTCCGGGAGCGGCTGCTGCAGGCGGGCCGCTCGTGGTGACCGACGGCCCACTGCCGTAACAAGCGATCAGCAGTCGGCCGGACGAAGGAATTCATCACCTGCCCGGTCCCCGTCCGCATGCGGGCCGGGCCGATGGCGGATTGGCTCTCCCTGAGGCAGCACGGGCCTTTCCAACCCTCGGCGGCGCATGGGAAGTACCGCCAACCGTGCCGCTGGAGGGCAGTCCAATGCGTACTACTCAGATATTTCTCCGCTCCGGCCTGACCGTGGCCGCCGCCGCTGCGCTGCCGCTCACCCTGGCCGCCCCGTCGGCCGTCGCGGTCGGTTCCGGAATCTCCGTGAGCACCACCGGTTCCAATGTTTCGGTGACCACCGGCTCGTGTCCGAGCAACGGCAGCAGCTTCGGCAACGCCTCCTTGCTCAGCAGTGGACAGGCGAACTTCGCCCAAGGGCGCCAAGCGTCGTTGACGGGGACGAGCACTAGTCAGTCCGCGTCCTGGTCGGGCGTGAGCCCGGGCACCTATACGGTCATCGTGGTCTGCGCGAACGGAACGACGGCGGGCACCCAGTCCATCATCGTCTCGACCCCCACGACCCCCACGACCCCCAAGACCTCCAAGACCCCCACGATCTCATCGACGGCCTCGCCGTCACGCGGAGTCCTGGGCGGTTTCGGCGGAGCCGTCCAGGACTACGGCACGGTCACCCTGGTGGGCGGCGGGGTACTGGTCGCCACCGGAATCGTGGCGGCGGCCTGGTACCTGCGGCGCCGGGCCAAGCCCCACCGGCTCTGATTCAGGGGCCCGTCACACCGGCGGCCGTCCACCCGACTCCGGTCGGAGGGACGGCCGCCTGTGCGGGTGACCCCTACTCGGGCGCGGGCAGCCGCTCGAACTCCTCCAGCGCGTGGCTCAGCCACTGGGTCCAGAAGGTCTCCAGGTCGATTCCGGCACGCAGCACGAGGTGCCGCAGCCGGTCCTGGGGAGCGTCCTTGTCCGGCGGGAAGTCGCGCTCCTGGATCTCCTCGTACTCCGCCAACTGCCTCTGGTGCAGGGCGAGATGGCGGCGCAGATCGGCCTCGACGCCCGCGGTGCCGACCACGGCCGAGGCGCGCAGCCGCAGCAGCATCGTGTCGCGCAGCGGCTTCGGATCCTGGGATGCGGCGGTCCAGCGGGCGAGTTCGGTGCGACCCGCGGGCAGGACCTCGTAGCTCTTCTTCTGTCCCCGGGCCGGCTGCTCGGCGGGCAGGGCGCGGATGTAGCCCTCGGCCTCCAGTTTTCCCAGCTCGCGATAGATCTGCTGATGCGTCGCCGACCAGAAGTAGCCGATCGACTTGTCGAACCGCCGGGTCAGTTCGAGGCCCGACGACGGCTTCTCGAGCAGGGCGGTGAGGATCGCGTGCGGGAGTGACATGGGGTCATCCTAAGGAGGGCCGTACCGGAGACCGGGCGCCCGGCTGCTGCCCGCGGACGCCGCGACGGCCCTCCCGCCTCTCGTCCCTAGAGCGCCGCCGCCAGCTCGGTACCCTGCTTGATGGCACGCTTGGCGTCCAGCTCGGCGGCCACGTCCGCGCCGCCGATGAGGTGCACGCTGCGCCCCGCGGCGAGCAGCTCCTCGTACAGGTCGCGGCGCGGCTCCTGCCCGGTGCACAGCACGATCGTGTCGACCTCCAGGACCTGGCTGTGCCCCTCGACGGTGACGTGCAGCCCGGCGTCGTCGATCCGGTCGTACTGGACGCCCGGGACCATGGTGACGCCCCGGTGCTTGAGCTCGGTGCGGTGGATCCAGCCGGTGGTCTTGCCGAGCCCGGCGCCGACCTTGGAGGCCTTGCGCTGCAGGAGATGGACGGTGCGCGGCGGCGCGGGCCGCTCGGGCGCGGCGAGGCCGCCGGGGGCCCGGTAGTCCATGTCGACGCCCCAGTTGCGGAAGTACGTCGCCGGGTCCTCGCTCGCCTTGTCGCCGCTGTCGGTCAGGTACTCGGCGACGTCGAAGCCGATGCCGCCGGCGCCGAGGATCGCGACGCGGTCGCCGACGGGGGCGCCGTCGCGCAGCACGTCGAGGTAGCCCACGACGCTGGGGTGGTCGACGCCGGGGATCTCGGGGGTGCGGGGGCTGACGCCCGTCGCGACGACGACCTCGTCGTAGCCGTCCAGTCCGTCCGCGGAAACGCAGGTGTTCAACTGGACGTCCACGCCGTGGAGTTCGAGCTGCGTACGGAAGTAGCGGATCGTCTCGTCGAACTCCTGCTTGCCGGGGACCTTGCGGGCGACGTTGAGCTGGCCGCCGATCTGGTGGGCGGCGTCGTACAGGGTGACGTCGTGGCCGCGCTCGGCCGCGCTGACCGCGCAGGCGAGTCCGGCGGGACCGGCGCCGACGACGGCGACGCGCTTGCGCAGCCGGGTCGGTGACAGGACGAGCTCGGTCTCGTGGCAGGCGCGCGGGTTGACCAGGCAGGAGGTGATCTTGCCGCTGAAGGTGTGGTCGAGGCAGGCCTGGTTGCAGCCGATGCAGGTGTTGATGGCCTCGGGGCGACCGGCTTCCGCCTTGGCGACGAAGTCGGGGTCGGCGAGCATCGGGCGGGCCAGCGACACCATGTCGGCGTGGCCGTCCGCGAGCAACTGCTCCGCCAGCTCGGGGGTGTTGATGCGGTTGGTCGTCACCAGCGGGATGGAGACGGCGCCCATGACCTTCTTGGTCACCCAGGCGTACGCGCCGCGCGGCACCGAGGTCGCGATGGTGGGGATACGGGCCTCGTGCCAGCCGATGCCGGTGTTGATGATCGTCGCTCCGGCGGCCTCGACGGCCTTGGCGAGCGTGATCACCTCGTCGAGGGAGGAGCCGCCCGGCACCAGATCGAGCATCGACAGACGGTAGATGATGATGAAGTCCTCGCCGACGGCCTCGCGTACGCGCCGGACGATTTCTACGGGGAAGCGCATGCGGTTCTCGTACGAGCCGCCCCAGCGGTCCTCGCGCTGGTTCGTCTGGGCGGCGATGAACTCATTGATCAGATAGCCCTCGGAGCCCATGATCTCCACGCCGTCGTACCCGGCCCGCTGGGCGAGGCGGGCGGCGCGCGCGTAGTCGTCGATGGTCTGCTCGACCTCGGCGTCGCTGAGCGCGTGCGGCGGGAAGGGGCTGATCGGCGCCTGCAGGGCGCTCGGGGCGACCAGGTCCTGGTGGTAGGCGTACCGCCCGAAGTGCAGGATCTGCATCGCGATCTTGCCGCCCTCGCGGTGCACCGCGGCGGTGATCTCGGCGTGCTGCTCGGCCTCGGCCTCGGTGGTCAGCTTGGCGCCGCCCTCGTACGGCCGTCCCGCCTCGTTGGGCGCGATGCCGCCGGTGACGATGAGGCCGACACCGCCGCGCGCCCGGGTGGCATAGAACTCCGCCATCCGCTCGAAGCCGCGCTCGGCCTCCTCCAGGCCCACGTGCATAGAGCCCATGAGCACGCGGTTGGGCAGGGTGGTGAAGCCCAGGTCGAGCGGGTTCAGCAGGTGCGGGTAACGGCTCATCGGGCCCTCCGTGCGCGGTGTCGTGCCTCTGTTGTAGACGACGACACGCTCTTTATGCAACTAGTTGCACAAGTGGCTCGGGCCAGCTGGATCGGGTTGGCGGGCTCGGGTCAGCCGAAGGCCACCGGGGCGACGAGCTCGGCGACCGGTGCGGGCTGGTCGACCATCACCAGGTGGCCCGCGCCGGGGACGGCGACCATCGTGACGTTGGGGCTGGCCTCCAGTGCGGCCCGCTCCTGCGCGGTCAGCCCGATCTCGTCGTGGTCGCCGCGTACCACCCAGGTCTGCACGCCCGAAGAGCGGAGCCGGGGGACCAGCGATCCGTGCCGGTCCAGGTACTCGAAGTAGTGCCGGACCACCCGGCGGCAGAACGCCGGGTCGTTCTTCTTGAACTCGGCGACCAACGCCGCGCGGCGGGCCGGGGGAAGACTGCTCGCCATGGCGCGGGGCATCACCTTCACCAGGGCCGACCAGGTCAGGGCCCCGATGCCGGGCAGCCGCCCCAGGCGGTCGGCCACGGCGAGCACCTGGGGCTCGTCGGGCCGCGAGAAGGTCGGGGACAGCAGGACGAGCGGGCCGGCGAAGTGCCCGCCCGCCGCCATCTCCAGGGCGATATTGGCACCGAGACTGTGGCCGACCACGACATCGCAGCCGCGCGCCGCCGCGAACGCGCCGGCGAGCGCCGCGTAGTTCTCCATGCCGAGATCTCGTGGGGGTGGAGTGCCCGCATGGCCCGGCACCGTCGCGGCCACCAGCCGCACCGGCGCCGAGGCGAGCGCCGGTGCGGCCATCAGGTCGTCGTAGAACGCCGTGCTGCACATCCCGCCGGGCAGCAGCAGCACTCTCCGTTGCGCGTCGGTGGGCCCGGACTCGCGGACGTCCCACGCGCGGAACTCGTCGGGACTGCTCACCTTCGGCCCTCCGTCCGCCGTCACGGTCGGCCACAGTGTGGCGCGCCGAACGGGGCGACCCGACGATCCAGGACGGAACGCGGCATGTCGGACGCACCGGCCTCCGTGACTACGGCCGGACGCCGATCACGACGTTCGCGTACATCTCCTCCGAGACCTCCAGCCGGGTGATCAGACCGCTGCGGGTGAAGGCCTCGACGGCCAGGGATGCCTGGTGTTCGCTCGTCTCGACGAGGAGGCAGCCACCGGGAGCCAGCCACCGGGGTGCCTCGACGGCGACCCGGCGCACGAGGTCGAGCCCGTCCGCGCCGCCGTCGAGTGCGACCAGGGGTTCGTGGTCGCGGGCCTCGGAGGGCAGCAGGCCGACCTCCTCGGTGGGGACGTACGGCACATTGGCGGCCAGGACGTCGACGCGTCCGCGCAGGGTGTCGGGTAGGGCCGTGAAGAGGTCGCCCTCGTGGACGAGTCCGCCGAACGGCGCGACGTTGCGGCGGGCGCAGCGCACCGCGGCCGGGTCGATGTCGGCGGCGTGCAGCTCGGGCCCGCCGAGGGCCGCGGCGAGGGCGGCGCCCACCGCGCCCGAGCCGCAGCACAGGTCCACGACGACGGACGCGCCCTTCGCGAGCGCCACGGCCTGGTCGACGAGGAACTCGGTGCGGCGGCGGGGCACGAAGACACCCGGTTCCACGCCGATGCGCAGACCGCGGAACTCGGCCCAGCCGAGGACGTGTTCAAGGGGGAGTCCCTGGACACGCCGGTCCACCATGGCGGTGACCTCGTCCGGGGTGCGGGCTGTGCTGAGGATCAACTCCGCCTCGTCCTCGGCGAAGACACAGCCTGCGGAGCGGAGCGCGGCGACGACGGAATCAGAAAGAGGGGTCATGAAAGCGAGAGCCTTTCGAGGGGCCGAAGGGCGCTCTCGCGGTCACCTACAGGCGGTGAGCCGCACTGCCTCGAGGTGAGAGCACCCGACCTGACACAGCGGTAATGGGTCCCACCTCCTCGGCAACTCCTCGACTGGGGCGGTCCGCAGCTGGGACGGCCACATTACAGGAACCGTCAGACGGCGACCGACTCCTCCAGCTCTTCCTCGGCCTCCTCCACTTGTGGAACAGGCTCTTCCCGTACGGCGCCACGGGCGCGCGCCCGCTCGACGGCGCCGGCGACGGCCGTGACCAACAGGCCGACCACCAGCCAGGCGACCAGCGTTCCCACATTGCCGGACAGGCCGTTGCGGTCGAAGTAGAGGAGGCTGCGGACACCCTCGACGAAACCGGCGCCGTTCCAGAAGGCGTGCAGGGTGCCGAAGAAGCCGTTCTGCAGCTCCGGCCGGAACAGGCCTCCGGAGCTGGTGAAGTTGAGCATCACGAAGAGCACCATCATGGCGAGTGTGGTCCACCGCTTGAGGAAGGTGTGGAGCCCGACGCCGATGAAGACGATGCCCGCAGAGTAGAGCCAGCTCATCCCCCACACCGTCGTGAGGTCGTGGTGCGCGAGGTGGAAGACGGGCCCGGCGAGCGCCGCGCCGATGACGCTCACGACGCCGGAGACCCCGACGGCCAGCAGCGCGCGCATCCGCAGGGGCAGGCCCGCGCCCGCGGCACCGAGCGCGGCGACGGACGCGTACGAGCCGATGCTCACCGCGATCAGCAGGAAGAACAGGCCCTGGCCCGTGGGGTCGTCGTCGACCGGCGGGGCGACGTCGGTGACCTTCAGTACCACGCCCTGCTGGGCGGCGACCGGCATGAAGACCTTCTCGACGGCCGTGGCGCCCATGTCGGACGCGGCGGTGGCGACGACCAGTTCCGGCGACTTCGCACGCAACACGTAAGCACCCGTGATGTCACGGGACTTGAGCAGGTCCACCGCCTCGGTGCGGTTCGGGACGGTGCGCACGTCGAGCTTGTCCCCCGCCTCGTCCTTGACCGACTGGGCGAAGACCTTCGCCTCCGGGCCGGTGCCGACGACCGCGACGGGCAGGTGATGCGGCTCCGGCGTCACGAACGCACCCATGTAGGCCAGCCCCATGCCGAGACACATCAGCAGGGGTGTGACCAGGTGCGTGAGCACATGGCGCAGGGCCGGTGAGCGCAGGCCGGTGACCACAAGACCTCCATTGGTTGGCATATACAACTCTCTATCAAGTTGTACTATACAACCAGGTGAGTGGAGGGAGGTCCCGTGAAGGCATCCGAGGAGCGCGATGAGACGGTTGTCACCATCGGCACGTCGGCGGACACGGCCGACAGGTCGGCTGACACCGCCGGCACGTCGGCGGCGGACAGCACCGGCACGTCGGCGGACACCACCGGCACGTCGGCCGCCGACGCGGCTGTCGAGACCATTCAGCGCGAGATGACCGTCTTCGCCCGGCGGGCCCGGGCCTCGGCGGGTCGCATGCACCCCGAGCTGTCCCTGGTCTCGTACACCCTGCTCGGTCATCTGGAGGAGAGCGGCGGCTGCCGTGCCACCGACCTGGCCTCGCACTACGCGCTCGACAAGTCCACCGTGAGCCGTCAGGTGGCCGCGCTGGAGCGGGCCGGGCTCATCGAGCGACGACTCGACCCCGAGGACCACCGGGTGCAGGTGCTGCATCTGACGGAGGCGGGCACCCGGATTCTCGCCCAGGTCACCGAGAGCCGCCGTGAGGCGTTCCGGGAGCGGCTCACGGGCTGGCCCGAGGAAGATCTGGAACGGTTCGCCGCGTATCTCGTGCACTACAACTCGGCGTACGAACCGCCCGTCGGAAAGGGAGCCGCGAGCTGAGGAGCTCCTCCGTCAGGAGGTGCGGCCGCGACGTGGGCGGGCGTCACCCCGTCGCGTATTCACCGGGGGAGCTCCACCACGGTCCTCGTCGTCATCGCGCTCCCACGACCCGCTCGTCCCCCAAGCGCTCGGGCACACGCGCCGCCATGAACCGGGTGGTCCGGCGCAGTCGGAAGCCCAGGGATTCGTAGAGGCGAATGGCGTTGGTGTTGCCCGCGGCGGTGTGCAGGAAGGGGGTCTCGCCGCGCTCGCGGATGCCGTGGGCGACGGCCAGGATCAGCCGGGTGGCCAGGCCCTCACCCCGGAAGCCGGGGTCGGTGCAGACCGCGCTGATCTCGGTCCAGCCCGGCGGGTGCAACCGCTCCCCCGCCATGGCGATCAGGGCGCCGCTTCGGCGTATGCCGAGATAGGTGCCGAGCTCGACGGTGCGGGGCAGGAAGGGACCGGGTCTGGTCCGTTCGACCAGGTCCAGCATCTCGGGCACATCGGCCGCGCCGAGCCGCACGGCCTCGGCGTCCGGCGCCGCGGCGATCCCGTCGTCGACCAGCTGGACACCCTCCACGCTGAAGGTCACCTCCCAGCCGTCGGGAGTCTGCCCGGTGAAACCCGCCAGCGGAGCCTCGGCACCGGGGCCCACCAGGGCAGCCAGGTCCGCCCAGTCGTCGACATCCGGCTCGTCCGGCAGGGCCAGCCACGGCGATACGTCCGCCGGGTAGCGCAGGACCCGGCCCCGGCGCTCGGCGAAGTGAGCGTGCGGGCCGGCCAGGGAGCCGAGGGCGGGGTTGTCCAGCGGGTGCGGGCCGGTCGACGAACCGAGCTCCGGATGGTCCGGCGCGCGTGTGCTCATGCGGACACCTCGATCACGATCTTGCCGCGCGCGTGACCGTCCTCGACGGTGCGCAGTGCTTCCCCGGCCCGGTCGAGCGGGAACGTCCGCGTCACGAACGGTCGCAGCTTTCCGTCGACCACGAGCTTCGCCACCTCGTCGAGCACGGCGGCGGTCCGGGCCCGTGCGACGGGTACGCCCCCGAGCCGCGCGACCGTCTCCCGGTCGGCGCCGGTGATCAGCTTCGTACGGTCGGTCAACAGCGTCGCCACGGCTTCCAGTACCTCGCCTCCGACGAGGTCGAACACGGCGTCCACCCCGTCCGGCGCCGCCGCGCGCACCCGCTCCGCGAGGTCGGGCCCCGACGGGACGTGCACGGCTCCGAGCGACTCGACGAAGTCCTTCTTGCCGTCGCTCGCGACCCCTACGACACGCAGCCCGAAGGCGCGCGCGATCTGCGTGGCGGCGACGCCGACTCCGCCGCCCGCGCCGGTGATCAGCACGGTCGCGCCGGAGGGAAGGTCCAGCTGGCGGATTCCGTCGTACGCGGTGGCCGCCGCGACGGGCAGGGTCGCGGCGTCCGTGAACGACAGCTCGGCGGGCTTGTGCGCGGTGACGGCGCCGGGAAGGAGCGTGTACTCGGCGTACCCGCCGGTCACCGGGTTGCCGAAGACCTCGTCGCCCGGGCTGAAGCCGGTCACGTCGTCGCCGATCGCCTCGACGACCCCCGCGACCTCGTTGCCGAACACGGCGGGCAGCTCGGGCTCCGGGCCGCCCGGGCGGCGGTAACCGGTCCGCTGCTTCCAGTCGACGGGGTTCACACCGGCCGCACGTACGGCGACGAGGATCTGGCCGGGGCCCGGGCTCGGCCGGTCCCGCTCCACCAGGGCCTCGGTCTCCGGGCCGCCGTAGCGTGTGAAGACGTACGCCTTGGACATCTGCTCCCTCACTCTCCTTCGCTGTCACCGGTCGCGGGGCCACTGTCACCGGTTGTAGCTGTACAGGGCACCGAACTGGCTCTAGCGGCAAGGAAGATCGCGGCACGGCTATTCCCCGGCCCCGGGAGAGTTCATACGTCCGCAATGATCGGGGCCCTGCCCGTGCCAGAGCACGGTGCACAGCCGCGTACGGTTGAATGCGTAAGCAATGATCACGCTCGATCCGCGGGCCGCCGTCCCGGACGGCCTGGAGGCACCACCCGCATGAATGTCACGCGAGGCTTCACCGGGCGCCCGCGCGCCCACAACACCGGGCTGCCGCCCGGGCAGTACGACGCGGGCGACGACTGGCCCGTCCTGGCCGCCGAGGTCACACCCGACCTGGCGCCCGCCGACTGGACCTTCGGGATCGACGGTCTGGTGGCCGAGCCGCGCACCTGGGACTGGGAGCAGGCGCACGCGCTGCCCGCCTCGGCCTACGAGGGCGACATCCACTGCGTGACGAGCTGGTCGAAGTTCGGGGTGCGCTTCGGGGGCGTGTCACTCGACGCGTTCCTGGATACCGTACGCCCCGACGCGACCGCCACCCACGCGGTCGCGTACTCGCACACCGGCTACACCACGAACCTTCCGCTCGCCGATCTCACCGGCGGCCGTGCCTGGATCGTGTGGGAGTACGACGGCAAGCCACTGCCGGCCGAACACGGCGGCCCGGCGCGGCTGATCGTGCCGCATCTGTACTTCTGGAAGAGCGCCAAGTGGATCGCGGGCCTCAGGATCCTCGACCACGACGAGCCGGGATTCTGGGAGCAGAACGGCTATCACGCACGCGGCAACCCCTGGGAAGAGCAGCGCTACTCCGGTGACTGAGACGGCCGTATCCCCGATGACCGAGACCTTCGTACCCCCGACGGCCTTCGCCGTGCCCGGGCGGATCGCCGTGAACAACCGTGCCGCGGCCACCTGGCAGACGGCCACGCTCACCGAGATCCGCCGGGAGACACCACACGCCGCCACCTTCCGGTTCGCGGTTCCGCAGTGGACGGGGCATCTGCCCGGGCAGCATCTGATGCTGCGGCTGACCGCCGAGGACGGGTATGTGGCGCAGCGCCACTACTCCATCGCGTCGCCGCCCGGCGACGCCGGGCACATCGAGCTGACGCTCGACCATGTCGAGGGCGGCGAGGTCTCCGGCTGGTTCCATACCGTCGCCCGGCCCGGCGACTCGGTCGAGGTGCGCGGCCCGCTCAGCGGCTTCTTCGCCTGGCCGGGCGACCGGCCCGCGCTGCTCATCGGCGCCGGCTCCGGTGTCGTACCGCTGATGTCGATGCTGCGGCACCACCGCGCGCGGGCCCTGGACGTGCCGCTGCGGCTGCTCGTCTCCGCCCGCAGCCCCGAAGAGCTCATCTACGCGCGGGAGTACGGCGCGGAGACCATGCTCGTCTTCACGCGCGGCGCGCCGCACGGTGTGCCGGTGGGACGTATGGCGGCCGTACATGTGGCGCCGCTCCTGGCCGAGCAGCCTCGCGGTGGGTGGGAGGCCTATGTGTGCGGCTCGAACGGGTTCGCGGAGCACGCCTCGCGGTTGCTGGTGGAGGCGGGTCAGCCCGTGGACCGGATTCGTATCGAGCGCTTCGGCTGAGGCGTTTCCCGCAGTCCCCGCTGTCAGTTGTGTGGCACCACTGCCACGGGACACGTGGCGTGGTGGATGAGTGAGTGCGCGGCGCGGCCCAGGCCCTCACCCGAACGGCGCCCGATGACGAGCAGACCGGCCCGGGTGGACGACTTCAGCAGATGGTGTCCGGGGTGGCCGTAGATGACCTGCTCGGAGACGGGTGTTTCGGGGAACTTGTGGCGCCACGGCTGCAACGTGCTGGTCAGCACGTGCCGCTTGCCGTCCTCCCGCTCGGCGGTGTCGCCGGGCAGCGGCATCCCGGGCGCGTAGCCGCGCAGCGGGGGCAGAGTCCAGGTATGCACCACGTGCAGCGGCGCCGAGCGGACGGCGGCCGTGTCGAAGGCGTAGCGGATGAGATCGTCCGCCGGGTGGTCCAGGTCGAGGCCGAGGACCACTGGAAGATACGGGGCGGCGCTCGGTGGTGTGCCGTCGACGGTGGGCATCCGTTCGTCCTCGGGGAGTTCGCCCGCGCGCACCAGGACCACCGGGTGTTCGGCTCCGGCCGCGACGGCGAGGGCGACCGAGCCGATCAGGAATCCGGCGAACCCGGTGAAGCCGCGTGAGCCGAGGACCAGGGTCTCGGCCTCCGCGGCCTCCGCGAGCAGCGCCGGAACGGCGGGGGTGTCGGTACTGCGGGCGATGATGTCCAACGCCGGGTGGGCGTACGACAGTTGGATCGCGGCACGGTCGAGTGCGGAGCGGGCACGCCCGGCCGGCACGTCGACGTCCGGGATCCGCGCGGGCACGACGGGGTCTGCCCCCGCGTGCAGCAGACGCAGGGGGAGACGGCGGCGCCCGGCCTCGCGGGCGGCCCAGTCGGCGGCGTCCAGACTGGCGCGCGAGCCGTCGATGCCTACGGTGATGGTGCGGGTGCCGATGCTCATGGCTCCTGCCTTCCGGGAGTTCGGCGGTCAGCCGGTCCAGGGCTGCCGTTCGCTGCGCGGAGTGGTGCGCGGGTTCCACGAAGGGCTCGGTTCAGTCGTACGGCGCTGGAATCGGCGCGGGTCCACTGTGGACGCTGGCAGCCGTGCGCGGTCCGTCGGGAGAGGCGAACCGGCCTCCCACAGGGGCCGTTCGGCCCATCTCACGGGCGGACGGCCGCTCGGCCCACTGGGAAGGCGGAGCTGCGAACCCGGGTGCACGCCCGGCACCGCGATCCTCCGCTCCGGCCTCGTCGAGGCGCGCCGAACCGGAGTGGACGCGGCGCACGGCGTGACGCGTGCGGTGCACTCCCCCTGCGGCAGCGGCGCACCCCTGTGAAGGGACCATTCGGCCCTGTCGACGTTTGCCGTAGTACGCGACGATCGATCGTGGCCCCCTGCCTCCGGGGCCCCAGCGTCCGGGGAGCAGTGGACATGGACGAACCAGAGCACGCGCCGCATACGCCGCCCGTCAGGGTGTTCCTCCTCGACGACCACGAGGTGGTCCGCCGGGGACTGCACGACCTCATCGACGCCGAGCCGGACATGCGGGTCGTCGGGGAGGCCGGAACCAGCGAGCAGGCACTGGTCCGTGGACCGGCGCTGCGTCCGGACGTGGCGATCCTCGACGTCCGGCTCCCCGACAGCGACGGGATCACCGTCTGTCGTGAACTGCGGTCGCGGATACCGGGGTTGGCGTGTCTCATGCTCACGTCGTTCGACGACGACGATGCGCTGCTGGACGCGATCATGGCGGGGGCGTCCGGCTATGTGCTCAAGCAGATCAGGGGCTCGGACCTGATCTCGGCGGTCCGCACGGTCGCCTCCGGGCAGTCGATGCTCGATCCGGCGACGACCGCGCGGCTGATGAGCGCCCTGCGGGATCCTCAGGGCGAGGGCACCGCACAGCAGGAGGAGGACGCCCGGCTGACCGGACTCTCCGAGCGGGAGCGGGACATCCTCGCCCTCATCGGCGAGGGGCTCACCAATCGGCAGATCGGCGAGCGGCTGTACCTCTCCGAGAAGACGGTGAAGAACGGGATTTCGCGGCTGCTGGGCAAGTTGGGGGTGGAGCGGCGCATCCAGGCCGCGGTGATCGCGGCCCAGTTCCCGCCGCCTTCGGGGCGGGAGGGGTGACTGGCCAAGGATGCCTCGGCCGGGCCGCGCTGACCTGGGTCACTTGAACTCAGCGTGAAAGGGAGGCAGAGGCCGCCTTGAGCAGGATCGCCCAGCGAGACCCGAGAGGCAGAGGCCGCCTTGAGCAGGATCGCCCAGCGAGACCGGAGGGGCAGAGGTCCCCCGGCGAGGAACGCTTGGCGTGACCGGAGCGGCAGAGGCCGCCCGAACCAGGGGGTCTCAGCGTGACCGGAGCGGCAGAGGCCGCCCGAACCAGAGGGTCTCAGCATGACCGGAGAGGCAGAGGACCCCCGACAAGGAACACCCGGCGTAACCGGAGCGGCAGAGGCCGCCCGAACCAGAGGGTCTCAGCGTGACCGCAGCGGTACCCGCCACTCCAGGCGTGTGCCGCCTTCCTGACGTGTCGTCACGGTCAGGCGCCCGCCCAGTCGTTCGGCCCGTTCCGCGAGATTGCGAAGTCCGCTGCGGCGGCCGCCGTCCGTCTCCATGCCGACGCCGTTGTCGTCGACGCGGAGCGTGAGGTGCCCCTCGCGCACGACGAGGGCCACCTCCGCCGCGGTGGCCGCCGCGTGCCGGGCCACATTGGTGAGGGCCTCGCCGACGACGGCGACGGCGTCCTCGGCGATGGCGCCGGGCACGTCCACGTCGATCAGCCCCTCCATGCGCAGGGCGGGGGTGAAGCCGAGCCCGCCTGCCGCCTGCTCCAGGGCGCGCACGACGCGGATACGCAGACCGGCGTCGGGGGTCTCATGGGCGCGCAGTCCGAAGATGGTCGATCGGATGATCTTTATGGTGATGTCCAAGTCGTCGACGGCACGGCTGAGGCGTTCGGCGGCCTGCGGATGCTGCACGAAGCGCTGCGCGCTCTGCAGGGTCATCCCGGTCGCGAACAACCGCTGGATCGCCAGGTCGTGCAGGTCGCGGGCGATCCGGTCGCGGTCTTCGAGCAGGCTCATCTGCTCGGCGTCGCGCCGCCGTTCCGCGAGTTCCATCGCCAAGGCGGCCTGCCCGGCGAACCCGAGCAGCGGCGCGGTCTCGACCTCCGTGAAGGGCGTCCGTCCGGCGCCCCGGGCCAGCATGAGGACCCCGCGCAGCCCCTCCCGGGTGCCCATGGGCACGGCGACAGCGGGCCCGAGGCCCTCCCAGCGGTCGGGGCCGTAGGTGATCCGGGTGTCCTTGCGGACGTCGGCGGTGGCCACGAGCGTGCCCGCGGTCAGGGCGGCGCCGGCGAACGTGCCCTCCCTGGGCAGCACGAGTCCCAGGTGCGCCTCGGCCTGGTGCCCCAGCGCGAGCGCCCCGCGCAGGTCGCCGGTGCTCTCGACGACGAGGTCGACGACGCCCAGGTCGGCCGCGGTGATCTCCCGGGCCCGCTCCAGCATGACTTCCATGACCTGCGGCTCGGGCACCCCGGACAGCAGCCCGCTGGTGATCTCCGCACCCGCCTCCAGCCAGCGTTCCCTGAGCCTGGCCTCGCCATACAGGCGGGCGTTCTCGATGGCCACACCGGCGGCCACGGCGAGGGTGGCGAGGACGGCCTGGTCCTCGGGGTCGAACTCTCCGCCGCCGCGCTTCTCGGTCAGATAGAGGTTGCCGAAGACCGTGTCGCGCACCCGGATGGGGGCTCCCAGGAAGCTGCGCATCGGCGGGTGGTGCGGCGGGAATCCGGACGACGCGGGATGCTCGGACAGTTCCGCGAGCCTCAACTGCTCCGGGTTCCGGATGAGTTCGCCGAGCAGACCGTGCCCGGAGGGCAGGTCGCCGATCGCCGCCCACACCTCGTCGCTGACGCCCACGGGGATGAACTGCGAGAGCTTCTGCTGCTGTCCGATCACGCCGAGCGCTCCGTACTCGGCGTCCACCAGGACGACGGCGGCCTCGACGATACGGCGCAGCACCTGCGCGAGGTCGAGCTCGCGCCCCACCGACAGCACCGCCTCCAGCAGGCCCTGCAGCCGGTCACGGGTGCCGCGGACAGTCTCGATCCGCCCCTGCAGTTCCTCCAGCAACTCGTCCAGGCGCAGCTTCGGCAACCCGGCCCCGCGCCCGTCCCCGCTCATGCGCCCTCCCCCGGTGAGAGCCGACGAGACGTCACCACTCGGTGTCTCACCGTAGCCGCTGAACGTGGCCGTGGCAGCAGGGACTTGAATGTGGCGGTGACGTGGGGAACCGGTCGTCCCAGGGCTTCACGGCCTGGCTCGCCCCCGGGGGACGCCCGACGCCCCCGCTGCACGGGCGCCGCGGAGACCGATGGGAGGCAAGGCTTGGCGACCTCCCACGGCACACGTACGGTGTGATCATCCGCACCCCTGATGCCAAAGGTGGTCCTTCATGGCCTTGTTCGACCTCCCCCTCGACGAGCTCCGCGACTACCGCAGCGCGTCCGCCGAGCCCGAGGACTTCGACGACTTCTGGGCCAAGACGCTCCAGGAGGCCGGTGAGCACGACCTCGCCGCGCGCTTCGAGCCGTTCGAGACACCGCTCAAGACCGTCAAGGTGTACGACGTCACGTTCGCCGGGTTCGGCGGGCACCCGGTCAAGGGCTGGCTGACCGTCCCGGCCTGGGCGAACGGGCCCCTGCCGACCGTCGTCGAGTTCATCGGGTACGGCGGCGGACGCGGCCTTGCGCACACGCATCTGCTGTGGGCATCGGCGGCCTTCGCGCACTTCGTGATGGACACGCGCGGCCAGGGCAGTGCCTGGGGCGGTGGCGAGACCCCGGACCCGGTGGGCAGCGCGCCCGCGTTCCCCGGTTTCATGACGCGCGGGGTCGAGGACCCCGAGGGCTACTACTACCGACGGCTGTTCACGGACGCGGTGCGCGCCGTGGAGGCCGCCCGCTCGCATCCGCTGGTCGACGCGGCGCGCATGGCGGCCCTCGGCGGCAGCCAGGGCGGCGGCATCACCCTCGCGGTGGGCGGTCTGGTGCCCGACCTGGCCGCGGTCGTTCCCGATGTGCCGTTCCTGTGCGATTTCCCGCGCGCCACGGTGATCACGGACCGCAACCCCTACCGGGAGATCGGCAACTACCTCAAGACCCACCGCGGCCGCACCGACCAGGTGTTGCGCACGCTCTCCTACTTCGACGGAGTGCACTTCGCCGCGCGAGGCCGGGCGCCCGCCCTGTTCTCGGTCGCCCTGGAGGACCAGACCTGCCCGCCGTCGACGGTCTTCGCGGCGTACAACGCGTGGGCGCACGACGACAAGAAGATCGAGGTGTACGACTTCAACGACCACGAGGGCGGCGGCCCTTACCAGGAGGCGGCTCAGCTGCGCTGGCTGCCCGACCACCTCTGAGGCCCGTGATGGACACGGCTCGGGCGGCGCGGCGCTTTGTCACGGTGTGGGAACGGGCCTGGGCGGCCCACGACGTCGACGCGATCCTGGAGTTGTACGCCACCGACTGCGTCCACCGGTCCATGCCGTTCCGCGAGCCTCACCGGGGCCGGGACGAACTCGCCGCGTATGTACGGTGGTCCTTCGCGGCCGAGCAGGCGACCGACGTTCGATTCTCCGAACCGATTGTCGGGCAGGACGGTCAGGCCGTCGCCGAATTCCGTGTCCTCGCAGAGGAGGACGGGCGGCCGTCGACGCTGGCGGGCTGCGTCTTCGTCCGCTTCGACGCGGCCGGCCTGGCCGTGGAAACCCGCGACTACTGGCACAGCACCCCGGCGTACGTGACCTCTCTCCCATGGGAGATGACTTAGGACAGCGAGCACACTGGGGGAATCTGGAGGGACAGAACTGGGCGGGCTTGGCCCGCCTGTCCACCGCAGAGACCAAGGGCGAGATCTCCTCTGACGCAACGTCGGAGGAGGCTGACCCTCGGTTCATCACCGGCAGGGACATCAAGAGCGGTTCGTCACCCGTAGGGACGTCAAGAGCACCGAGGAGCAGGAGAGGGACGGCCGCGGGTTCGTCGAGAGCCGACCGTCGAGCACTACCACCGACCGATCATCGACATCACGGGCAGTTGGACCTGTCGACCCGCCGGCGTCGTGTATGCACGGGACGGGTAAGACCCCCACCATGGATACGTTGTCGATCGCCCTACCGGTTGTCGCGACTGCAATGGTGGCCGCCCTGGGATTCCTCCAGTGGGCGCGCACCGAAAAGCGCCAAGCACGCAACGAGCATGCAGCACGACAAGCGCTGGAGACCGAGCAACGCCGAACCCTCGCAGCGCCTTTTCGCCAAGAACGCGCAGCCGCTCTACGGGCGCTCATCGACATGCTCAAGCAGTACGAACTCAAATCCCGCTGGAACGCGGGTAACCAGGACCTGAGGGCCGAGATCCCGAAGTTGAATTCCTTTCTCATTCAGAATCGGGCGCTACTCAGGGAATACGAGTGTGAACTCGCACGACAGTTCCTAGAGGGCCTGACCTGGATTGACCGCTACCAGGAACAGCGTCGCGAAGACTGGAGCGAATACCGCCAGTCGGAAATACGGTCTGGCCGCCCAGATCCCGGCGAGCATGAAAGCGCATGGGAAGACACGCGAACGTTGGACATTCCCCTCGAAATGTGGGAAGTGGTGAGGAAGTGGAAGTCGGCTGGAGAAGCTCTGGAGTCATGCCTCCGAGACGTACTCCAGGGAAAAGATCTGCCTCTATGAACGGATCTTGCTCAGTGGGGCGCAGAACACCGGCCTCTACCACGGCTGCCAGTCGCGCGGTGGGTCGTCGTTCCGCAACGCGGCGATGCGCCGACCTGTCCTCGCCCGCCGCCCGCTCGCCCTCCTGAACGTTCTGCATGAGTCACGTCGTCATGCCGCTTGCAGGCCACGCAGCGTCTCGGACCCATGCCGGTGGTACAGGTCCCACCCGTACGCGGCCACGAAGTCGGCGTACTGCTCGTCGATCTGCCACCCAGCTGTGGTGCTCAACAGCCGTGACCGGTCCCGCGCACGCGACCGACGCCGAACCGCCGACGGCGGCGCGCCGCAGGTACCGCCCTGTTCGCCCTGGCGGGGATCGTTGAGCGGCTGGTGCCGGACGAGTTCGCCTGCTCCCTCATGTGCTATCGCAGACTCACTGAATGAGATGCCCCTCAAGGACCTAAAGGAGCTAAAGGACCTTGAGCAGTCGTTCGGCCAGGACGGCGGCCGAGGCAGGGTTCTGTCCGGTGAACAGGTTGCGGTCAACCACCGTGTAGGGCTTCCAGATCTCACCCTTGGTGAAGTCGACGCCCAGGTCGATGAGCTCGTCCTCCAACAGCCAGCGGGCCTTCGGGCCGAGCCCGACCGCGTTCTCTTCTTCATTGGTGAACGCAGTGATCCGGTAGCCGGCGAAGGGCGATACGCCGTGGATCCTGGTCGCCAGCATCGCGGCCGGGGCGTGGCAGACAATGGCGAGGGGCTTGCCGGAGGCGAGCGCCGCGGTCAGCAACCGGCCGGCGTCCGCGTCGACGCACAGGTCTTCCATGGGGCCGTGGCCGCCCGGGCAGTAGACGGCGTCGTAATCCTCCAGGCGGGCGTTCGCCAACTGGATCGGCCGCCGGATCACCTCTGCGGAGCGGATGATCGTCTCCAGATCAAGGGCGATCTGGGCGCTGCCGGCCATGTCGGGGCGCAGGCTCATCATGTCCACGTTCGGGACCACCCCGTTGGGGGTGGCGACCACCACTTGATGGCCGGCCTCGGTGAGCGCCTTGTACGGGGCCGCGAACTCCTCGGCCCAGTATCCCGTGGCATGCCTGGTGCCATCCTTGAGCGTCCAGTACGTCGCCCCGGTCATCACGAAAAGTAGCTTCGCCATCGGACAACCGTCTCCTCGTCCGCATCTGGTGTGATTTAGCCGGATTCATTACAGAACACACCCTATATCAGAGTGTGATCTAGGTCCTGCCGGCTGACTCTGCCGCGTGCACTTCGTTGATCGGCCGCATACACGGCACTACGCAGTGCCGTCGCATTGAAGTTCTCCGGTCCCGGCGTCTTCACCCGACCGAGCAGGGCTCCGGGCATGGTGACCGGCTCGCCCGGCCGCGGCGCGGTGCGCCACCGGTGCGACTCCCGATGAGTGGGCTGGGAGTCTGTGCCTTCCAGCAGGTAGTAAGCCGGTCGTGGCTTCGGTACGGGTCACGAGCACATGATGAGCACACGGAGATCCGACGAACGGCGGACCGGGGCAGGCCATGACCCCGTTCCTGATCTCCGGGATGCACTCGCCGACCAGCCCCTCAAGGGGTCGGTTACAGCCCCTTGGACCGGGATCCTGAAGCGCGATGCCGTCGCCGGCCTCGTATCGATCCAGTGTCCACACCGCGCACGGCCCGGAGGCACCCGATGAACCACAAGCACCCTGGAACGGGTCCGCTCACCGTGACGGTGTTCGTGTTCCCGGGCGTGCGGTTGCTCGATGTGACCGGCCCCATCGAGGTGTTCACGACGGCGAACGAGTTCGGCGGGCACTATCGGGTGCAGATTGCGTCCGAGGACGGAACGGAGGTGATCACCTCCGCCGGGACCCGCCTCGGCGCTGACCTTTCCGTCGACGATGTACAAGAGCCGTGCGACGTTCTGCTGATCCCGGGCGGTCCGCAGTGGGAAACGCTGATCAAGGACGACGCACTCTTGGATGTTGTCCGGCAACTGAACGAGAAGAGCCGCTGCACGGCATCGGTGTGCACGGGAGCGTTTCTGCTGGCCGCGGCCGGACTTCTGACTGGCCGTCGCGCTGCGACGCACTGGCGGCATTCACGTCAACTGGCCTCGCGGTTCCCATCCGTGCAGGTCGAACCGGACGCCATCTTCGTGCGGGACGGGAAGATGATGACTTCGGCAGGTGCCAGCGCCGGTATCGACCTGTCCTTGGCGCTAGTCGAAGATCATTACGGTGCGGAGGTCGCTCGCTCGGTTGCCAAGGACATGGTCGTCTTCATGCAGCGACCGGGTGGCCAGTCCCAATTCAGCGTCCGCTCCCGGGCGCCGCACACCCGCCAGGAGATGCTCCGCCGGGTCCTGGATGCCGTCGCCGAGAACCCCGGGGCCAACCACACGCTAACGGCCATGGCCCGCAGGGCAGGCGTCAGCGTCCGTCACGTGACCCGGCTCTTCTACGAAGAGGTGGGAACCACCCCGGCCCGGTATGTCGAGCAGGTCAGGCTGGAAGCAGCCCAGGTGCTGCTGGAGACGGGTGATGACCCCATGGCGGTCGTAGCCCGGCGCACAGGGTTCGGCTCACCCGAGTCGCTCCGCAGAGCGTTCGTGCGGCACCTGGGTGTGACGCCTGGTGCATACCGGGCCAGTTTCCGGACGACCGGCGTGAGCACGAAGGATCTGGTGTCCGCGGCGGTCTCCTCGTAGTCGAGGCACAACGGGCCGATGCCGGTGAGCTGTCAGCTGCCTGAGGCCGGCTCAGCGGAATACAGACACCGCTCCTGAGAAGCGAACTCGCCCCCGCCCAAACCGCGTTCCCCTGTGTGCACCGTAGTGCCGCAGCGCGGCGATGCCTGCTTGGCACGCCCTTTACCTTGCGTGACCTGTGCCTGGCGTGATGTTCGCCTGGCGGGGCCCACGGTTCGTCTGACCTTCACTCAGGTCCGGCCCAGGGCTCCTAGGGTTACGGCGCCTCCCCCCGCACGTCCGTCACTCCTGTCCGGAGGACAGTCATGACCGCCGTCAAGGCTCCCAAGCGCACCCTCGCCGCACTCGCCGGTGCTGTCGCCCTCACCGCCACGTCGATCGGTCTGTGGGCCGCCACAGCCTCCACCGCTCAGGCCGCCGCGCTCCCGACCCCCGACCACGTGGTGGTCGTGGTGATGGAGAACCACGCCTACTCGCAGGTGATCGGCAGCTCCAGCGCCCCGTACATCAACAACACCCTCAAGGCGGGTGGCGCCAACCTCACGCAGTCCTACGGTCTCACCCACCCCAGCGAGCCGAACTACTACATGCTGTTCTCGGGCTCCAACCAGGGCCGCACCGACGACAGTTGCGTGAGCGTCGGTTCCATCAACAAGCCCAACCTCGCCTCCGAGCTGATCGCCGCCGGGAAGACCTGGGCGAGCTACAACGAGTCGCTGCCCAGCCAGGGTTCGACGACCTGCAGCAGCGGCAACTACGCGCAGAAGCACAACCCGTGGTTCGGCTTCTCCAACGTGCCGACGAGCAGCGCCAAGACCATGACGCAGTTCCCGACCGACTACACCACCCTGCCGAAGGTCTCCTTCGTCACCCCGAACCTGTGCAGTGACATGCACGACTGCTCGGTCTCGACGGGCGACACCTGGATCAAGAACAACCTGGGCGCGTACGCCACCTGGGCCAAGACCCACAACAGCATCCTCGCCGTCACCTTCGACGAGGACAACAAGCTGTCCGGCAACCGCATCCCCACCGTCTTCTACGGGCAGCACGTCACTCCCGGCAGCTCCAGCTCCACCACCTACAACCACTACAACGTCCTGCGGACCGTGGAGGACCTGGCCGGTCTGAGCGCGCACGCGGGCAACGCCGCCTCGGCTTCCGACATCACCGGCATCTGGAACTGACGCCCGTGTATCTCGCGGACTCCCGCAGCACCAAGGCCGCCGTCGCCCCGGACACCCGTCCGGGGCGGCGGTCGGCCGCTGTGCCCGGCACCGTGCTGGCCCTGGGTGCGGTCAGCCTGATCACGGACATCTCCTCGGAGATGGTCACGGCCGTCCTGCCGCTGTACGTGGTCGCGGGCCTCGGCCTGTCGCCGCTCGGTTTCGGTCTCCTTGACGGCATCAACAACGGCGTCGGGGCCCTGGTCCGGCTGGCCGGCGGTCACCTCGCCGACCGGGGAGGCCGCCGGCACAAGGTCGTGGCGGGCCTCGGCTACGGCCTGTCGGCGGTGTGCAAGCCGCTGCTGCTGCTCGCCCACACCCTCCCCATGATCAGCGCCGTGCTCGCGGCCGACCGCACCGGCAAAGGACTGCGCACCGCCCCTCGGGACGCGATGATCTCCCTGGCCACCCAACCCGAGCACCGGGGAAGGGCGTTCGGGGTGCACCGCGCCATGGACACCACCGGAGCGCTGCTCGGCCCGCTCGTCGCCTTCGCCGTGCTACGGGCCACCGTCGACGGCTACGACGCGGTCTTCGCGGTCAGCGGCTGCGTCGCCGTGCTCGGGGTCCTGGTGCTGGTGCTCTTCGTGCCCCGCCACCTCGTCGCCCCCGCCGATGCGGTACGGCTCCCCGAACCGGCCCCGCCGGCACTGCGTGACGCCATCGGGCTGCTGCGCCGTCCGGAACTGCGCCGGCTCACGGTGTGCGCGACCCTGCTCGGCCTGACCACCGTCAGCGACTCCTTCCTGTATCTGCTGCTCCAGCGCGAAGGGGACCTGCCCGCCCATCTGTTCCCGCTGCTGCCTCTGGGCACGGCCGCCTTCTTCCTGCTGCTCGCCGTCCCGCTCGGCGCACTCGCCGACCGCGTCAGCCGCCGCCGGCTCTTCCTGGCCGGCCACGGCGTCCTGCTCCTCGGCTACGGCCTGGTGCTCTCCCCGTGGCACGGTGTCCCGGCCGTGGTCGCCGTCCTGGTGCTGCACGGCACCTTCTACGCCACCACCGACGGCGTGCTCGCCGCCGCCACTGCGGGAGTCGTCCCCGCACAGCACCAGGGTGCCGGGCAGGCGCTGGTGGGCACCGGCCAGGCGCTGGCCCGGTTCACCTGCTCGCTCGCCTTCGGCGCGGCCTGGAGCCTGTGGGGCGGGCGCACCGCCCTCGCCGTCACCGCAGCCGCGCTGGCCGTCAGCGCCGTCGTGGCCTCGTTCGTCCTTCGTATCGCCGATGAGGTGCCCGCATGACCCGAACAACCCGCCTGGTGATCCTGCTGGCCGCCGTTGTGCTGCTCGGCGCGGTCGGCACCGGGTCGGTGCTGTACGCCGCCCACCGGTCGGACATGCGTGACCAGCAGCAGGCGGACGGTCCGACCGTGCGGGCCGGTACCGTCTCGCTCCGGCCGACGGCCGGCCGCCGACTGCTGGTGCGCAATCTGGCCTGGGGCCCGCACCGCGACGAGATCGCCACCGTGCCCGCCGACGATCCGCAGGGGCCGCGTACCGCGTCGGGCGTCAAGTGCCTGCGCTTCCACGCGGCAGCCGGTACCGGCATCTGCCTGCAGGCCGTGCACGGCGCACTGGAGGACACCTACCGGGCGGTGGTACTCGACTCGCACCTGCACGAGCTGCACCACTTCCCGGCAGCAGGCATCCCGACCCGGGCCCGGGTCTCACCCTCCGGCCACATGGTCGCCTGGACGGTCTTCGTCAGCGGAGACTCCTACGCCGGCACCAACTTCTCCACCCGCACCGCCATCGTCGACACCCGCAACTGGGCCATCGACGACAACCTGGAGACCTTCCACATCATCAAGGACGGCCGGCCCTACCGCGCCGCGGACACCAACATCTGGGGCGTCACCTTCGCCGACGACACCCAGTTCTACGCCACGCTGGCGACCGGCGGCCAGACCTACCTGGTCCGCGGCGACGTTGCCGCACGCACCCTCACCACCTTGCACCGCAACGTCGAATGCCCCTCCCTCTCCCCCGACGGCAACCGGATCGCCTACAAGAAACGCGTCAAGGGAGCCTCACCCGACGCCCCCTGGCGGCTGTACGTCCTCGACCTGCGCACCATGACGGAGACCGCGACCGCCGAACAGCGCAACATCGACGACCAGGCACTGTGGGCCGACGACTCCACCCTCGTCTACGCCCTCCCCGGCGACTACGGCTCGGACCTGTGGACCGTCCCCGCCAACGGCACCGGCGCAGCCCGCCGGCTCATGACCTCGGCCGTCGCCCCCGCCTATCTGGGGTGACAGGCCGGCCACGGCCGGCGACGTCGCCATCGTCTACCGGCAACTACACCAGGCACTTCAGGACACCAAGAACTAACTGGCGCAACCGACTTCTGGGTGGAGTCACGCAACCGGACACTCCTCGGATCCTTCCCGAGAGGTGTCCGGGGCAAAAGGCCGCGGGCCGTAGTGCGCGGGGCCCGTCTTGCGACCCTTGTAGGCGGCACGGTCAGTGGAAGGCCGACATCACGAGATCCTTCTGTTCGCCGGCATGCCGCCGGGCAGAGCCCACGGCGGGGGCCGGTGCCTGCGGTCGGCTGACGCATTCGATGGGACGGCTCGCCAGCCGGTGCACATAGGGCCTCACGAAGGACCATGCCCCTTGGTTCTCCGGCTCCTCCTGCACCCATCGCACCTCTGCCTCGCCGGGGAAACGGGCGAGTTCCGCGCTGAGCTCCTCCTCCGGGAACGGGTAGAGACGCTCCAGGCGGATGATCGCGGTGTCCGACAGGTCAGCGCTTCGCCGGTGGGCGTCCAGGTCGTAGAAGACCTTGCCCGAGCACACCAGCACGCGCCTGATCCGGGCGGTGTCCGCCGTCTCATCCGGTACGACCGGACGGAACGCGCCCATGGTGAGTTCCGTCAGCCTGGAGGTGGCTGCCTTCGACCGCAGCATCGACTTCGGAGTGAAGACGACCAGGGGCCGTCTGTGCTCGCCGAGCGCTTGCTGCCTGAGCAGATGGAAGTAGTTGCCCGGCAGGGAGGGCATGGCGACGGTCATGTTCTCCTGCGCGCAGAGTTGGAGGAATCGCTCGATCCTGCCGGAGGAGTGGTCGGGCCCCTGCCCCTCCGAGCCGTGCGGCAGCAGCAGCGTCACCCCGGAGCGCTGGCCCCATTTCTGTTCGGATGACGAGATGTACTCGTCGATGACTGTCTGGGCCCCGTTGGCGAAGTCGCCGAACTGGGCCTCCCACAGCACCAGAGCGTCGGGCCGCGCGAGTGAGTAGCCGTACTCGAAGGCCAGCGCTCCCAGTTCGGACAACATCGAGTCGTAGGGTGCGAAGCCGGCGGCCCGCGATCCGAGGGAGCTCAGCGGCGTGTGCTCCACGCCGGTGCGCCGGTCGGTGAGCACGGCGTGCCGTTGGCCGAACGTGCCGCGGCGGGAATCCTGCCCGGCCAGCCGCACCGGAACCCCGTCCAGCAACAGGGAGCCGATGGCCAGTGTTTCCGCGGTGGCCCAGTCGATCGTTCCCGCATCCAGCATCGTGGCACGCCTCTGGAGCTGCGGAAGAACGCGCCTGTGCACGGTGAAGCCTTCCGGCAGACCGGTCTGGGAAGCGATGACGTGCCGGGCGGTCGCCTCCGTGATCGCTGTCGCCACCTGGGGGGCGGCCGCATTGTGAGCGTCCACGGGGTTCGCGGGCTTCGGGGAGTGGGGCACCGACAGTGCCCGGGTCTCGGTGAAGGCCCGCTCAAGGTGCCCCTGATAGTCCCGCAACGCGCCTTCCACCTGCCGCTCGCCGATGTCCCCTCGGCGGACCAGCGCCTCGGCGTACAGCTTGCGTACCGAAGCCCTGCCGTCGATGCGGTCGTACATCGCCGGCTGCGTGATGGATGGATCATCGACCTCGCTGTGCCCGTGGCGCCGGTAGCAGATCAGATCGACGACGACGTCCTTGTGGAACGCCTGACGATAGTCGAAGGCCAGGCGTGCGACCCGGGCAACGGCCTCGGGGTCGTCTCCGTTGACGTGGAAGATCGGTGCCTCGACCGTCCTCGCCACATCGGTGGCGTACGTGCTCGAACGGCCGCTGGCGGGCGAGGTCGTGAAGCCGACCTGGTTGTTGATGACGATGTGGACCGTCCCGCCGGTGCGGTAGCCGGGCAGCTGTGACATGTTCAGCGTTTCGGAGACCACGCCCTGACCGGCGAATGCGGCATCGCCGTGGACGACGATCGGCAATACGGGAAAGGCTTCGCCACCGTCTGCGGCCCGGTCCTGCTTGGCGCGCACCACCCCCTGGGCCACCGGCCCTACGATCTCCAGATGCGAGGGGTTCGCCACGACGGAGACGGCGATCGTGCCGCCGTCCAGGGCACGGTAGGTCCCTTCCGCACCGAGGTGGTACTTCACGTCGCCGGATCCCTGGACCGACCGGATGTCCACTGCGTCCTCGAACTCATGGAAGATCTCTGCGTAGGACTTGCCGATGATGTTGGCCAGAACATTGAGCCGGCCTCGGTGTGCCATACCGATGACGGCTTCCCTCACCCCTTGCCTGATGGAGCGGAGCAGCAGGGCGTCGAGCAGCACGATCGCCGACTCGCCGCCTTCGAGCGAATACCGTTTGTGGCCGACGTACTTGGTCTGCAGGAACGTCTCGAAAGCCTCTGCCGTGCCCAACCGGTAGAGAATCTGCAATTGTTCGGCGACGTCCGGCCGGGGTCGAGATGATTCGATCCGGTCCTGGACCCAGCGACGTTCCTGGGAGCTTTGGATATGCATGTACTCGGTGCCGACGCTACGGCAGTAGGATTCCTGCAAGGCATTCAGCACATGGCGAAGAGTCATGGTGGCCTGCCCGGCGAACCCGTCGACGACGAACTCTCTTTGCAGGTCATCGTCTCGGAGCCCGAATGCCATGATGTCGAGCTCCGGATGTGCGACCACCCGCCCTGCCGTGAGCGGGTCGGTATCGGCCACCAGGTGTCCGCGGACTCGATACGCGTCGATGAGCGCGGCAACGCGGACCGCCTTGACTGCCGCCTCGTCCGTGCTGTCATGCGCAGTCGTCGCGCCGTTGCGCGCCTGCTGAGCGGGCACGGAGACCGGGGAGGCGAAGAACTCCCTCCAGGTCCGGTCGACCGAGCCGGGGTCGCGCAGGTATCGCTCGTACTGTTCGTCCACGAGCCATTCGTTGATGCCGAATTCCAGCCCGTTCAGGACCGGCTCCCCGGCGCGTGATTGAGACGCCACTGTGGGGATCGCCTTCTTTCCTCATGCGGAACGACCGATGGCGGACACGGCCGGACTGCCCGGTCATCACTTGTCGTGACCGCGGACTTCGCTTCCACTGAATTTCCCCGGAACACCCTCGTGGGGGCGAAACCGTCCGGCCGTGTCCCGCCATCGACGCTACGGCGCCGCGGGGGCCGAGAGAGATACCCCGGAATGCCATAACGGCGTCACATCAGGACATTGCACCAGGAAGGTGGCCTGGCGTGGAAAGCTGCCACCGCACGGCCGAGGCCTGATCACGGAGTACGCGCGTCCTGATCCGAGGGCTTGTGGTCCACACGGCGCGACATCGCTGCGGTCCAGAGCCTGGTTGTAAGTCATCAGGCGCGACCTCACGGACGTTCGAGTCGACTCATGGAACTCGCGCCAGGTGAGTACGGCACCAGTGCCGCTGACGACACACGCGAACAGAACAGGACGACAGGCATGACAGCGATCGACCATCTCGACTGCTTCGAACCACAACTCGTCGTCATCCCGTGCGGCAGCCGCAAACTGGGCCGGCGCGCACGAGCGGCGGACCTGTATGTCGGCTCCTACCACCGTGCGTGCCGTAAGGCGGCTGACGCACTGCAGCCTGACCGGCTGCTCATCCTCTCCGCACGCTACGGCCTGCTCGACCTCGACGACGTCATCGAGCCGTACGACACATCCCATGGCGCCGCCGACGCCATAACGGCCCAAGTCCTCCTGAAGCAGGCGACTGTGCGCGGCATCGTGCTCCTCGACCCCGTTGTGGCCCTCGGCGGCGCACGACATGTGAGCCTCGTCCGCGCCATCTGGCCGCACGCCCGCACGCCGCTGGCCGGGACACGCGGCATGGGTGAGCAAATGGCCCGACTCGCACAGTTGCGCAATGGACGGGATGAACAGCTGACGAGCCTCCCGTCGGCGAGCAGCTCCACGATGGGGCCCGCCGCAAACGCGCGGAGCAGACCCATCAGTGAAGGAGTCGTTCATCCCTCGTCGTGAGCCAGCGTCAGATCGAAGGCGTCCTGGCCGGTGGCCTCGAGTGTGAGGGGTGCCGCTTGAGCCGGGTACCCCGCGGCTACGACGGTGTAGTGGTCGGCTTCGAGATCGGTGAAGGCGTACGAGCCGTCCTCGGCGGTGAGTGTGATGCCGACGACATCGCCCGCCGGGTCCAGGAGGGTGACCCGGGCCTCGGAAATCGGGCGTCCGTCGGTGGTGCTGCGGACGGTGCCAGTGAGCATGGCTGCCACGCCGAGCCACAGGTCCGGCTCGGCGGGCCGTCGGCGCGCGTGCCCGGCGACGGGCCGGCGGCGCCCATGCCTGGCTGCATGGCGTAGGGAGTGGCCGGCCACCACCACCCAGGCGATGACGAGCAGCGCATAGAGCCCGACGGCCGTCCAGATGAACAGCTCCGAGCCGGTCCGCGCCGCGAGGGCACCGGTGGCAGTCACACAGGCACCGACCGGGAAGATGAAGGACCACCAAGTGGGCGCGAAGGGCAGCCCGGCACGGATCGTCCGCGCGGTCAGCCCTATGGCGAGCGCCAGCCACAGCATGGCGAAGCCCCACACCACGATTCCGCCCAGCAGCGCGAAGACCGCGGTGCCCCGCGCGTACGGCGCGGGCAGCGCGCTCGGCGCGACCGCGGCCAGCGCGCCGAGCGCTGTCACCGACTGACCCAACGCCCCGAGGCCGATCCACACCGTGGGCACCATCGCTCCGGTGGGTGCGTCATGGTGCACCAGGCGGCTGTAGATCATGGCCAGCACCAGCAGCGCCGTGACGAGGCCGAGCCCGAGCATCGCGTAGCAGCCCAGTAGCAGGGCGAGCCGCGGTTGCCCGGCCGGTGTGTAGGGGACAAGCAGCGCGCCCGCCGCGGCGGAGACCATCGGCGGCACCACCGGCATCAGCCAGCCGCCGAACGCCGCTTCCGGCGCGAAACGGTGCCGGGTGACCATCAAATAGGGCACCGTGCAGGCCGTGACAAGACCGAGCGCGGTACCGAGCGACCAAAGCACCCACTCCACATCCAGCGCTGCCTCAAGCCCGATCAGCCGTCGGCCGAGCAGCAGCGTCCCGGCACCCACCGTGAGCAGCGCCATCGGCGGCGCGCCGAAGAACTGGGCCATCACCGGATCAGCCGCGTGTACCCGCAGCGCCCGCTGCCTGAGGTAACCGACGGCCAGCAGGAACAGCAGCAGCGCGGCGCCCAGCCAGACCACCGTGGCGGCAGCCCGCAGTCCGTGGAAGCTCCGGGGCAGGGTGACCGCCGCGTTGGCGACGATGCCCGTGCCCATAACGGCAGCGAACCAGCTGGGGCCGAATACCGGACGCGTCGTTCTCTTTGCCGTAGGCGACCAAGGACGGGCAGACAAGGAATTCATGACCCGAACCTATGGTCGGGTTGGGGCAGCACTGTCCATCATGTCCAGATGCGAGGGGCTCAGGGCACATATCGAGCGACCGCCATCGTGTGGCGATCCCGCAGCGCCGACCCGGTCGGCCGCGACCGTGCATCCGCTCCGCCGGGGGCAGGACGGCCGGCCGCGGGGTGCGACTTCACGGCCGAATGACGGATGCGGTCCCGCGACTTCCCTCCAGTCCGACCAGTCGGTACGTTCGACGGGCCCGGACCCTTCCGGGTTCACCCGCGGACGCATGACGGAGGTCCCATGTCCCAGCACGTGCCTGATGTTCAAGGCCACTGCGACGCGCGCTTCTCGGCGGTGCGCGCCGCGTTCGAGGAGAACTTCCGCGAGCGTGGCGAACTGGGCGCGGCGGTGACCGTCACGCTCGACGGGGAGACCGTGGTGGACCTGTGGGGCGGCTGGGCCGACGCGACGCGCACCCGCCCCTGGGAGCGCGAGACGCTGGTCAACGTGTGGTCGACGTCGAAGGGGCCGACCTCACTGTGCGCCCACATCCTGGCCGATCGGGGGCTGCTCGACTTCGACGCCCCGGTGGCCAGTTACTGGCCCGAGTTCGCGGCGGCGGGCAAGGAGACGGTCCTCGTACGGCATCTGCTGTCGCACCGGGCGGGACTGTCCGGGCTCCGCGCGCCGCACACGCTCACGCAGCTCTGCGACTGGGAGCTGACCGTCGAGCGCCTCGCAGCCCAGGAGCCGTGGTGGGAGCCCGGGTCCCAGTCCGGCTATCACGCGCTCACGTTCGGCCATCTGGTCGGCGAGGTGGTGCGTCGAGTCTCCGGGCTGCTGCCGGGCGCCTTCCTGGAGCGGGAGGTAACCGGGCCGCTCGGGATCGACTTCACCATCGGACTGCCGGAGAAGGAGGCCGACCGGGCGGCCGAGCTGGTGCACCCGCCGGCCGCGTCCAGCAGTGAACAGGCGGCGATCTTCGCCCAGTTGGCGCCCGCGGCGCTGGCCGCGCTCGCCAATCCGCTCGTCGGCGCGGCAGAGGCGAACACGCCAGAGTGGCGAGCGGCCGAGATCCCGGCCGCGAACGGCCACGGGACGGCCCGCGCCGTCGCCGCGCTGTACGCGATCTTCGCCCGGCGAGGCGCGTACGGCTCCCGGCAGGTGCTCTCGCCGGAGGCCGCCGAGCGGGTGCGCGAGGGGCAGGGCAGCTGCCGTGACCTGGTGCTGGGCGCCGGGTTCGAGAACGAGACGGAGATCGGGCTCGGGCTGTGGCTGAGCGGGCCCAACGGGTCGTACGGACCCAACCCGAGGGCTTTCGGACACGACGGCTTCGGCGGCTCCTGCGGTCTCGCCGACCCCGAGGCGGGCGTCTCCGTCGGGTACGTCATGAACCGCATGGGCCCGCACATCGCCGACGATCCAAGGAAGATGGCGCTCGTCGACGCCCTGTACAGCGCGCTCTGAGCCCGTCCGCACCGTACGGAGGGTGCGGACGGAAATCGGCCGAACTGCCCGGCCGCTCTTCCCTGGTGGTTTAGACCAATGCTAGATGTGGTCGCGCAATGAGCCCGCACGGCTACGTCTTGTCACCACGCAGGAGGCGCGGACATGGCCCGCACCACCCATCCATCCGACCACGAGCCGCTGTACTCGCGGATCGCCACGCAACTGCTCGGCGAACTGCGCGACGGTTCCATTCCACCTGGTGAACGACTGCCGGGAGAACGGGAGTTGGCCACCCGCTTCGGCGTGAGCCGCGAGACCGTACGGCAGGCGCTGCAGATGCTGCGGCGCAGCGGCCTGGTCTCCACCGACCGGCGCGGCAGCCACGCCACGCTGCCCGGCACCGCCGCCGAGCACGTCCCCTCCCTCGACTTTCCCGTCGGGGCGCACACCGCCGAACCGTGCGCCGTCCAGCGGACCACGGTGAACTGGGAGGCTCCCCCACCGGAGCACGCGCACGCGCTCGGACTCGCCCCGCGGCGCCCGACGCTGGTCCACCGCTACGAGTCGGCCGCGGCGGACGGCACCGGTCTGCGGACGGCCGTGACCTCGTTCTCGGCGGTGGCGGTGACCGAGGTCGCGGAGCTGGCGCGCTACCGCGACCGCGCGGACGGCACCGCGGAGGCGCAGCTGCGCCGGGCGTACGACTGGATGCGCAAGGCGGGGCTGACCCTGCACCACCGGGACTCGATCACCCGGCTCCCGCAGTCCATGCGGGTCACCCGGCGCGTGCACGACCAGTACGACCGGCCCTTGGAGATCACCGATCTGGTGGTGGACGCCCAACAGGACGCCCTGGTCTACGAGTTCACCCTGCCGGCGGCCGGATGACCTCTCCCGGGCGGCGGAAGTACATGCGGACGCTGGAGCCAGCTCCTCGGCGACGAGATCGCTCAACTGCCGTACCACCCACATCCCGTGGCCACCGACGGACCGCGCGTCGGGCGGAAGATGGCCGGGGAACCGCGCGGGCACCGCCGAGTTGTGCGCGCCGTTGTCGACGACCTCGCAGATCACGTAGTCGGGGTCGCTGCGCAACCGCAGCACACCGCCCCCGCCGCCGAACCGCACGGCGTTGACGAGCGCCTCGTGGACGGCCGCCACCATGTCGTACGTCCGCTGCTCGGGCATCCCCGAACGGCGGGCGTACGCGGCGAGGGCACGGGGCACGGCAGCCGACCGGCCACGCGCGAAGCGGATGTCCTCCGTGCCGTCGGGCAGTGGGTCCCGCGGGCGGGCGGCGTCGCACTCGGCGTAGAAGTCGGCCGGGTCTGCGTAGTGTCCGCTGGGGGCGGACGTATGGGCGCCGAGGGCGAGTTCGGGGTGGGTGCGGGTCGCCGAGCGCACCACGTCGGCGGGGAGCGTCCGGGTGTCGTAGGGGCACAGGATCCAGTGGCCGGAGCGCGCGAAGGCGACGTTCAGCAGCGACTCGTAGCGCATCCACTCGCGCGCCTCGAACTCCGTGCGGCCCGTCCAGACGGGTTCGCCAACGACACGCACGCGGCGGTCCCCGCCGTGGTCCGCGCGGTACGCGTGATACTGGCCCGCACGCCAACCTGCGGCTCGCGATGGAGGACTGCCTCGCGGCGCGGGAGCCCGAGACCGCGCTCGAACTCGCGGGCACGCTCTGGTACTTCTGGTTCGCCTGCGGCTTCGCCGAGGAGGGGCGCGGCTATCTGGAGCGGGCGCTGCGCCGGGCCCATGACCTCGGCCCCGAGCACACGCTCGCCATCTGGGCGCACCGCCTGGTCACCGTCGTACCCGACGACCTGGACGCCGCGGAGTCGGTGAGCGCCGCGTATGTGTGGCTCGCCGAGGAACGCCGGCTGCCGGTGCCCGCCTTGCCGTTGACCGGTGCGAGCCTGGCCGTGCGCGGAGAGTCGGCGCGGTCGGCGGTGCTCTACGGAAGCGCCCCGCAGTGGCCCGGGGGTGGCGGAGGCGCGGAGTTCTTCCAGTTGCTGACGCTCGCCGTGCAGGCATATCTGCTGGCCGGCCAGGGCGCCTTCGAGCGGTGTGCGGCGGTGGCGGAACGGCTGCGCGCGGACTGCGCGAAACGGGGCGAGCTGTGGATGCGGGCCTGGGGCGACTTCTTCGTCTCGCTCTCCGGCATCGGCCTGGGCCGCCGGGGACGAGGCGATGCGTACGGGGCGCGAGGCGCTGGTCGCCAAGTGGCGCGTGCACGACCGGCTCGGCGCCGCGGCGGTCACCGACCTGCTGGTGGCCGCGCATGCCTGTCGGGGTGAACCGGAGCTCGCCGCACAGCTCCTCGGCGTCAGCAGACGTCTCTGGTACGCGGCCGGGATCCCCCGGCTCGGCAACTCCGAGACGACCGTCTTCCGCAGAGAGTACGTACGCCGGTTGCGCGCGGCCCTCGGCCACACTGGATTCGCCGAAGCGGTGTGCGAGGGGCACGAGTTGGGGCCGGACGCGGCGGTGACGCTGGCGCTGGGCGGGCTGCCCCAACAGCCCTGACGCCGGCCAGGTGCCGCACCAGCCATGGGGGGCATCAGCTCGCGCTCGGAGCTGCGGGACGCACTGCACTCACTGTGGAGCATGGGGACGGTGGGGACTATGACGTGAGCACATACCCGTCCGGGGCGGTAATGCAGTCATCTGACCGATCCCAGGAGGGCCGTTCGCGTCTAGCGTCGAGACATGACCACCAACGACGCACAGCAGATCGAGCGGGCCAACGCCACCGGCCGCGTCCCGGTCGTCTTCGTCCACGGTCTGTGGCTGCTGCCGAGCAGCTGGGATCGGTGGGCCGCGCACTTCGAGCAGGCCGGTTTCGCGCCGGTCTCGCTGTCCTGGCCCGACGACCCCGACACGGTCGAGGAGGCCAAGGCCCACCCGGAGGTGTTCGCCGGCAAAACGGTCGGGCAGGTCGCCGACCACCTGGAGGGGCTCATCGGTGGCCTCGACAAGAAGCCCGCCCTGGTCGGTCATTCCTTCGGCGGACTGCTCACCCAGATTCTGGCCGGCCGCGGGCGGTCCGCCGTCTCGGTGGCGATCGACCCGGCGCCGTTCCGGGGTGTGCTGCCCCTGCCGATATCCTCCCTGCGCTCCTCCGCGCCCGTCCTCGGCAACCCGGCCAACCGGCACCGGGCCGTCCCGCTCACCTACGACCAGTTCCGGTACGGCTTCGCCAACGCGGTCGGCGAGGAGGAGGCCAAGGAGCTGTACGACACCTTCGCGGTGCCCGCACCGGGCGCGCCGCTCTTCCAGGCGGCCACGGCCAACTTCAACCCGTGGACCGAGGCCAAGGTCGACACCGAGAACCCGGACCGCGGCCCGCTGCTGATCATCTCCGGCGAGAAGGACCACACCGTGCCGTGGGCCATCGCCAACGCCTCCTACAAGAAGCAGCAGCGCAACCCCGGCGTCACCGAGATCACCGAGATCAAGGACCGCGGGCACGCGCTGACCATCGACCACGGCTGGCAGGAAGTCGCCGATACGGCCCTGGAGTTCGTCCGCCGTTTCGTCTGAGCCCCACCAGCCGTACGGCGCCCGCACGCCGCTTCGCACCAACACTCGAAAGGGAACGCCCATGAGCACGTTCACGACTTCCGACGGCACCGACATCTTCTACAAGGACTGGGGCAGTGGGCAGCCCGTCGTCTTCAGCCACGGCTGGCCGCTCAACGCGGACACGTGGGACGGCCAGGCGAGGCTGGTCGCCGAGAACGGCTTCCGGGCCGTCGCACACGATCGCCGCGGACACGGCCGCTCCGGGCAGCCGTGGCAGGGCAACCACATGGACCAGTACGCCGACGATCTGGCCGAGCTCATCGAGACGCTCAACCTCAACGACGTGATCTTGGTGGGGCACTCGACCGGCGGCGGCGAGGTGGCCCGCTATATCGGCCGGCACGGCACCTCGCGAGTGGCCAAGGCCGTCCTGCTGGGCGCGGTCCCGCCGCTGATGCTGAAGACGGACGCGAACCCGGAGGGCACGCCCATCGACGCCTTCGACGGGATCCGGTCAGGGGTCGAGGCGGACCGTTCCCAGTTCTACTGGGACCTGAGCGAGGCCTTCTTCGGCTTCAACCGGCCCGGCGCCACCGAGTCCGAGGGCATGCGCCGCGCGTTCTGGCTGTGGAGCATGCAGGTCGGCCTCAAGGGCGCCTACGACTGCATCAAGCAGTTCTCGGAGACCGACTTCACCGAGGACCTGGCCCGTATCGACGTGCCGACGCTCGTCGCGCACGGTGACGACGACCAGATCGTGCCGATCGGCGCCGCGGCTCTGAAGACGGCCCAGCTCGTCAAGGACGCCACGCTCAAGGTGTACCCGGGTGCTCCGCACGGCCTGGTGGGCGAGTTCGAGAAGGCCTTCAACGCCGATCTCCTCGACTTCATCCGCAGCTGAGCGGACGGCCCGAACAGGGTTCTGCCCCCGCCTTGTGCGGGGGCAGACCTCGTCGGAGAGGCTGGGTCGAAGGCTCAGCTCTCCTCGGCCAACCCGGAGGCGACGGCCGTGGCACGCGCGGACCACAGCGAGGATGCCAGCGAGAGCCCCGCCCCGACCAGCAGCACCGCCACCACGACCCACGTCGCATGGCCGACCGCGTCGGTGAAGGCGACGCGTGGGTCTCGGACTTGGCGGACCCGCTCGTCGAAACGTGAGGTCATCAGCGTGCCGAGGACGCTGGTGCCGAGCACCGCGCCGATCTGGCGGGCGGCGTTCACCGTGCCGCCCGCCTCCCCCTCGCGGCCACGCGGCACATGACTGACGGCGAGCGCGGTGGACGGCGCGTTGGCGAGACCGGAGCCGAGGCCGAAGACGACGAGGGCGGCGACGTATCCGCCGAACCCGGTGCCGGGATCGACGCGCGCGAAGAGCGTGGCTCCGAGGGCCGCTAGCAGCAGACCCGCGGTGATCAGGGTGCGCGGCCCCAGGCGCCGTACGAGCACTCCCGCGAGCACCGAGGCGGCGATGAACGTGCCGAATTCCGCCAGGAGTTGAGCACCCACCTCCAACGCCGTCAGGCCCCGCGCCCGCTGCAGCCAGAGCACCTCCAGGAGGGAGAGGCCGACGAAGGCGAACAGGACGGTCGCGGCGAGCAGCAGCGAGGCGCCGTAGGACGGGTCGCGCATCAGACGCAGGTCGACCATGGGCGCCTTACGGCGCAGTTCGACCACGACGAAGGCGGCGAGGAGGACGACCGCTCCGGCGGCGGCCGCGAGGGCCCGCCCGGAGCCGTAGCCGTGGTGACCGCCGTCGATCAGCCAGAAGACCATCAGGGCGAGTCCACCGATGGCCGTCAACTGGCCTGCCCAGTCGAGGCGTTGAGAAGGGTTGCGCGACTCCTCCACATACCGCAGGGCGACCGCCGCACCGAGCGCGGCGACGACCAGGTTGAGCCAGAACGCGGTGTGCCAGGTCCACCAGCGCAGGGCCAGGCCCGCGGTGACGGGGCCGATGGCGAGGCCGAGTCCGGAGGTGGCCGCCCAGGCGGCGATCGCTCCGGCACGGCGCCGGGGGTCGGGGACGGCGTGGGTGATGAGGGCGAGCGAGCTGGGCGTGATGAGCGCGCCGCCGAGGCCCGCGACCGCCTGTCCGGCGAGGACGGCGGCGAGGTTTCCGGCGAAGACCAGCACCACTCCGCCCGCGGCCATCGCGGCGGCCCCGGTGAGGAAGACGCGCCGCCGCCCCCACCGGTCGGCGAGCGCGCCCGCCCCCAGCACGCAGGAGGCGACGACCAGCGTGTACATGCTGGGCACCCACACCAGGTCGGCCGCGGCGATGTGCAGGTTGTCCTGGACGGCACTGAGGGTGCCGATCGTCTGGGTGGTCTGCAGGAAGACGACGAACAGGCCCAGACAGGCGGCGATCAGGACCGGCAACGGGCGTTCCCCATGGGCGAGTTGCGGCTCGGTCGCCGCGTCGCGCAGGTCAGACGCCATCGGGCGCCCCACCGGACAGCGCGGCCTTGGCCTGGCGGGTGATGTCGCCGGCGAGCACTTCCTCACGGCCGGCCTCGATGGCGTCGAGGACGTGACGGGCGACGTCGGCGGGACTGGTCTCCAGCTCGGCGCGCGCTCCGTCGAGCGCCGCGGCATGTCCGCCATGCGCGCCTTCCCATGACCACCACAAGGGATCGATGCGGGCCACGGCTTCATCCGTGACATGCGTGCTGTCGGGCAGTGGGGCCTTCATGGCGCTTCCTCGTACGGTCGGTCCCGAAGGGAGACATGAGGTAGTTAGTTTGAAAAGCAGACCCACTATACCCGAGCGAGTTGGAAAAACAAACTCTCGCGTGGGCAAGGCACTGCCCCGACAGGTGGACCTGGAGTACCTAGGCGGGTGTGGTGCCGGGGCCCCGCGTGGCCACGACCATCCGGCACCGCGGGCTACCGTCCCGCCGGTACCCGAATTCGGGCAGCGCGTGGAGTTCGACCTCGAAACCGGCCCACGCCAGCTCCCGCCGCACGTCACCGAGCCGGAACGCCCGGTAGTACATGACGAACGGAGGACGCCGGACGGCATTGCGTACCCGCATCACCGCGTCGAAGCCCAGCAGGGCCCAGTACCAGGGCGAGCTCGGCCGGGGCGGGGCCATGATCGGGAACGCGAAACGCCCGCCGGGGCGCAGTACGGAGTGGACCTGGGCGAACAGGCCCGGCAGCTCGCGGGGAAGGAAGTGCCCGAAGGCACCGAAGCTCACGACGAGGTCGAAGGCCGGGCCGAAGGGAAGGGCGCGGGCGTCGCCGCGTACCCACGCGGCATGAGGCCGGGGCGGCGGTGACGGACTGGACGGCGGTCCGGCGGCACCCAGCCGCTCGCGCCCGACCGCCAGCATCCCCGCGCTGATGTCGACCCCGGTGACGCTCTCCCGGCACAGCGTCCCCAGGACCCCCATTCCGGCCCCGGTGCCGCAGCACAGATCGAGCCCGGCGTCGAACGGTCCCATGGGGCGCAGCGCCCGTCCCACCGCGTCGAGGATCGAGTCCGGTGTCCGGAACGGCGTGTGGTCGAACTTCGGCGCGAGCAGGTCGTAGCCGCGTTCGACGGACGAGAGAGCCTGTACGGCCAGCTCGCGGAGCGTGGGACCGTGCGGGGTGAACATCGCCTTCAGCTTAGGGGCAGCGGGCGCGGTGTGCGCTGATCTATGGTCCCCTGCATGACTTCGTTCCGTCCCGCCCCCACCTGGCTGGCCGACGCCGTCTTCTACCAGATCTACCCGCAGTCGTTCGCCGACTCGAACGGCGACGGCATCGGCGACTTCAACGGAATCGCCGAGCGCCTCGACCACCTGACGTGGCTGGGCGTCAACACCGTGTGGCTCAACCCGTGCTTCGTCTCACCGTTCCGCGACGCCGGATACGACGTCTGCGACTACCTGAACGCCGCGCCCCGCTACGGCTCGAACGACGATCTTGCCAAGCTGGTGGACGAAGCGGGCCGCCGCGGCATCCGCGTCCTGCTGGACCTCGTGGCGGGTCACACCTCCGACGAGCACCCGTGGTTCAAGGCCGCCGCGAACGATCCGGCCGACGACCGGTACATCTGGGCGCCCGAGGGCCGGCCCGACGGCTTCGTCCCCTCCCCCGGGGCCCGTCCGGGCGCGTACCTCCCGAACTTCTTCGCCTTCCAGCCCGCCCTCAACTTCGGTTACGCGCGCGAGAATCCGGCCGAGCCCTGGCGACGACCGGTCAACGCCGAGGGACCGCGCGCCAACCGGGCGGCCCTGCGCGAGATCATGGACCACTGGCTGGGCCTCGGCCTGTCCGGCTTCCGCGTCGACATGGCCGCGTCGCTGGTGAAGGACGACGCCGACAAGACGGAAACCGCCAGGATCTGGGCCGAGTTGCGCCACTGGCTGGACGCCGCGCATCCGGGCGCGGTGCTGCTCTCGGAGTGGGGCGAGCCGGAGGTGTCCGTCCCCGCGGGCTTCCACGCCGACTTCTTCCTCCAGTTCGGCGGCCCCACCGACGGCCTCGCCCTGCGCTCGCTGTGGAGCAACGCCGAGGGC
The DNA here is from genome assembly GCF_041053055.1 of Streptomyces sp. R41. Classification (NCBI taxonomy): domain Bacteria; kingdom Bacillati; phylum Actinomycetota; class Actinomycetes; order Kitasatosporales; family Streptomycetaceae; genus Streptomyces; species Streptomyces sp. R41. The sequence continues at coordinate 736,454 of NZ_CP163443.1, forward strand.
ACGGTCAACGAGTCCTGGGACCCGCTCGACTGCTTCTTCGACCCCAGCGGCAAGGGCTCGCCCCGCCCCTTCGTCGAGGCCTGGCACCAGGCGGCCGCCGCCGTCGGCGACAGCGGCTTCATCTCCCTGCCCACCGCCAACCACGACTTCTCCCGACTCAACTGCGGCCCCCGCACGGCCGATCAGCTCCCCGCCGCCTTCGCCTTCCAGCTCACCTGGCCCACGCTCCCGGCGATCTACCACGGCGACGAGATCGGGATGCGCTACGTCCCGGGCCTGCCCGACAAGGAGGGCAGCGTGCTGGGCCCCCGCTACAACCGCGCGGGCTCCCGAACCCCGATGCAGTGGGACGACGGTGCGAACGCGGGCTTCTCCACCGCCCCGCCCGACCGCCTGTACCTCCCGCTCGACCCGTCCCCGGACCGCCCGACGGTCGCCGCCCAGCGCGCCGACGACACCTCCCTCCTGCATCTCGTACGCCGTCTCATAGCGCTCCGCACCGGCACGCCGGAGCTGGGCTCGGGCGGCTCGGTGGAGGTGCTGCACTCCGGGTATCCGTTCGTGTACGCGCGGGGCGGGCGGTATCTCGTGGTCGTCAATCCACAGCGGAATGAGGTGAGTTACGACTACGAAGGCGCCCGGGGCGCCGGGGCGCTGGAGGCCTCCGGCGTCCACATCGACGGCGCGAGGATCACCGCGCGAGGGTTCGCGTACGGGATCTTCAAGCTCGCCTCCGCGAGCTAGCCCACCGTCAGCACGATCGCACCCGAGTAGCTGCCGCCGGCCGTGAGCGCCGTCGTGGTGCCGTCGACCGTCATGGTCACGGACTTGCCGCGCGGCGCGTTCACGGCCGCGTCGGAGGCCACGGTCAGCTTGGTCAGGTACGACGTGCCGGTCACCGTCCAGGTCGAGCCGCTGTTCAGCTGGACGACCACGCCGTTGTTGACAACCGCCCGGGCGGTGTTGGTGACCTCGCCGAGCTCGTAGAAATTCGAGGAGTCGATCGTGCTGACACGATGCTTGGCCGTCGTCGCCGAGATCACGCCCTGGACGCTGGAGTCCTCGAAGGTGAGGACCATGTTCTTGCCCTTGCGCATGCCGTTGCAGAAGTCGCCCTCCAGGGCGATGGAGCTGAAGGTGGCGGCCCCGTCGGCCGTGTGGACCGCGGTCGTGTCGAAGGTGGTGGCCTTGGCCGGGTCGTCCGTGGGCTCGGTGTAGACGCCGACGTTCATCATCTTTCCGCCCACGTTCACCGGGCCCGGGTCGTCCAGCTCGATCATCTGCAGGATGATCCCGTTGCCCGGGTTGAGCCGGGCCCCCTGGGAGCCGTCCACGGTGATCGTGGTCTGCTGGCCCTTGTTGAGGAAGGTCGACTTCTCGGAGTTGATGATCGTGCCGCCGTCGAGCTTCAGGGTGCCGGCGCCGAAGAACATGTAGCCGAAGTGGCCCGAGGTGACGACCGTGTTCTGGACAGGAAGAGCCGCCAACTCAGCACCACTCAGCCCGAGTTCCAGCTCGGAGTTGAGCGCGGCGACCGCCTCGCGGGTGCTGTCGCCGTAGTGCACCGACGCGGCCGGGCCCGCGATGATGGTCGCGTAGCTGCCGACGTCGAACCGCGATCCGAGCACCCGCACGATCGCGTCGCCGATGGCGTAGGTGCCGTAGCCGTACGCCCCCGTGTTCCCGACGTGGCTGTTGATCGCCGTCAGCTTCAAGCCACTCCCGCCCTCGACCGACAGCGCGCCCCACGTCTCCGAGAAGACGGTCCGGCGTGAAGGCGATCACGAACGCGCTCGACTCGTAGTGACCAGCCGGTCCGAAGCCGATCGTCCGAGCCTGCGCAGCAGGGCGAGCGCGCATCCCAGCCCGACCGCCGCGAGGACGACACACGCCGTGAACGCGGCCCGGTAGCCGGCGGTCAGGCCCGCGAGACCCGGGCCGCTCGTATAGGTCACGGCGACCGACGAGACCACCGCGACACCGAAGGCGCCCCCGATCTGGAAGGCCGCGGTGTTGATGCCGGACGCCACGCCCGATTCCCGCTCCTCCACACCGGTCAGCGCCGCGATGGACCCGGCGACCGCGCAGGCGCCCAGGCCCGGCCCGAACATCAGCAGCCCCGGGAACAGATCGCGGACGAATCCGCCGTCCACGGGAACCCCAGCCAGCAGCAGGCTGCCCGCGCCGACCAGCGCGAGGCCGCCGACCGCGACCGGGCGTGCGCCGATACGGGTGACCAGGGCCTGACCCGCGTACGAGCCGATGACGGCCGTAGCGGGCATCACGACGTTGTAGAGCCCGAACCGCAGCGGCGAGTAGCCGAGCACCCCCTGCCCGTACTGGGAGAGCGTGTACGACATCCCGAAGGCGCAGCTGCCCAGCAGGAACACCACGAGATTGCCGCCGCTCACCGACCGCGTGCGCAGCAGCCGCAGCGGTACCAGGGGCTGAGCGGACCGTGCCTCGACGCGGACGAAGAGACGTGCCAGCGCGGCCGCGACGGCGAACAGGCCGACCGTCTGCGCGGACAGCCACCCCGCGCGGGGTGCCTCGACGACGGCGTACACGCACGCGACGAGCGCGCCGGTGACGGTGAGCGCCCCGGCCGGGTCGTACGAGCGGGCGCGTGCCTCGGCGCGGCTCTCCCGCAGCAGCCGTGGACTCAGGGCGAGGAGGAGCAGCGCGACCGGCACGTTCAGGAAGAAGACCCACTGCCAGCCGAGCAGGTCGGTGAACGGTCCGCCGATCAGCAGCGCGGCCGTGGCGCCGAAGCCGCCGCTGCCGGACCAGATGGCGAGGGCCTTGTTCCGTTCGGGGCCCTCCTCGAAGGTGTTGAGGAGGAGCGACAGCGCGGTGGGCGCCATGACGGCGGCGGAGACGCCCTGCACGGCGCGCGCCGCCACCAGCACGCCCGCGCTCCCGGCGAACCCGCACAGCAGCGAGGAGAGCCCGAACAACAGGGTGCCGGTCATGAAGACCCGACGGCGGCCCAGCAGATCGGCGACCCGGCCGCCGAGCAGCAGCAGCCCGCCGAAGCTGAGCAGATAGGCGCTCATCACCCATTGCGCGCCGTCCGCCGAGAAGCCGAGTCCGTCCGCGATGGACGGCAGCGCGAGGACGACGATCTGCGAGTCCAGGATGACCATGAATCCGGCCAGGCAGAGCAGGGCGAGGGCGCGCCAGCGGCGGGGGTCGGGGGTGGTGACGGACATGTCGGTGGGGGTGGTGGTGGCAGTCATGGCTCAGCTCCCCAGGCGGAGGCCGGCGAGCCAGACGTCCGGGGCACTGGGCCCTGGCTCGACTTCCGGGGCGCCCGGACCGGGCACGACCCGATCCGACGCGGCCGGGCCTGACTGGGCCGGAACCGGCGCGACCGGGCCTGACGCCACCGGGGCACCAGGCGCTGGCTCGACTTCCAGGGCACCCGGACCGGGCACGACCCGACCCGGCACGACCGGGCCTGAGGCCTCCGGAACCGGCGCGCCCGGGCCGCCGGACGGGGACATGGCGCCCGACCCGGCCGAGGCGCCGGACGCCTGCGGCGTCGGCTGCCTGCGGCGCGCGAGCAGCCGGGCGAGAGCCTTCTTGAGGAGCGATGCGGGGACTGGGACGGGGACGGTGGCGGTCACGAGAGCCTCCAGTGTCGCGATCGGGTCCTTACACCCCACCGACGAACGGCCCCTACGCCGATCGACACTCCGCGAGCCGCTTCTCCAGGAAGTGCCTCTCGGCGTCGTTCTCCACCAGCTGCAGAGCGCCGGCGTACGCCTCCGCGGCCTCCGCCATGCGTCCCATCCGGCGCAGCAGGTCCGCGCGAGTGGCGGGCAGCAGGTGATACCCCTCCAGCTCGCCCTCTTCCTCCAGGTCCGCCACCAGGAGGAGCCCTGCCTCCGGGCTCTCGGCCATGCCCACGGCCACCGCCCGGTTGAGCCGCACCACGGCGGAGGGCACGAGGCGCTCCAACTCGCCGTACAGGGCCGCGATGTCGGCCCAGTCCGTGTCCTCGGCGGTGGCGGCGGTGGTGTGGCAGGCGGCGATGGCGGCCTGGATCTGATACGGCCCCGGACGCCCGCGGCGCAACGCGGTTTCCAGCAGGCCGGCGCCCTCGTCGACCGATGCCTTGTCCCAGGCCGTACGGTCCTGGTCCTCCAGCGTCACCAGCAAACCCGCCGCGTCGACCCGCGTGCCGCGCCGGGCGTCGTGCAGCAGCAACAACGCGAGCAGACCCAGCACTTCGGGCTCGTCGGGCATCAGGCGGGCCAGCACGCGGGCGAGGCGGATCGCCTCCGCGCACAGATTCGTCCGCACCAGATCGGCGCCGGCCGTGGCGGCGTACCCCTCGTTGAAGAGCAGGTAGAGCACACCGAGAACGCCCGTAGTGCGTTCGGGGAGGAGGTGCGCGGGCGGTACGCGGTAGGGGATGCCCGCGTTGCGGATCTTCCGCTTGGCGCGGACCAGGCGCTGCGCCATGGTCGCCTCGGGGACGAGGAAGGCGCGGGCGATCTCGGGCGTGGTCAGTCCGGCGAGGGTGCGCAGGGTCAGCGCCACCCGGGCCTCGATGGGCAGCGCGGGGTGGCAGCAGGTGAAGATCAGCCGCAGCCGGTCGTCCTGGACTCCACTGTCGTCTCCGTATTCCGGGTCGTAGGGTCCCTCGTCGCGCGCCAGCACGGCCACCTCCCGCAGCTTCTGTGCCCCCACCGCCTCCCGGCGCAGCATGTCCAGGGCGCGGTTGCGCGCGGTCGTGGTCAACCAGGCGCCGGGGCGGCGCGGCACACCGTCGCGCCGCCACCGGTCCAGGGCCTGGGCGAAGGCGTCCTGCGCGCACTCCTCGGCGAGGTCCCAGTCGCCGGTCACCCGGATCAGGGTGGCGACGACCTGGCCCCATTCCTCGCGGAAGGCGGCGGCGACGGCCTGCTCGACGTCCGGCGTTCCCGGACTCCCGGTCACGCCCGAACCCGCCGCCTCCTCGCTCTCGTTCACTCCCAGACCGGCCGCACCTCCACCGAACCGCCGCTCAGCGCCGCCGGGTGCCGGGACGCGAGCGCGATGGCCTCGTCGAGGTCGGCGACCTCGATGATGTCGAATCCCGCGACGTACTCCTTGGACTCCACGAACGGACCGTCGCTGAGCAGGACTTCGTCGCCCTGGACACGGACGGTGGTGGCATCGGTGGACGGCCGCAGCCGGGTGCCGCCCCGCACCACGTCGCGGCTGCGTACCTCTTCGATGTACGAGGTGAAGCGGGGGTCGTCGGCGATCTCCTCGGGGCTGAGCTCCTCGCCGCCGACGGATGTGCAGATGAAGAACACGTACTTCATGACCGACCCTCCTCGTTTCCCAGGGTTCCTGCGGCGAACGGGACCGACGTGTGCTGGTGGACGATCTGCCACTTGTCACCGGCCGCACGGTAACCCGTGGTCACCCGTGCCGTGGTGTCCAGCGAGTCGCCGTTGGTGAGCGTGGCGCGCATCCGCACGAGGGCGTGGCTGAACGCGACACTCTCGTCGACGCGGACCCGGAAGTCGAGCACTTCGCGCTCCACCGGTCCGGCCAGCGTCGCCCACCACCACTCCTCGGCCTTGCGCAGGGCTTCGATTCCGCTCTGCTCCAGACCGCTCACGGGGTGGAACACCTCGACGTCCGGGGCGTAACAGGCCATCGCCCGGTCGAAGTCCCGATCGCGTGCGGCGGCGGTCAGCTCAGCGTCGAGCCGGCGGATCTCCCCCTCGGCGTCCTCGTCGTCCCAGAACGCGCGCACCTCCATGGCCCCGATGGACGCCACGGGGTGCTTGGCCGCCGCCTCGATCGCCTCCTCCATGGTCTCGCACTCGAGGATGTCGAACCCGGCGACGTACTCCTTCGTCTCCGCGAACGGCCCGTCGGTGCGCAGCACTTCGCCGTCGCGCACCCGCACGGTGACCGCCTCGGCGGGGAGCCGCAGCCGATGGCCGTGCAGCCGTACACCGCGCTCGGCGCCCAGCTCCTCGACCCAGGGTTCGACGGGTGCCATGCCGGAGGCGTCGGCGGTGTCGTCACCGCAGACCAGCAGCATGTACTTCATGGTTCCTCCCGGTACTCATGAGGTCCTGACACCCCACCGACGAACGGGGCGGCGCCCCATCGACACCCTTCCAGATTTTCCTGCGTACGGCCGGACATGCGAGGGAGCCGGGGCGCGCGCCCCGGCTCCCTTCTCGTGCACCTGCGTACTAGACGGCCGCCGCCTCCGCCGCCGACTCGCCCGTGACGCCGACCGCCGCGCGGGCGGTGTTCTTGCGCACCAGCAGCAGGGTGACCACCGCGCCGAGCAGTGAGGCGCAGCCGCAGATCACCACGCCGAGGGCCATGCCGTGGCCGAGCGCCGTCTGGGCCGCCGCCCTGGCGCTGTCGCTGCCCGCGTTGACGACGGCGAGGGGACCGGCCGCGGCCTCCATGCCCGCGTCCGCGCCACTGAGCTTGCCGACCAGCGCCGAGGACGCGGCGCTCATCGCGATGGTGCTGATCACGGCCGGGCCGAGGCCCTGGCCGAACTCGCGCACCAGGCTGGTGGCACCGCTGGCCATGCCGGTCATCTCGATCGGTACGGCGTTCACGGCCGCCGAGGTCAGCGAGGACACCACGCAGATGAAGCCGATGCCGAGCAGCAGCACCGGGCCGATGAAGGCCGCGAGGGACGTCGTGGTGATGGGGAGCGCGGCGATCCAGAACTGTCCCGCGGCCATCGGCAGCAGGCCGCCCATCAGCAGCCAGCGGGCGTCGACGCGGGTGAGCATCTTGCTGAGCACCGGCGCCAGCAGCAGCGGGATCAGCTGCAGGATCACGAACGGCATGCTGGCCCGCAGGGCGCTCAGATGCATCACCGCGCCGAGCCGGATCGACACGCAGTACGCGGTGCCGATGAAGCCGAACATGCCGGCCAGCGCGACGACGGCGGCCGCGGCGAACGACGGGATCCTCAGCAGGTCCAGGTTGAACATGGGCGAGGCGGCGCGGGTCTCCGCGACGATGAATCCGACGAGAGCGACGGCCGCCAAAGACAGCGAGCCCACGATCGCCGCGCTGCCCCAGCCGCGGTCGCCGCCCTCGATGATGCCCCAGAGCAGGGCGGTGAGACCGACGGCGATGGTGATCTGGCCGGGCCAGTCCAGGCTGCGGCCCTCGGGAGCCTTGGAGTCCGTGACCAGCTTCCAGCACGCGACCGCGACGACCAGACCGAGGACGACCGGCGGCACGAACGCCCAGCGGAAGTCGGCGACCGTGGCGAGCACGCCGGACGACAGCGGCCCCAGGGCGGAGGCGAGGGAAATGCTGAGCGCCCACGTGGAGACCGCCTTGGCACGGTCCTTCCCGTCGGGGGTGGCCGCCGCGATGACCGCGAGGGAGCTGGGGAAGAGCGCGGCGGCACCGATGCCGGCCAGGGCCTGACCGGTCCACATCATGGTGATGTTCTGGGAAGTGGCGTTGAGGAGTTCACCGAGCGCCAGGATCAGCCCGCCGAGCACCAGAAGGCGCTTGCGGCCGAAGAGATCTCCGACCACTCCGAAATTCAGTTCAAGAATTGCGGTGGGGAGAATGAAGGCGGAGGTGACCCAGGCGACTTGGGAACCGGAAGCCCCGAATGCGGCCTGGATTTCTCCATTGATGGGGGACGGAACGGTAATGCACAGCTGCGCGGCGGCAACTGCGAGACAGCAGGCTATGAGCGTGCCTCTGTCGAGCCTTTTCACGAGATTGGTCATCCCGTACTCCATCTCACTCGGAAAAACTAGTGCTGCGCTCTATCAGTTCGACGAGATTGCCCTCGGGGTCGGCGACCCAGGCCATCCGGATGCCGGGCTCGGGGGACGGCCCGGGCTTCATGACCTCGCCCGCGCCCTGGGCCACCAGGGCCGCGTAGACGGGGTCGAGTTCGGGGGTGGTGACCGCGAAGTGGCCGTATCCCTCGGTGAGGGCGGCGGTCAGCGGGTCGGGCGCCCGCAGTCCGGGGGTGGATCCTGGGCGGGCGAGGAGTTCGATGCGCCAGCCGTGCGGATGCTCCAGGACGACACCACTGAGCCCAGGCCCTTCGAGGGTGAACTCGAAGACGGTCCTCAGCCCGAACGCCGCCTGGTACCAGGCGGTTTGGGCGGGCAGGTCGCGTACGTTGACGCCGATGTGGTCGAGTCGTGTGTTCACCGGCGCTCAGCCCGCCATCGCGCTGTCGCCGCCGTCGACCATGAGGTTGGCGCCATTGACGAACGCGGCCTCGTCGGAGCAGAGGAAGGCCGCGGCCCGCGCGATGTCCTCGGGCTGCCCCACGCGTCCGACCGGGATCCGCGCCTCCAACTGCGCCTTCGGCCCCTCGGGATCGTCGAGGAATGGCGCGGTGGCGGACGTATAGGTCATGCCGGGCGCGATGGTGTTGACGCGGATGCGGTGCGGGGCGCCGGCCGCGCACAGATGCTTGCTCATCGCCAGCACCCCGCCCTTGGCGGCGCCGTGCGGCACCATCGGCATGAAGGGGGCACCCCGTACGGCGGCCACCGAGGCGACGTTGAGGACGGCTCCGCCGCCGCTCGCGATCAGATGCGGCCAGGCCGCCTGCGTACAGAAGTACGGGATGTCGAGCTCGTTCTTGATGGTGAAGTACCAGTCCTCGGCGGGCATGGTCTCGAACGGCCCGTTCCGCAGGGCGGACGCGTTGTTGTACAGGATGTCGATCCCGCCGAACGCCGCGATCCCCGCGTCGATCCACTCCCGTGCTCCCGCTTCGGTGGACAGGTCCACCGGCGCGAGGGACCGCATGACTCCGCCGGCCTTCTCGACGAGTTCCACCGTTTCGGCGGCGGCTTCGGAGTCGATGTCACAGCCGAATACGGTGGCGCCTTCCGCGGCGAATATCTGAGCCGCGGCCCGCCCTATTCCAGCTCCCGTGCCGCTGATGAAAGCGATTTTTCCGGCCAGTCGACCCATGATTGCCGTGTCCCTCGTCCAGTGCCGCCGGTGTGCGGTGGTGGAAGCGTAGGTACGGCGTTTGGCGAGAACAAGAAAAGGGTCGGCTCAGGGCCATCGCGGTGTCGTATGGCTGGTATGCGCGGGGTCAGCCGCGGGGGTTCTCGGCAGCTCGCGGAGTCGGCCGAGGACGGTCCCCGGCCGCCGGCGGCGTCAGCGGCGGGAGATCCCCGGCCGCACCGGGAGGGCCCGCACGCTGTTGCCCACGAAGCTGGGGTGACGGGAGAGTTCCGCCTCCGACACGGCGAGGTCGAGGTCGGGGAAACGGGTGAACAGTCGCTCCAGGGCGATGGTGGCCTCCAGGCGCGCCAACGGGGCACCCAGACAGTAGTGCGCGCCGTGCCCGAGGGAGAGGTGCCGGGCGGCGCCGGACCTGCCGGGCCGGGTCACGTCGAAACGGTCGGCATCGGGTCCGTGGGCCACCCGGTCGCGCCCCGCGGCCGAGTAACCGGCGAGCACCGGCGTGCCCTTGGGGATCACAGTGCCGTCGAGGGTTCAGCCCGGACACGTCCGAGCCGGTGTCCTCGACGACGCCGAGGAATTAGTGGCCCATCCGCTCGCCGTGCTCCGAGGCCGGCATGGACCCGTAGGACCACAGGTCGCTGCCACAGACGCAGGAACGCAGGACGCGTACGAGGGCGTCGGTGGGCCGCTGGATCTTCGGGTCGGGGACGTCCTCCACTCGGACGTCGCCGGCGCCGTACATCAGTGTTGCTCGCATGAGATGCTTCCGATTCTCTGTTGCCCTATGTAAAATTGACGGTGCGTCAGTCCGTGTGTCAGTAGCGGCCGCCGGTCGGAGCGGGCAGGGCGTCGAGCTCGGCCAGGTCGGCCGCGCTCAGAGCGACGTCCGCCGCCACGGCGTTGTCCGCCAGGTACTTCGGGGTCTTGGTGCCGGGGATGGGGACGACGTACCGGCCCTGGGCGACCACCCATGCCAGCGCCACCTGCGCCGGGGTGACCCCCGCACGCTCGGCGATCTCCCGTACCCGGCCGACGATGGCGAGGTTGGCGCGCAGCGCGTCCTGCTGGAAGCGCGGCAGCCGGCGCCGGAAGTCGTCCTCGGGCAGGTCGTCGAAGGACGAGAACCGCCCGACGAGGAAGCCCCGGCCCAGCGGTGAGAACGGCAGGAAGGCGATGCCCTGCTCCTGGCAGTACGGCAGTACGTGGTCCAGCGCGTCCCGGGTCCACAGCGACATCTCGGACTGCACCGACGCCACCGGGTGCACCGCCTGGGCCCGCTCGATCTGCTCGACGGTCACCTCGGACAGGCCGATGTGCCGCGCCTTGCCCGCGGCCACGACCTCGGCCATGGCGCCCCAGGTCTCCTCGATCGGTACCTCGGGGTCGACGCGGTGGAGTTGGTAGAGGTCTACGTGGTCGGTGCCCAGGCGGCGCAGGCTCGCGTCGATCGACTGCCGTACGTGCTCGGGGCGGCCGTTGTTGGCGATGAGCGGGGAGCCCTCGGGTCCGCCGGTCGGGTCGGCGACGTACAGGCCGACCTTGGTGGCGAGGACCGCGCGTTCACGATGGCCGTCCGCGAGCGCCCGGCCGACCAATTCCTCGTTGGTGTACGGCCCGTACACATCCGCGGTGTCGATCAGTGTGGCGCCCAGGTCGAGGGCCTGGCGGATCACCTCGATCGACGTGTCCTCGTCTCGCGGGGTCTTCACGTCGTACGCGAAGGTCATGCCCATGCAGCCCAGGCCGATGACGCCGACCTCGGGGCCCTTGTTGCCCAGTGTGGTGGTACGCATGATCGCTGCCCCAGTCCCTACTTGTTCGTGCGGTGGTATTCGGCGTCGGTGACCTTGTCGCCCCAGGTGGTCTCGGGGCTGCCGTCGCCCGTGCCCTCCCACATCGCGAGGTGCTCCATGAAGCGGTCGGGAGCGGCGCCGTGCCAGTGCTCCTCGCCCGGCGGGGTGTGGATCGTGTCGCCGGGGTGGGCCTCGACGACCGTGCCGTCGCGCGTGCCGATCAGCGCGATGCCGGACACGATGTGCAGGGTCTGGCCCAGTGCGTGCGAGTGCCAGTCGGTTCGGGCGCACGGCGCGAAGCGCACCATGTTGACCCGCATCCGGGACGGCTCCTGACCGGCGTAGACGACGTCCCACCACACGTCACCGGTGAACCAGTCGGCCGGAGCCTTGCTGGTGGGCTGCTGCTTCAGGATCTCCAAGATCCTTCTCCTTCTTGCGTGCTCATGTGGCGCTCGCGACCTGCGCACTCAGTTGTGGTCGATCATGTCCATGTGGTCCTTGCCGAGGCGGTCGCCGACGGCAGGGGTGAGGTGGTCGAGCGTGTGGAGCACCTCGGCGGACAGCTGGATGCCGTCGGCCGTGACGTTCTCATCCAGGGGGGAGACGCGCCGGGTGCCGGGGATCGGGGCGATGTCGTCGCCCTGGGCGACCAGCCAGGCCAGGCACAGCTGCCCCGCAGTGATGCCGACCTCGTCGGCGATCGCCTTGACCTCGTCGGCGACGCGCAGGTTCTGCTGGAAGTACTCGGTGTCGTTGAAGCGCGGCATGGTCGCGCGCAGGTCGACCTCGGTGTCGAACCAGTCCGTCGTACGGAACCCGCCGGCCAGGAATCCGTGGCCCAGCGGCGCCCACGGCACGAGCCGATGCCCAACTCACGCGTCACCGGCAGGATCTCCCGCTCCGGCTCCCGGAACCACAGGGAGTACTCCGTCTGCACCGCGGCTAGCGGGTGCACGGTGTGGGCGCGGCGGATCGTGCCGGGGCGGCCTCCGACAGACCCAGGGTTCGGACCTTGCCCTCCTCGACCAGCTCGGCCATGGCGCCGACGGTCTCCTCGATCGGCGTGGCCGGGTCGACCCGGTGCTGGTGGAGCAGATCGAGGTAGTCGGTGGCAAGCCGCTTCAGCGAGCCCTCCACCGCGACGCCGATGCTCTCCGGGCTGCTGTCGAGGGAACCTTCGGCGGCCCGAGTACGACACGAAGCCGAACTTCGACGCCAGCACCACCTGGTCGCGGCGGCCCTGCAGCGCCTTGCCGACGAGTTCCTCGTTGAGGAAGGGGCCGTCCGCCTCGGCGGTGTCGATGTGTGTGACGCCGAGGTCGAGCGCGCGGTGGATGGCGCGGATGCCTTCCTCGTTGTCCGCGTTCGCGCCGGTGTAGAGCGCGTTGATGGGCATCCGCCCATACCGATCCGGGTGACGTCCAGGTTCCCGAGCTTGATGTGCTGCATGGGGTGGTACTCCGTTCGTTCGCCGGATGCCGGGCGCCGTGCGGGGGCCGTGCGTGGGGGACGACTCCGACGCGATCAACCTTGCTGCGCGGGCGCGCCGCGTGGCAGACCGCGCTGTGCCGGGGAGCCGTGTTCCGGGGTGTGACAGGGCCCCTCATGCGCCTACCGCCCAGGTCACGGCGTTGCCACACTCCATGGCATGACGAGTGAGCAGGACAACGGCACGGAGCTGGGGCGCTTTCTGCGTGCCCGCCGGGCCCGGGTGACCCCCGCCGAGGTCGGCCTGACGGCCGGCGCCGGGCTGCGCCGCACGCCCGCGCTGCGCCGTGAGGAACTGGCCACCCTCGCCGGGATCAGCATCGACTACTACACCCGTCTGGAACGCGGCAAGGAGACCCGCCCCAGCCCGTCCGTGGTCGATGCCCTCGCCCGCGCCCTGCTGCTGGAGGAGGACGAGCACGAGCACCTGCGCACTCTGGTCGCCCTCGCCGCCCGGACCGCACCCCAACCGCCGGCCGCGCCGAGCCGGACCATACGGCCCGGCGTCAAACTGCTCCTGGAGAGCCTGCGACCCAACCCCGCGCACGTCGTCAGCCGCACCAACGACCTGCTCGCCTGCAACCCGAGCGGGCTGCGCCTGCTCGTCGGAATGGAGGACTGGCCGGCCAAACAGCGCAACATCGCCCGCTACGTCTTCCTCCACCCGGCGGCCCGCGAGCTCTTCGACGACTGGCACCGCCAGATCCGCGGCTGCGTCGCCCGACTGCGCGCCCTGGCCGGCACCGACCCCGACGCGCCGGACCTGACCCGACTGGCGGGTGAACTGCTCCTCAAGAGCCCGGAGTTCGCCAGCGTGTGGGAGCGCTACGACGTGAAGGGCAGCACCCACGGACGCAAGACCTTCCACCACCCCGAGGTCGGCGAGCTCACTCTCGGCTACCAGTCAATGGAGCTGGAAGGCACCCCCGGCCACCGCCTGATCGCGTACTACGCCGCACCGGGCACCCCCGAGTACGACGCCTTGGTCCTCCTCGACCTGCTCGCGTCCGAGCCCTCGTCGAACGGGGCCGCACCGACCGGCGGAGCACCGCGAACCACGCCGAGCGGGGTCACGTCCCCTTCGCCCTGACGCGGCCGCCAGGTCGTCACGCGTCCAGGTCGTCCGCGAAGTGCCGGAAGCCGTGGCGGTCCTGATGCAGGCCCCAGAGGGTGTCCGCGAGCACCGCCGGGTCCTTCCTGGCGTGTCCCGGGATGATCTCGCCGGGGATGACCAGCTGCGCGACGTGGATGCCCTCGCCCGCGAGGGTGTCGTGCAGCAGATGGCCGTAGGCGCTCTCGGCGGCGAAGGCGATCGACGTACCGGCGCGGTCGGGGTGCGGGATCACGGCGGAGCCGCCGTTGACGAAGAGGATGGTGCCGCGGCCCAGCTCGCGCATGCCGGGCAGCACCTGCTGCACAGCGGCGACCGGGCCGTACACGGAGAACTCGATAGGGCCGACGAGGTCGGTGGCGCTGGTCTCCAGAACCGGCCGCATGAAGTCCCGGTGCGGCAGCGGGCTGTATTGCAGAATCTCGATCGGGCCCAGGGTCGCCGTCGCCGCGTCGAGCGCCGCCCCCAGGGCTTTCGGGTCGCGTACGTCGGCGGCGAAACCGCGCGCCGTGATGCCCTCGCGGGCCAGATCGGCGGCGAGGCCACTCGTCCGCTCGTGGGTGCGTGCGATGAGGGCTACGTCGAATCCCTCGCCGCCGAACCGCCGTGCGACGGCGGCTCCGAGGCCGGGTCCCGCTCCGATGATGGCGATGGTGGTCATGGTCCTGGCTTCCTTGGACGGCCTGAGGTCCTGGCGGTTTCGAAGCTACTGGAGGTCGTGCTCGTCGGCTCAGCGTCGAGGCGTCACGACTGAGGGGGCTCCCGCGAGGAGGGAGGGATCTTCAATGGACGGTCAGCCTGTTCCTGGCACCCGAATCCGGGCGGACCGCGCTGTGGCCGGGTGAGGTGTTCGGGGGCGTGGCAGGGCTCCCCACTGCGCTGTTACGCAGGTCACAGGGCTGCCACACTGGAAGGCATGGCACGTGAGCAGCAGAGTGGCGGCAACGACGGCAGCGAGCTGGGAAGGTTTCTGCGCGCCCGCCGCGCCCGGGTGACCCCCGCCGATGTCGACCTTCCGCAGGGCCTCGGGCTGCGCCGTACGCCCGGCCTGCGCCGTGAGGAACTGGCCACGCTCGCCGGGTCAGCATCGATTACTACACGCGTCTGGAACGCGGCAAGGAGACCAACCCCAGCCCGTCCGTCGTCGACGCCCTGGCCGCCGCCCTGCTGCTGGACGGCGACGAGCGTGAGCACCTGCGCGACCTGGCCGCACGCGCCGCCCGCAGCAACGCCAACGAACCGCCGACCGCGTCGAGCCGGACCGTGGCACGCGGCGTCGAGCTGCTGCTGGAGAGCATGCGGCCCTACCCCGCCCACGCGGTCAGCCGCACGATGCAGCTGCTCGCCTGGAACCCGGGCGGACTGCGGCTGATGGCCGGGATGGAGGACTGGCCGGCCGACCAGCGCAATGTCGTGCGCTACGTCTTCCTGCACCCCGCCGCCCGCGCACTGTTCGACGACTGGGAGAACCAGATCCGCGGCTGCGTCGCCCGCCTGCGCACCCTGGCCGGCACCGACCCCGACGCCTCCGATCTCACCGGGCTCGTCGATGAACTCCTGCTCAAGAGCCCGGACTTCGCGCGGCTGTGGGAACAGTACGACGTCAAGGGGAACACCTCGGGCCGCAAGACCTTCCACCACCTCCAGATCGGCGACGTCACCTTCGGTTACCAGGTCATAGAACTGGAGGGCGCCCGCGGCCATCGCCTGGTCGCGTACCACGCCGAGCCCGGCACTCGCGAGTACGACGCGATGCTGCTGCTCGACGCGAGCGCGGCCGTCAGTCCTCGAAGGGGGCCACGCTGGAGACCAGCCCCTGACGCCGCTCGCTGAGCGGGTGCTGCCGCGGGGCGCGTGGCACTCGGCGTCGTCGACCTTCCCGGCAGCTCGTCATCCGGACCGCCGAAACCGGCACGCCTTCTCGCGACGGGCTGCGCTTTTCTCGCCTCCTGGGCGGCGGCCGAGCATCCCCGGTCCGCAGCTACGGGGACGCTGGTCAACTTCCGCCACGTCTTCTACGCCTTCAGCTTCCCGCTCGACCTGGTCAGGAACCCGTTCGCGAAGGCGTACGCCGTCTACGCGATGACCGACGAGGCGTACGCCGTCAACGCGTCCCTGCCCGAGCGCGAGCGTTCGGCGCCCCGGCTCCTCGCGATGCGGATCGCCTGCGAGACGTACTGGGTCGGCGGCGGACTGGTCGGGGTCGCTCTCGGCGCGGCCCTGCCCGCGCCGATCAAAGGCCTTGAGTTCGCCCTGTGCGCGCTGTTCACCGTGCTCACCCTGGACGCGTTCCGCTCGCGCAGCGAGATCCCCTCGGTGCTGCTCGCCGGCGCGAGCGCGACTGCCGCCCTCGTGCTCACCCCGGGCGTAGCCCTGCTGACCGCGATGCTGTTGTTCGTCGCCCTGCTGCTGGCCCGCCACACCCTCACCGCCGGCCGCCCCGCCGAGGAGGCCGCCGATGCCTAGCACCTCGTACCCCGTCGCCGTCCTCGCGATCGTCTTCACCATCACCCTCGCGCTGCGCGCCGTTCCCTTCGCGGTACTGCGCACACTGCGCACCTCCGTGATCGTGCGGCGGCTGTCGGTGTGGATGCCGGTGGGCATCCTCGCGATCCTCGCGGTGACCGCCCTGCACGGCACCATCGCCGCCGAGCCGCACGCCACGTGGTTCGCACGGCTCGCGGTCGCCGTCACGGCGTGCGTCCACCTCGCCTGCGGCCGCCGCACGATCCTGAGCGTCGGCATCGGCACCGCCGTGTACGTCGTCCTCGTCAACGCCCTGTGAACCCTCAGGCTGTGGCCGGGGCGGTCTCACCCCACGTCCAACACCGCCTTGCCCCGCAACCGCCGGTTCCCCAGTGCCTCCGCCGCGTCCGCGATCTTGTCCCACGGCCCGCGCCAGCCGACCGGTACGCGCAGCTTCCCCGCGGCGACCAGGTCGAGCAGCCGGCGCAACTGCGGCTGCCTGTCGGTGAGTCCGACGCCGTTGTAGACGGAGACGATCGTCTTCGGTGTGCGGCTGCCCAGGGTGGAGCCCACGGGCAGGGTCGCCCCCTGCCCGGAGGCCCAGCCGACGCTCTGCAGGCTTCCGTCGGGGGCCAGCAGGCCGTACGCCGCGGCCAGTTGGTCGCCGCCGACGGTGTCGACCACGACGTCGACCGGCTGCGTCACCCCGGCGAGGCCGATCGCGATCTCGTCCGCGCCGAGGTCGCCCAAGCCCCGGGCGCTCTCCTCGGAACCGGCGACGGCGATGACGTACGCACCGCCGATGGCCGCGAGTTGCACGGCGAACCCGCCGACGCCACCGGACGCGCCGGTGACCAGCACCCTGCGGCCCAGCAGCGGTCCCGCCTGCTCCAGCGCCCGCAGGGCCGTGCCGGCGGCGACCGGCAGCGTGGCCGCCTCGCCCAGGTCGACCCCGTCGGGCACGACGGCCAGGTCCGCCACGTCCATGGCCCGCAGCGCGCCGAAGCCGCCGCCGTCCGCGAAGCCCACCACTCGGCTGCCGACCGCCGGCCCGCTGCCGTCGGCCGCGGCGGCCACGACGACACCACCCGCGTCGAAGCCGAGTACGTCACCGGGCTCGGCCCGTTCCGCGAAGAACAGTTCGGCCGCGTTGAGCGAGGTGTGCCGGACCTCGATCAGGGCCTGACCGGGTCCGGGCAGGGGATCCGGGGCCTCGCCCAGACGCAGCTTTCCGGGGACCGTGGGGTCAACGATCAGTGCGCGCATGAGAGGTACCTTCTCTCGTCGAGGGCGACTCGACAGGCACCAACTCCCGCCGATCCGGAGTTCTTCCCACCGCCTCCCCCGGGCATGGACGGTCGACCGCGAGCGGTGGGTCACAGGCCTCGGTCACCTTCTGCTCGCGGGCCACTGAGTCGCACATCACAGCCGGACCCGGTCGATGGGTGGTACAGTGCGGTGAGCACTTGTGTACGCCCCCTCTCGGGCGCCGGTGCCGGTTCCACTTCATTTCGCTGACACGCCCGTCGCTCGACGACCGGCGGACCAGCTTCTCAGCACCACCTCCTGAGCACGGCCACGGGCAGTTCTTCCCGTCCGCCGTTCGCGAGGTGATGTCTCCCCGCCGCACGGAGTCGTGAGCACGCCGCCTCCGCAGCCGGCACATCCCCCTTCCCTTCCTCATGACCTCATGAATCCGTCCTTGAAAGGACCCGCATCATGACCACCACACTCGAACACCCTCCTGTACGACAGCAGCTCCCGGCCCAGGCCGCCGGTGTCCTCGACATCGCGCACAACGGGCAGGGGTACCTGCGCGCCGCCGAGAGCTGCCTGCCCACACCGACCGACGTCCAGGTCTCCGCCGCGCTGATCCGCCGTCACGGCCTGCGCAAGGGCGACACCGTCGAAGGCGTACGCGGCGGGCCCCGCGCGCTCGCCGAGGTCGAGCGGATCAACGGCCGTACGCCCGAAGAGCTGCGCCGCCGCCCGCACTTCGGCGACCTCACCCCGCTGCACCCCCGCGACCGGCTCCGCCTGGAACACCCGGCGAGCGGTCTGGCCGGGCGCGTCGTCGATCTGGTCTCGCCGGTCGGCAAGGGCCAGCGCGGTCTGATCGTCGCCCCGCCCAAGACCGGTAAGACGGTGCTGCTCCAGCAGATCGCCGCCGCCGTCGCGGGCAACCATCCCGAATGCCACCTGATGGTGGTGCTGCTCGACGAGCGACCCGAAGAAGTGACCGACATGCGGCGCTCCGTCCGGGGCGAGGTCTTCGCCTCGACCTTCGACAAGACGCCCAAGCAGCACATCGCGCTCGCCGAACTCGTCGTCGAACGCGCCAAGCGCCTCGTCGAGCAGGGCGAGGACGTCGTCATCCTGATGGACTCCCTCACCCGGCTGTGCCGGGCGCACAACAACGCGGCCGCCTCCGGTGGCCGGACCCTCAGCGGCGGCGTCGACGCGGCCGCGGTGCACGGCCCCAAGCGGTTCTTCGGCGCCGCGCGCCTCGCCGAGGAGGGCGGCTCGCTCACGATCCTCGCCACCGCCCTGGTGGAGACCGGCTCCCGCGCCGACGACTACTTCTTCGAGGAGCTCAAGAGCACCGGCAACATGGAGCTCCGCCTCGACCGGACCCTGGCCTCCCGGCGCGTCTTCCCGGCCGTCGACGTCACCCCGTCGGGCACCCGCCGCGAGGAACTCCTGCTTCCCGCGGCCGAGTTGGCGGCCGTACGCGGACTGCGGCGCGCCCTGCAGACGCGGGACGGCCAGGCGAACCTCGAAACCCTCCTGGAGCGGCTGCGCGCCACGCCGGACAACGCGACCTTCCTCCGCCAGGTCCAGCCGACGTTGCCCGCCGCCTGACCACTCCCGCGTGCGGCATCCGGGTACTGCATCCCGCCGCTCGGCCCTGGCACCCTGGCGTACGGCGACTCCGTTCCTACGTTTGCGGTATGACCATCGGATTCTCATCCCGCGCCGCCGCCTCCCGCGCCGGCCTCGCTCGCGCCGCCGTCTCCTGTTCCGCCGTCTGCGTGGTCGGCGCGCTGGCCCTCGCGCCGAGTGCGGCCGTCGCCCGGACGGCCACGGACCCGGGCGTGCCCCGGCCCACGGCATCGCAGCCGCCGCTGTACCGGCCAGGGACGCAGGTACGGCCGCGGGCTGGGGCGCCCGAGGTCCCCGAGGACGTCTCCGCACTGTCCTGGCTGGTGGCCGATGCCCGCACCGGCGAGGTGCTCGCGGCGCACGACGCCCACCTCAAGCTGCCGCCCGCCAGCACCCTGAAGACCCTGTTCGCCCTCACGGTGCTCCCGGTGCTGCCCGGCGGCATCCGGCACACCGTCAAGGGGGAGGAGCTGGCGGACGTCGGCCCGGGGAGCAGCTTGGTCGGCGTCTCGGAGGGCCACACCTACCGTGTGGCCGACCTGTGGCGCGGTGTCTTCCTCAACTCCGGCAACGACGCCGTGCACGTGCTGGCCGCGATGAACGGCGGCTGGCAGACGACGGCGGAGCGGATGCAGGCCAAGGCCCGTTCACTGGGGGCACTCGACACCCATGTCGTCTCGCCCGACGGGTACGACACGCCCGGCCAGGTCTCGTCGGCGTACGACCTGGCGGTGTTCGGGCGGGCCGGGCTGCGCAACGCGGACTTCGCTCGGTACTGCTCCACCGTCGAGGCCATGTTCCCCGGCGACGGCTACCCGTACGAGATCGAGAACACCAACCGGCTGCTGACCGGTGCCGATGGGGTGGAGCCGTATCCGGGCCTGATCGGCATCAAGAACGGCTACACCAGCGAGGCGGGCAACACACTCGTCGCCGCCGCGCGGCGGGGCGGGCGCACGCTCGTCGTCACCGTGATGAACCCTCAGTCGGGCGGCGGGTTCGCCGTCTACGAGGAGGCGCGCTCGCTGCTCGACTGGGGCTTCAAGGCAGCCGGTCACGTCGATCCCGTCGGATCGCTGCTGGACACGCGTGGCGTTCCGGCGGCCGGACCGGCCGCCCTGCCCACGCCCGCGGCACTCCCGGACAACGGCGAATCCGGCTGGCCCGAAGCCGCCGGTATCACCGGAGCCGCGGGGCTGGGCGCCGGAGGCGTGGCCCTCGCCCTGTGGCTCAAGAACGGGCGGCCCACCCGCGGCTGACCGACGGGCAGCCACAGCAGCAGCCCCAGCGTGATCCACGTATACGTGTTGCTGCCGAGGAATCCGTCGAGGCCGGACGCGTCGTCGAACCAGAGCCACACCACGCTGCTGCACAGCACCACGTACAGGGCTCCCGCGACCCGCAGCCGGCGCCGGCGCAACAGCACGGCGAACGACGGCAGCAGCCAGACGAGATGGTGCACCCAGGTGATCGGGCTGACGAGGCAGGCCGCGAGCCCGGTGAGAGCGAACGCGGCCGTCCAGTCCTCGTCGGCCAGCGCGCGGGAGGTCCGCCACG
Source organism: Streptomyces sp. R41 (assembly GCF_041053055.1). Taxonomy (NCBI): domain Bacteria; kingdom Bacillati; phylum Actinomycetota; class Actinomycetes; order Kitasatosporales; family Streptomycetaceae; genus Streptomyces; species Streptomyces sp. R41. The sequence goes on from NZ_CP163443.1 coordinate 756,710, forward strand.
CCCATACGCACAGGACCAGCAGGGCGGCAGTCGCCCAGGCGGCCCTGCTCGGTTCGTCCGGTGCCACGAGCCGGGCCAGCACGCCCTGCAACGACTGGTTGGAGACATAGGCGAGACGTCCGATGCGGTTCGTGTCCCACAGCGCCTCGGTCCAGTAGAAGCGCGAGGCGTCCGGTGCCACCCAGGCGGCCAGCGCGGTGGCCGCCACGGCGACGGCCGTCGCGACCCCGGCGGCGCGCCAGCGGCGGGCGAGCAGCAGCATTCCGATGAAGATGGCGGGCGTGAGCTTGACCGCCGCGGCGAGGCCGATGCCGACGCCCGCCCGGCGTCCCCGTCCGGTGGACAGCAGCCATGCGTCGCTCAGCACGAGGGCGAGGAGCAGGAGGTTGACCTGGCCGAAGCTGAAGGTGTCGCGGACCGGTTCGAGCAGCGCCAGCAGACAGCCCGTCAGGGCGAAGCCGAACCAGCCGTAGCGGCGCAGCGCGGGCCCCACCAGGATCCACACGATTGCGGCGATGGCGGCGAGGTTGAGCAGCAGCTCGACGGCGATCGCCGTGCGCAGTCCGACCAGCGCCATCGGCAGCATGCCGAGGGCCGCGAACGGCGGATACGTGAAGCCGTACGTCGTCCCCGGCACGTGGTAGTCGTAGATCCGGCCGCCGTGATGGGCCCAGGCGTCGACCGTCCCGTAGTAGACGCGCAGGTCGAACCAGTCGCGCAGCAGCGGCACCGTGGCGGTGAACACGCCGACGGCGACGGCGAGTCCGAGGACGAAGAGCAACCGCCGGCGATCGATGCTCAGCGCTCTCATGCCCATCACTTCCCGTGTGCTGCCCCGCTCGCTCTTGTCGTCCTGCCGTCTCTTGCCGTCCAGCCCTCTCATGCGGTCCGTCCGAGCACCGGTGCCTGCGCCGCTTGGTGGGCCTGCCAGAGCACGACCAGCGCGAGCACTCCGCCGGAAACGGCCAGGATCACCTGTTCGGCGTCCGGCGGTCCTCCGCTCGGCAGTACGGCCAGCGCGAGCACCGCGCTGGCGGCCGCGACGCGGTGACGCACCGAAGCGCTGGGCGCCGCCGCGGCGATGAGGAACAGTCCCCACAGCGCGTACCAGGGCCGGATCGCCGGGCCGAATACGGCCACCGCGGCCAGGCTCAGGCCCAACGCGTAGATCGGGCCGGGCCGTAGGCGCAGCCATATGAACAGGACCACGATCACGGTCAGCGCGAGTCCGGCCGCGTGCCACACGGGCAGGGCCAACGGTGCGAGGCCGCTGCCGAGCTTCTCGAGCAGGGCGCCGGAGGCGCGGCCGAGGACACTGGTGGGCGACCAGTTGTGCGGCGAGACGGGGGTCTTCAGGGCCGCGATCCAGCCGTATCCCGTACCGGTCGCGGCGGTGGCCGCGACCGTGGTGGCGAGGGCGACCACGGTCGTGGTCAGGGCGGACTTCACCATCCCCCGCCGCCCGCGCAGCGCGACCACCGCCAGCAGGCCGAGCACGGCGGGCGCCTTGACCAGCGCGGCGAGGGTGATGAGGACGACGCCCAGCACATGCCACCGGCCGCGCGCGGCCACCAGGCCGACGCCGAGCAGGCCGAGCATGATGGCGTCGTTGTGCGCACCGGCCACCAGGTGGAGGAGGACGAGCGGGTTGAGCGCCCCCAGCCACAGCGCGGCGGCCGGATCGGCGCCGCTGTGCCGGGCGAGACGGGGCAGCGCCGCCGCCATCAGGGCGACGCCAAGCAGGGCGACCAGGCGCATGCCGAGCAGTCCTGCCGGTATCTCCCCGCGCGTCAGGCCGGACAGCGCGGAGGCGACGGCGAGGAAGACCGGGCCGTACGGCGTCGTGGTCTGCTGCCACACCGGCGCGACCTCGTCGGCAAGCGGGCCGCCCAGCTGCGCCGGCCCGTGCGCGTAGACATCGATGTGCGCGTCGACCATCGCGCCCTGCGCGAGATAGCTGTACACGTCCCGGCTGAACAGTGGCGGCGCGAGCAGCAGCGGGGCCGCCCACACGGCAAGAACGAGCAGCAGGGAGCGCGGAGTCGGCGGTTCGGGGCCCCGTACGACGGTGCCGAGGAGCGCCCAGGCGGCGATCAGCAGGACAACGCCGAAGTACACGCCGACCAGGCCGAGCACGGCACGCCCCGACTCGGGGGCGAGGAGATCCCTCGCGGGCAGCGCGCCGGCCGTTTCACCTCCCAGCGCGAGGAAGGCGGTACCGGCCAGGCCAAGAGCCTGGCAGTGGCGGAGATCGACGGGGAAAGCCATGGCCAACACTCGGAAAGCGTGTCAACGCGAGGTGGCCGGAGGGCGACGTGTTGCCCTCCGGGCGGGGGCCGTCGTGTGACCTCCGCGTGGTCGCTCCGCTGGGTTCGCCGGAATGCTGCGGGTGGTTCGCCTGCCGCGGGGCCGGTGGGGGCTCGTCGCGCCCACGCGGCGGAGCCGCATCATGTCACTGCCCCGCGCCCCTTACGGGGCGCTCCACATCCCCTTCTCAGAACACTGAGACGCCCGTCAGTGTGGTGAAGCGGTCCAGGGCCGCCACGCCCGCCACCGAGTTGCCGCGCTCGTCCAGGCCCGGGCTCCAGACACACAACGTGCAACGTCCCGGCACCACCGCGATGATGCCGCCGCCCACCCCGCTCTTGCCGGGCAGGCCGACGCGGTACGCGAAGTCGCCGGCCGCGTCGTACGTCCCGCAGGTGAGCATGACCGCGTTGACCTGTTTGGCCTGGCTCTGGGTGAGCAGCCGGGAGCCGTCGGCGCGGATGCCGTGGCGGGCCAGGAAGCTGGTGGCGAGAGCGAGGTCGGCGCAGGACGCCTCGATCGAGCACTGCCGGAAGTACTGCTCCAGGAGCACCGGTACCGGATTGTCGATATTGCCGTACGACGCCATGAAGTGGCCGAGCGCGGCATTGCGGTCGCCGTGCGCGGCCTCGGAGGCGGCTACGTCCTTGTCGAAGGTGAGCCGCCGGTTGCCGCTCTCGGCGCGCAGGAACTCCAGGAGCGTACCCGCCGCGTCACCCGTCCGGGTCTGCAGCCGGTCGGTGACGACGAGGGCGCCCGCGTTGATGAAGGGGTTGCGCGGGATGCCGTTCTCGTACTCCAGCTGGACCAGGGAGTTGAAGGGGTTGCCGGAGGGCTCGCGGCCGACGTGCTCCCAGAGTTCGTCGCCCTCGCGGGCCAGGTCAAGGGCCAGAGTGAAGACCTTGGTGATGGACTGCGTGGAGAACGGCTGCCGCCAGTCCCCCACGCCGTACACCGTGCCGTCGAGCTCCGCGACGGCCATGCCGAAGCGGCGCGGGTCGCAGGCGGCGAGCGCCGGGATGTAGTCGGCGGGCCGCCCGCGACCCGGCGTCTGCGCGATCTCGGTGGCGATGCGCTCCAGGACCGGCTGGAAGGTCAGGGACGGGGACATGATCACCATTCTGCCGCCAGGCCGGTCGTGTTGCTCATCGGCTGCCGGGGCAAAATGGTCCGGCTGCTCATCGGCCGCTTGGCCACCGTGGTCCCGCTCCTCATCAGCCGCTTGGCCACCGTGGTCCCGCTCCTCATCAGCCGCTTGGCCACCGTGGTCCCGCTCCTCATCAGCCGCTTGGCCACCGTGGTCCCGCTCCTCATCAGCCGCTTGGCCACCGTGGTCCCGCTCCTCATCAGCCGCTCAATCGGCCTGGTCCGCTGCTCAACGCCCGCTCAGTCCGGCGTGGTCGCGCTGCTCACCGGCCGATCAGGGACGTACCGCGCCACTGCCCGCGACCACCTCGGGCCGCAGCAGCTCGGCGAGCCGCTCGGCGGGCAACAGCCCCTTCTCCAGGACGAGTTCGGCCACTCCACGTCCACTGGCGAGGGCTTCCTTCGCGATGTCGGTGGCGGCCGTGTACCCGATGTGCGGGTTGAGCGCGGTCACCAGCCCGATGGAGTTCTCCACGGCGGCGCGCAGTTCCTCGGTGTTCGCCGTGATGCCCGCGACGCAGCGCTCGGCGAGGGTGAGGCAGGCGGTCCGCAGGTGGGTGATGGACTCGGACAGGGAGTGCAGGATGATCGGCTCGAAGGCATTGAGCTGGAGTTGACCGGCTTCCGCGGCCATGGTGATGGTGACGTCGTTGCCGATCACTTCGAAGGCGACCTGGTTGACGACCTCGGGGATCACCGGGTTGACCTTGCCGGGCATGATGCTCGAACCCGCCTGCACCGGCGGCAGGTTGATCTCGTTGAGGCCCGCGCGCGGCCCGGAGGACAGCAGCCGCAGGTCGTTGCAGCTCTTGGAGAGCTTGACCGCGATCCGCTTCAGCACACCGGACATCTGCACGAAGGCGCCGCAGTCCTGGGTCGCCTCGACCAGGTTGGCGGCGGTGACCAGCGGCAGTCCTGTGATGTCGGCGAGATGGCGGCGCGCCGACTCGGCGTATCCGGCGGGGGCGTTGAGCCCGGTCCCGATGGCGGTGGCGCCGAGGTTGATCTCGTGGATCAGCTCGACGGCCTCGGCGAGCCGGCTGCGGTCCTCGTCCAGCATCACCGCGAACGCCGAGAACTCCTGCCCCAGCGTCATCGGCACGGCGTCCTGGAGCTGGGTGCGCCCCATCTTCAGTACGTCGCGGAACTCGACGGCCTTGGCGGCGAACGCGTTCTGGAGCACGGCCATCGCCTTGAGCAGCCCGCGCACCGCGAAGACGGTGGCGACCTTGACGGCGGTCGGGTAGACGTCGTTGGTCGACTGGCCGAGGTTGACGTCCTCGTTGGGGTGGAGGTGCAGGTACTCGCCCTTGTCGTGGCCGAGGAGCTCCAACGCCCGGTTGGCGACGACCTCGTTGGCGTTCATGTTCGTCGAGGTGCCTGCGCCGCCCTGGATGACGTCGACCACGAACTGATCGTGCAGTTTGCCGTCCCGGATCTCCCGGCAGGCCTCGACGATGGCGGCGGCCTTGCGGGGCTCGAGGAGGCCGAGTTCCTCATTCGCGCGGGCAGCTGCCTCCTTGACGGCGGCGAGGGCGTCGATCAGGTGCGGATAGGCGGAGATCGGGGTGCCCGTGATGGGGAAGTTCTCCGTGGCGCGCAGGGTGTGGATGCCCCAGTACGCGTCGGCGGGGACGTCGCGGTCTCCGAGCAGGTCGTGTTCGCTGCGGTGGGCTGCGGCGGTCATGTCGGTGCGGGTCTTCTTTCAGAAGGGGTGAGTCACGCGTACAGAAGGGGTGAGTCAGGCGTACGTAGCTGCCTGCCTCTCAGGTGGACGGTTCAGGCGTGCGTGGGGTGCGTGAGGGGATCGAGGGCTCGGGTCGGCCGGATGTGCCCGACCACCGCGCCGCCCCCGAGGAGCGGCGCGCCCGCGAACTCGGCGAGCGCGGTCGGATCGACCCCGCAGCGCGCGAGGGCGGCCGCGGCCACCGGGACGCGCGCCCGGTCGGCGCCGTCGGCGATCTTGACCGCGACGGCCCGGCCGTCCGGCAAGGCCGCGACCTGCACGCCTTCGAAGCCGTCCTTGGCGAGCAGTCCCGGCACGGCCCGCATCAGCGCGGCGACGTCGCGCCCGGACCCGGAGGCCATCTCGGCGTGCTCGCGCATCGCGTCGGCCACCCGCGCCTCGGGGGTGCCCGGCGCGGCGGTGGTGATCCGGGCGGCCGCGCGGGCGAGCCCGTGCAGCGAGACGGAGAACAGGGGTGCGCCGCATCCGTCGACGGTCACCTGGGCTATGGCCTGTCCGGTGAGGTCCTCGACGATCTCCGCGATGGCCTGCTGGAGCGGGTGCGCCGGGTCGAGGTAGTTCTCGAGCGACCAGCCGTTGAGGTGGGCCGTGTACAGCATGGCCGCGTGCTTGCCCGAGCAGTTCTGGGCGAGCTGGGAGGGCAGACGGCCCTCGCGCACCCAGTCCTCGCGTACCACCGGGTCGAACGGCAGGTCGGCGACATTGCGCAGCCGGTCCTCCGGCAGTCCGGCCAGCTCCAGGATCCGCCGCGTCCCGGCGAGATGACGTTCCTCGCCGGAGTGGCTGGCGGCGGTCAGCGAGAGCAGTTCGCCGTCCAGCGGCAGCCCGGCCCGCAGCATGGCCACGGCCTGGACTGGCTTGAGAGCCGAGCGCGGGTAGAAGGCCGCCTCGATGTCGCCGATCCGAAGCTCCAGGCTGCCGTCGGCGGCCAGCACGACCACCGAACCGTAGTGGATGCCTTCGATGACACCGCCGCGTACGAGCTGGGCGACGGGGGCGTGCAGAGGTTCGCGGATCACGGGGGCCGCGGCGAGCGAACTGCCGTAGGTCATGGTCGGGTTCACGCGTCGGCTCCGTCGCGTATCCCGGCGACCCGGCGGCGCACTCCGTACCAGCCCGCGACGAGCGCGGCCACGATCAGCGGCAGACACAGGACGGTCGTGCGGCCCGCTCCCCCGTCGGCGTACATCAGCACGAGCACGGAGGCGAGGAAGCCGATGGTCACGATCTCGGTCCACGGCGAGCCGGGGAGGCGGTAACCCGGCCTGGACAGCTCGCCGTTCTGGGTCTTCCGCCAGAACAGCAGGTGACAGAGCATGATCATGCCCCAGGTGGCGAGAATGCCGATCGCCGCGAAGTTCAGCACGATCTCGAAGGCGTCGGCGGGCACGACGAAGTTGAGGCCGACGCCGAGGACGCAGATGCCGCTGGTGAGCAGGATGCCGCCGTACGGGACCTGGCTGCGGCTCATCACGCCGGTGAACTTCGGTGCCGAGCCGGACATCGCCATCGAGCGCAGGATGCGGCCGGTGGAGTACAGGCCGGAGTTGAGGGACGACATGGCGGCGGTGAGGACGACGAGGTTCATGACGCCGCCCGCGGCCGGGATGCCGATGTTCGACAGCACGGTGACGAAGGGGCTCTGGTCCGCGCTGTACTTGCTCCAGGGCAACAGCATCGACAGAAGGACCACGGAGCCGACGTAGAAGATACCGACGCGCCACATGATCGAGTTGATGGCCTTGGGCATGATCTTCTCGGGGTTCGCGGTCTCGCCCGCCGCGACGCCGACCAGCTCGACGGAGGCATAGGCGAAGACGACGCCCTGGATGATCAGCAGCATCGGCAGCAGACCGTTGGGGAAGATGCCGCCGTTGTCGGTGATCAGGGACGGGCCCGGGTTGTGGCCGTCGACCGGGTGCTGGGTGACCAGCAGGAAGATGCCGATGAGCATGAAGACGACGAGGGCGCTGACCTTGATGATCGCGAACCAGAACTCCAGTTCGCCGAACATCCTCACGGATATCAGGTTCACCGTCAGGACGACCGCGAGCGCGATGAGCGCGATCACCCACTGCGGGATGTCGGAGAACATGCCCCAGTAGTGGGCGTAGACGGCCACGGCGGTGATGTCGGCGATGCCGGTGGTGGCCCAGTTCAGGAAGTACATCCAGCCCGCGACGTACGCGCCCTTCTCGCCCAGGAACTCACGGGCGTAGGACACGAAGGCGCCGGACGACGGCCGGTACAGGACGAGTTCGCCGAGCGCGCGGACGACCAGGAACGCGAACAGGCCACAGACCGCGTACGCGACGAACAGTGAAGGACCGGCGTCGGCGAGGCGGCCGCCGGCGCCGAGGAAGAGGCCGGTGCCGATGGCTCCGCCGATGGCGATCATGTTGACGTGCCGGGACTTCAGCGACTTGCTGTAACCGGCGTCTCCGGCGTCGACGTGCGCGGTCGGCCTCGCGGTCGATGGGGCCTCTTGTTGGAGGGACTGCTCGCTCACGCCTCGGGTCCGCCTTCCGTGGGGGTGTCCGTGTGCGCGGGGCGCACGATGTCGGTGAGGGTGGTCTCCACGCGGTCGAGGTGATGGGACATCGCCTCCACCGCGTCGTGTTCACTGCCGTCGATCAGGGCCTCGACGATCGCCCGGTGCTCGCGGTTGGACTGCTCGCGCCGGCCGCCGAGTTCGTTCAGGAACGCCGACTGGCGGGCCAGGGCGTCCCGGATCTCCTCGATGACCCGGCGGAAGACCGGGTTCTGGGACGCCTCGGCCACGGCGATGTGGAAGATCGTGTCCATCGCGACCCAGGCCGTGGTGTCGGTCTCCCGCTCCATCCGCTCCAGCAGATGGGCCAGGTGGTCGAGGTTCTCCGGGGTGCGGCGCACCGCCGCGTACCCGGCGACGGGGATCTCGACGTGGCGCCGCACTTCGAGCAGGTCGCTCGCCGCGTAGTCGCCGAAGGTGGGGTCCTCGACCGTGTTGGCGAGCACGAAGGTGCCCTTGCCGGTACGGGACACGGTCAGGCCCATGACCTGCAGGGCCCGCAGCGCCTCGCGGAGCACGGGGCGGCTGACTTCGAGGCGGCGGCAGAGCTCCGCCTCGGAGGGGAGCTTGTCGCCGATGGCGTAATCGCCGCGCTCGATGGCGCTGCGGAGGTGGGTGAGCACCGCTTCCATGGCGCTGACGCGCCGCGGTACCGAGCCACCTGTCTGGCTGTCTGACAGGTTCACGGGGTGATCCTCCGGGTGACCGGCGGGGGCTGTCAAGGGCAGCGAAAAGAAAAATTCAGGGGGCGCGAAGCCTGAAAACCGGCTTTACGCCCCCTGTGACCAGCTGTTTCTGTGCTCAGCCGGCGACTTCGGCTGTATCTCTGCTCGGCCGACTGGTTCAGCGGTCTTTGTGGTCGGCCGACCGCTTCAGCCGTTTTTCTACCCGGTCGACTGCTTCAGCCAGTTTTGCGCTCGGTCGACTGGTCCAGTCGTTTCCGCGATCAGTCGGCTGGCTCAGCTGTCGAGGGCCCCGGTGGCCAGCAGCCCGAACAGCGCCACGCCGATGACGATCCGATAGATCACGAACGCGTTGAAGGAGTGCTTGGCGACGAACTTCAGCAGCCAGGCGATCGAGCCGTACGCGACCACGAAGGAGACGAGGGTGCCGACGGCCAGCGGGGCGGCGCCGACACCCGTGCCCAGGGCGTCCTTCAGCTCGTACAGACCGGCGCCGGTCAGCGCGGGGATGCCGAGGAAGAAGGAGAGCCGGGTGGCCGCGACGCGGTCCAGGTCGAGGATGAGCGCCGTGGACATGGTGGCGCCGGAGCGCGAGAAGCCCGGGAAGAGCAGGGCGAGGATCTGGGAGCTGCCGACCAGCATCGCGTCCTTGAACGAGGTGTCGTCCTCACCGCGCTTGTGCCGGCCCATCTGGTCCGCCGCCCACATGACACCACTGCCGACGATCAGCGAGGCCGCGACCACCCACAGCGAGGCGAGCGGCCCCTCGATCAGCGGCTTCGCCGCGAGGCCCACGATCACGATCGGAATGGTCGCGTAGATCACCCACCAGGCGAACTTGTAGTCGTGGTGCTGACGCTCCTGCTTGTTGCGCAGTCCACGCCCCCAGGCGGAGACGATCCGCACGATGTCCTTGAAGAAGTACACGAGCACGGCGGCGATCGCGCCGACCTGGATGACCGCGGAGAAGCCGACGACGGCGTTGTCGTCGACGGGGATGCCCATCAGCCCTTCGGTGATCTTGAGATGGCCGGTGGAGGAGACGGGGAGGAACTCGGTCACCCCCTCGACGGCTCCGAGGACGACGGCCTGACCGACGTTGATGACGCTCATGGGATCCAGTTCTGAGGAGTTGGTCGACAGTGCTGTAGACGGTGCTGGGGGACAGTCTTACCTATGCGTGCGGACGCCTGGCGCCTAGGTCCACAAAGCTTGCGCAAACGAGACCCCGGCGAACGCCGCGCCCAGGCCGGCCGTCACGCTCAGTACCACGTTGGCGGCGGCGTAGAACCCCGCGCCGGTCTCGGTCAGCCGCAGTGTCTCGTACGAGAACGTCGAGTACGTGGTCAGCGCCCCGCACAGGCCCGTGCCGATCAGCAGCTGCAGGTGCGGGGAGGCGTGGCCCGCCGAGGCCGCGCCGGTGAGGAGCCCCAGGACCAGACAGCCTGTCACGTTGACGACGAGCGTGCCCCAGGGGAAGACCGTGTCGTGTTTCAGCTGCACCGCCCGGTCGGTCAGATAGCGCAGGGGTGCCCCGACCGCGGCACCGATGATCACCAGCAGCCAGTTCACAACGACTTCTCACCTTTCCCGTCCGCGTCGCCTCTCCCATCCGTGGCCTCGGGGGTGTCGCGAGGAGTGCCCTCGGAGGCGTTGCGGCGGGTGTCCTCACCGTCGCCGCCCCGTCCGACGTACCGGATGACCTCGCAGTCGTCGAGGATCACCAGACCCTCGGTGACGAGTTCGTCGAGCTTCGGCAGGAACGCCCGTACGCGCTCCTCGGTGTCCACGATCACGATGGCCACCGGCAGGTCCTCGCTCAGCGAGAGCAGCCGCGAGGTGTGGATCAGGGAGGAGGCGCCGAAGCCCTCGATGCCCCGGAAGACACTGGCGCCCGCGAGGCCTGCCGCGTGGGCGCGGTGCACGATCTCCGTGTAGAGCGGTTTGTGGTGCCAGGTGTCGTTCTCGCCGATGAAGATCGTCACCCGCAGGGCGCTGCCCGTCAGCCTCGTCATCGCTGCCTCCATGCCAGGGCGCGGCGTACCGCCGTCCCCGCGAGCCACACCGCCGCGAGCGCCGCGAGCAGGGTCGCGGCGAGGTAGGCGAGCCCGGTTCCGGGGTGGCCCGCGTCGAGAAGTTTCTGGATGTCGACGGCGTAGGTCGAGAAGGTGGTGAACCCGCCGAGCACGCCGGTACCGAAGAAGGGCCGGACCAGCCGATGAGCCGCCCACACATCGGTGATGACGACCATGAAGGCGCCGATCACGGCGCAGCCGATCACATTGACCCAGAACGTGGTCCAGGGAAATCCGCCCGTCTGCACCGGCCACAGCTGCGCCGCTCCGTAGCGGGCCGTGGCGCCGACGGCGCCGCCGAGCGCGACCATCGCGACGACGGGTCCCTGGCCGCGCCAGGGCGACGCCGCCCTCCGCGCGGGCATGCGCACGGGGGCCGGGGTGTCGGGTTCGTCGACCCGCTCGGGGTGCGGGACTGTCATGGACGTACTTCTCCTACTCGCCGGGCCCCGCGGGGCACACATCATCGCAAGTAGGGACCGTTGGCGGCAGCGGCGCCGCGGTTCGGGTACGGCGGGCCCCACCGCCGCGCCGCGACACAAGATCGCGGCCGGTGAACAGGGTAACGCCGGGGGTACCGGCCGCGCACACTCGGCTCAGCCTGTGGCCACCGGCCGGGCGCACGGGCTCCCGACGACCGGCGGTGCGCAACGGCTCAGTCCGCGGCGACCACCCGTACACAACGGCTCAATCCCCGACGACCAGCCGTCCGCAACGGCTCAATCCCCGACGACCAGCCGTGTGCATCGGCTCAGTCCGTCGGAGCGGGCAGGTCGCACACGGCGATCCCCCGTTCCCAGATGCTCCCCAGCACCAGCCGGCCGTCGGCCTCGCAGGCGCTGGTGACCATGCGGAACCGTGCGCGGCGGCGTTCGAGGTGATGGAGGACGCGGCCCTCGTCGTCGACCGCGATGACCCCCGCTGTGCCCGGAGGACGGAACGGCGCGCGCACCGCGACGCGGGCGGCGGTGTGCCGCAGCGCGGGGCCGCGGCGGTGGAGGAGTTCCAGGGCGGCGACGCGGGGTCCGGGCAGCGCCACCCAGATCGGCCCGTCGGGGGCGCGCCAGAGGTTGTCGGGCTGACCGGGCAGATCGTCGACGAAGGTCTCGCGGCGCCCCTGCTTCGGCCCGGCGAGCCAGTAGCGGGTGAGGCGCCGCTCGCCGGTCTCCGCGACGACGAGGAAGGACTCGTCCGCAGCGGGTGCGAGCCCGTTGGCGAACTGCAGCCCCTCCAGGAGCACTTCCGGTTCCTTCTCCCCCGGTGCGAGGCGCAGCAGGCGGCCGGTTCCGGTGTGCTCGACCAGGTCGCCGATCCATTGCTCAAGCGGGTGACTCCGGCTGGAGACAGTGAAGTAGATCGTGCCGTCCGACAGTGCGACCACGTTGCTGCAGAAGCGCAGGGGTTCGCCGGCCACCGTGTCGGCGAGGACGCGCACGATACCGTCGTCGAGCCCGATCCGCAGCAGTCCGCGCCGGGCGTCGCAGACCAACAGGCCGTCGTCCGGGAGGAGTTCGAGCCCCAGGGGCCTGCCGCCCGTCTCCGCGATCACCCGGGAGCGGGTGCGTTCGGGATCGCCGAATCCGTCGACGCGCACGATGCGGCCGTCCTCCAGGCCGGTCAGCACCCGGCCCCGGGCGTCGGCCACCACGTCCTCGGGGCCGCGGCCGTCGAGCAGGACGAAGCGCCGGGGTACGAGCGGGGCGGGCCCGCCGGTGGCGCGCGAGTGAGCCATGGGTGCCTCCTGCGGCCGGTGGGCCACGCCGCTACCAGCCCTTCTCGAAGAAGTGCGCGACCTCGGCGATGCGCCATTCGTCGCGACGGTAGAAGGTCCGGCGTCTGATCTTCTTGGCCCGCAGCAGACCGACCCCGGTGAGCAGGTCGAGATGCGTGCGCGCCACCGCACGGCTCACACCGAGCTTGGCGGCGAGGGCCTCCGGGCTGACACCGTCCTCGACGAGGTCGCCGTAGCGCTGTGGTGGGAAGTGCGCGGCGGGGTCCCGCAGCCACTCCAGTATGTCCAGGCGTTGCCCACTGACGGGAACCTTCAGCATCTCGTCCCCCTCCGAACCGGCGGTCTCCCGCTACTGTCCCGCAGCCCGGGGCGGCACGCACGGGCTTCCGCGACCCTGGCCGGGGCCGAACGGGTAGAGCTGACCGGGCCGAACGGCCCAAGGGCGCCGCAAGGGCCCGGCTGCCGGGGCAGCCGGGCCCTCAGGGGCTCAGCGGTGACTGAACACCGACATGGCCGGAAGCGCCTTGTCGTCGAAGCCGAACAGGGCCTGGTTCTCCCAGCCGTTGCCCGACGTGGCGTCGGTCGGGTCCCAGCCGTTGCCGGTGACCGCCGTCCAGGTGGCCTCCCAGTAGAAGACGCCGAGACCGCGGCCGTTCGGGACGGCCTCCACGATGTTCATCACGTCCCGCAGCCAGGCGGTCTGCCCGGCCGTCGAGGCCGGGTAGCCGGAGACCAGCTCACCGGTCGTGTCGATCTGGTTGACGAGCGAGTCGTCGCTGTCCAGACGGAAGGGGTATGCCGTCTCGGCGACGAAGACCGGCTTGTTGTAGCGGGCCGCCGCGTCGTCCAGGGTGGTCTGGAAGTCGTAGAGCGAGCCGTGCCAGTAGCCGTAGTACGACAGGCCGATGGCGTCGAAGTTCACACCGTTGGCCACCGCGTTGTCGAACCACCAGCGGGTGCCGGTCAGGTCGCCGCCCTTGGCGAGGTGCAGCGCCACGACGGTGGACGAGGACACCGCCTTGGCCGCGCTGTAGCCGGAGTTGAGCAGGCCGGCGAGCTGCGACCAGTTGTCCGTGGAACCCTCGGACCACAGCATGCCGCCGTTGATCTCGTTGCCGATCTGCACCATGTCGGCCGTGGTGCCCTGCGCCTTCAGCGCGTTGAGCACGTCGTAGGTGTGGTTGTAGACGTCCGTCTTCAACTGGCTGTACGAGTGCCCGGCCCAGGCCGCCGGCTTGGTCTGGGCGCCGGGGTCGGCCCAGGTGTCGGAGTAGTGGAAGTCGACGAGGAGCTTCATGCCCTGCGCCTTGATGCGCTTGGCCATCGCCAGGACGCGCGTCTTGTTGTTGTAGCCGTCGGCCGGGTTCACCCACACCTTGAGGCGGGCGTAGTTCATGCCGGAGGACTTGAGGATGGCGAGCGCGTCACCGGTTGTGCCGGAGCTGGTCTTGTAGACCCCGCCGAGGGCCTCGCTCTTGGCGAGGGAGGAGATGTCGGAGCCCTTGACGGACAGTCCGGTGGTGCCCGAGGTGAACGTCAGGTCGTCGACGTTGATCCAGTTGCCCGCGTTGGCGTCGGAGTAAATGCTGATCGTGCACTGGTTGTTGGTCACCGCTACGGGCACGACGAGGTGTATCCATCCGCTGCTGGAGACCGGCAGATCGGTGCGCTGCTCGGTGCCGCCGCAGTTCTTCAGTGCGAGGTAGGCGGAGTTCTGGCCGCCGCCCGAGCGCACCCAGGCGGTGAGCTTGTAGTTGCCGTTGGTCAGCCCGGAGAGGTACTGGTACGTCTCCACCTTGTACGCGGACGCCGAGTAATGGGTGAGGCGGTAACTCCCGCCGTGGCCACCGGACTCCACGTAGGAGGCGCCGGTGTCGCCGTACTCCGACCACCCGCTGGGCGTGGCGACGCCGGAGCCGTCGGTCTCGAATCCGGCGTTCGTGAGGGTGCTCGCCGCCTGCGCCGTCTGCGCGGGGAGGGCGGTGAGGGCGAGCCCGGCCGCGAGCGGCAGCAGCAGGGCCCTGAGTGTGCGTCTGGGATGGAACATCATCGTCCGTCGTCCCTTCGACGTGATGGGGATGGGGGTGCCCCCGCGATGGAGCCGGAGGGCGCCCCCTCCGCCCGCGGCTCGTGCGCTCACACGGGCGGAGGGGAGTCGGCTGGGCCGGGCGGGTCGTGGGACCCGCACGGCCGACATCTGAAAGCGGCTCAGCCGGCGGACATCGGCTCAGTCGTCGAGTCGTACGACCCGCACGCCACCCGCGGGGACCGCGAGGCGGCCCGCGGCGCGTTCGCCCGTCAGGAGCTCGGTGCCGTGCGCTTCCAGCGGCACCTTGGCGTCCGACGCGGTGTGGTTGATGGCGAAGACGTAGGTGCCCGACTCGCCGGTGCGGCGGACGACTTCGACGTCACGGGGCAGGTCGGCACGCGGTGCGATGCGCGCGTCGTCGGTCGCCCAGCCGATCAGGGCGTCGAGACCCTGGGCCCCGAGACGCGTGGACACGTACCAGGCCGAGCCCTCGCCGACGCGGTGTCGGGTGACGGCCGGATGGCCCGCGGTGAGCCCGTCGGCGTACGTCCAGACGGTCTCGGCGCCGCGCGGCACCACGAACTCGGTCCACACGTCACCGGTGAGCTCCGAGCCGTCGGGTCCGGTGATCCGCACGAGGTCGCCCTGGAGGAGCGGCGAGAACTCCTCGACGGTCAGGCCGAGTACCTCGCGCAGGGCGCCCGGGTAGGCGCCGTCGTGCACGGCGTCGTGCTCGTCGACGATGCCGGAGAAGTACGAGACGACCAGGGTGCCGCCGTTCTCGACGTACTCCTTGAGGCTGTTCCCGGCGGCCTCGGTCATCAGGTAGAGGGCGGGCACGACGACAAGGGGATACGCCGACAAGTCGGCTTCCGGGTGCGCGAAGTCGACCGTGAGGTGGCGGTCGTAGAGCGCCTCGTAGAACGCGTCGGCGCGCTCGCGCGGGTCGTGGTCCTCGCTGGGGCGCCACTGGAGGTTCTGCGCCCACCAGGACTGCCAGTCCCACAGCACGGCGACGTCGGCGACGGTGCGGGTGCCCTTGAGCGCAGCCAACGAATCGACGGAGGCGCCGAGTTCGACCACCTCGCGCCACACCCGGGAGTCGGTGCCCGCGTGCGGCAGCATCGACGAGTGGAACTTCTCGGCGCCGCGCCGGGACTGCCGCCACTGGAAGAACATCGCGCCGTCGGAGCCGCGGGCGACATGTGCGAGGGAGTTGCGGGCCATCTGACCCGGGGCCTTCGCGGGGTTGCGGGGCTGCCAGTTGACGCCCGACGTGGAGTGTTCGAGCAGTAGCCAGGGGGCGCCGCCGGCGACCGAACGGGTGAGGTCGGCGGACATCGCGAGGTTCACATGGGTGCGGCGGCCGTCGGTCATCAGGTAGTGGTCGTTGGTGACGAGGTCCACCTCGCGGCCCCAGGCCCAGTAGTCGACGGAGTCGCACTGGCTCAGGGCGGTCATGAAGTTGGTGGTGACCGGAATGCCGGGCGCGAGACGGTGCAGGATGTCCCGCTCTGCCACGAAGTTCTCGCGCATGGTGGCGTCGGCGAACCGCTTGTAGTCGAGCGCCTGGGCCGGATTGCCGACGGTCGGGGTCACGCGCGGCGGGTTGACCTGGTCGAAGTCCGCGTAGCGCTGGCCCCAGAAGGCGGTCCCCCAGGCTTCGTTGAGCGCCTCGATCGTCCCGTACGTCCGCGTCAGCCGGCGGCGGAAGTGCGCGGCGCAGGACTCGCAGTAGCAGGCCGAGACGGGGACGCCGTACTCGTTGTGGACGTGCCACAAAGCGAGCGCGGGGTGGTCGGCGTACCGGGTGGCGAGCCGTGTGGTGATGTTCGCGGCGGCGGCTCGGTAGTCGCTGTTGCTGTGGCAGATGGCGCCGCGTGAGCCGAACTCGTAGCGGGTGCCGTCGGCGGCCACCGGCAGCGCGTTGCGATGCTCGCGGTAGAACCAGGCGGGCGGCGCCACGGTCGGTGTACCGAGGTCGGCGCGTATGCCGTTCTCGTGGAGCAGGTCGAGCAGGCGGTCGAGCCAGCCGAACTGGTAGGTGCCCGGCGCCGGTTCCAGCAGCGCCCAGGAGAAGATCCCGACGCTCACCATCGTGACACCCGCCTCGCGCATCAGCCGGACGTCTTCCTGCCAGACGCTTTCCGGCCACTGCTCGGGGTTGTAGTCCCCACCGAAGGCGAGCCTGGTGAGGCCCCTGGGGGTGGTCTCCGGCATGGATCTCTCCCGTTTGGTCGATCATTTGGGAACGTGCACACACAGCGCCAGCGGCGCGATCCCAACATAACCGCACAGCAACAACCATTGACAAGTGTCCTGGATGTTTCTCTACTGTGAACGCTCACAGAAGCATGGCAGGTCTCCGCAGCAGGCGGAGACCCAGGTCAGGGGAGAACGATCCATGCCCAACACGAAGCACAGCCGGCTCCGTCGATGGGGTGTCACCACCATCGCCGTCGCGCTCGGCGCCACCTCACTCGCCGCTTGCGGCTCGGAGGACAAGGACAGCGACGCCCAGTCCGGACCCGCGTCGTTGACGTACTGGACCTGGACCCCGGGCATGGACAAGGTCGTGGACCTGTGGAACAAGGGGCCGGGGAAGAAGCAGCAGATCACCGTCACGGTGAAGAAGCAGGCGGCGGGCGACGACCTGGTCACCAAGATCCTCACCGCGCACAAGGCGAAGAAGGCCCCGGACCTCGTCCAGGCCGAGTACCAGGCACTGCCGACGCTGGTCAGCAATGACGCACTCGCCGACATAGCGGGCGAGTCGAAGGACGTGAAGGGCAAGTTCACCGCCGCCGTCTGGCAGCAGACGACGCTGGGCACGGACGCGGTCTACGCGATCCCGCAGGACATCGGTCCGATGATGTTCTACTACCGCGCGGACCTCTTCAAGAAGTACGGCCTGACGGTCCCGACGACCTGGGATCAGTTCGCCGAGACCGCCCGCGCGCTGAAGAAGAAGGCCCCGGACAAGGACCTCACCACCTTCTCCGCCAACGACTCCGGCCTCTTCGCCGGTCTCGCCCAGCAGGCGGGCGCCAAGTGGTGGACGACCTCCGGCGACAAGTGGAAGGTCGGCATCGACGACGCGGCCTCGCAGAAGGTCGCCAAGTTCTGGGGCGGTCTCGTCAAGGAAGGCGTGATCGACAACCAGCCGATGTACCAGCCGGCCTGGAACAAGGCGCTGAACACCGGCAAGCAGATCGCCTGGGTGAGCGCGGTGTGGGCCCCCGGCACCCTCGCGACCGCGGCCCCCGACACCAAGGGCAAGTGGGCGATGGCCCCGCTGCCGCAGTGGTCGGACAGCGAGAACGTCACCGGCAGCTGGGGCGGCTCCTCGACCGCCGTCACCACGGACTCGAAGCACAAGGCGGCCGCCGCGAAGTTCGCCGCCTGGCTGAACACGGACCCGAAGGCGGTGGCCGCACTGGCCAAGGAGGGCGGCATCTACCCCGCCTCCACCAGCGCTCAGCTCAGTGACGCGTTCACGGAGCCGCCGGCCTTCTTCTCCAACCAGACGGACTTCTACACCAAGGCCTCGGAGATCGCGAAGACCACCGCGCCGTCCGCCTGGGGCCCGAACGTGAACGTCGCCTACACGTCCTTCAACGACGCCTTCGGCGCCGCCGCGAAGAACAAGTCGGACTTCGGTGCCGCCCTGAAGACCATGCAGGACACCACCGTCGCCGACCTCAAGAAGCAGGGCTTCGGGGTCGCTCAGTGACGACGGCACGTCGGAAGTCGTACGGGGTCAAGGGGGCCCCGTACGCTTTCCTCCTCCCCGCGACGATCCTCTTCGCCCTCTTCTTCGCGCTGCCCATCGGGTACGCCCTTTGGCTGAGCCTGCACAAGGTCCAGGTCAAGGGCCTAGGCCTGGGCGCCGGTGCCCGCAGCGAAGTCTGGGCGGGCCTGGAGAACTACACCGACGCCCTCACGGACAACGAGCTGCTCGGCGGCGCGCTGCGAGTGCTGGGCTACGGCGCCATCGTGGTTCCGGTGATGCTCGGCCTCGCCCTGCTGTTCGCGCTGATGCTCGACACGGACAAGGTGCGCCTCGCCCCCTTCACCCGGCTCGCGATCTTCCTGCCGTACGCCATTCCCGGCGTCGTCGCCGCGCTGCTGTGGGGCTTCCTGTACCTCCCGGACGTCAGCCCCTTCTACTTCGTCCTCGACAAGCTGGGGATGCCGCAGCCCGATCTACTGGACGGCGGCCCGCTGTATCTCGCCCTGTCCAACATCGCGGTCTGGGGCGGAACCGGCTTCAACATGATCGTCATCTACACCTCGCTGCAGGCCATTCCGGCCGAGGTGTACGAGGCGGCGAAGCTGGACGGCGCCACTCCTTGGCAGATCGCGCTGAGGATCAAGATCCCGATGGTGACGCCCTCGCTGGTGCTCACCTTCTTCTTCTCGATCATCGCGACGCTCCAGGTGTTCAGCGAGCCGACCACCCTCAAGCCCCTCACCAACTCCGTCTCCACGACGTGGAGTCCGCTGATGAAGGTGTACCGGGACGCGTTCGGCACGGGCGACATCTACTCGGCCGCCGCCGAGGCCGTGATCATCGCCATCGTCACGCTGTTCCTGTCCTTCGGCTTCCTGCGCGCCGCGAACTCCCGTAACAAGCAGGAGGAAGCACGATGAGTTCTCTTGCCGTACGCAAGGCCGCGCCGGCCGCCGGTACGACCCCCGGGACCGCCCAGGGGCCGCCGCTGCGCCGCCGGATCGCCCTGGTGCCGACGCTGACGCTGCTGCTCGGCGCCCTGTACTGTCTGCTGCCCGTCGCCTGGGTGGTGATCGCCTCCACCAAGTCGGGCCGTGAGCTGTTCTCGACGTTCACGTTCCTGCCGGGCACCGGCTTCACCCAGAACGTGCGGGACCTCAGCGCCTACCGCGACGGCATCTACTGGCAGTGGATGGGCAACTCGGCGCTCTACGCCGGTCTCGGCGCCCTGCTCTCGACGGCCGTCTCGGCGCTCGGCGGCTACGCCCTCGCCGTCTACCGCTTCCGCGGCCGCGAGACCATGTTCAGCATCCTGATGGCGGGCGTGCTGATGCCTCCGGTGATCCTCGCGATCCCGCAGTACCTGCTGATGGCGAAGGCGGACCTGACGGACTCGTACGCCTCCGTCCTGCTCCCCCTGATCCTCTCCCCGTACGGCATCTACCTCGCCCGGATCTACGCGGCCGCGGCCGTGCCCGGCGATGTGGTCGAGGCCGGGCGGATGGACGGGGGCGGCGAGTGGCGGATCTTCACCCGGATCGCGCTGCCGATGATGGTGCCCGGACTGGTGACGGTGTTCCTGTTCCAGTTCGTGGCGGTGTGGAACAACTTCCTGCTGCCGTACATCATGCTCAGCGACGACGAGAAGTTCCCGATCACGCTCGGCCTGTTCACCCTCCTCAAACAGGGCTCCAACACCCCGGCGCTCTACACGCTGGTGATCACCGGCGCGATGCTCGCGGTCATCCCGCTGGTCGCGCTGTTCCTGGTCATCCAGCGGTTCTGGAGCCTCGATCTGCTGTCCGGAGCCGTAAAGTCATGACCATGAGCAACACGGGGGCCCGGCGCAAACCGCCGACGATCCACGACGTCGCACGCGAGGCGGGAGTCTCACGAGGCACCGTCTCGCGCGTGCTCAACGGCGGTCACTACGTCAGTCCCGCGGCGCAGGAGGCGGTCAACGCCGCCATCCGCAAGACGGGTTACGTCGTGAACCGGCACGCCCGCTCGCTGATCACCGGACGCTCCGACTCGATCGGCTTCCTGCTGACCGAGCCGCAGGAGAGGTTCTTCGAGGACCCCAACTTCAATGTCCTGCTGCGCGGCTGCACGCAGGCGCTGGCCGCGCACGACGTTCCCCTCCTGTTGATGCTCGCGGGCACCGAGGACGAGCGGCGGCGCATCACGCGGTACATCACCGCGGGACATGTCGACGGAGTGCTCCTGGTCTCCAGCCACTCCGGCGATCCGGTCGCGGAGCAGCTGCGCGAGGCGGGCGTGCCGCTGGTCGCCTGCGGCAAGCCCATCGGCATGGGCTCCAAGGTGAGTTACGTCGCCGCGGACGACCGGGACGGCGCCCGCGACATGGTCAGGCACCTGCTGTCCCTCGGCCGCCGCCGGATCGGCATGGTCACCGGCCCGCTCGACACCCCCGGCGGCGTCGAGCGGCTCGCGGGCTACCGGGAGGTGCTCGCCGAGGCGGGCATCGAGGCCGACGACCGCTTCGTCGTCTCCGGCGACTACAGCCGGTCCAGCGGTGAGGCGGGCGCCGAGCAACTCCTTCAGCGGGTTCCGGACATGGACGCCGTGTTCGTCGCCTCGGACCTGATGGCACAGGGTGTGCTGGGCGCGCTGCACAGGGCCGGCCTCCGGGTTCCCGAGGACGTGGCCGTCGGCGGCTTCGACGACTCCCCCGCCGCCACCGCGTCCACCCCGGCCCTCACCACGATCCGCCAGCCCTGGGACCGCATCAGCGCCGAGATGGTACGGGTGCTGCTCGCCCAGATAGGGGGCGAGGATCCGGCGGCGGTGATCCTGCCGACGGAGCTGGTGCGGCGCGAGTCGACCTGACTCGCCCAGCGCGGCCGGCGACTCTGGGGCGCCCAGCCGCGACCGACGGACTCCGGTGCGCCATACCCGCGGCCGCCGCGCCAAGGGTGCGGTGGCCTCGGCCACGAACATCGGCAGCGCCAGGAACAGCCGGTCGGTCTCGCAGCGGGCGCGTTGTCCGGCGATCCAGGTGTCCGTTCGCTCGGGCGACACGGCACCGGCGCCGCGCGCGCCCTCGACGAGACCGACCGGCATCGGGAGCGCCGCCGCACCCACGCCGGCCACCGACGCCCACCCGGCCACCCGGCCACCCGGCCACCCGGCCACCCGGCCACCCGCCGACCATCCTCCGCGCGGAGGCCGAGGCCCTCCGCTCCCGTATCTCCGCCGCCCGGGCATCCCTCGACTTGATCGTGTACACCCTCGGCTGCGACCACGAGGGCATCACCCGGTGCGCGCACTTCCCGACCGGTCAGGATTCGAGAAGCCGACGGGTGCTTCCCCGTCTTAGCGTGAATGCGCCGACGAGAAAGCCGTCGGCGCGACAAGCACATCGCACGCACTGATCAGCATCACGGAGGAGTCGCCATGACCGCCGGAGTCAAGACCATCATCTATCCCGTCAAGGACGTCACGCAGGCAAAGGCGCTGTTCAGCGTGCTGTTGGGCGTGGAGCCGTACGCGGACGAGCCGTACTACGTCGGGTTCAAGGACGCGGGCCAGGATGTCGGCCTGGACCCCAACGGTCACGCCAAGGGGATGACCGGGCCCGTCCCCTACTGGCACGTGTCCGACATCAGGGGGACCCTGGCGGGCCTGCTCGACGCCGGGGCCGAGTCGCTGCAGGACGTCCAGGATGTGGGCGGCGGCAGGCTCATCGCCTCGGTCAAGGACGCGGACGGCAACCTGATCGGGCTCCTCCAGGATCCCTCCGCCGAGTAGGGCGACCGGGCAGCGGTCCGCTGAATGCATCCGCACTAGTTGCACACTCAACGACTGGCCGGATCTCTGTTACCGTTCAGTTATGGCAGCGACAACGCGCGGATCCCTCCTCGAAGACCAGTGGCGGGAGATCCTCTCGGTGCACGCGCGCACGATGTGCGAGATCGACCGCGCGCTGCACCCCCACGGCCTCGGAGCCAGTGACTTCGAGGTCCTGGACATCCTCGCCTCCGCCACGGCCACGGAGCCGGGCGAGCAGTGCCGGGTGCACAACATCGCGGGCCGGGTCCACCTCAGCCAGAGCGCCCTGTCCCGCCTCATCGGCCGGCTGGAGAAGGACGGCCTGGTGGAGCGCAACGTCTGCCAGGAAGACCGACGCGGAGTATGGGTCGCGCTCACCGAGAAGGGTCGCGACCTGCACTCCGAGGTACTCCCCCTGCAACGCGCCGTCCTGGCCCGCATGTTGAACGGCTAGCGCGGCCGGCTAGACGGTGAACTCCGCGCCGTCCGGCAGGACTTCGACCCCGGTCGCGGTCACCCGCGCATGGGCGTCCGAGGCGTGGTCGAGCAGCGGGTTCGTGTTGTTGAGGTGGGTGTAGATCCGGCGCGGGCCGGGATGGCGGGCGAGGGCGGCCAGGCTGCCGTGCGCGCCCGAGACGGGAAGATGCCCCATCGCGGCCTGCCCGTTGGACGGCATCCCGGCCTGGCCGCCCGCGGCCCGCACCGCCGTGCGCATCTCGTCGGCCGCGTAGAAGGTGCCGTCGAGCAGCGCGCAGGTCGCCGTGGTGAGCAGTGCGTCCAGCGCGGGTGTCCAACTGCCCAGGCAGGGCGCGTAGACGAGCTCTCCCCCGCCGGCCAGGTCCTCGATCCGGTACGCCGTCACCCAGCGGGCGTCCGCGGCGGGCCCGGAGACGTACTTCGGGGCCTTGGAGCCGACCGGGTGCGCGCTCACCACCAGACCGCCGGCCAGCACGAAGCCGCCCTCGGTCAGACTGTCCGTCCACTCCCAAGGGGCATAGCGGTCGAGCACGGCGCGCAGCGGGGCCAGCGTGGCGAGGACGGGAGGCGCGGCATAGACCTTGAGTCCCGCGCCGCCCCGCAGAATGGTCAGCCCCATGACGTGGTCGGCCTCGGCATCGGTCAGGAGCACGCCGCGTACCGGGGTGTCCCTGGCGCCCGGCCCGGGTGCGAGCGCGGGCGTGCCGGTCAGCTGCGTACGGATGTCGGGTGAGGCGTTGAGCAGCCACCAGTCGCGGGAGTTGCCGCTGACGGCGACACACTCCTGTGTTCGCGCCGGCAGTTTGCCGTCGCGGGCGGCCGCGCACAGCGCGCACGCGCAGTTCCACTGAGGGAAGCCGCCACCGGCGGCCGTGCCCAGCAGGACGACTTTCAACAGAAACCCACCCCTCCGTATCGGATCCTCCCGGGGATCTTCCCGCCAGGACGGGCCGAACTACCCGACGGAAGGGGGCAGTTCCGGACGACCTTCGCCCGGGCGCCGGTCCTGCGGTCGCCGGGGAGGGATCGGGCTGGTGACGAAGTCCCGCGAACCCGTCCACAGCGCGGGGACCGCGTCGCCACGACGGCACAACTCGTACGCGACCGTCTCGTAGTTGACCCGCCAGCCGTGGAAGTGCGGCCAGGCCTGCTTCGCGGTCCGCTCGGCGGGGAAGCCCGCCGCCTCCACCATCGCGACGGCCGCGTCGAACTCCAGGAAGGACAACTGGATCGGCGCCTCGGGGCTGGGGTCCGTGTCGAACTCGAAGCGCAGTGAGCGGGCGATGTCGCGCAGCGCGGTGAAGCCCGCGCGCAGCACCAGGCGTGCCTCGGGCGGAGCGCTGTTCGGCGTGAGCGCCAGCTGCATGGCCGCCGCGTCCATGACGGCGACCAGGCCGACGATCCAGCTGCGGTAGGGCCGCGGCGAACGGAACGCCAGCAGGATCGGGTACGTGGAGTGGCTCTCGCCGATGTCCGAGGCGAGCCGCTCCCAGGCGCGGTACAGCTCGGGCAGCGCGGTCTCGGTGTCGACCAGCCACTGCCGGGCGAGGATCTCCGGGCCCCAGGCGGGTTCGCCCGCGCGTGACTGCAGGAGGGTCACTTCCAGTTCGCGGCGGTTGTAGGCGGCGTACAGGGTGGGCAGGTACGCGATCTGCAGGGCGATCACCACCGGTCCGGTGGCCGCCGCCAGGAAGTCCACCACGGACAGGTGCAGTCTGTCGCCGCTGGCGAAGCCGAGCGTGAACAGGCTGGAGCCGGCCTCCCTGACGGACTGGGTCCAGGTCAGCGTGGACAGGGCGTGCAGCAGCAGCCCGAAGCCGAGCAGCGCACCGCCGAGCCAGCTCGCGAGCATCCCGACCAGCATGAGCGGGGCCAGCCAGGTCTGCGCGCGGTCGTGCGCCTGGTAGCTGCCGCCGGGAGCGGCGAGACGCAGCAGGAGGCGCAGCGAGCGCCACCAGCGGATCACCAGCGAGGAGTAGAGCCCGCGGGGCACGACGAGGGTGCGCAGGATGCTGACGAGAACCAGCGCCAGGAGCAGTCCGCCGGCCACGCCGGAGATCCATTTCATGCGGTCATTGTCACGCCGGTCGCGGCCGTTCTTCAGGCAGGCCGGTCGGGTCGTTCTTGAGGCAGGGCGAGTCGTGCCGGGACGCCGCAGCTGCCGTACGGCCCCGAACGCGGGCCGTGACTGTCGTCGGGTCCACTCCGGGGCGGGCCGGCGCGCTCAGCGGGATCGGGGTGACCTGGGGCAGCCAGTCGTACGGAGTGAGGCCGACGCGCTGCTCGCCGCCCGCCGCCTCGCGCTGCCCGCACTGGAGCGTCTCGGCCGTCCGCTGATCGAGGACATCGCGGTGCACCCGTCCCGGCTTGCCGAGGCGGCCGGCAGGCCATGACGTGCCCGTCTGCACCTTCCGGTGGGCGCCTCCCTCCGGCGCCACTGATCGGCTGCGACTTCCGGACGGCGGCCTCGTCGTGCGGAGCGACTTCGGTTCGATCACCACCTGGATTGTGATCACGGCGGCCCTCGGGGCGCCCGGGGGGATGAGCGGTGTCGGCACCGTTCATCCCCGTCACGCGTGGGAACGGGCGGCCGTCAGACCTGCGGCCGGGCCAGCAGGGTGCGTACGCCCTCGGAGCTGAGGGTCAGACCGTGCGGCGAGCTGGCGTCGATCGTGAGCGACAGGTCGCCGGACGGCCACTGGGAGGCGAGGGCGCCGAGCGGCACCAGGCGGTAGCGGGAGACGGACGGGAGCAGCTCGGCCATCTCCAGCTCCGAGGTGAACACCGGCACCACCTGCTCGCCGCCCGGCTGGTCCAGGACGGGCAGCGCCACGGCCGTGGGGTCGGCGACGTCCTCCTCATTGGCGTCGTCGGGCACGGGGACCAGCACGTCGCTGCCGGCCAGCGTGTCGAGGGCGGTGGCGTCCTGCGTGTTCTCGACGAGCGCGTTCAAGGCCTCCTGAGCCGGTGTCTCGCCCGTGGGCCGGTGGTGGTCGTTCGAGGGTGTGTCCATGGCAGATTCCCGGGTAGTGGCGGACGGGCCACCCGGGACAGCATCGTTCCCGGGCGCAACGTCCGTCGCGTACCCGTCCTGAGCCGGGGCATTCCTCCAGTTCCCCCTCAGGGCAGCAACGGGATGCCGTCCGACGGCAGGCCGAGGCGGTCACAGCCGACGCGTCGGTGGAGCGGCTCGGCCACGTCAGCCCGCGAGCACCGACAACCAGCCTGGCAGTGCCCCACATGCACCGGGCACTCTTTCGGCGAGGCCGTACCGCGGCAAGCGGCGAGACACTGGCACCAGCCGACATATCCAAGGCAAGGGCACCAAAGGGCCAATGTGGCTTTTGAGTCAGACGGATACCAGGCTCCACTCACCTGCCAGCAACCACAGCCAGTTGCCATCCGTGAGTCTCACAGTGGGACTTCACGGCGCGCGCCGCGACCGCCACCACGGCCCTCGCTCTGCCGCTCACCGGTACAAGGCCGTCGCCGATCGCCACGAGGGCCCGCGCAACCACGTCCAGCAGATCAGCTCCAACGGACACCAGAAGATGAACAAGTCCGGCGAGGCCGAGATCGCTCTCAGCTCGGGGCATGTCGGGGAGGAGACGCTGCCGGGCACGTTCGCGGACTACGAGCTGCAGCCGCGCGAGTACGAGCTGAGCGTGGCCCAGACGGTGCTGCGCGTGCACAGCCGGGTCGCCGACCTCTACAACGAGCCGATGAACCAGACCCATCAGCAGCTGCGGCTGACCATCGAGGCGCTGCGCGAGCGCCAGGAGTACGAGCTGGTCAACAACCAGGACTTCGGCATGCTCAACATCGCCGACTTCGACCAGCGGATCTCCACCTACTCGGGCCCGCCGACCCCCGACGACCTGGACGAGCTGCTGAGCATGCGGCGCGGCACCCGCTGTATGTTCGCCCACCCGCGCGCGATCGCCGCCTTCGGCCGGGAGTGCAACAAGCGCGGTATCTACTTCGGCGGCATCGAGCTGAACGGCCATCACCTGCCCGCCTGGCGCGGTGTTCCGCTGCTGCCGTGCGGCAAGATCCCCGTCAGCAAGGCGAACACCTCGTCGATCATCGCGATGCGTACGGGTGAGGACGACCAGGGTGTGATCGGCCTGTACCAGACCGGAATTCCGGACGAGGTCGAGCCCGGCCTGAACGTACGGTTCATGGGGATCGACGAGAAGGCGATCATCTCCTACCTGGTCAGCACGTACTACTCCGCGGCCGTCCTCGTACCGGACGCCCTCGGCATCCTGGAGAACGTCGAGGTCGCCCGTACGAACGGGAGCTGACGACGGTGTCGTTGATCTCCCGGGTCGTCGCACCCGCCGCGGGCCATGACATGGCGGGGCTGGTACGGGCACTGCTGTCGGCTCGGTCGTCGGCGCCGCCGCGGTTGCCCGTCCCCCCCAAGGCAGCGCGCGGGCCACGGCTGCCGTCCGCCCCGACGGGGCTGGGCACGTCCGCGGCACGGCTCCGTTCCTCCGCGGTGGGGATCACCTCCTGCGCGGTGGGGATCGCCCCGCCTGCGCCCGCTCCGGTGCGTCCCCCGATCCTGCCCTCAAGGCCGACGGGACTCGGCACGTCGGCTGCCCGGCTCGGGGCGCCGGAGCCACAGCGGGAGCGCGCACAGGCGGCGGATCCCGCCCCGAACCTGCACTGTCCGCCCGCCGTCCGCGACGACCCCGCCCTCGGCGAGACCGTCACCGAGCGACTGGTCGAGTGGGCCGAGGAGGTCGGGATCTACCCCGGCCAGCTCGACAAGATCCGCACGGCCGACTTCGGGCGGCTGATCATGCTGGCGCACCCCGAGTCGGACGACCCCGACCGGCTTCTGGCGGCGGCGAAGTGCGCGCTCGCGGAGTGGTCCGTCGACGACCACTACGTGGACGGAGAGGTCGAGGAGGCCCGGCACGAACTGCTCGGGCAGCGCCTCGCGATCGCCCACTCCGTGATCGACCAGGCACACCTCCCCCTGGCGTACGCGCCGCAGTTGGAGGAGGTCGTGCAGGCGGACCCCGTCATGCGCGCCCTCCGGTCGAGTCTCGACAACCTCGCCCGGTACGCGACGACGGGACAGGTGCGCAGGCTCCGCCACGAACTGGGGATCATGTTCGTCGCCTACAACCAGGAAGGCGTCTGGCACACCGCCGAACAGACCCCGCCGGTCTGGGAGTTCCTGATGCACCGGCACGAGAACAGCTTCGTGCCGTGCATGGTGCTGGTCGACGCGGTCGCGGGATACGAGCTGCCGTACGGCGAATTCGCCGACCCCCGGGTGCGCCGCGCCTTCACCATGGCGGGCTCGGCGAGCGTGATCGTCAACGACCTCTACTCCATGGGCAAGGAGGATCCCACGGACTTCAGCCTGCCGAGGCTGATCGCGTCCGAGGCCCAGTGCTCCCTGGAGGAGGCGATCGACCGCACCGTCGAGATCCACAACGAACTCATGCACACCTTCGAGGCCGAGGCCGCCGCCCTCGCCGCCGCCGGCTCCCCCGAGCTGCGCCGCTTCCTGGCCGGCACCTGGGCCTGGCTCGGCGGGAGCCGCGAATGGCATGCCGGCAGCGGCCGCTACGCCACCGCCGCCTGAACCGTCAACCCCCTTATCCCGCAAGGAGATTGCTTCACCATGCCTGTCACCGACATGGAAATGATCGCCATGGACAAGGTCCTGCGCACCGAGTACCAGAAGTCCGTCGCCGACTACTGGAACGCGGAGAAGAACGCGGTCAACCTCCGGCTCGGCGAGGTCGACGACCTCTACCACCACCACTACGGCATCGGCGACTACGACCCGTCCGTTCTCCAGGGCCCGGCGGACACCCGCGAGCAGCGCATGATCGAGGAGATGCACCGTCTGGAGACCGCACAGGCCGACGTCCTCCTCGACCACCTCGGCCCGATCAAGCCGGCGGACCACCTGCTGGACGCCGGCTCGGGTCGCGGCGGCACCAGCATCATGGCCAACGCCCGCTTCGGCTGCTCGGTGGACGGCGTGAGCATCTCGGAGCAGCAGGTCGCCTTCGCAAGCGACCAGGCCGCCCGCCGCAAGGTGTCCGACAAGGTCCGCTTCCACTTCCGCAACATGCTGGACACGGGCTTCGCCACCGGCTCGCGGCGCGGCATCTGGACCAACGAGACCACGATGTACGTGGACCTCGTCGAGCTGTACGCGGAGTTCTCCCGGCTGCTGGAGCCCGGCGGCCGTTACGTGTGCATCACCGGGTGCTCCAACGACGTCAAGGGCATGCGCTCCAAGGCCGTCAGCAAGATCGACGAGCACTACACCTGCAACATCCACCCGCGCAGCGAGTACTTCAAGGCGATGGCCGCGAACAACCTCGTCCCCATCAACGTCGTCGACCTGACCGCGGCGACCATCCCGTACTGGGAGCTGCGGGCCAAGTCCTCGGTGACGACCGGCATCGAGGAGGCGTTCCTGACCGCGTACAAGGAGGGCAGCTTCCACTACCTGCTGATCGCGGCCGACCGCATCTGACATGAGAGTGGGCCCGGACTTCGAAAGGCCGGGCCCCGCACGGCTACTTCAGGTACGGACCGTCGCTCCCGATCTTCCCGGGACC
This sequence comes from Streptomyces sp. R41, assembly GCF_041053055.1. NCBI lineage: Bacteria > Bacillati > Actinomycetota > Actinomycetes > Kitasatosporales > Streptomycetaceae > Streptomyces > Streptomyces sp. R41. The sequence goes on from NZ_CP163443.1 coordinate 785,584, forward strand.
GTTCAGCACGTACACCCGGAGATTGCCCTTCCCGGGTGCCGCCACGGACAGCGTGCCGTTGGAGACGGTCTTCACATCACCGGTGACGGCGTCCGCATAGGTGCCGTTCGGGATGCCGGTGTACGTCGCGTCGCCGGTGACAGTGACGAGCGCGAAGCTGTCCGTCGAGCCGCTGGTGTAGCGGCGCTTGAAGGCCATCGAGCCGCTGATGCCGTCGGTGGAGTACTGGCCCATCTGGAGCGCCGGGATCGCCCGGCGGATCTGGTTCAGTCGCTGGAGGTGCTTGACCAGCGGCTGTGCCAGCGTCGAGGCGACTTCGCCGCTCGCGGAGTCGACCTTGGCGAAGTCCGAGGCGGTGACGGATCCGGCGAGATGGTCGCCGTAGTACGCGCGGCCGGTGGACGCCAGCGGACACGTCGGCCCGCAGTCGATCTGCTTGCCCTTCTGGAACTCGATCTCCGAGCCGTAGTAGAGGGTCGGGATTCCGCGGAAGGTCCACATCAGCGCCATGTTCTCGGCCCAGGCGTCGGTACCTCCGCCGTAGCGCGTGCTCGACTTGTTCGGGCCGTAGTCGTGGCTGTCGACGTAGACGACGTTGTACGTGGCGTCGTTGACGGAGTCGTCCGAGTCCTTGCCGTTGCCGTAGGCGTTCTGCGCGTCACCGAAGTTCATGTGCATGCGCATGTCGATGATGTTCATGCCCGAGAACTGGCTGCGGTCCGGGGTGTGGTAACTGTTGCCGCTCAGAAAGGCGTTGGTGGACGTCGGCTGGTTTCCCGTACCCAGTTGTTCCTCGTAGTTGTACTGCTCGATCGCCGCCGCTTCGTCGTCCGCGCTGTACTCCTTGCGCTCCTTCCAGGTGAAGAACTGCGCGGAGTGGTTCACGGAGCCGCGGTTCCACTTGTCGTTGACGAACGCGCCGACCTCGCCGAAGACGAAGAAGTTCTTCGCGGCGTCCGTGCCGAACCTCTGGGTGACCCGGTCGTAGATCGCGGGCAGGAAGCGGCGGTTCCAGGTGACGCGCGGGATGTGCACGGCCGTGTCGATACGGAGACCGTCGACGCCCATGTCGATGTACTTGTCGTACGCGCCGATGAGGTAGTTCTGCACGGGCGTCGACTCGGTGTTGAAATCGGCGAGGTCCTCGTGCAGCCAGCAGGAGCGGGAGTCCTCGCCCTCCCAGTTGCCGATCCAGCACTGGTGGTAGTACGTCTTCGGGAACATGCCCGAAGTCGGGCTGGGCCACTGGCAGTTGTAGATCGTGTAACCCTCGGCGCTCCTGCCGCCGGTGGGCTTGCCCCAGTTGAGGCAGGTGTTGCCGGACGGCTCGGCCGTCGACCAGAGGTCGCCGTTGTAGTACGACTTCCCGGACTTGGGCTCGACCGTGAGGCCGTCGTACTCGAAGCCCTCGTTCTTCTCGTCGTAGTACCAGCTCCACTGGGAGTCGCGGACGCCATACACGGTCGGAGTGAACAGGCCCTTGGCGCCCCAGCGGGAGCTGTGGTTGTAGACGACATCCTGGTAGATCTTCATGCCCTTGGCGTGGGCCGCGTTGATCAGGTCCTGGTAGGAGGCGCCGGCCGACTCCAGGCGCGGGTCGACCTTGTAGAAGTCGTAGCCGTGATAGCCGTGGTAGTCGTAGTCCGAGCGGTTGAGGACGACCGGGGTGATCCAGACCGCCGAGAAGCCGAGCGCCTTGATGTAGTCGAGCTTGTCGACCAGGCCCTTGAAGTCGCCGCGGAACATGGGGTCGTTGTTGGCCGCGTTGCCCGACTTCACGTCCTGGCTGCCGCCGCGGTTGTTGGAGCTGTCGCCGTCGTAGAAGCGGGCAGTGAGGACGAAGTAGATCGGGTCCTTGCGGGGGTCAGTGCCGAGCGGGGTGCCGGAGGCCGGTTCGGGCGCGTTCTCCCCGGTCGTCGCGGTGGCCTCGGCGGAGGCGGGCGAGGTGTTTCCGGCCGCGTCTAGGGCCTTCACGGTGTACGTGTAGGCCGTCTTCTCCTCGAGTCCCGTGTCGGAGTAGACGGTCGATCCGACGTCGGTGACGACCGTGCCCTTGGTTCCGCCGGTGCGTGTGACCTGATACTTCGTCACCGCGGTGTTGTCGGTGGAGGCCTCCCAGGAGAGCACGATGGAGGTGTGGGTGGCGCTCGCGGTGACCTTGGTGGGGGCGGTCGGGGCCTCGGTGTCGGGCGCCTCGGCGGCGCAAGGGTCCTTGGCGTCGGCGGTGACCGTCCTGTCCTTCACGGTCGTGGTGCCGGTGGGGATGGTGTAGTCGGAGCTGTTGTTGTTGTCCCAGACGCCGTTGCCGTTGTTGAAGGCGGCCTTCAGTGACGTCGCCGTACCGATGTCGAGAGTCTTCTTCCACCAGCCCGTGCAGGCCGTCTCCATGCCGACGCCGGGGACCGTCGTCCACGAGCCGCCGGAGGGCGCGTAGTGGATGTTGGCCGTGGTCCAGCCCGAGGTGGCGGTCGAGTAGTAGACGGTGGCCTGGTTGCCGCTGCCCGTCCCGGTGTCGGCGCACGGGTCGCTGTGGGCGATCACGCCGTCCTTGACGGTGATGGTGCCGGTGCCCAGCGCGTAGTTGTTCCCGCCGTTGTTGTCCCAGGTGCCGCTGCCGTTGTTGAAGGTGGCCTGGAGTCCCGCGGCCGAGCCCAGGTCGACGGTCTTCTTCACCCAGTCAGTGCAGGCCGCCTCCATCTGCACTCCGGGCACGGCGGTCCAGGAACCGCCGTCCGGTGCGTAATGCAGGTAGGTGGTCGGCCAGTTCTTGGTCTTCGTGTAGTAGAAGACAGTCGCCGTGTTGGAATCGGCGGCGGTCTTCTCCATGGGGGCGGAGCCCATTCCGGAGTCCGGTGGGACCAGTCCGAACAGCCCGGTCGCCGCCACGAACGCCACCAGTGGGCGCAGCAGGCGCGGGGGTCTACTTCTCACGGGTGTCTCCAATGCGGGCTGGGGAGTGGGGAGTTGCCTTGCAAGAAGAACCGGCAAATTCCTGAAAGGGCTTGCAGCGCGGAAGCTACAGGGACATGACAGTCACGTAAAGGGATCTCACAACGACCGGAGCTCAGGGTGAAAACGAACCAGTAATGGTGACCCGAGCCCACGCGCGGAGCGAGGGCCGGCACCTAGCTTGGCTCCATGCCGATGCAACCCTGGTTCACCGATGCCAAGCTGGGCATCTTCATCCACTACGGCATCTACGCCGTCGACGGATGGGCCGAGTCCTGGTCCTTCTACACGGGGGAGGTCTCGCACGAGCAATACATGAAACAGCTCGACGGCTTCACCGCGTCGCACTACGACCCGGAGGCCTGGGCCGAGCTCTTCGCCCGTGCCGGCGCCCAGTACGCGGTGCTGACCACCAAGCACCACGACGGCGTCGCCCTGTGGGACACCGCCCACGGCGACCTCGACGTCGTACGGCACACACCGGCCGGCCGTGACCTGGTCAGCGGATTCGCGGACGCCCTGCGCGAGCGGGGCCTGAAGGTCGGCCTCTACTACTCGCACTCCGACTGGAACCACCCCGACTACCCGAGCATCAGGCACGTCGAGCCCGGCGACGAGCACCCGAGCCCGTACTCCCACGCCGAGCCCGGCAAGGAGGACCCGGCGGCCTGGGAGCGCTACCTGGCCTACCGTGACGGCCAGGTCGGCGAGCTCGTCGACCGCTTCCGCCCGGACCTGCTCTGGTTCGACGGCGAGTGGGAGCGCAGCGAGGAGCAGTGGCGGATGCGCGAGCTCGCCGAGCTGATCCTCGCGGGCAACCCGGACACCGTCCTCAATGCCCGCATGCTCAGTTTCGGCGACTACGCCACTCCCGAACAGGGCGTCCCCCTCCAGGCCCCGGACGGCCCCTGGGAGCTGTGCCTGACAGTGAACGACTCGTGGAGCTACCGCCCGAAGGACCGCGACTTCAAGTCGGTGCGCCAGCTGGTGCGCTACTTCACGGAGACGATCGGCATGGGCGGCAATCTGCTGCTCGGCGTCGGCCCCCGCGAGGACGGGACGATCCCCGAGGAGCAGGCCGAACGCGTCGAGGGTCTCGGCACATGGATCGCGAAGCACGCCGACGCCGTGTACGGCACGGTCGCCGGACTGCCCGCCGGACACCACTACGGCCCCAGCACCCTGTCCGCCGACCGGCGCACGCTGTACCTGATGTGCTTCGACGCACCGCGCGAGTCCCTCTCGGTCCGCGGACTGCGCAACGCGGTACGACGGGTCACCGTCCTTGGCACGGGCACAGAACTGGACCACCACATCACCGGCGGCCTGGACGCGGTACCCGGTGTGACCTGGATCGACGCCCCGGCCGCGGCGGACCTCGACGAGTACGCCACCGTGCTGGCGGTCGAGCTGGACGGGGAGTTGGACCTCTATCGGGGCGCGGGCCGCGACTGACGGAGGAACGCGTCGAGGGCGTCCGCGTCGGGCGCGGTGGCGGGACCGGCCGCGGTGACGGCCATCGCCGCGGCCGCATTGGCTCGGTGCGCGGCGGCAACCGGGGCCAGCCCCTGCGCGAGGCCGGCCATGAAGACCCCCGTGTGCGCGTCACCCGCGCCATTGAGGTCGACGGCCCGGACGGCGAAACCGGGGATCGCGTCGAACGTGCCGTCGTGGTGCAGGAGGCAGCCGTCGGGGCCCGTGCGCACCAGGGCCGAACCGCGCTTCAGGCGGGACTGTACGGCGCGGGCGGCGCCGGGCGGGTCGTCGATGCCGGTGAGCAGCGCTGCTTCGCGGGCGTTGCAGCTCCACCAATCGGCGCGCGCCAGGAGCGACTCCAGGGCGGCCGAGGGGATTTCACGCACCAGTGGCCCCGGGTCCACGATCACGGTGACGGTCGGGTCCAGTCGGGGCACCCATGCGGTGAGCGCGGCACGATTGGCCTCGTACAGCAGGCTGTAGCCGGAGAGGTAGACCAAGTCTTGTGGGACTGGCCGCAGTTGAGCAAGATCCTTCGGGGTCAGGGTCGCCTCGGCGCCCGGGCTGGTGACGAAGGTGCGCTCGCCCTCGGCGTCCACCAGGCAGACCACGAAGCCGCTGTCACGTTCGGTGCGCGGTGCGAGCAGCACGTCGATGCCTTCGGCGTACAGCGCGGCCCGCGCCCGGTCGCCGAAGGGGCCGCTGCCGTGGGCTCCCGCGTACGTCACCGGCAGGCCCTGGCGGGCCGCGGCGGCCATGACGTTGAAACCGCCGCCCGGCACGCTCCGTGTGCCCGTGGCCAGTACGTCACCGCCCCTCTCCGGCAGGGCGGGCACGCTCAGCACCAGATCCATCACCACGTTGCCCAGGTGCAGGAGTCTCATGCGATCACTGCCGCCCGCGCAGTGCGAGCAGCGCCGTGGCCGTGGCGTCCAGGTCGAGCGTGTTGACCCGGTCGAGAGTGGCCCGCGCATCGGCGGGGAAGGCCTCCGCCCCGTGACACGCGCCCCCGATCGCGCCCGCGACGGCGGCGATGGTGTCGCAGTCGCCCCCGACGGAGGCGGCGAGCAATACCGCCTGCCACGGGTCGTCCTGACAAGCCATCAGCACAGCGAAGGCGGCCGGTACGGACTCCTGCGTCGCCAGACTTGTGCCCACGAGTGAGTACACCCGCTCGCACACCTCGGTCGCCGACAGCCCTCGCACGAGTCCGGTGGCCCAGACGATCCGCTCGGCCACGTCGGCGGCGGCCACCCAGTGCCCACGCCCGGCTCCCAGGCGTGCCGCGCCGACCGCCGCCTCCACCGCCTCCGGAACCGACGCACCGTCAAGTCCCGCGCTGACCGCGGCGGCGACAGCTGCCGCGCCGGCGAGCGCAACCCCGGTGTTGTGGGTCAGTCTGCTGGCCTCCACGACGAGGTCCACCAGGGCGACCGGGTCCGCGGACGGCACGGCGATGCCGACGGGCGCGATGCGCATCGCCGCGCCGTTGGTGGCGCCGTACCGGCCGACCTCGTCCACCGGCGTCCCCGCGAGGACCAGCTCCACCGCGCGCTTGGTGGACGGCCCGAGCAGATCGAGCGAGCCGCGGGCCCGCATGTCGTCCTCCCAGGCCACCAGGCGCCGGGCCAGCTCCGCCGCGTCGACCCTTCCGTCGCCGTCGAGCAGCAACCGGGCCAGCAGCAGGGCCTGTTCGGTGTCGTCGGTGATCGCTCCCGCGGGCATCCCGGCGGCCAGCGGATGATCCGGCGCGGCGGCGTGGAAGCCGGTCAGGACCGGTCCGTAGCGGGCGGTGATCTGCGGGCGGGACAGCATCTGCGTCGGCATCCCGAGGGCGTCGCCGAGCGCGAGGCCGTAGAGAGCTCCGGTGGCGCGGCTGTGGAGGGTGGGGCTCATGGGTGCTTTCCGTGCTGAGGCCCTTCCGGGCCGGGGGCTTCGGTGGCGGGGGGGCTTCGGTGGCGGGGTCAGCCGAATTCCAGAGACAGCTGGAAGTGGTCGGGGTCGAGCAGGCTCACGACATGTTCGACGAAGGAACCGTCGGCCGCGCGGCTGGTGCGCCATGTGTCGAGGAACCAGTCACCCGGCGCGCGGCGCAGCACCTCCGCCTCCCGCGCGCTGATCCGCCGCCCGGCCAGCCGCTGCTCGCCGTGGTCGGGGCGCAGCCCGGCCCGTCGCATCACCTCGGTGAGGGTGAGCTCGCCGAGGCCTTGCTCCGGCAGTTCCCGCACACCGGGGACGGGCGGCAGAAAGCTGCGTTCGTACGAGATCACGGAGCCGTCCGCGACGAGCTCCCGGGTGCGGTCGACCCGGATGAACATGGCGGCGTCCAGGGCGAGTTGAGCGGCCAGCTCCTCGTCATGGGTCTCCTGGACGGCGAGCGTCCGTACCCGCGTCTCGATGCCCTGGACGGCCAGGGCGTGCGCCCAGCCGAGCCGGTCGTCCAGCGGGCGCCCGTCGAAGAGGACGTATGAGCCCTTGCCCGTGCGGGTGGCGATCAGCCCTGCCTCGTTCAGCTCGGCGAGCGCGGCCCGCACCGTGGTGCGGCTGACGCCGAAGCGCTGGGCGAGGGCGTGCTCGCCCGGCAACTGCTGCCCCGCCGGACGGTGTCCGCTGCGGATCTCCTTGGCGAGCACCTCGGTGATCTGCTGGTGTTTGAGCCGGACTTCGGTCATGAAGGATCCCCCGCGAGCACCTCGTCCACGGTCACGACGCGGATCAGGGGTCGGTAGAGGTCCATCACATGGAGGGCCTTGGCGTGCGAGTCGTCGTCGACGCCCGCGCAGGCGTCGGCCGCGACCAGCACCTCGACTCCGGCGTCGGCGGCGGCGAGCGCCGTGGACAGCACACAGCAGTCCGTGCTGACTCCGGCCAGGACCAGGCGTCCTTCGGCGCCGACGCGCTCGGCCAGTTCGGGGGTCCACTTGCCGAAGGTGGTGGCTTCCACCAAGTGCCGTGCGCGCGCCGCGAATTCGTCCGTCAGCTCCCACAGCCGGGCCATCGGCGGCTGCAGCGCGAAAGGCCACTGGTCGTAGTACGCGCGCCAGGCCCCGACGGGTTTTTCGGCGGCGAGGAAGCGGGTGAAGGTCACGCGGTCGCCGAAGGCCGGCAGCAATCGACGTACACCTTCGGCGGCTTCGTCGAAGCGCGGCGTCGCCCAGGGGCTGTCGGGCTCGGCGAAGACGCGCTGCATGTCGATGACGGTGAGCAGGCCGCGGGGGGTGTCGGCACTCCCGCGGCCCGGGCGCGTGTGCTCAGTAGGGTCGAGGCGCCCGTGCCCGGTACTCATGCGCTGAGCACCTCCTCGCTCGCCGTCGGGCTCGCGTCCAGCCGCTCCTGGGCGCGAACTCGGCCGCGGTCGAGGGCCAGCGTGCCGAGGAAGCCGAGGGCGAGCGCGATCAGGACGCCGAGGTTGGCGTAGGCCCAGGCGCCCGTCTTGCCGCCCAGTCCGAACGGGGCGAGCAGATAGCCCTGCCACTCCAGCCAGCTCGCGGCCGAGTTGGTGACCAGGCCCCAGCCGAGCGCGGTGGCGGCGAGGGTGAGCAGCAGCGGCCGGAGCGGGACGTCGCCGTACCGGCCGCCCGTACGGAACAGATCTCCCTCGTCGTAGTCGCGGCGGCGCAGCGCCAGGTCGGCCAGCATGACGCCGCACCAGGCGGCGACGGGGACGCCCAGCGTGGTGAGGAAGCCGATGAACTGGCCGAGGAAGTTGTCGGTGAGGAAGACGATGTAGACCGAGCCCGCGATCATCAGGACACCGTCGACGAGCGCCGCCAGATAGCGCGGCACGCGCAGACCGGCGGACAGCAGCGCCAGTCCGGACGAGTAGATGTCCAGGACCGCGCCGCCGACCAGACCGAGCACGGCGACCACGGCGAAGGGGACCAGGAACCACGTGGGCAGGATGGTGGTCAGGGCGCCGATCGGGTCGACGGCGATAGCCTTGCTGAGGTCCTCGGAGGAGCCCGCGAGGAGCAGTCCGAAGACCAGCAGGAGCAGCGGCGCCACCGAGGCGCCGAAGGTGGTCCAGCCGATCACTCCCCGGCCGGAGGAGGAGCGCGGCAGATAGCGCGAGTAGTCGGCGGCGGCGTTGACCCAGCCGAGTCCGAAACCGGTCATCATGAAGACCAGGGCGCCGATGAACTCCTGTGCGGAGCCCGCGGGTACGGCGCTGACCGTGTGCCAGTGGATGTGGTCGGCGACCAACGCGATGTAGACGATCGTGAGCACGCCGGTGACGACCGTGATCACGGTCTGCAGCCGCATGATCAGGTCGAAGCCCATCACTCCGCCGACCACAATCAGCGCGCCGACCAGGATCAGGGCGACCACCTTGGTCTCGGTGCCGCCGCCCCAGCCGAGCCGCCCGAAGACCGTCGCGGTGGCCATGGTCGCGAGCGCCGTGAGCACCGTCTCCCAGCCGACGGTCAGCATCCACGAGATCACCGAGGGCAGCCGGTTCCCTCGTACGCCGTACGCCGCCCTGCTGAGCACCATCGTCGGCGCGGAGCCGCGCTTGCCCGCCACCGCGATGAAGCCGCAGAGGAGGAAGGAGAAGACGATGCCGATCACTCCGGCCGCGAGCGCCTGCCAGAAGGAGATGCCGAAGCCGAGCGCGAAGGCGCCGTAACTGAGGCCCAGGATCGAGACATTGGCCCCGAACCAGGGCCAGAACAGGGTCCGCGGAGTGCCCTTGCGCTCGGCGTCGCCGATCACGTCGAGCCCGTGCGTCTCCACCTGGAGCTGGCGGCCCGCGGGTCTGATGTCGAGGGAGTCCGGGGAGTCTGCCATCGTCGACCTACCTGTCTAGACGTGTTCAGCGGAGCGTAGGTCGACCGCCCCGGACGGTCAAGGGGCGCGAGCGAACCGGGGTCCGGCCCGCGGAGGTTGGGTCCCGCGGTGAGAAGCTGTGCCCGAACCGGCGTACTGAAGGTCGAGGGGCACCAGCCACCGAGCCCTTCCCTACCGGAGGTACCTCATCCGTGACCATCACCAAGGCAGCCCCGCCCCCGGTCGACCGCCGCGACGCGGACAACCGGCAGGGCCGACGGGGTTGGCAGATCAACTCCCCTCTCGTCCTGACCATGCTGCTGCTCCTGGTGGTCGCGGCGCAGGGGCCGGTCCGCCGGGCGCTGGCCGCGCCGGTGATGCAGAGCTGGATGACCGTGTTCGTGGCGGTGGTGATCCAGGCCCTGCCCTTTCTCGTCCTCGGAGTACTGCTGTCGGCGGTCATCGCGGTGTTCGTCCCGCCGTCGTTCTTCGCCCGCGCGCTGCCGAGCCGGCCCGCCCTTGCGGTGCCGGTGGCCGGGATGGCCGGGGCGGTCCTGCCCGGCTGCGAATGCGCCTCCGTGCCGGTAGCCGGGGCACTGGTGCGCCGGGGCGTCACGCCCGCGGCGGCGCTGGCGTTCCTGCTGTCCGCCCCGGCGATCAACCCGATCGTGCTGACCGCAACGGCCGTGGCGTTTCCGCGCGATCCGGAGATGGTCCTCGCCCGGTTCGTGGCGAGTCTGCTGGTGGCGTGTGTGATGGGGTGGCTGTGGCAACGCCTCGGCCGCGCCGACTGGCTGCGCCCACCGGCCCGCCCGGCACACGAGGGCCTCGGCAAGGGGGCGGCGTTCTGGGGATCCGTACGGCACGACGTGATGCACGCCGGAGGCTTCCTCGTCGTCGGGGCCATGGCCGCGGCCACTCTCAAGGCCGTCGTACCGGCGAGCTGGCTGCACGCCGCGGCGGGCAATCCCGTGGTGTCGGTCCTCGCCCTGGCGGTTCTCGCCGTGTTGTTGTCGATCTGCTCCGAGGCCGACGCGTTCGTGGTCGCGTCTCTGTCCCAGTTCTCGCTCACCGCCCGGCTGGCGTTCCTCGTCGTCGGGCCGATGATCGATCTGAAGCTCTTCGCCATGCAGGTCGGCACGTTCGGCCGCGGGTTCGCGCTGCGGTTCGCCCCCGCCACCTTCGCCTTGGCGATCATCATGTCGGTCCTGGTCGGGGCGGTGCTGCTGTGAACCGGCAGGCGCAGGCAGCCGTGCTCTTCCTGGTCGGCGCGGCGGTGCTGCACGCCGGCGCCACGGATCTCTACCTGCGGTACGTCAAGGCCGGGTTGCAGCCCTTGTTGCTCGGGGCGGGGGTTGTGCTGATCGTCGCGGCTTTCGCCACGGTGTGGTACGAGTTGCGCGGGGCGCGCACGGCCAAGCAGGTCCAACGCGGGGGCGATCACAGCGATACCCAGGGCGGACACGAGCACGGGCACGAAGCCGCGGACGAGCACAGGTACGTCCACGAACCAGCCGACGAGCACGGGCACGCCCACGAACCCGCCGACGAGCACGGGCACGCCCACCGCGAACCGCGTATCTCCTGGCTCCTCATCCTCCCCCTGCTCGCCCTGATCCTGGTCGCCCCGCCCGCCCTTGGCTCCTACAGCGCCATGCGCACAGGTACGGCCCTGCAGGCGCCCTTCGGTTACCCCGCTCTCCCCTCCGGCGACCCGGTCCCGCTCAGCCTGGTCGACTACGCCGGTCGCGCGGCCTACGGCCACGGCCGCTCCCTCGGCGACAGGCGGATCAAGATCACCGGCTTCGTCGCCCTCGACCGCGCCGGTACGCCGTACCTCGTCCGCATGGCCCTCAACTGCTGCGCCGCCGACGCCCAACCCGTCAAGGTCGGCCTGACCGGACGGATTCCGCCGGTCCTCCAACCCGACACCTGGCTCGAGGTCACCGGCACCTACATCAGCAAACGGGCCAAGGATCCCGTCAACGGCGGCATCATCCCGTTCTTCGACGTCAGCCGGGCAAGGCCGGTCCCGACGCCGCACGACCCGTATGACGAGAGCTGGAACAACTGACTGTCCGCCCTGCGCACATGCGTGCCCACGGCCGGGTCGGGCGTGAGCCGGGCGTGGACATGCTCAGCCAGGCGCATGGCCTCGACGTGAGCTTCGACGCCTGAGTCAGTCCGTCGAGGTCGAGTCGCGTCGGGCCCGCATTCACTCATGCGAGATGACCCGGCCCAATGCGGTGTACCGAGGAACTGCGCTCACTCATGTGAGGGCCCCTGAACCCCCAGATCCGCCCGCATCGTCGAGCGCATCGTGGACAAGTCTCGCCAGGCCTGCTTGATCTCGTCCCGTACGTCCTCGATGTCGTCGGCCTCGCGTGCCGTGCCGTGAGTGAGGCGGGCCAGGACGCCGTAGACCGAGCCCAGGCCGACGTCGACCCGTCTCACCTCCGTCAGCACCGTGTCCGGCACGGTCATCTGGGCCTCGGCGTACCGGCGGCGATAGTCCGCGCGGGCCGTCTCGACCGTGCTCAGCGACTCCTGCGGGTCGTACCCGATATGCAGTACGTGGGCGTGGTCATTCAGGGTTGCCAGGTAGTGGCGGGCAGCGGCGTTGAACTCCGTGTACGCCGTCCTGCGGGCCTCCCGGCCCGACTCCGCCTGCTGGGCGACCAGTTCGGCGCGGCGAGTGCGTTCGAGGTGTTCCCACTCCTCGCGGCGGGACGCGTCTCCGCGGCGCTGGGTCAACCACGCCGAACCCAGCGTGCCGCCCACGCCCACCACCGCCGCCAGCAGGCCTGCCACGGCCGAGTCCATCACGCCTCCTCCGTACCAACCACCGCTTCCGTACTGCCTCTTAGAAGTCATCTCATTTGGTTGAGTACGCTGTCGACCATGGCGGGGATCGTTGAGCGGCTGGTGCCGGACGAGTTGTGGGAGCTGTTCCAGCGGGTGGTGCCGGAGGCGCCGTCGCGGCCTCAGGGTGGTGGTCGGCGCCGGCACGGCGACCGCGAAGTGTTGGCCGCAATCGTGTTCGTGGCGACCTCGGGATGCACGTGGCAGCAGCTGCCGACCGCGTCGTTCGGGCCGTCCGGCGCGACGGCTCACCGACGATTCACCGAGTGGACGAAGGCCCGAGTCTGGGCCAGACTCCACCGCCTGGTCCTCGACGAACTCGGGTCCCGCGGTGAGTTGGACTGGTCCCGGTGCGCGATCGACTCGGTCAACATGCGGGCCTTGAAAAGGGGGATCTGACAGGCCCGAATCCTGTAGATCGGGGCAAGTACGGGTCAAAGATCCACTTGATCACGGAACGGACCGGCCTGCCCCTGTCCGTCGGCATCTCGGGCGCCAACACGCACGACAGCCAGGCGCTGATTCCCCTGGTACAGGGCATCCCTCCGATCCGCTCCCGCCGGGGACGCCGACGCCGCAGGCCCGACAAACTTCACGCCGACAAGGGCTACGACTACGCCCACCTGCGGCGATGGTTATCCAGCCGAGGCATCCGGCATCGCATCGCCCGCAAGGGCATCGAGACCTCACAACGACTTGGCCGCCACCGCTGGACCGTCGAACGCACCATGTCCTGGCTCGCCGGATGCCGCCGACTCCACCGCCGCTACGAACGCAAAGCCGACCACTTCCTAGCCTTCACCAGCATCGCCTGCACCCTCATCTGCTACCGCAGACTCACCAATGAGATGACGTCTAAGCAGCCGCGGCATCAGGCACCGCATCGCCCGCAAAGGAGTTGAGACCTCCCAGCGATTGGGACGTCACCGTTGGACGATCGAACGCACCATGTCCTGGCTCGCCGGCTGCCGCCGCCTCCACCGTCGTTATGAGCGCAAGGCCGAGCATTTCCTCGCCTTCACGAGTATCGCCTGCACGCTCATCTGTTACCGGCGGCTCGGCCGCTGATGTGGGCCCGCAGTAGCTTCATCGCCAGGTCGTGGCCGTAGTACTCGGCCACGTCCATGGGGGTGCGACCGTCTGGGTCGGCGAGCTCCGGGTCAGCCCCGAAGGCCAGCAGCACAGCAGTGGTGTGCACGGTCAACGGTTTGCCGCTCTGCAGGGAGCCGTCGCCCTCGGCATCGATCGCGTGCGTCAACAGCGTCATGTTGCTGAAGACCTCATCGGGATCGGTGCCGTCGGCCAGCATCTGGGCCAGGGTTTCCGCATCCTCGTGCTCGACCGCGTGATGCGCAGGTGTTGTCCAGAAGTTGCTCACCACGACATTCAACCGCCGCCACAGCACGTCTGCCAGCGACTATCGACGCCACTCGTCACCAATTGAGATGGCGTCTTAGTGTCCCTGACAGGCCAATGCCGCTCACTCCTCCTGCGGTGGTGCGGTGCCCTTCGGCGGCCGCGCTCCCCGCCCGCGGCAGAAGGAGCCGTCGGGGCGCACTACGTGCGACGTCCAGGCGAAAGTCGGGCTGGACATCGAAGCGAGTGGTCGCAGCTCCTGTTGATGTCAAACCTGGTTGATCACGCCCTGCGAACGGGTAGGCAGATCGGGCAGGGCGCTCCGGGAGGGGAGGCTTCGGTGCAGACAACGACGGCGGAGTAGAGCTGCCCCCTTGTGGCTTGCTGGACTTTTCACGGGGGAGGTGCATGGACATCGCATATGCGAGAAGAGGAGAGAGGGAACCAATGAGAGAATCTTTTCAATCAAGGCCGATTGCAATGCTATCGGCTGTCGCAGCCTTGTGCCTTGTGTCTCCAGGTGTCGCCAATGCCACATCGGCAGATGTCGCTCGTTCTGAGACATCCGCCTCGTATACCGACTCCTGCGCGACGGGGTTAGCGGTGTCTCTCTACAACGGACTGAAGATCCGAGCGCAGCCGAAAAACAATGCCACTGTCATCGCAACCGCAGGGTTGGGTGATCCCTATCCTTGTGAGTTGGACACCGTCAAACTGGGTGACCGGTATAACGGGTGTGGGGTGTACAACGCCAACGGCTGGATCATCATCCAGGTGGGCCCTGAGCGGTACGGATACTCCGCCATGACGTGTTGGAGAGACGCCTAGTCCCCAAGACGGATTGCCAGTGCAGCGTGTTGATCGGCCCCCGTCTGGCGGTTGCTGGGCGGAGGCCGTAGCTGGCGTCAGAGGTTATCCGGTGCGAAGTCTCGGGCCGATGTGCTGGGCATTCCCAGAAGGTGCCACCGCGCAGGCGTGGGGCCCACTTGGATGTACCGAGGTAACGATCACTCCGCTGATCTGGGGTTTTTGCGCTGGTTGGCATTGAAGCGCGCTTTCTTCTGGCGATTCCCGCACGTGTTCATGTCACACCATTTGCGGGTGCGACTTTGGCTGGTGTCGAAGAAGGCGGCTTGGCAGGTTGGTGATGCGCACAAGGCCAATTTTCCGTCTCGTTCGCCTGCGATGATGCTGATCGCGTCGGCGGCGATCACGCTGAGGGCATCTTCCACGCAGGAAGCCGAGCTGAGCCGCCATCGCCGCTTACCCTCGGGCGTCAGGATCGCTGCGGCCCGACCCTGAGCGCTGCGGTCATTGATGACTTGGACAGCAGATGCAGGGAGAGCGTCCTGGATCGCGGCCGCTGTCGCGGCGGCGTGAATCGACTCCCTCAGTTCCCGAGCGAGGTCGAGCTGGGCAGCGGTGCAGGAGTCCACGGCGAGGCCGTTCACTGCCAGCCAGTCGATGAGTCGGTGCGGCGTGGGAATGCGCTCCACAGCGTTGCCATGACGCTCCGACAGAGTCCCCGTGAAGCTGGTGGCCAGCACGGTACCGAGGCGGAAGTCGGGGAACCCAGCACGCATGGAACCACCTTAGCCGGTTTCACGCTGGCATGAAGACGGGTAGAACCGCCTTAGCCGGTTCGCATAGTTCGCAGCCGGCTCCACTATGTCCAGGGAGGTCTCATGCCTCGTCCAGCCAGCGACGTGCAAGTATTTGAAGCCCACGCGACTGACGCCGACCTCGACGATCTGCGCGCGCGACTTGCCGCGGCGCGACTACCGGAGGCCGAGACGGTGTATCGCGCCGCGCCCGACCCTCGCCGATGGGAACAGGGTGTTCCTCTCGCCGACCTCGTCGATGTCGTGAACTACTGGCGCACCGGGTACAACTGGCGGTCGTTCGAAGAACGCCTTGACCGGATCGGTCAGTTCCGCACGACCATTGATGATCTGGGAATCCACTTCCTGCACCGCCGATCCGCGCGCGCAGATGCCACTCCTCTGATCTTGACGCATGGCTGGCCAGGCAGCATTGCCGAGTTCACCGATGTAGTAGACGAGCTGGCAGATCCGAAAGATGCAGACGCGCCGGCGTTCCACGTCGTGGTCCCGTCGCTGCCAGGCTTTGGTTACAGCGACAAGCCGGCCACCACCGGGTGGGGAACCGAAAAGATCGCGGCCGCATGGGTGGAACTGATGGGAAGGCTCGGCTACAGCAAGTTCGCAGCCCACGGCGGCGACTGGGGAGGTAATATCACCACCGTTCTCGGCGGCAGGTTCCCGGCGCACGTTCTCGGCATCCACACAACGTTCGCGGAGGCACCACCCGGGTTGACAACGGACGGGCTGACGGCGGTCGAGCGCAAGTGGACCGAGGAAACCCGCGATTTCTGGCGCCACCGCGCGGCGTACGCGAAGCAGCAGGCGACCCGACCGCAGACCATCGGCTACTCGCTCGTCGACTCACCGGTCGGGCTTCTCGCCTGGATCCTCGACAAGTTCGCCGAGTGGACAGACACCGAAGACAGCCCGTTCGAGACGATTTCCAGAGACCGCGTTCTTGACGACGTCACCCTGTATTGGCTGACGCGGACCGGCGCATCGTCGGCCCGCATTTACTACGAAAGCCACAACTCGCTCGATCCCGAACTTCGGGTCGACGTCCCGTCAGCAATCAGTATGTATCCCGCCGACATCGAGAAGTGTCCGCGCGCCTGGGCACAGGAGCGGTACCGACAGATCGTCCGATGGAGGTCGCCCGAAATCGGGGGACATTTCCCTTCGCTGGAGGTTCCCGAGTATTTCGTCAAAGACCTGCAAGAGGGCCTCGCGGCAGTGCTGGCCGCTCATCGGTGAACGCGGCTCGGCGACCCGGCACTCGATCACCGCCTGATCCGGCTCAAGGCGTTGCCCGACGGCTTTCCGACCGCGCTCATCGAGACGGCAGAACGTGGTCAGTCGTGGCGCCCCTCCCCCTCCGTCCAGCCTCGACAGCCCAGGCTTGAACGATAAAATCGATCCGTCCGGCATGCGGGGCGCTGATCTCCGTTCATGCACATATGTATGGGTCGACCAGCGGGGGGATGCACATGACAGCCGGTTCCCATGGCCCACGTCTGACTCCGGGGCCGTCCGTGACCATCTCGGACGTCGCGGAGGCGGCCGGGGTGTCTCGACAGACGGTGTCCAACGTGCTCAACGCGCCCGACCGGGTCCGCGCCGAGACGCGGGAGCGGGTCAACCGGGCTGTCTCCGACCTCGGTTACCACCCCAACCGGGCGGCACGCTCGCTCAGGGCCAGCTCTCCCCGCATGGTGGGGTGCAGGATCCTGCCGGTCCACGCGGAGACGGTGGCCTCCATCCAGGACCGCTTCCTTCACGCGCTCGCCGAGGCGGGCCAGGCATGCGACCACCATGTGCTGCTGTTCACGGCGACCGATGCCGAGGAGGAGACCGAGCGGTGCACGGCGCTGTGGCGCGCCGGGGCCGTGAGCGCAGTAGTGCTCTACGACGTCACTCCGCACGACCCGCGGCCACGGCAACTGGTGGCAGCCGGCGTCCCGTTCGCCGCGTTCGGGCGTACGGCGACCAGTGTCGACGGCTACAGCTGGGCCGACGTCGACAACACGGCCGGTACGGCCTCGGCCGTCGATCACCTGGTTGCCGCCGGCCACCGGCGCATCGGATTCCTGGGCTGGCCCGAGGGCTCCAGTGTCGGCGACGCCCGGGCGCACGGCTGGCTGGCGGCCATGGACCGGCACGGCGTGCTCGCCCAAAGCCACCGGCTCGACGTACGGGGCGACGACACCATGTCGAGTGGTACGCGGCTCATGGCGGAGCTCCTGGACCGGCCGGAGCCGCCGACCGCTGTGGTCGCGGCAACCGACACCCTCGGAGTCGGCGCACTGCACGCCGTGCGCCACCACGGGCTGCGCCCCGGCGAGGACGTCGCGGTGGTGGGATTCGACGACACCCCGGCTGCAACGGCGGTGGGTCTGTCGAGTATCCGTCAGCCGATAGAGGAGGTCGGCCGGTTGATCATGGCGGAGCTGCTGCGGCTCGTCGGCCGGAACGCGGACAAGGACGTCGACGAGGCTGCCGAATCTCTGCACCGGCTGCTGGTTCCGGAGTTGGTCGTGCGCGCGAGTTCGGCGCCGCTGCGGAGCGCGCCCGGCGGCTGATCCGGACGCGTGCCCTGCCCCTGCCCCTGCCCAACGGCTAACCGTCCGCCACCGGTGTGCGCGAAGCGAGCCTGACTTCTCCCCCGGCCGGGACGTGATGGAGCTGTCCCGCGGCCTCCACCGGGAGCGATTCGCCCGCGTGCAGCCGTACCGTCGTGCCGTCGTGCCGGATGTCGATGTCGAAGACACGGCCCCTCCAGCGCAGCCGCCGCAAAGCGATGCCGTCCAGCGGGTCGGGCAGGATCGGTGCGAGGACGACCCGGTCCGTGCGCCAGCGCAGTCCCGAGTAGCCGTGGAGGAACTCCTGCAGGAAGCCGCCGTGCCCGGTGAGGAAGGTGAAGGCTCCCCCGGTCCGGGCCTCGGCGAACTGCTCGAAGGGCGGTCGGAGGAAGGGCTCGACGCTGCGCCGGGTGTGCTCGAACGCCGCCTCGGCGTCGCCGAGTTCGGCGTAGACGATGGAGTGTACCGAGTCAGTCATCGACGGGCCGTCCTCGTGCGTCCGGGGCACGTAGTACTCGAGGTCGGCCCGGGAGACCTGCGCGGGCTGCGGGTTCTCCCACGGGTAGGCGAGCATCACCACGTCGGCCTGTTTGATCCGTTGGCCTTCGTATCCGGTGAACTCCGGGTGGACGCCTTGGGCTTGATCGAACGGGATGACCAGCCGGTCCGCGACGTCCGTCCAGCGCGGGTCGGCCGGCTGCCCCAACGTCTCGGCGGCCCGGGCAGCGAAGCGGAGTGCGGCCCGGGCAGCGACGTTGGTGTAGACGGAGTCGTCGTGCGGCCCTTCCGCGTACTCGTCCGGCGGAATCACCCCGTTGATGTGACAGCGGCCCTCGGCGTCGGCGGTGACCCGGCTCGTCCAGAAGTCCGCGACCGCGCTGAGCACGGGCAGTCCCGACGTACGCAGCCACCGCTCGTCGCCGGTGGCCAGCCAGTACTGCCAGAAGGCCAGCGCGACATCCGAGCTGACGTGTTGTTCGAGACGGCCGAACGGGGCCCATGCCGGTGTGTCCTCGTCGCCGGTGAGACCGCTCTCCCAGGGGAAGCGGGCGCCGCTGTGTCCGCCGTCGGAGGCGTAGGCGCGGGCCGCGTCGAGCCGCCGGACCCGGTAGTCAAGGACGCTCTCGGCGATCTGCGGGTGCTGGGCGAGGAGGCTCGGCAGGATCCAGGTCTCGGTGTCCCAGAAGACATGGCCGTTGTAACTGTCACTGGAGAGCCCGGCGGGTGAGGGCGACCACGGCGAGTCCTCGCGCACGCTGGTCAGGAGGTAGAACTTCGAGGCCCGCACCTGGCGTTGCAGGCGGGCATCGCCGCGGACGACGATGTCGCCCTCCCACTCCCGCGCCCAGGCCCGGCGGTTGTCGTCGGCGAGCCGGCCGTATCCCGCACGGGCGGCCGCGTCGGCGTGGGCTCGGGCAGTGGCGGGCGGGTCGTCGGCGTCGTGCGAGGTCACGACGGACACGTATTTGGTGAAGCTGTGGGGGTGGCCCGGCAGCGCTCGTACCGTGACCGTCTGCGCCGCCGTCTCCTCCCCCTCCCCCAATGGACACGGCGGCTCGGCACCCGCGGCGTGGAGAACGGAGACGACCGCGGCCACGATGCCACTTCCCTCGGCCTCCGTGACGGTCCAGACCCGTCCCGCGCCCGCTCCCTGCCGGGCAGGTGTTGTGTGGGAAGCCGCCCGGTCGTCGAGGGTGTCGGTGACGACGAGTGTCCCCTCCCAGTGCGGGGTGACCGTCACGGTCACGGCGGCCACGTGAGGCCGGGACCGGTCGGTGAGCACTTGGTAGCGCACGTCCGTGACCCGGCCCGCCGGCGAGGTCCAGCGGGCCTCCGTGGTGATCACTCCGGTGCGCAGGTCGAGGGACTGCCGGTAGCGCTCGATGCCGCGAGCGGCTCCGGCTTCCGGCCGTGTCACCGCTGCCCAGTCACCTCCCACAAGCTGCTGCTCCGTTGCGCGTACGGAGCTGAACGCGTCGTTGAACGAGCCGCTGCCATCGCTCACGTCGAGCGTCGTCCAGGCGGGCAGGGACGCCTTGCGGGACCATCCGCCGACGCGGCCGGTGTAGAAGCCGGCGACATGGAACTGGGTACGCACGGGGGCCTCGGCGAAGCCGTTGCCGGCCGCCGGCACACGCGCGGCCAGTCGGCCGTTGCCGGTGAAGGCGGGGTGGTAGTCGGTCAGCAGGTCGTCGGTGCTCAGCACCCACTCGTCGGGGGCGGTGGACGCCCCGTCGGCCGGGGCGCTCACTTGGGCCGGTCCTCCCGCCGTGCGGGCGTCCACTATTTCAGTCCTCCTGCCGTGAGACCGTCCACGATCCGCCGCTGGAAGAACAACACGGCGACGACGAGCGGCAGGGTCACCACGACCCCGGCCGCCATCTGTGTGCCGAACGGCTGGTCGTACTTGTACTGGCCGGTGAAGAGCGACACGATCACGTTCGCAGTCATCATGTGACGGTCATTCACCACACTGACCGCGATGAGGAATTCGTTCCAGGCGCAGATGAAGACGAGGATCGCCGTGGTGAAGACGCCCGGTGCGGCGAGCGGGAGCACGACCTTGCGGAACGCCTGCGCGGGTGTGCACCCGTCGACCTGCGCGGCCTTCTCCAGCTCCGCAGGCATCTGGCGGAAGAACGCGGTGAGGTTCCAGACGGCCAGCGGCAGGGCGAAGCTCATGCTCGGGACGATCATCGCCTGGTAGGTGTTGATCCATCCCGCGTCCGTGAAGAGTTCGAGCAGCGGCACCACCAGAATGATCGGCGGGAACATCGAGGCCGCGATGATCAGCGTCAGGATCAGTGTCTTGCCGCGGAACTGCAGCCGCGCCAGCGCGTATCCGGCGAAGATGGCGACGACCAGCGTGACGGCGGTGGTGACACCGGCCACGACAAGGCTGTTGACCAGGGCCCGGCCGAATCCGTTGCGCGCGTCGAAGGCCGCGGAGTAGTTGTCGAAGGAGACCGGTGCGGGCAGCGGCGCGTTGGAGAACTGGTCGGCCGGTCTGCGCAGGCTGGAGACGACCATCCAGTAGAAGGGCGCGAGGCAGTAGGCCACGACCGCCGCGATGCCGAGGCGGCGGGCCCAGGCCGTGCCGCGCCCGGCGCGCTTCGTGCCACGCCGTACGGGGGTGACCCGCCGAAGCCTCAAGATCGTCGTACTCATGTCTCGCTCCCGGTGCCCCGGCCGATCAGATCGGCCCCGAACAGCTTCACGAACGCGAGGGCGACCACGGCCACGTACAGGAACAGGACGGTCGCGTACGCGGCGGCGGTGCCGAAGCGCAGATTGGTCATCTCGTCGAAGGCGATCATCGAGAGTGTCTCGACCGAATGTTTTCGCGGCCCCACCAGGACGTACGGCAGGTCGAACATGCGCAGGACGTCCAGGAGACGGAAGAGCACGGCGACCACGAGGGCCGGGCGGACCAGGGGCAGGGTGATCCGCCAGAAGACGCGCCATGGGGAGGCGCCGTCGACGCGGGCTGCCTCGTACAGCTCGCCGGGGATGATCTGCAGTCCGGCGAGGACGAGCAGCCCGATGAACGGCGCGGTCTTCCAGGTGTCGGCGATGACCACGGAGAGCCAGGCCTGCAACCCGTCG
This sequence comes from Streptomyces sp. R41, assembly GCF_041053055.1. Classification (NCBI taxonomy): domain Bacteria; kingdom Bacillati; phylum Actinomycetota; class Actinomycetes; order Kitasatosporales; family Streptomycetaceae; genus Streptomyces; species Streptomyces sp. R41. The sequence continues at coordinate 806,783 of NZ_CP163443.1, forward strand.
CTGCTCCACAGCACTTGGGCGCCGAGAATCTCGTTGGCGACCCCTTGGCTGTTGAAGATCCACTTCCAGAGCATGCCGGAGATCGCGGTGGGGATGGCCCACGGCACGAGGACGGCGGCGCGGACAAGGGCCCGGCCCCGGAAGGCCCGGTGCATCACCAGGGCCATGGAGACACCGATCAGGACCTCGAGGGTGACCGAGGCCAGGGCGAACGACGTGGTGTTCCACCAGGGCCGCAGCAGCCGGTCGTCGGAGAAGACGGACGTGTAGTTCTCGGCGCCGTAGGAGGTGGCAGTCACCTTGAAACCGGTGTGCGGGTCGATTGACTCGCTGGACACCTGGAAGGACAGCCGCAGGGCCGCCACCACGGGGTATCCGATGACCAGGACGAGGACCAGCAACGTCGGTGAGAGCAGGGCCGCGGCCAGACCGGCCGTCCCGGCCCGGCGCGATGAGCGCGCGGGCCGGGACGCCACAGTTTTGCGCACCGGGGTCGGTGTCGTGACGGACACGTGGGTGGCCCCGTCTACTTCGCGGCGATGGCGGCGGAGAGGTTCTTCTGCATATCGGCCAAGGCCTCGTCGACCGACTTGGAGCCGCTCAACGCGGCCGCGGCACTCTCCTGGATGGCGGCCGTGGCATCGCCGTAGTGCACGACCACGGGCCGGGGCGTCGCCGTGTCCAGCGACTCCTTGAGTGTGGCCAGGTACGGGAACTGCTTGCGCAGCGCCGGGTCGTCATAGAGGCCGGTGTAGGGCGGAGCCGCGGAGGTGACCTTGAGGTTGGTCCTGGCGTTGGCCTCACTGGAGAAGAATTTGATGAAGTCGAGGGCGGTCGCCTTGTTCTTGGCGAACTTGCTGATGGCCAGGTCGAGTCCGCCGAGACTGGACTTGCCGGGGCCGTCGAGGCCGGGCAGCGCGGCGACGCCGAACTTCCCCGCCACCTTGCTCGACCCGTCCTTGGCATTGGCGAGAGCCCACTGGTAGGGCCACTGACGGTGGAAGAGGAGCTTGCCCGCCTGGAAGGCGCGGCGGCCGTCCTCCTCCTTGTAGGTGGAGGCCTGTTGGGGAATGGTGCCGTCCTTGAACCCGTCGGCGAGGAATTGCAGGCCCTTCTTCGCAGCCTCGGTGTCGACGGTGGCCTTGCCCTTGTCGTCGACGACGCTGCCACCGGCGGAGGCCACGGCCTCGGCGAAGTTGACGGTCAGCCCCTCGTACTTGTCGAACTGCCCGGCGTAGCAGTCGACGCCCTTGCCCTCCGGGAGCTTCCTCACCTTCACGCAGTCCTGCTTCAACTCGTCCCAGGTGGTGGGCGGCTGGGCACCGATCCGGTCGAGAAGGTCCTGGCGGTAGAAGAGCAGACCCGCATTGGTGTTGAACGGGACGGCGTACTGCTTGCCGAAGTACTCGCCGGTCTTCACGACGGACGGGATCATCCTGTCGAGCGGGAACTCCTTGGCGGGGAGCTCGTCGATCCACTGGTTGGCCGCGAACTCGGCGACCCAGATCGGGTCGAGGTTGAGCACGCTGTAAGTACCGGACTTGGTCTGAGCGTTCTGGATGAACTGCTGGCGCTGCTGATCGGCGCTCTCCGGGAGCTCGACGAGAGTGACCTTCTGATCGGGGTGCTGCTTGTTCCAGCGATCGAGCTGGCCCTGCAGGGTGCCCGTGGTGTCCTTGCCAGTCGCCAAGGTGATCGGGCCGCGGTCCTGGGACTTCTCCGGACCTCCGGAGTCCGTGTCGGAGGAGTCCGAGCCACCGCATCCACCGAGCACCGAGGCGCACATCACCGCCGCCACCACCGCAGCCGCCCGCCGCACCGGCCTCGCGCCTGGGGGCTTCGGTCGGCCCTGTCCCGCACCGACGGGTATCCGCGAAGAACTCACGGTGTCCTCCTCGTTGTTCACCGGCAGATGCAGACGCTGCGTCGACCGGCTCATGGCAGCGGCCCTGCCAACGGCTGAATTTGATCGTTCAAGATGCCGTCCATGCGTCCTCCCGTCAACCCCTCCGACAGCGACTGTGCTCGTTCTCTTCCCGCCGCTCTGACCGGGGAGTTGATGTCGCAACTGGCGCTTAAGGGCTGTCTCTGGGCGGAGAAGTTTGATCGTTCATATCTGGGAGCGGGGGGCGACCGTGCGGCTCTCGACCGCGAGGGCGGGGTGGCTCACGTCGCGTTCGCTCTCACTTTGTGCAGCGAACGCTTTCAACCTGCCTTCCGGCGCAGGAGCGTGACCGGACCCATCGTCCTGCAGCAGACCGAGCGGGTGTCGGCGAGCAGCCCGGCTACGACGGCAGCTACGGCGCACGGGCGAGCAGGCGGGATTGCGCAGGCGTTCGCGGCATCGAGTACGGGAAGCAAGGCCTCCCGATGCCGAGGTCAGCTCTGCTCCCGCCCTGGGGGTCTGCCGACTCTGGCGCCATGTACCCATTCGCCGGCGGGCATTTGGCTCTGGCCGCTGGAGCTGAACTGCTGCCTCGGGAGTCCTGGGCACAGTGCGTCCCCTTCCCTCCATGGCACCAACGACTGGCAGCCCGCGGGTGTGCTCCAACCTCGCACGTTGCTGTCCCGTACGGCCGGCGGGTTCGTTCTGTTCCTGGGCGCTTCGGCGGGCAGGACCGGGGCCTTGCTCTGTGGTCAGTCGGGCAGGACGATGCCCTGCTCGTCGATGTGCTGTGCTGCCTTTTCTTGTGTCCTGAGCCAGTGGCGGCAGACCCTCCTGTACCGCACGAGGGTGCCCGAGGGTTCGCGGAGTACGGCTTCGGCGACCAGGGGCCGTTGGCATGCCTTCCAGCCGTGGGCGCTGCAGGCGGCATCGGACTTCGGCGGGTGGGCGGCGGGGAACGGCTGGATGGACTCGATGTCGGAGAGCATGCGTGCCGTCATGCCAGTTGAGCATACGGAAGCACGGGCCAGGTGGCGTGGCTACCAGCGCATGTTCAGGGCATCGAGTGCGTGGATGCGGCCTACGGGAGACGCTCTTTGCGACGGCGGGCGTTGCTGATCCACTGTCCGAGGCGTACGGGTGCGCCGTGGAGGATCTCGATGTGCCGCTGAGGAACGTTGAGGTGCCCTTCCCGGTGGTGAAGGGCGCGTGCGGCGGCCAGTCCTCTGGCCCAGCTCCGAGCGGCCGGTTCGCCTGGGCCAGGGGGCTGTTCAGCGATCTGTGCCAGGCCGAGGCCGGCGAGCAGACGCCGTTGCCCGGGCTGCAGGCGTTCGAGGTGGTGGCGTTGGGCGAGGACCACTCCCCCAGGCCGTGTCCGTCGTCGGTGGTGTATTACGCAAGGCACCCGCCAGCGACGACGACCCCCGCCACCTGGACGAGACCCGCCAGTATCTCAAGGACACAGAAGAACTGAGCGCCGTGGCCCGCCATGCCAAGGAGTTCACCGACCTGATGGCGCTGCGCCACCTGGCCCGCATCAACCCCACCGTCCTGTTCCTGACCGCCGAACACCCCTTCCCGGCACCACCGTCAACGACCGGGCCACTGAGTAGTAGCCAGCGATCGCCGCAGGCAAAGTCTGGGGTCGCCCCGTGATCTCGTGCCCGACGGAATGTGAGCGGAACTCATTCTGTTCGAGCCCCAGTGCGGTGTCGTACAGCGGGTCTGCCCGGTTTGATCACGTCACGCCGAGGAATGGCCGGGGTGTCGCACGCGTGGCGGCGAAGGCCCGCAGCCACTCGGTGAAGAGCCGGAAGGCGGTCATGCCCGACGCGTACGACCCTCGTGGAACGATTGGTTTACCCCAGGTGGGCCAGCCACCGCCGCCCCGTTCCCGTCAGTGCGTGCGGCGTCGCAACCGGCGGCCGAGGAGAACGACCGCAGAGCCGGCGCCCAGAGATGCGCCCGCGATGCCGCCGAAGGTGATCGCCTCCGCGCTGCGCCCCGACATGCCGGTGTTCGCGAGCGTCGGGCGAGCAGGATCGGTGGCGCCGGTGTTCGTCGCGGTGGCGGCCTGGAAGATCAGGTCGGCGACGGCGTCGGGGCGGGCGACGAGGGACACGTGGCAGGTGTCGATCTCCACGGTGTGGGAATGGGCGCGCTTGGCCTCGAAGCGTTCCTGCTCCGGGTTGATGGTCATGTCCTGCCGGCCGACGAGGGCCCAGGACGGGATGTCTTTCCACGCCGCGACCTTGGCCTTCTCCGAGAACGCGGTGGTCGCCGCGGGCCGCTGGGTGACCGCCAGCAGCTTCGCCTCCCTGTCCGGCAGGCAGTCGGCAAAGACCGGGTGCACCTTGTCGCGCTTGAGGTACAGGTCGGTTCCGCTGACGCCGCCCGCCTGGTACGGAACGGACGTGGTGGCGGTGCCGAGGGCGCTGGGGAACCGGGCGGACAACGACATGCCGCTCTCGCCCACGTCCGGCATCAGCGCCGAGACGTACACCAGGGACTTGACCTGGGGATTGCCGGCCGCGGCGGTGCTGATCACGGCTCCGCCGTAGGAGTGGCCGGCCAGCACGATGGGGCCCTTGACGCTCTTGAGCACGGAGGCGATGTAGGCAGAGTCGCTGTACAGCCCGCGCAGCGGATTGGCCGGGGCCATGACCGTGTAGCCGCGGCGCTCGAGCCGTTCGATCACCCCGTTCCAGCTGGAGCCATCGGCGAAGGCGCCGTGCACCAGCACGATGGTGGGCTTGGCGCCGCCTGTGCCACCGTCCGCGCCTGCCGGGGCCGCCGTGACCATGCACAGGGCGGCAACGGCGCCCCCCGCCGCCGCAACGTGAAGACGCCGTGTGCGGCGTCGTATGCCAGGGACCGCAGATGCCGTCATGCCGATCTCGCTTCCTCTTGAGGCCTTCGGCACATCAGCGTTCACGCGTCGGTGCCCTCAAGCCCGCTCATCCGGTGCAATCGGGTGAAAAGGGCGCGGCATCGGGGTGACAGCGAGCACGCTGCGCTGGTCGAGGCAGTCGACAGCCGCAGGAAGCGCCCGCTCGCAGTGACGTCCGCAGCATGGCGTGGAGACAGGAGCCTGCACCAAATGGGTGACCCCCCATTGGGGAAGCCTCGGCCGACCGCCGTGACGCACACTCCACGCCTCTTCGAAGTTGCGCCGATGCGCCGCTGAGAGACGATGGGAGGGGGGTATGGCTATCTATCATGGCCGAATACCAGAGGCAGGAGACGCATCATGTCCAGTTCCCCGTCTCTCTCGACCCCCGTCCTGGAACCCGCGGCCAAGGATCTGGCGGATGCCACCTCACAGCACCCGCGCATCTACGAAGTCCCACCGGAGAACGGCCGCGAGATCCTCGATGATCTGCAGGCCGGGAAGGCCGTGGCCAAGCCCGCGGTGGACGAGCAGTGGGTGAGCGTCGACGCAGGAGAGTACGGCCAGGTCCGCGCCCGGATCATCCGCCCCGAGGGAGCGACGGAAACCCTCCCGGTGGTGTTGTACATCCACGGCGCCGGATGGGTATTCGGCGACGAGAAAACTCACGACCGACTGGTCCGTGAACTGGCGGTCGGCTCGGACGCCGCGGTGGTCTTCCCGGTCTACGACCTGGCCCCCGAGGCGAAGTACCCCACCCAGATCGAGCAGAACTACGCGGTCGGAAAGTGGATCACCCACAACGGCGAGGAGCAGAACCTCGACACCTCCCGGATCGCGGTCTGCGGCGATTCCGTCGGCGGCAACATGTCGGCCGTCTTCGCGCTGATGGCCAAGGAACGCGGCGATGTTCAGCTCGCGGCCCAGGTGCTGCTCTACCCCGTCACCGATGCCAACTTCGACACCCCCTCATACGAGCAGTTCGCCGACGGCTACTACCTCACTCGCGACGGGATGAAGTGGTTCTGGGACGCCTACACCACCGACCCCAAGCAGCGCGCCGAAATCTACGCCTCGCCCCTGCGAGCTGACATCGAGCAGTTGCGTGGTCTTCCCACCACCCTGGTCATCACCGACGAGGCCGACGTACTGCGCGACGAAGGCGAGGCGTACGCGTCCAAGCTGCGCGAGGCGGGAGTGGACGTCACCGCGGTGCGCGTACTGGGGATGGTCCATGACTTCCTCATGCTCGACACCCTTCGCGACTCCAAGGCGACCGTTGTCGCACGCACACTGGCCATCGAAGCGCTGCGCCGAGCGCTCCACTCCTAGCCTCGATCTTTCATAGCGGTGCGTCGGTTCGCCGCCAGGCCGCTTCCGGCTCCTTGGGGTGTGTGGGCAGACGGACGGCCCGGCCGTCATGCCGGGCGGGCGCCGGGTTCACGGCTATCTGATCGCCTGGTGGACAGCCTGGTTCATGAAAGCGCGAGGTTAAGTGCCTTTGTAGAAAACCCTTGTTGATCCCGTGCGGGGCGGGTAGGCGATTTCGTTCTCCTGGGTGTCAGGAGGGTGCGCGAGCGAACCGGCCGTGGTTCCAGGCGTCGTACAACGCGCCGTGCCCACGCCGGAGTTCGGCCAGCAGCGTCAGATCGACTGGCGAGGCCACCGGCCCGTTCTCACAGAGCATCGCGTCCGTGAGCTCGAACAGCATGTCACCGTGCCGGGTCAGGCACGAGTAGAAGTCGAGTAGAAGTCGTCCCGGATTCCGAATGGTGTTCGTCAAGCCGCCAGGGCGATGGGGGGCGTCTGTTGGTAGCACCGCCCATCGCGCAGGAGAGCCCAGAGGACGTTGACACGGCGACGTTCGAGGCCAGAGGTCAAAAGCTGAGCGAGCCCACCGGACGATCAGTCGTCGAAGTAGGCCTTGGCAACGGCGTAGCTGTCCTCGTAGAGGTGGTAGCGGGTGATCCGCCCGTCCCGGACCGTGGTGTGCAGGGCGAACGCGGTGTCGATGTCCCGGCCCGTCTTCTTGACCTCGGAGACCATGCGCCCGATGAGCACCACATCGTCGCCCTCGGCGATGACCTGGCGGAGGTCGAACTCCTTGGCTTGCACATGGGTCTGCAGCAGCTCGAAGAACGTCCGCATGCCCTCCGCCGAGTCGACCTCCGGTACCCACGGAATGCCCGGCGGGTGCGGGATTGAGAACGACACCGAGTCGGCGAACAGCGCCGCCGCCTCCGCACTCTTCCCCTCGGCGAGCAGCGGGAACAAGCGTTGCACAGTCTGCGCCGGTGACTCTGCTGTCATGTGTGTCGACCTGCAAGTCCATCAAACCGTGATTCAAGAGCACCCTCTAAGGCGCCTGCCGCGCTCGATGCCCAGCGCGGTGAAACCTCCCTACATCATGAACCCTTCTCTGTAATGTCCCGTGACGGTTCGTGATTTTCGTTCAGCTGGTGCGGCCGTGTTCCATCTGGAGCAGGACGAGGGCGGCGCAGGTGATCCTGGTGATCGCCTTGGGGTCGAGGCTGACCCTGCGCAGAGCCTTGGAGGTCACCTTGAGCAGGGCGTTGGTGCGTTCGGCCACGCCGTGGACGCCTCGGATGACGGAGTTGAACGCCTTGGCGTCGTCGGTGAGTTCGCCGCCCTTGGGTTTTTTGACCGGGTGGTGGAGGCCGGCCCCGGCGTTCTGGTAGCCGAGGTCGGTCAGGGTGGGGAGGTCGAGGGTGGCGGCGAGCCGGTTCAGGGCGGCGATCAGGCCGTGGGTACGGGCGCAGGTGGTGTCGTGCTCGCGGCCGGGCCGGACCGGCGAGACCCAGAGCGGCCAGCCGTCGGGTGCGGAAATGACCTGGACGGTGCCGCCGTGGTGCTTGTGCTTGCCCGACCACCACAGGTCGGCTTTGTTCGGGCCAGGGGCGGCGACGCGATCGGTACGGATGACGGTGCCGTCGAGGTTGAGGTGTGTAAGGCCGGCCGCGGCCGCGCGCTCCAGTGCGGTGGACAGGTCCGGGGCGTGGTCGGCGAGCACGGTCAGCCCTTCGTGGAGGTAGCGGTAGGCCGTCGGGACGGAGATCCGGTTGTCGCGGGCAAGTTGAGTCAGCCGGGTACCGTCCAGGAACCAGCGACGCTCTGTTTGAACGACCCCAGGGCGCGGGTGCCCTTGCGGGTCCGGGTCCCGAGACGCTCACGGTGTTCGAGCAGCAGCTTCGCGAGGCCTTAGCGAGTGGCCCGGCTGACATCGAGCACGCCGGTGTAGGTGACACTGGTCAACGCGTGAAGCCTCTCGGTACCCGGAACCTGTTCTTCGTAGACCTGTTCCTACCAGGGGCTTCTCGCGTATCTGATGCCGGGTCAAGCCCGTCTGATGTCCCTGGTCAGGAAGATCTCGGATCCGTCGGAACGGCGGCATACTCTGAGCCCCGTCCGCACTATCTGGGAGAGTCATGACAAGTAGGTTCACCGAGTTGGCCGTTGACTGCCACGATCCGGAGAGGCTCGCGGCCTTTTGGTGCGAGGTCCTGGACTTCAAGGTGATCGACCGGAGCGAGGGCAAGGTCGAGATCGGCTCCTGGGCACCGACCGTCGAGGATGTTCGGGCCCGCCAGATGCCGCCCACCCTGCTGTTCATCCAGGTGCCCGAGGGCAAGACCGTGAAGAACCGGCTTCACCTCGACGTCAGCCCGATCGACGGCAGCACCGAGGACGAGGTGACCAGATTGCTCGGCCTCGGCGCCACCAAGACGGATGTGGGCCAGGGCTCAGACCGAAGCTGGGTGGTCATGGCAGACCCCGAGGGCAACGAGTTCGACGTCCTGCGCACCCTGGCACCGCAGAACTAGGCCGCGAGCGGGCACCCGCACCCCGTCACACACCGCAACTATCACGTTGCTGAGAAGACCTCCATGAACGTGATTCCGTAGCGGAACGCATGATCATGCGAAGGCCGTCCGCCTGCCGGGCGCCGAGCGGCCGGCCGTCACGGTGCGGTTGCGGGTGTCCGACCCGGCCGCCGTGGACGCGATGGCCGGGTCGGCATACGTGGGACGGGCCCGGCCGGTCCACCTGCCCTTCCGGGTAGAGGTGGTCCGGGCGGACCCGCCGGAACGGGAACCGGACGCGAAGCCGGTCCCCGGGACCCCCTGGTCCCGAGTGGCCCCCGGACCCACGCCGTCAGGAGATGCGGATGTCCGACCAGTTCGTGGCCTTGCCGACCTGCGACCGGTTGTCGAAGCCGCCCTGGCCGTTGCCCCGGTTCAGCCAGGCGCGGCCGTCCTTGTCGAGCGAGATCAGGTCGGCCCGGCCGTCCCCGGACAGGTCGAGCCCGCCGACCACGTCCTTGTAGGAGGTGCCCCAGTCCTTGAAGACCAGCGACCGGGGCGTGAAGGTGCCGGCGCCGGTCCCGCTGAACCGCCACAGCTCGTTCGACGCGTCGAGGGCCAGGAGGTCGTTCTTGCCGTCGCCGTCGAGGTCCCCGGCGGCGATCAGCCTCTTGTAGCCGCCGAAGCCGGACCCGGCGAGCGTGCGGGCCTTGAAGCCGCCCGCGCCGTTGTTCGCGTACACGTGCAGCTTCCCGGTCGAGGCGGACCGGGTCAGCAGGTCGGACCGGCCGTCGCCCGTCACGTCGCCGGGCGAGACGACCGCGTCGTACCCGCTCCAGTCCGAGGAGACCTTGACGTGGAACGACTGCTGGTCGGGCAGCCCGCCGCAGATCGTCGGGTAGACGCTGGCCTCGCCCCTCGGGTAGCGGACGAAGACGTCGCTGCAGCCGTCGCCGTCGAGGTCGCCGAACGGCAGCACCAGCGTGCCCGTCGGCCAGCTGCTCGCGCGCTGCCCCGCGGACAGCTTCGTCACGTCGCCCGCATACACCTTCAGCCCGGTGCTGTCCCGGCCGAACAGGTCGGCCTTGCCGTCGTCCGTGTAGTCACGCCACTTGGGCAGCGCGCGGCTGGTGGTGGTGCCCTGGTAGACGCCGTCCAGGACGACACTGTTCGTCTCGGTCCGCTTGTACTCGTCCCACAGCACGACGGGCCGGCCGAGCGCGTCGGCGGCCACCTGGGGCGCGCCGGTGGACTGGGCGCTCGTCGCGCTCAGCCGCCGCGGGGCGGACCAGGTGCCGCCCTTGAAGACGGCGGCCATCGCGTATTCCTGGCCCGAGTAGCCCTCACGCCACGTCACCGTGACCGTTCCGCCCGAGGTGGCGGCCGCGCCGACCGCGCGCACCTTCTTGTGCGTGGAGAAGCGCTGCGTGTACGGCTGCCAGACACCGGTGGCCGCCGAGCGCACCGCATACCAGGGGCCGGTCGAATAGCCGGGCCCGCCGGCGACGAAGAGGTCGCCGTTGGGCAGGTAGACGGGCGCCGTCATCCCGTACGTGCTGCCATAGTTGGCGGCGGACCGCGGGGTGCTCCACTGGGTGGCGCCGGCGGACCGGCGCGTGTGCATGAGGTGCGCGATGTCGTCGTAGAACACGTCGAACCCGCCCTGCGGGTTGGCGAACACCTTCGGGCGCGCCAGGTCCACGCCCGGGACGGGGAAGCCCTGGACCGCGGTCCAGGCGGTCGCGCCCGGGGCCTTCTCCAGGGCGACGACGGCCTTGCTTGCCTGCCACTGCCACACCAGCAGGGCGGTGCCGTCCTTGGCGACCGCCAGGTCCATGCCGGAGATGTCCCGGCTGCCGGACGGCGGCTGCTCGTTGAGGTCGGCCGGAGCGGTCCACGCGGCCTGCGGGCCGGTCTTCTCGGCGGCCTTCACGACGCCGGAGACCGACCACACGGCGACCAGCCGGCCGTCGGGGGCCGCCGCCAGGTGGTGGTAGCCCTTCTCGGGGACCGCGGCGACGTACTCGGGCTCGGAGAAGGCGGTCGCGCCGGGCGTGAGGGTGGCCACCTTCAGCCAGTAGTTGTTGTGGTCGTCGGCGCGCTTGGCCCGCCAGACCAGGCGCACCGAGCCGTCGCCGAGCGAGACCAGCTCGGTGTTGTACCCGCCGGCATCCGGCCAGGTCTGCGGGGCGAGCCAGCCAGTGCTGCCGGCGGGCCGGATCCGGGTGGAACGGGAGAGCCCGTCGCCGGTGAGGGAGACGAGGGCGCCGTTCCCGGCCGGCACCAGGGCGTTCAGCCCGCCCGAGGCGGAGGCGGGGTTGGGGTTCGGGGCGTGCAGGGTGCGGGTGCCCCACGGGCCCGGCGCACGCGTCCCGACGGCGGCCGGGGCAGTGCCGACGGCTGCCGTCGTGGCGGTGGTGTGGGCGGCGGCCGGGGCCGGGGCCGCGGCGGCCAGGGCGAGGACGGGAGTGAGCGCGATACCGAGCATCGCGCGGGACTGCGAAGTCATGGGAATGCCCCCCCCGGGCAGGGCGTATCCGGTGGCACGGATTCGCCGGACTGTTCGAGCAAGTCAGGCGAAGCGTATATCAGCCAAGATCGTCCCGCGTGGGAGGTTTCCCTCCCCTTGCTCAGAGGTAATCGGCCGGCGCGCGCAGCACCTCGCCCTCGTCGCACGACGGCAGTTGCGGCCACCACCTCCTCCACGCCCAGCTCCGTGTGGTGGTGTGCCCGCCGCCGAGCGGCAGCCAACGGCTGAAGGCGTCCATGCCCAGACCCACCTGATGGCGATGCTGGGCGCAGATCGCGCTGCGATCGGTAGCGTCCTCGCCTGTGGCCCGGCAGGCCCCGGCTTCCTCCAGACACCGGGGTAGGTGACCGCCCTCCTGACGTCGATCGCGACCTTCGGCGGGACATCCGACGACATCACCGAGGCCGTTAAAGCGCGCATGTAAAGCGCGCATGCGCCGCAACTCCGTGATCCGCGAGGGCGACCACCGGCACGCGATCCTCCTGGCCCGGCGGCCGCTCGTCTGCTGGATGCCCTGTCGTCGGACAACCTGGAGGCGGCTGAGCAGCGGATGCAGGAGGTAGCGGTCGCCCGGCTCGCCCAGCTGCTGGGCCTGGAGGGCGTCCCGACCCGGCCCGGTCCGCTGTACCAGCTCTCCTCGCCCAGCCACCGCTACGACAACGCCGGTCCGCAACCATCACCAGCTGACCCTCCCGTCCTTCACCGGCGCTGGCTCGGGGCGCTCGACCGGGACCAGGGCCTGCCCAGCCGGCCAAGCCAGTGTGCGACCTACCGTGCGCCTATCCCACGGCCGGCGGGAAAGGCACTTAAATGTCGAAGCATGACTACCGAGCCGCAGCGCTTCACTGTCTTGCTGGTCCCCGAACACGTCGAGGACGCAGACGGTGCTTCCGCGGAAGACTCAGCTGTGCGATCAGCAGTCGTCGAGGCGACTGGCGAAACAGGCGAGACGGGTTACCCCCGCTACGCCGGGGAAGGGATCGTGGCCGACATCGACCCCAGTACGCGCACGGTCGAGGCGCTGCTGGTCGACGGTGCGGAGCTGGACTACGGACTCAACGCCAGGGTCGCTTCCTGATCGAACCAGTTCTCCGGAAACTGCCGTGAGATCAGTACCGCTGCCACTTCTGCGGCCCGTTGCGAGCAGCGGGCCATCCTGACCGGGCCTCGCCGGAAGCCGCCCGCGCCGGTTGTGACAAGCGATCACAGGGCCGGAAACCGTCAACTCCCATGACGGGCAGGTGAGATGCTGTGCCAGACTACGATGATCGGAAACACCGCTGACCGCCTCGCGCGCTGGAGCCCGTCATGACGCCCGACATACCCAGCCCCTCGCGTTTCAACACGGACACGGCGCATCCCGCCAGGGTCTATGACTGGCTCCTGGGCGGCAAGGACAACTACCCCGTCGACGAGGCAGTGGGCGAGAAGCTACCGCCCGAAGCACGTGACGCGGCCCGACAGAACCGTCAGTTCATGCACCGGGCGGCCGCCTGGCTCGCCACACAGGGCATCGATCAGTTCCTCGACATCGGCACCGGCATCCCCACCCGGCCGAATCTGCACCAGATCGTTCAACAGATCACGCCGACGGCGAAGGTCGTTTATACCGACAACGACCCGATCGTGCTGCGGCATGCGGAAGCCCTGCTGATCAGTCATCCCGAAGGGGTCACGGACTACATCGAGGCCGATGTACGGCAGCCGGACTCCATCCTCGAACGCGCCCGTGCCGTACTGGACTTCAACCGCCCGATCGCGCTGTCCTTGATCGCACTGATGCACTTCATCACCGACGAGCAGGACGCCCACGGCATCGTCCGCAACCTGGTCGCCACCCTGCCACCAGGCAGTCACCTCGTGCTGTCGCACGCCGCCAGCGACCTCTACCCGGAACTGGCCGAACAGGTCACCGCCGAATACGCCAAGGGCGGCATCCGCCTCGGCTTCCGCACCCGCCCGGAAGTCACCCGCTTCTTCGACGGCCTGGACCTTCTCGACCCAGGACTGGTCACCGCCCCCCAGTGGTTCAAGACGGCCCCCGCACCCGCGCCCGAGGGCAGCGGTATCTACACCGGAGTGGCACGCATCCCCTGACGGACCGTCACCTGATCCTCCACCTCGTCCCCCGTGGCCGGCAGCCCTGCTCCGCCGACACACAGGGTGCAGGGGACGCACCATGGGCAGGGTTGCGCCTTCAGCGGGTGCTCTCCGTGCTGCCGATACCTCATCTGACGCCGCGGAGGCTGTGGGGCATGACGACACGCCCGGGTGGGAAGAGCGACCGCTCGCTCACCGCAACCAGATTTCTACCCTCGCGAAGGGCGCCGTAGCCGATGCAGTTGTGACTGAGCGTCTTAGTTGGTTGCGCGTCCGTGAGCTCTCGGCTCAGCGAGGTAGCGGAAGTCCGCTCCCGTTCGGAGTCCCCACGGAAGCGTGGCCACGGCCAACTGGGCTGCTTCGTCACAGCAGATGTGACTGCGCGTTCTCGCCCGTCACCCGGGTCACCGGTACGCAGCGCTTCTTCGGCCAGTTCGTACAGCCGACCCTCAACGCAGCCGCGCGAAATCCCGCCGATCACCTCGCCTTTCGGGCCTACCGCCGGACAAGCGCCAGGACCGAGCGGCGCACTGCCGTCGACCACAGCGACGGTGACCATCGCGAAGGGTGCACGGGCCCTCCAGGACGAGATGCGGCCCGGAAGCGGCGGTGAGGCAGGGCTCCGTAACGGGGTTACCGGCTTTCGGAGTTGGCATGAGTACCTCCCCTTGTCGAGTGCATGGCCCGGGGGTGGTGGCACCAGCTCTGAAGGCACTGACATCCCGCTGATTGGGGGGCATGACCGACCGGCTTCTTCGCAGTTCGGGAGGATCTTCGCAAGGTGAATGTGGCGATCGGTGCCGTGGCAGGGCCGGACGGGTACGACCGGATGACACGCCACGTGATCGATACCGGCGACAGCGACGCGCGTTCGCCGCGCTGGCCGACCCGGCCTCCCGCACCTACTACGTCCTGCACGGCGTCGGCCGGCTCGACGGCGGCGAGAGCGAACACGGCGCCGCGGCTCCGCCTGCACGCGGCCGACGGTGAGACGTGCGGGGAACGCTTCGGAGCGGAGCGATAGGGACGGCAGCACGTCCAGGGGCATGGAGTGCGCCCCGGCGGCGCCCGCCCTGTGGCCGCCGTCAGGCGCATCCGGCAAGTGCGATGAGCAACTGCCACGACGCACGTCGTAACGTTCATTCAGACATGCGCACACCCGGGTCGCAAAACGATGCCGCGCCAACAACAACCAGAACGAGAGCGGGAGCACAATCCAAGGAATTCGGATTTTGCATATTATCCGAGCTTCGCAAACGCTCTTGTCTTGACCTCACGTTCTGCAGCTAGCTGGCTGCTGCGCCCACTTCATGGCCCGGGTTCCAGATGAGCCCTGGGCCGACCGACAGCACTTCGGCCAGTCCCCTGGGCCGTCGGTCAGGGAGGTGGGCGGCAAATCCCGCATGTGAGGAGTAGTCATGAAGAAGGCCTACGAGGCACCGACGCTCGTCCGGCTCGGTACCTTCCGGAAGGAGACGGGGCTCCTTCAGCGCCACGGCAACGACCGACTGATCCTGAGCAAGAACTGACGACCGACGGTCCCTGACCGACGTCATGACTGAACTGCACGAAAGTGCGGGGACGGGCCCCGGCGACGCGCACTTCGCGGTCTTCTCGGACCATGCGGACGCGGCCGCCGTGGCCCGCTCCTTCGCCCGCCCCGGAAGCCGGACCCTCGCACATGCGTCGGGCCGGCCCTGGCTGGTCGGCCACTGGCACGACGACGAGGTCCTCACAGCCAGTGCCGGCGGCGCCTCCGTCGCCGTCGTCGGCTGCTGCCCGATCGACGCCGACGAACTGCGGCGTCGCGCCGCACGGTTGCGTGATCTGGCGGAGCTCGACGCACTGGCCCGATCCCTCCCCGGCAGTTTCCACCTCGTCGGCGCCCTCGACGGACAGATCAGAGTGCAGGGCACCGCCTCCGGACTGCGACTCGTCTTCCACGCGGAGATCGGCGGCGTGCGGGTGGCCGCGACCCGCGCCGACACGCTCGCCGCCGTCCTGGGCCTCGACCCCGCCGTGGAGGAACTGGCCGTAAGGCTGCTGTGGCCCGCCCCGTATCCGCTGTTCGAGACGTCCATGTGGCGTGCGGTTACCGCCGTTCCTCCACAGGACGCCGTGGTCGTCGCCGCGGACGGGCGCACCGTACGACACACTCGTTGGTGGATTCCGCCGGAGCCGGTCCGGCCGCTTGCCGACGCGGCGCCCCTGATCCGGGAGGCACTGGAGGAGGCCGTCGACGCACGTACCCGTCAGGGCGGCGTGGTGAGCTGCGACTTGTCCGGCGGCCTGGACTCGACGTCCGTCTGCTTCCTGGCCGACCGCTCCCCCGCCCGCGTCGTGGCCAGTACGTGGCCGGGACGCGACCCGGCGGACACCGACCTGTACTGGGCCGAGCGGGCGATCGGGCACCTCCCGGACGTCGAGCACGTGGTCTGGGACGCCGACGCCTCGCCGCTGGTCTACGAGGACCTGCTCGGCATCGACGACCTCCTCGACGAGCCCACCATCGGCGTCATGGACCGCTCCCGGGTCCTGCACCACCTGCCCGGCCTCGCCGCACGCGGCAGCCGGTTGCACCTGACCGGCATCGGCGGCGACCACGTGGCATGGTGCTCCGAGGCGTACTACCACCGGCTACTGCGCACCCGTCCGCTGTTCGCCCTGCGCCAGTTGCGTGGGTTCCGGGCGCTGTGGCACTGGCCGCTGGGCGGCACGGTCCGCGCGGTCGCCGACTCCCGGCCGTACGGGAAGTGGCTCGCCGACGCCGCCCGCCACCTGCGTGGCCCGTTGCCCGCGTCCGTCGCCACGGGTCTCGGGTGGGGCATGGCCCCGCGCCTGTTCGACTGGGTGACTCCCGAGGCCGAACGGATGGCCCGCCAGGCACTGCTGCGTGCTGCGGCGACGACCTCGCCGCTGCATCCGGACCGTGGACTGCACACCGACCTGGAGCAGATCCGCGCGTGTACCCGCGTCATCCGGCAGTGGGACCGGATGGCGGCCCGCGCCGGCCTGCCGATGGCCTCGCCCTTCCTCGACGACCGCGTCATCGAGGCGTGTCTCGCCGTACGTCCGAGCGAGCGCGTCACGCCTTGGCGGTACAAGCCCGTCCTGAGCGCCGCGATGCGCGGGATCGTGCCTGAGGACTGCCTGCGGCGGGCCAACAAGGCCACGGCCGCCATGGACGCCTCCAACGGACTGCGCGAACACCGCGCCGATCTGGTGGCCCTGTGGGAGGACTCACGGCTGGAGGAGCTGGGCCTGGTGGACGGCGCCGAGCTCCGCCGCCTCGCCCGGCGGCCCGCCTCCCCGGGGCTGTCCGACGCCATTCTCTACTCCACGATCGCCGCCGAGGTGTGGCTGCGGGGACTTGCCCGCAGTCGCACCCGTGTCCCACGACCCTGACCACATCCCCCGTCAGACACGTCAGAAAGGCCCTCACATGCCCTTGCGGTTCGGCGACGACGTCTCCACGGCCGAGACCGACTACGGCACCGTGCTGCTGGACGAACGGGCCAGCGCCTACTGGGAGTTGAACCCGACTGCCACCCTGGTGGTGCGGACGCTGCTCGGCGGCGGCGAGGAGGCGGACGCGGCCGCCGCCCTGGTCCAGGAGTTTGACATCGACCAGGCGCAGGCCCTGCAGGACGTCGAGGCGCTCGTACGGCAACTGCGCCGCTCGGGGCTCGCCTCATGACGACGCCCAGCGCGCTGGAGCGCCCCACCGGTGTGCCCCTGGCCCGGCGCCTGGCCGCCCGCCTCGTCCTGTTCCCCGCCGTCGCCTTCGCCCTGCTGCCGCCCCGCCGCATCCGCACCGTACTGGGCATTATGCGGCGCGGTGCCGCGCCCGCCACCTCCGCGCAGGCCCAGAACGCACGCGACGCCATGTGCGCCGCCAGCCTGCGCTGCGCCGGACCGAAGGGGTGCCTGCCGCGCTCCCTGGGGGCGGCAATGCTGTGCCGGCTCGGCGGAACGTGGCCGACCTGGTGCACCGGTGTACGCGTCGTCCCGCCCTTCACCGCGCATGCCTGGATCGAGGCGGAAGGCGGTCCCGTCGGCGAGGGTGTGCCAGAGGGCTACTTCGCCCGGCTGGTGACCGTCGAGCCGCTGCCACGGCCGACGGACCGATGACCGGCACGACGGTCCTGCACGGCGGCCGGGCCATGGTCACCGAGGGCGACAAGTCCACCCGGGCGGCGGTGGCCACGATGTACCGGCTCACCGCCGGGCACCGGAGCGCCATCGCCGTCGCCACCGCACTGACCCTCGTGGGCTCCGGCCTGGGACTGGCCCAGCCGCTCGTCGCCAAGCAGGTCGTGGACGCGAGCGGCCGTGGACAGGTCATCTGGCCGCTGCTGGGACTCCTCGGCGCGCTGTTCGTCACCGAGGCGGCGACGGGAGCCGCGGGCCGCTTCATTCTGGAACGGATGGGCGAAGGCGTCGTACGGCAGCTCCGTCACGGGCTGGTGGGACGACTGCTCCGGCTGGAGATGAGGGAATACGGCCGTCATCGCAACGGCGACCTCATCTCCCGGGTGACGGCCGACACCACCTTGCTCCGGGAGGTCGTGTCGCAGGCCCTGGTCGATCTCGTGACGGGAAGCCTTGTCGCCGCCGGGGCGATCATCCTCATGGCGTGGCTCGACCCCCTGCTGCTGCTCCTGGTCGCCGTCACCGTGGCAGCGGCGGCCGTGGTCGTCGGCTCGCTGCTCACGGGCATCAGATGCGCGTCCGAACACATGCAGGACGCGGTCGGTGCCATCGCCGCCGATCTGGAACGCGCCCTCGGTGCCCTGCCGATGGTCCGCGTGCACCGCGCCGAGGAGCGCGAGGCGGCCGGCATCGGCACCCGCGTCGATGCCGCCTACGGCGCGGGGGTACGCGCCGCGAAGCTCGCCTCCGTCATGAGCCCCGCCGTCGAACTCGCCGTCCAGGGCTCATTCCTCATCGTCCTGGTCGTCGGCGGCCTGCGCGTCAACGGCCACGCCGGCTCCCTCGGCGACCTCGTCGCCTTCCTGCTGTACGCCTCGTACCTCGTCCTGCCGCTGTCCTCCGTCTTCCGTGCCGTGGGCCTCGTCCAACGCGGCATGGGCGCCTACCAGCGCATCGACGAGGCGCTCTGCCTGCCGGTCGAGCCCACCGCACCCCAGATCCCGGGAGACCGCGCACCCACACCGACACCGCGGCCGACCAGGGCCTCCGCCAGCCACGAACAGCCCGCCCTCGCCCTGCGCGACGTCCACTTCGGCTACGCCCCGGAGCGGCCGGTCCTCCGCGGCGTTTCGTTCGCCGTCCAGCACCGCCGGCACGTGGCCCTGGTGGGCCGGTCCGGAGCCGGCAAGAGCACTGTGTTCGCCCTGGTGGCGAGGTTCTACGAGCCGGACGCGGGCACCGTGCTCTTCGACGGACGGCCCACGAGCGAACTCACCCGTGACGCATGCCGCGGACGCATCGCCGTCGTCGACCAGAACACCCACGTCGTCCACGGCACCCTGCGCGACAACATCACCTACGCCGTGCCCGACGCCACGGATGCGGAGATCCGGCGCGTCGTCGAACTGGCCCGACTCGAAGAAGTCGTCGACCGGCTGCCCGGCGGCCTGGCCGCTGTCATCGGCGAACGCGGCAGCACCCTGTCCGGCGGCGAACGCCAGCGCGTCGCTCTCGCCCGCGCGTTGCTGGCCCGCCCCTCGCTGCTCCTGCTGGACGAGCCCACCTCCCACCTCGACGCGATCAATGAAGCGGCGCTCACCACCGTCATGAAGGACGTCGCCCAGGAGTGCGCCCTGCTGGTCATCGCCCACCGCCTGTCCACCGTGCAGCACGCCGACCACATCGTGGTGCTGCAGGACGGCCGCACCGCCGCCGGCGGACGCCACGAGGAGTTGCTGGCCAGCAGCACCCTCTATCGCGAGCTGGCCGCGAGCCAGATGCTCCGGCCGGGCGGGGAGCCCGGGAGCGGCAACCGAGGACGCACGGACGGTTGAAGCCGTGCCGTCCTCGCGGCCCAGCCGACCGAGATGCGGACCATGCCCGGGCCGAAAGCCCAACGGCCGCGGCCTCTCCACCCGCCGGCACCTGGACTGCGGACGGACTCCACGCGCGCGGCTGAGGTGGTACCAGCGGTCTGCGATGGCGGCGGGGTCGCCGTCGCCGCTGCCGGGCAGGATCGGCAGTCCGACGCACATGTGGCCGACGTAGACGCCCTGGGGGGCGAGTTCGGTGTGTGCGGCGCCGGCCCAGTTGCGCAGGCCGGCCTGGGCGATGCCGGCGTTGCCGAGGATCGGCATGGGGGTGATGGCCGAGCGGCCGGTGGTGAACAGCAGGGCGCCGTCGCGGGCTTCACGCATCGCGGGCAGGACGGTGGCGACGGCGGTCAGGGCGCCGCCGACGACGAGGTCGAACTGGGCTCGGGCGGAGGCGGGGGTGGTCTCCAGGGTGCTGGTGATGCCCATGGCGGCCATGTCGGGCAGGCCGCCGCCGGAGTGGTCCCACACCGGAGCGGGGCTGTAGGAGAGAACGCCGATGGCCATGGGATGATCTTGAGACCCGGAGAGCCCCGGCCCGTCACCCATTCGGCTCAGTGTCGTTGGTGGTGATGGTGACCATCGTCTTGGGGCCTGCGGTGAGTTGTGACCTCGATCGAACGGACCGCGTATCCACGGTTCAAGCGGCTGATCACCGCGCACGAGCTGTATCCGTTCTTCTCTCCGACGCGCGATGCGCCTCAGTGGGCATCGGATGCCACCGACTGCGATGAGCATCTGCTGGCCTTGTTGCTGATGCTGAAGTCGTATCAGCGCATGAGGCGCTTCCCGAAGCTGGAGGACGTCCCGGAGCAGGTGGTGGACTTTGTCCGGCGCCAGGTTGAGCTGCCGGAGGGCGCGCTGCCGGTGTAACAGGCGGAGAAGACCGCCAAGAACCACCGAGGCCTGGTCCGCAAGCGCGTCGGGGCGCTCTACGAGCAGGCGGAGGCCCGGCGGATCGCGGAGGAGTCGATCCGCAAGGAGGCGGCTGCGAAGAACCGCCCGGCGGACCTGATCAAGATCGCGCTGGAGAAGGTGGTGGAGGCCGGGGTGGAGCTGCCAGCGTTCTCCACCTTCGACGCGATGGCCTCGAAGGTCCGCCGCCAGGTGAACACCGCGATCTGCGACGGCATCCACGGCCGGATCAGCCCGGCGGAGCGGGTCGGCCTGTTGCGGCTGCTGCTGCTGCTGCTGCGGAACGCAACGCGGACGGCACGACGCTGTTCAACCGGCGAAGAAGCCCGCGCAGGGGCCCAGCTGGTCGCACTTCAAGCGCCTGACCAGCCGTCTGGAGTGGGTAGACGGCCTCGGCGACACGGATGTGGCGGTGGAAGGTGTGGCCGCTGGGAAGGTCACCGACTTCGCTGGGGAGGCGGACGCCGCCGACGTGCCCTCGACAGCGGTTCTTCCTCGGCATTCACGACGCTCTCCTGGCCCTCGGATCGCCGGCCCGGCTCGTCCGCCGGCTGCCGTCACAGGCTCAGCAGCAGGTCCCGGACCGCTGCAGGCTGGGACAGGAACGGGTGGTGGCCGGCGTCAAGTTCGACGACGTTGCCGGCGCGGCGGGCGAACTCGCGCTGCAGCCACGGCGGGGTGCCCCGGTCCTGAGCGCAGACGAGGTACGTCGAGGGCAACTGCTGCCATGCGGCCGCTCCGACCGGCTGCCCGGTCACCTGCACGCTCTGCCGGGCGAGGTGGTCCGCCGCCTGCGCCTGGACCTCGGGGTCGCAGTCCTGCAGGAACGTGTCCACGAGTTGCTCGGGGCGAACCCCGAACGTGCCGGCGTCGGGGTCGATGTCGAGGAACGGGGCGGGGCTGCCGTCCCCGAACTCCGACAGGCTCTGCCCGACCTCGGGCAGGTAGCTGGAGACCAGCAGCAGGTGGCGCACCGACCCGATTCCCGCGGCGGCTTCCGCGGTGATGATGCCGCCGTAGCTGTGGGCGACCACGACGGTCGGCTCGTCGCTGTCCTGCAGCACCTGCCGCACCGCGGCAACGTCCTCGGGCAGTCCCGGACCGCCGACGCCGCCGGGCAGGCCCGCCTCGCCGCAGCTCGGCAGCGCCGGCGCCACGCTCGGCACCCCTCGCTCCTGCAGCAGCTCGGCGGTGCGGTGCCACCACCACGACCCGTCCCGCACGCACGCCCCATGCACGAACACGACCCTCATCGCTGCCTCCACGTCTGCCTTGACTGCCCCCCTGCCGACGATAGACGTAGTAGCCGTTACGTGAAAAAGTTGGGCCGTGGGCAGACGACCGCAACCGCACATCAAGGAAAGGCTGCTGGATGCCTGCGCTGATCACGCCCTCGCGCACGGCCTCCCCGACCGGCTCGAGCCCTTGGCCACCGCCACCGGCACCTCAGCCCGCATGCTGATTTATCACTTCGGCACCCGCGACGCCCTGCTACGGGCAGTCCTCGGGCACGCGCGGCAACGTCAGCTCGACACATTCGGCGACCTCCTGCGGGTGCGACCAGACGAGCCGTACACGGCCACCCTGAACCGCGCCTGGACCTCCATCACCGGCCCGGACGGGCAGCCGTACCTGCGGATGTTCGGTCAGCTGCGCGAGAGTGCAGAGCAGCAGTTGTGGCCCAACTTCCGACGCACCGCGACGACCGACTGGCTCGGGCCGCTCGAGGACGGCCTGCGCAGCATCGGTCGGCCGGATCTCGCGACGCTCGTTCTCGCTGTCATCCGTGGTCTCCTCATGGACCTCGACGCCACCGGCGACACCACCCGCACCGACCGGGCCTTCCGCGACTTCCTCGGCGCAGTCGAGCACCTGTCCAGCGGCTACCGCTCAAGCGCTTACCGCTCCCAGGAGCGCGCCAGCAGCAGCACGACCAGCACCGACACGGCGTCGGGCACATAGTGCCGCGTCGCCCACCTATCGCCGAAGGTCACAGGCTCGACTCTTGGCTCGCAATCAAGAAGCAGCGTTCCCGCAGCGGGATCGCCTTGCGGACGTGGGGGGTGCGATTCGAAAACCGCCTGCTCCATCCCCACCCCCCAACGGAGACGAGGTTGACGACCAGCTCACTGGCCCGAAGTCCCGCCCCCATCAACTTCCCTTAAGACGGATCTCCTTACTTATCCGGTGCGACCTCGTGTCGCGCACTGAGTTCCCCAGTTGGCCTTACGTTTCGGGGACCGGCTGGGGTCGCGCCCTTCGTACGGTTGAGCAGCCCTGGGGTGTTGAGTGGCTTTTCGGCCTCCTAACAAAGTGGTGGACTTGACCTGGCCAGAGGTCGGTGTCGTGCACGAGGCCGCCGGGTATCGGGACGCGGTCAGCCGCGTAATCGCACGCGATAAACCCGGCGACGTCGGCGATCATCCCCGGGATACTGGTCGCCCATGGATGAGGTCAAAGTCGTCGTCGCCCATTCCGAGCGCGCGACCCTGCGCGTCGGTGACGTGTTCCTGAAGGTGGACGCCGATCAGGCGCGCATCGACGTCGAGGTCGAGGCGATGTCCCTCGCGCCGGTCCCGACCCCGGAGGTCCTGTGGCGCAAGCCGCCCGTGCTCGCGATCGCCGCACTCCCGGGGACGACGCTTGGGCGCCTCGGCGGGCCGTCGACCGGGTCGCCGGCGGCGTGGGCCGCGGCGGGCGCCGCCATCCGGAAGCTGCACGACGCGCCGCTGCCGCCCCGGCCCGGCCGGGCCGGCCGGAGCATCGTCGCGCTGGCGGCGGAACTCGACGCCGAGTGCGAGTCGCTCGTGACGAACGGCCTCCTGCCCGCTGACCTGGTCACCCGCAACCGCCAGGTCGCCGAGGCCGCGCTCCGGCCGTGGACTCCGGCGTTCACGCACGGAGACCTGCAGATCGCGCACGTCTTCGTCGACGGCGACGAGGTCACGGGCATCATCGACTGGTCCGAGGCGGGCCAGGGTGATGCCCTGTACGACCTCGCCACCTTCACGCTCGGACACGAGGAGCACCTCGACGACCTCGTCGCCGGATATGGCACCGACATCGACCTCGACGTGATCCACGCGTGGTGGTCGTTGCGAAGCCTGCTGGCAGTTCGCTGGCTGATCGAGCACGGCTTCGACCCCTTCGCGCCGGGCTGTGAGGTCGACGTGCTGAGATCCCGGATGTGAGGCTGCGCGGGCCCGACTGCTACGCATGCGTTCTGACGCATCGAGCAGGCCATCCCCTGGGGCGCATCGCCTGCCCTTACAGCACCGCCCGCAGCTGGGTTTTGGTCAGTCGGGCGGCTTTGGCCGGGATGGGTGCGGCTGCCAGCAGCGCACAGTCGACCTCGTCACTAGTGCGGGAAGCGGCGGGGTGGGCGAGCGACTATGGATTCGCGGAACTCGGCAATCCGTGAATGGACTTGGCGCATCAGGTGGGTGTCCTCGATCCGATCCAGGTAGAGGCAGCGGGCTGCCAGGCCCGGGAGGTCGAAGGCGAAGTACAGGGACATCAGCGGGTTCACGAACAACTCGCTGCCCCGGGTGCGGTCAGTGAACCGGACATCGCCCAACGAGCCGCGCACGGCTGCCGCGATCGAACCGTTCACGATGCTGGGGTACTCCGGGGTGTGGTGCTGAGCGTGCGTCACCGCGTCAAGGTAGAGAGCGCCCTCACGGGTGGCGCGCGGTATCGAGAACGCACCGAGGTACGCGCCGTCGCGCTCCAGCGCGGCGATATTCTCCAATACCTGCGTGTGGTTTACGCCGTGGTACGCGTCTACACCGAAGCCGACTGACACGACGAGCCGGGCCGGTATGCCGTCCAGCGCGGCCAGCGCCGCCACGCTCGTCAGGTCCTCCTCTGGAGTGCCGAGCCCGGCTTCATCGCCGCGCATCAGAATGTCCGTACCGCCGTCGACCAGCACGACAGCGTCGACGCCGTGCAGCTTGATCAGTGCTTGGTAGGCGGCGCGCAGCGGGCGCACCCCGGTCTGGGGGAAGGCGTACACGGTGAACGGGTAGCCGTGCTGGCGCAGCCACTGAGCGAGGGTGCGCTCCGGGAAGTAGCTCTGGTGCAAAGCGGAGTCGGGAGTGACGGCGGCCAGGTCGGGGGCGACCCAGTCATCGATCGGGAGACCGGCGAGTGAGCTGAAGGAGAGGTTCGCGAGATATACCTGCTTGCCCTGATGCAGGAGGGAGAGAGCCAACGGCAGGCCGGAGTAGATGTCGAAGCCGCCACCCGCGCCCGCGACAAGGATCCGTTCGGCATCGGCGAGCCGCGTGAAGAGTGGGTTGGAGTGGAGGGACGTCATGACGATCATTGTCCGGGGACCCGGCCCCGGGCGCTCCCGAGTTCTCGAAGCGACGACGGAGCCACGGAGTAACCGGAATCAAAACCTCCGACCCTCGACCGCCCAGAGTCAACCTGTTGCGGTGATGGCCCTGACTGGCGCCCGCTCATGAGGCGTCCGTAGCAATTCGTATTCAGGGACAGGGAGCCTTTTCCAACCTCAGTTCGTGCAGGCCAGATGCAGGGTGATGATGGCTCGGACGACGCGCGGCACCAGTTCGCGGCCGTCGGCCCTCCTAGCCATGTCAGTTCCCCCCGTCGTCTCCGCAGTTGTCGACGAGCTTGACCTGCGGCTCTCCGACCACCCGGCCGTGACGGGCTGGCGTCCGGTCGATGGAGACATCACCCCTGGTCAGTTCGCCGTTGACGCGAGCCCAGTGCGCACCGTTGCGGTCCTGGAACCCGATGCTTGCCTCCAGGAAGCCCACGCTGTCCTCGAAGTCCCCGAGGTCGATGCCATTGGCGTCAGCCTCCAACAGGGGCGGCCAATAGCCGTCCTCGTCCGCCGGATCATCCTCCACGTACCTCAGGGACTTCCCCTCGATGGTCAGGACCGAGTAGGGGGTCAGCGCAGGAAGGAACACCTGGAACGCCACGTCGCCAGGCGGATCTTGCGAGACCAGGAACACAATGTGCAAGTTCGACAAGGGGTCTGGTGACCTGTTCATCACGTGGAGGAGGCTCTCACCCTTCGGCCCTCCATCCGCCCAGAAGGACACGCGCGCAGCCTGCTCCCGCTGCTTCTCCTCTGCCTGCTCGCGGGATTGCGCCAACTGGTCAGCGGACACCCGGGCACTCCAGATCGTGCCGATGCCCGTGGTTACCAGGCCGCCCAGGCTCGCCACAATGGTGACGGCCGCGCCGAGGGTGAGGAGGTTCAGGCCACCCAGCCGAGTGCTGGCCTCGGGCTCGTCGGCTCGCTCTCGGGCCCGTACCCGCCTTGGGCCTGGCCTGTGCCGAGCCAGGCGCAATCTCGTCCGCCTCGGTGCTCCCCCGTCTGGCATGCGCGTCCCCTCCCCGCTGCCTCTGCAAAGAGCATGACGGGGAGGGATGGCGCCCGGGAAGAGCCGGGAAGGGGAGCGGATTCCCATCCTTGCGCGACGGGTCAGCAGCCATGCCGATGCAGTGCGCCCTTTTCAACCTCAAGATGATGCGAGGTGAAGTGCGAGTACCGCCTGGACGAGGCTGGTGATTCGGGTGGTGCTGCAGCGCAGTTTGCGAAGGAGGCGCCAGCTCTTGAGGGTGGCCATGGCCTGCTCGCCGACGGCCCGGATGCGGGCGTGGGCGATGTTCACGGCCTGTTGACCGGAGGGCAGGTTGCGGTGCTTGCCGCGGAAGGGGACCCGCACGGTGGCGCCGGCGCCTTGGTAGCCCTTGTCCGCCCAGCAGGGCAGGTCGGCCTCGGCCAGGGCGTCGATGATTCCATGGGTGCGAGCGGCCTTGATGTCGTGCACGGCGCCGGGCAGCGCGGCGGAGGCCCACAGCAGGCGGCCGAACGGATCGGTGAGGACTTGGATGTTCATGCCGTACTTCTTGTGCTTGCCGCTGTAGAAGGGCCGGTCCGCGGCGATCCGGTCGATGGGCAGCAGGGTGCCGTCGAGGATGACGTACGCCTTCGTCGTCGCGGCGCGGACCGCCTCCGCCAGGGTGGGCGCGAGGGCGGCGAGCAACTCGACCGCCTCGACGACGTACCGGTAGGCGGTGGTGGTGGTGCCGACGCCGAACCCGGCCGCAAGCTGTGCGTAGGTGTGCCCGCACCGCAGGTGAGCGAGGGCAAGCTGGGCCTGACGTCCTGGGGTCAGACGCCGCCATCGGGTCCCGCGCTCGTGGCGCCGTGTGCGCAGCTGGGCGGACAGCAGACGCAAGGTCGAGGAGGCGACGTCGACGCCGGACGGGTAGACAAGCACATGAAGCCCCTGGTGGAGACGGTTCTCTTGGCAGAAAACCCATCTACCAGGGGCTTCGCCGTCCTGTCAGGCCAACGGGCAAACGCTCTACGGAGGTTGGAAAAGGCTCAGGGAGTCCTCAGGAGGACTTGGCGGTCGCGCGACGGTGGCGTACGGCCAGGACCAGGCCACCGCCGAGGGCAACCGTGGCGGCCGCGGCGCCGGCGATGAGCGGGGTGCCGTCGGAACCGGTGCTCGCCAGGTTGCCGTCGACGGAACCGGTGGTGGAGCCGCCCGTCGAGGTTCCGGCCGACGTGGAGCCGGTGCTGCCCGTGCTGCCGGAGCCGCCGGTGGACTGACCCTCGGGATCGTTGCCGTCGCTGCCCGTGGTGGAGCCGCCGTCAGTCGAGCCGCCGGTGGAGGCGCCGCCGGAGGTGGCGGATCCGGGCTCGTTGTCGGTGGGGATGGCGATGCGGATCTGGGCCTTGTCGTTGGCGGGGTTCTTGTCGAAGGCCGGGTGGATGTCGTAGACAGAGGTCGCCTTCACCTCGCCGGTGGTGGTCTGTGCGTCGTCCTCGATGGCCAGCATGAAGGTGAAGGAGAGGGACTCGCCGACGTCGATGGTGTGGTCGGCGGGCCAGCAGACATACTTGGACTTGCCCGGCGTCCCCCCGGGCCCGGACGGGCCGTCGATCCCGAACGGCGCGCACTCTTGGGGGACTTCAGTGGCGACCGTCTCCTTCGGTATCTGCACCATGAGCGCCGTCTGGTCGTCGCTCTCCTGGTTCTGGATCCAGCCGGGGCCGTCGTTGCGGAGCTTCACCGTGACGGACTGCCTGTCGCCCGCGAGGGCTTCGGTGTCGTCACCGACGGCGACGAGGTCGGCCGAGCTGTCGGCGGTCAGGGTCAGCCGTCGGTGACTGTCGCTGAACCCCTCGCCCGGAGCCTCACCGGTAGCCGAGGTGCCGTACTGGACGGCCTCCATCAGCGCGTTGGGCAGTGCCTTGAACCGCACGGGCGTTTCGACGGAGGCGCCGGGCTCGATGACGGTGTCGAGCTCGCACAGAGCCTGCCTGACCTGGTCCTCGATGGTCGAGTAGGTGCAGCCCTGCACTGCCTCGGGGAAGTCGAGCCCTCGGGTCAGCCGGATCCGGAAGGTGACGCCGTCCGCGGCCGCGGTGCCCTTGTTGGTGATGACGACGGACTCGTCGTACACCTCGCCGGGCTTGGGAGACGTACTCGGCAGACTCGAGATCACCAGGGAGGGCTCGCCCTCCTCGGCATACGCCGAGGAGGCGGCGACCGCGGGAACGGCCGCGACGATCACGGCAGCGGCCACGAAGGCCGCCGACTTGCGGAGGTGCGGGGGGCGGATGCGCTGGCGCACGGATGGGTCTCCTCGTCGAAACAGGAAGCACGGCGACCGGAGGTTTGCCATCCGGTCATGTCCTGGACACCTGGAGGGTGCCGAGAGTTGTGCCGCTGTTTGAGGAGAGGGAGAGGAGGGATTGGGGGTAAGGGGAAGAGATGGAGGCCGTGGTGGCGGGAATCTAACCCACGTGACTCGCTTTGCAGGTGCGTCCGGGTCCCTTGCCTGCCCGCCATGCGGTGTGGATCGTCAGGTCGCGTAGCGGCCAGAGGTGTGTTCCCACTCGTTGTCGCCGGCGAGGAGGTCATGGAGGCCGGTGATGTAGCGACGCAGCGCGATGCGCCCGGTCGTGGTGAGGACGTCGTCGAGATCGGGTGCCTGGGTTTCCAGGCGTAGGAAGCGGGCGTAGCGCTCGTGGGTCATCTCGCGGAGTCGTTCGATAGCTTGGTGGCGGGTGCAGCCGTGTTGGTCTTCCAGGATGAGGAGGAGGTTGTTGACCCGGTCGCCTTGGGCTTCTTCTTTCTCGGCGGAGACAAGGTCGTTGGTGATGCTGATGATTTCGGCGGTGAGCCGGCGCAGTTCGGACAGGAGCGGGCTCTGCCAAGCCTGGTCGGGCACTTCGAAGCCGCTGAGGCACTCGATCAGGTCGCTGAGCGGGCCGCTCGACGTGGTGACCGCCCGCCGACGCAGACAGCCTTCGACGTCCTGCGTGCGGGCGTGACGGCGGTCGACGACCTCGGCGAGCTGTCGGCTTAAGTACTGCCGCCAGTGCTGGGCCGCACGCTGACGCCACTGGGTCGACATGCCGCGGCAGGAGCGCCACCACAGATCGGCGAAGCCGGCGACCACCGGCGAGGGAGCAGGCAGCGGGGCGCCTTCGGGCAAGTCCAGGATCGTGGTGAGCTCGCCGCACAGCTGTGCGGCGGCCTGGGAATCGCGGGCGAGGTCGCCGTCAAACTGATCATCGAAGGGGGCGAAGTACCAGCCCATCAACTGCGCTGCCAGTTCAACGCCCTCCGGTGTGCCGTCCGGATAGAACCACGCCGCGCACTCGGCCAGCTTCCAGTGCCGGAACTGGGCGACATTGGCCTCAAAATCCCGCGTCAGACCGAAGTCCTCCATCCACTCCAGGGCGCTCTCCCGGGCGCGTTCCCGGAAGGGGCTTTCCCTCAACGGCCAGGGACAGCCGAAATTCACCTCGCGCGGACTCTGACCGGCACAGCGGATCCGAGCGGAGGACGTGCCCGGCCCGGAAGGCCCGGCCAGCACCCGGGTCATAGCGGCGGCGCACCCCTGACCATCAGTCAGGGACCGCACCGCGGGGGCATACGAACTCGTCACAGCAACTCCCGGCCGCTGACGGCCGCCCCGCAGGTGGCGGCCTGACATGCTCACCGTGCCAGGTCAGCACGCGCGACACCCCGCAGCCGTCCCGCAAATTCACCCTCCGGGGGACCCGCTTCCCTGGCTTCCCAGGCCGTTGGCAGTGCGGGCCCGCACTGCCAACGGCGGCCACCCAGCGGGCAGCGGTGCGGCATCGCGGGCGTCGAGCATGCCGGCGAACTGGCCGGCCAAGTCGTGGGTGTGGCGGAGTTCCGGGCAGTGTTTGAGGAGCCGCTGCAGGCGCTGCGCGGTCTGCGTGCCGTGCCGGTCGGGTGCGGTGACGATCCAGCGCGCGGCCTCACGTGGGGAGGGCGGACGTTCGCGCGGCTCATCCAGAGGCAGGCCGTGCGGCAGGGGCGCTACGGCCATTTTCACGCGCTGGTAGTGGCCCAGGTAGCCCTTGGCCAGGAGTTCCTGGTGAAGGATCTTGGCGCCGTGTTCGCCTTCGGCCCAGCGTTGTTGCAGGTAGTCGAGGTAGGGGTGCAGGGTGGGCGGGGCGGGCGGCACATGTCCGCACAAGCCCGCTGGCGCGCGGTCAACGCACCCCACCTGGTCGCCCTGTTCCGCGCTGGCGCGACGTTCGAGGACGGCCAGTTCGTCGAACGACCCGAAGAACCGGGAGGCGATCAGCAAGCCGCGTGACCAGGGCGGCCATGAGACCGGTCGGCATGTCGGTCAGAGGGAACTTCCGGCAGGTTCGTCTGCTCGACGGGGTGGGGTGTATGGATGGACTCAGACATGCAGGGTGGGCCGGTAGATGAGCTCTTGGATGTGTCCGTCGAGCGTCCGGCACTCGATCAGCTCGAGGTCGAAGTCGGCCGCACCCTGGAAGATCGGGTCCAGCCCGCTCTGACCGGTGATCACAGGGAAGAGCGTCACCTGGACGCGGTCGACCAGACCGGCGGCCATCAGCGCCCGGTTCATCGACAGGCTGCCGTGCGAGCGCAACGGTACCTCGGACTCCTCCTTGAGCCGAGCGACGACGTCGACGGCATCGCCGCTCACGACGTTCGCATCCGGCCAGTCGAGGGATCCTTCCAGTGTGGTCGACACCACCGTTGCCGGCAGGCTCCTCATCCGTGTGACCCATGGGTCACACACCTCGGACTCCTCAGTGCTCGAGGCCAGCATCCGCGCGAACGCCCGATACGTGTTGGCCCCGAAGACCATCCGCTGCTCCTCGCCGTACAGGGCGAGACGGTGGTCGAGGAGCTCGGGGCCTTGCTTCCCCCAGTAGCCGGTCCAGTTGCCGCCGGCAGCGCCGAAGCCGTCGAGGCTGGAAAAGACGTCGAATGTGTAGGTAGCGGTCATGATGCTCTCCTCCAGTGCGGTTGAACGCGTGTTGGGAATACAGACTGGCAACCACGGCGAGACTCATCGCCCTTGGACTCCTGGAGTCCGGCCGCGCCCCGGATGCGGGGCTTTACCACAGCCAAGAAGGTGGAGGTCAGCGTGATCGGCGGCACGGCGGGCGAGAAGAAGAGCGTGACACGCCGATCCACAGGTCTTGACTATTGCTCGCCGACGAAGGCGAGGAAGTGTTCGGCTTTGCGTTCGTAGCGGCGGTGGAGCCTTCGACAGCCGTCCCAAGGCAGCACGCCGGGCGACCCAGCCTGGAGCGAGGACGCAACGGCCTCGGGGCAGACCCGCCGCCCGTGATGCGGCCCAGCACGGTACGGAAGCGTTCCCGCCCCGCTGTGACGCTCGCGTCCCACAACCCCTCGGCATCGCCGGACACCGAGAGGAACTGCAGCCGCTGCTCCTGGGCGCGGAAGCCGGCACCCGTCACGTTCTGGTCCAGCATCCCCATCGCGGTGAGCGCCGCATGGCCGCAGGACACCGCATCATCGGCGTTCCCGGAGCCGTTGGCCAGCAGGGCGTACCGCAGGACCAGGGCGGCGAAGAATGCGTAGGTGTCGGCGTCGTCGGTGATCCCCTCTTCGCCCGGCTGAAACTCGGGGAACCACTCCAACATGCTTACGCGCTCGGCAGCATCGGAGAGCGGACGGTCGGCCTGCCAGAGGTCGCGTACGGACTCCGCAGAGAAGTCCAGGTCGACTTCCCGTCCCGCCGTGCCCGCCCGCGGACCCATGAACAGTGGCGCCATGCGTTCGGCACAGGCGGCCACGTAGAGACGGATCGTCTCGCCGTCCTTGCCGCGAAGTGCCTCCGCGACGGCCTCTTCCAGCAGCGTCACCACGCCCACGCCTCTCCTTCCCGCGCCAGTCCGTAGGGACCTGCTCCAGCTTCGAAATCTGCTGCTCGATACCTGTCCACGGACCGGCCTCATCGTCGACCTCCCCCTGCAACCAGCCCAGTCCCTCGGGGGTGTGCCCCAACCTGGAGGTGCCTCGTTCCTGGACCCCGTCCTGGCGACGTCCCTTACCTGTGGGGCACGGCGGCGTGCTCGCAGGAGTGACTCACATTCCAGCGCTCGGGAGGTGGCTGGAATTACGACGCCTCTCTTGTGGTGCGCCACTCAGGCCGTCCTCCCGGCGCTGAGCGCGGTTGCGGCCATCATCGCGCTCAGTGGCCGCCAAGTAGAGCGATCGAGTGGTCCCGGTCCGTCGGCGGCCCCCAGATCCCCGGCCCGGCCGGCCTCATGGCGCCGATCGCCATCCGCCGCACCAGCCTGTCGCCGAGCCGGACCTTGTCGGGCACGTCCCGACTCGCGCGCCACGTCTGGTCACCGCGATCCTTGGTCGACACGGGTCAGCCCCTGGGGGTCGAGCGGGACAGGCGGATCGCCGAGACGAGGAAGAAGATCCCTCCGAGCGTGGCGTAGCCGGCGAGGGTGGTCAGCGAGGGGTCATCCTGTGAGGCGCTTTTGATGAAGGACGCGCCGGCCAGTACCGAGATGCCGCCGCTGACGATCATGGCCCATTGGCCGCCCATCGGCCGGCGCGCGATACCTACGAGGAGCTGGATCAGGCCGGAGACGATCGCCCACGCGCCCCAGACGCGCAGCACGTCGGCGACACCCGAGGCACTGGCGACCGCTACGCCGACGGCGGCGAGCGTGCTGATGGCCATGTTGGCGTACAGGCCCTTGACCGGCCCGCCGGCGCGCGCCGACCTGAAGTCGACGACGGCCGCGACCACGTCGAAGGCGGGATAGAGGAACAGCAGCAGCTTGGCCCCGGTGGTGAGGTCGGAGCCGGACACCAGCAGGAGCGCCGCCCACACGGCGGCGAAGAAGAAGCGGATGACGTACAGCCGGCGCAGGGCGGGCGTGGCGCCGACGTGCTCGGCGGAGGCGACGGATGCCATGGGGTTCTCCAGTGAGTGCGGGAAAGGGGTACGGGACGGGTTCGGCCGCCCGGGCCGGGACAGGCGGGCTTCCCCGGCCCGGGCGGCAGGATGCCTCAGCGGGTGAAAACCTCACCTCGAAGCAGAGAGAACGATCTCTCTTGTCTGCAGCCTGGCACACCCCTCCCCGTAAAACAAGAGAGAACGTTCTACATTGACATAGAGAGATCGTTCTATCTGCTACGGTGGGCGATATGACACAGACGGAAGCCGGCACCGGCAGGCGAGTCTCCGAGGCCCGAGAGCGGCTCCTGAGGACCGCCGGGCAGCTCTTCTACACCGAGGGCATCCACACGGTGGGCGTCGACCGCCTGGTCGCCGAGTCGAAGGTCACCAACGCCACCTTCTACCGCCACTTCCGCAGCAAAGAAGACCTGGCCGTCGCCTACATCGGAAGCGTCGACCAGGCGATCCGCACCCAGATCGGCGCCCTGATGGCCACGGACACGCCGACCGACGGCATCCTGCGGGGCATCGGTGCGTCCCTGGTCGAGCAGATCCGCTCGCCCGGCTACCGCGGATGCGCCTTCCTCAACGCGGCAGCGGAATTCCCCGCCCCCGACCACCCGGTCCACCGGGCCGTCGTGCAACACCGCGAGTGGTTCCTGCAGACGATCACCGGACTGTTCACCGAGATCACGGACGCGTCGGCCGAGTACGCCGGGCGGCACTTCGTCATGCTCCGCGACGGCGCGATGAGTGCCGGCTACCTCGGCGACCCCGTCCTGGCCGGCGAGACCCTGCTGCGCGGCATCGACGGACTGCTGCGGGTACACACCGCCCGTGGGCTCGAGGAGGGCGCCGCCCCCACGCCCGGCCAGGCACTTTCGACGGCCACGACGGTCCCCGACATCGAGTGCTCGCCGCCCGGCGCGTAGCCGCGGTCGGGGCGAGACCGGCCACGTTCAGCGCCGGGGGCCGGGGCGCGGTCAGCTGCCATCCGCGACGGCGAGCGGTGACGGCCCGTCGGCCGGTTGCCGGTGACCCTCCCGTGGCCCCCGCCTGCATCACAGCTTCGCCGGTGAGGACGTGAGGCAGCGTCCTCAGCGAGTCGACGTGAGCGTGGGCAACCGGGCGACGACCGACACGATCCGGGGCCGTGTGACTGAGCGCCTCACTTGGTTGTGACCGCGCTTCCGTGATGGCTACGGCTGGAGGAGGATGCGGGCTCTGAGCAGGGTGAAGGAGGCTTGGCCGTACATCTGCCGTTTGATCGTCTTGATTCTGTTGACGTGTCCCTCAACGGCGCCGGAACTGTAGGACAGGGTGAGACCAGCAGTGGCGGCCGGCAGGTCCTGGCGGACGGAGCCGGCGAAGAACACCGATGGCCTCAGGGCCGCTCACCTCGGCTTTCTGGTTCCAGTCCCGGAGTCGGTGCTCCTGCCGGTGGCGGAACCCTGGCGTCAGCAAGTTCACCCGCGCTGCCCACAGCCTCGACGCCCCGTTCAGCCTCTCAGCCCGCGCTTGAAAGCGGCCCTCAGCGAGAACCGCTGCGAATTGTGCGTGAGATCGATTTCGGACGTGTCGACTCTCAGCTCCGCCGCGCTGAAGTTGTCGAGCTTCTGCATCTCACTGAGCAAGCTATCTGCCGCCGCAGCCCCTGCTTCACCGCAGTAAGAGTCCCAGCCCTCCAGCATGCCCAGCAGGTGCTCGATGTCGTCCGTGGGCCGGCCATCGCCGTAGGGGGCGCGGTCTACGTACTGCTGTGCGGCCTTCTTCAACCGGTCGATCGTGGGGCGAGAACGCTCAGCAGACACAAGCCGAGAAGCATGAACCGGGCCTGCCCAGTCGCTCAGATCATTACGCCAGCCGAACGCCGGGGCCTGCCGCCCGCCCGGGCGACGCCGTAAACCGGCGGCACGCTGGTCCCGGTCCGTGACCGGAGTGTGGCCGCGTCCAGCCGCAACTACCGGTTCTCCGCAGATGTGCAGGTCATCGTGGACGCCGACACCCGGCTGGTGACCGCGGCACCCCGTCCGGTGCCGGGCACCACGGCGGGTGCCGGGCACCACGGCGGGTGCCCACGCATGGCGCAGGTCCGGGCTGAGCCAGTACTGCGAGGGCGTCACGGTGTATCGGGTCGGGACTCATAGCGCAGGCTGTGGAAACGACCGTTCTCCTCCCGCCCGGCAGGGTCGCCGCCCAGCGCCCGTACCGCCGCGATCGCATACTGCCGTTCCCGCTCGTCAGCGAAGAGGCGCTGCGGATAGGTGCGGGAGACATCGACGGTGGTGCCTAGACCGTGCGCGGCCAATGTCCGGACGACCGGGTGGTACGACACCGTCCGCAGCACAAACGCGCTGACCCACACCGGTCTCCGGGCACCGTCCAGCAGTGCCGTGAACGTTCGGGCAGTGATATAGCTGCCGCCGCCTGTCAGAGTGATGAGGCCGACCTCGGCGAGCGCGCGCCTCAGCCTGGGGCTGGGTGAGCCCTGTTCCAGGTCGTCGGTGAAGGCGGCGTCCAGGAGCCCCACCTCGACCGCGTAGTGCACGGCGGGTGCCGCGACGTCCAGGCCGAACACCGGCACTGCGTCCGGTCGGCGCCGCTCGGCGTAGAACTCCTTGTCTCGCGCCGCGAGTTCCGTCGTCGACATCGCCTGGCAAGCAGGGGAGGTGTACCGCTCGTACATTTCCGCCAGCGTGACGTCGTGGTTGAGCAGCGCGGCATTGATCCCGTACGAGCAGCAGACGTCCAGCACTGCCGGCCTGTAGGGGCGGCCGTCGTCGAGCGCGGCGCGTTCGGTTGCGACCTGCCGGAAGACCGGCTGGGCGTGGTGCGGGATCTCGTACTCCAATGGGGCCAGCCGCCCGAAGTACGCGCGGGGGTCCGGCCGGTCGTAGATTTCGTCGAACCGCGCCTTGCCACCCGCAACGCCCTCGGTACCGCCCGAGCACGACCCGGCCATGCCGTACTCCTCCTCGCCGAACGCATCTGTACCTCCATCATGTCCCGCCTCCTGCACCCCGAGACGCGTGCCACACAGGGGGGCGCACAGATGCACTCGGTCGCCCTGCAGCACCAGGTCAACTTGACCCGGTCCTGAAGGACCGGGCTTGGAGGTAGGGCACCACTGGCTGTGGTGTGGCCTCCTCCGTCCAGACACCTTTATGGGGTGGCAGGGACGCGTGACTCACGCCCCGCAGTCCACGCAGCCTCGCCCTTGCGGGCGATGTTGTGGG
Source organism: Streptomyces sp. R41 (assembly GCF_041053055.1). NCBI lineage: Bacteria > Bacillati > Actinomycetota > Actinomycetes > Kitasatosporales > Streptomycetaceae > Streptomyces > Streptomyces sp. R41. Next base: position 842,435 of record NZ_CP163443.1, read on the forward strand.
AAGCGTTCCGGTCTGCGTGGGCAACGACCCCGCAGTTCGCGCACCGCCGCATCGATCCGGTCGACGATCGCCTTGGGCGGGTGCTTCCGCTCGCCGGTGCGGTAGCGCTCCACGGAGCGCTGGGTGATACCGAGTTCCTGAGCGACAGCCTTGGTCGTCTTCCGCTTCCCCAGCAGGAAGTTGATGCGGCCCTCGAGTGTCTTGGGGGCTCACGGGTGAAGACTTCTGCGCTGGCGCGCTCGACGGCCTCGTTGATGAGGGCGTCGTCGGCGCCAGCGTTGGCCGGGCGGATGCGGCGGACCCTGGGCTACTCCCCTTCGTCCGGGACGGCGTCGTGTAGGGTCTCGCCCCCTCGTGACATGTCGATCTTGCGTGACCTGGGCGTTCTTGGCTGTCTCACGGCCTTGTCACCCATGATCAGTCTCAAATCCGTGGCATTTCCTCGCGAGGGCGAGGTCGAGATCAGGCGGCTTGTCCGAGTCGGCCGAGTACACCACGCTGAGCCCCGAGCACGAGGGCTACCGGCGAGCCCAGATCGCGCACCGATGAGTTTCCCGCGCCGCGCTGGTCTATACGCCGGACACCCACGAACGGAAGGCTGAGCCGTGCGGAAACTGATCTACGGCATGAACCTGACCCTGGACGGCTACATCGCCGCGGCCGGCGACGACATCGGCTGGAGCGGACCGCCGAGCGACGAGCTGTTCCAGTGGTGGCTCGACCACGAGCAGGCGAGTGGCCTGTCGCTGTATGGGCGCAAGCTGTGGGAGACGATGAGCTCCTACTGGCCGACCGGCGACCAGCAGCCGGGCGCCACCCAGGCGGAGATCGAGTTCGCGCGGAACTGGCGGGACACGCCGAAGGTGGTGTTCTCCTCGACGATCGACAAGGTCGACTGGAACACCCGCCTGGTCACCGGCGACGCGATCGCCGAGATCACCCGGCTCAAGGCCGAGGACGGCGGCCCAATGAACATCGGCGGCGCAACGCTCGCCGGCGCGGCCATGCGCGCCGGGCTGATCGACGAGTACGCGATCGCCGCCCATCCGGTCCTGGTGGGCGGCGGCACGCCGTTCTTCACCGCGCTGGACAGCTGGGTGAACCTGAACCTGGTGGAGACGCGGACGTTTCCCGGCGGCGTGGTCCTGACCAGGTACGAGACGAGGCGCTGAGCAGCAGCACCCGCGCGCTAGTCTCACGGTGATGTCGTATACGACATCGGTACGACACGGCCCGTGAGATGACGACATCAGCCGCGAGACCCTACACGTCGCCGCCCTTGATGTGGCGGGAGGGGTTGTAGCCCTGCTCGATCAGGTCGACCGCCCAGGCCATCTCCTGGACGCCCTCCACCTTGCAGAAGCCCGGGTTCGCGCCGACCCGCGAGGTTCCGTCGACGGGGGTTCCGTCGCCGTTGGACGGAAGGAAGTCCAGCGCGGAGGGGCCGCGGCCGGCGTAGCGCCGGGAAGCTCGCCTGGCGCTACTACTCGCCGCGGGTGGAGTCGGTCTTCCAGAAGTCGGGTTTGCCCCGCGACATGGGGGGAGTCCGGGGAGTTGTGACCTGTACCTGCTATCAGTGCAGGTCACAGCGTATGCGGGTCACCTGCCGCTATCCAGCCGTAGGGCGAGGTCGTGGGCGGTGGCGCTGGTGAGGTCCCCGGCGAAGGCCCCGACGATTTCGAGACGGCCGCCGGTGATCGAGGAGGTCACGAAGGGGTTGCCCCAGAGCTTGCCGTCGATGACGATGGCGAATCCGTTGCGCGGGGACGGGGCCGCGGCGATGGAGCCGGTGAGGGCGGCGAAACGGGTCCGGTCGGCGGAGCTGAGGGTCACCTCGACCTGCCAGGTGCCGTCGATGCTGCTTTTCTCGGCCTTCGCGGAGGTGACACGGACGTCGGTCATGCCCCTGGCCCGGTCGGCGTGGACGCAGAACGCCGGGTGGGTCGCGCTCGCGTGCACGGTGTAGCCGCCGCTGCCACGGGTGCAGGCGTGCTCCGTGGACGAGGTGACCGGCAGGATGGAGATCAGGGCCACGTTCTCGGTGTTCCCAGTGCCCTCTGCGGCGGGCTGAACGCGGTGCGCGTGCTGGGTCGCGCCGTCCGCGACGGCCACCCAGGCGGTGGCAACCACGGCGGCGGCGATGCCGACCGCGGCGCGGGCCAGCCGCTGCCGCCGCCGGGCGACCTGCAATGCGCCGTCGGCCAGGCCGGCCAGATAGGGACCGGCGGCATTACCTCCGCTCTCCCGGACATGGGCGTGCAAGGCATCGTGCAGCAGCGTTTCGTGCAGCGGGTGTTCGGTCGAGTCGTTCATGCGATGACGCCCCTTCCGGAGGCAGTGGAGGAGGAGGCGGCCGACGGCCCTGCCTCGGCCAAGGCGGTGCGGAGGGAGGCGAGGGCCTTGTGGGTCTGGCTGCGGACCGTTCCTTGGTGGACGCCCAGAATCGCGGCGATCTCGGTGTCCGGCCGGTCCTCGAAGTAGCGCAGCACGATCACCGCGCGCTGGCGCTTGGGCAGCCGCCGCAGCGCGGCCATGATGTCCTGCCGCTGGACCACGGTGTCGGCCCAGTCGGCGCCCTGCGCGGATGGCTGGTCCGGCAGGGTGTCGGTGACCGTCTCCCGTCCCCAGCTGAGCAGTCGGAAGCGGTCCACCTGGGCGTGGTAGATCGCCCGGCGCACATAGATCTCCGGCTGCTGGCGGTCGCGCAGCTGCGACCAACGCCGAGCGGTGGAAGCAAGCGCGGTCTGGAGCAGGTCGCGGCCCTGCTCCCAGTCCCCGGTCAGCAGGTAGGCCGTGTGCAGCAGCGATCTCGACCGCGCCGCCACGAACTCGCGGAACTGGCGTTCCTCGTCGGCGTTCAATGTGCCCTCCCTCGTTCCCCCGTAAAGACGGGTACGGAACGGAGTTCGACTGCCCTGCCGGTCAGACTTTCTCGACCACGACGCTGCCAGCGGCCATCGGCTCTGTGACGACGAGTCTGGTGGTCGCCCGATCTGACCCGCTTCGTGAGCCGCCGTTTCGACGACCCGCACACGGTTGCCGACGTTGTCGCTGACGTCTTCGTCGCTGTCGTCGGCTCTGGCAACGCAGATCAGTTGCAGGCGCGGAACGAGCGGGCCTGGTTGTTCGGCGCCCATGTGGTCTTTGCGGAGTACTGGCACAAGCTCTCCCACAAGCAGGTCACTTTGGTCCAGGACGTAACACCATGCCTACTGGGCAGTTCGATTCGGCGGCGGGAGTCGACCGGGTTCCAACGCTCCCATGTGCAGGCCTTCGGATCGCGTGAGTCGAATACGACCCTGCCACCCGGAACGAGGGCGCGATACAGATCGCCGAGTGTGCGTGCCCATGCGTCGTCCTCGACGAGGAGCTGCGCGACGTTGCTGGTCATCACCGCCACGTCGAACGACGCATCAGGAAGACCTGTTGAGGTGCCTTCCACCCAGGTCACGCGCCCGGCTCCCGGCTTGCCGCGAGCCGCCTCAAGCGATGCCCGCGCCGGATCAACACCCATCACCACATTGCCTGCTGCCGCGATTCCAAGAGCGAGGCGGCTGCGTCGCGCCCCACCTTCCCCGGCTGGGATACGCAAGACGCCGCGGAGTTCGCAGCTCCCGGTAGGCAGCGACGGTCCGCTGGTAGATGCCCCAGGTCGCTTCGACCTCGACGTGCTCCTCGACGGCGAACACCGCCTCCAGTCGGGTGCGCTGCTTGTCGGTGAGAAGGCCCGCGCCGGTGTGCAGGGTGCGGCGGGCGTTGTAGAGCGGGTCGCCGGCGCGACCACGATGCCCAGTGGTGTCTTGCTGAACGCGTTGCCGGCACCGGTCCAGCCCGTCGCCGGCGAGGCGGACGACATGGAACGGGTCCATCACCGGGACTGCGTCAGGGAGCTCTTCGGCGGCGGCGGTCTTGAACCCGGTGAACCCATCCATCGCGACCGCTTCGATCCCGGCGGACCAGGCCTTCGGGCGCCCGGCGAGCCACTGCTTGAACACTGCCTTCGAGCGCCCCTCGACGATGTCCAGCAGCCTCGCCGGCCCGGTCTTCTCACGAATGGGGGTGAGATCGATGATCACGGTGACGTACTTGTCGCCAAACCTGGTGTGCCTCCAGACATGCTCGTCAACCCGATCGTGGTGACACCGTCGAACCGGTGAGGGTCATCGATCAGACGTCGCTTGCCTTCGGCGAGGATCGCGCTGCTCGCGGTATGCCAGGACACCCCCAGCCCTGCGGCGACGCGACTTACGGTGAGGTGATCGACCACGATGCCCTGCAGTGCCCACTCCAGCCCGCCCCGGGAGATCTTCGCCCGCGGCGCAGCCACCTTCGAGGTGTCCTGCCGCCACGTCCTCTCGCACGCGTCGCACTGATAGCGGCGTACCGCACCAGCAGCGTCGTGGGGCGGTGCCTGAACGGCTCATGCGCCGGCCGCCGCGTGACTGTGTCGCGCACCACGCCCTCCGACCCGCACTTCCGGCACCGCGGATCCGGCTCGGCGACCCGGCACTCGATCACCGCCTGATCCGGCTCAAGGCGTTGCCCGACGGCTTCCAGACCGACTTATGTCTTCGGAGTGTTGTCGGGGGCGACGCGTGCTGATCCCCGCGGCAGGCCGATGGTATGCGGTACGCGCAGCGTTGCGGATTGACCCCGGAGCAGCGGCGATTGCGCGAGCGGATCCGGAACGCTGCTTCAAGCGGCTCACCTTGGGTCGTTGTCAGACGATGTCCGGAGGGTCCAGATAGTAGCCGCGGTCTGTGGAGAGCGTGCTCTTGACCAGCCGCGACTGCTCGTCCGCCAGCACCTCCTCCTTACCGTTCTCCAGGCCTTCAAGCGCGGTTGCCGCGACGTCGCGCGGCCGGCTTTTCTCTGCGTCGATGCCGCGTGCCAAATCGGTGTCTATGAAGCCCGCATGCAATCCGACCACCTGCACGCCCTCGCCCCTCAAGTCAAGACGCAGGGCGTTGGTAAAACTCCATGCGGCGGACTTCGTGGCCGAGTAAGAAGCAACAATCGGTCGAGAGAACCATGTGGCGTCAGACAGCACGTTGATTATCGCCCCACCGCCGTTTTGGGCGATGATCGGCCCGAAGACCTGACTGACACGCACCATGCCGTAGAAGTTCGTCTCAAACATCTCGCGCGAGGAATCAATGAACGCGGGGTCGAGAGTCCCCTCGTTTACAGTGCCGATTCCAGCATTATTGACCAGGAGAGTTACATCACCGCATCGGTCCGCGGCTTCCTGGATCACTGCGGCGTCGGTGACGTCCAACCTGACTGGTACGACGCCAGGCAAGTCGATACTGTCAGGGTTCCGAGCAGCGGCGTAAACCTTTACACCGCGGTTGCGCAGCTCCTCGGCAAAGGCCAGGCCCAAGCCGCGGTTGGAACCAGTGACCAGAGCAACTGAACCTTGAATTCTCATTGCCTGCCCCATCCGTATAGGCTCGGGCCATAACACCGCAGTGGGGGCCGCTCTGAAGGCAGCGGGACTGCAACCGCGAAGCACGGTCCACATCTACGGATTCACTCTCTCAGCATTTCCACAAGCGAGGGTGGCTGAGCCGTCACCGATGTCCCACATCCAAGATTGACGGCGAGGGAGGGCCACGTGCAGCGCCTGCGTTGAGGCCTGTGACAGGCGCGTCTCAGGCGAAGCTGGTCACGATGGCGGCAGGCCGAAGAGGGTGAAGAATCGCTGTGCCGCGGCTTGGTCGCCGGTCACTTCCAGGACGTCCGCGTCGATGGCCGATGCAACGGTCATGTCAATGAAGACCACGCTCCACAGCGTCCGGACATCGCCTCGGACGACGGCATCCATTTGCGCGTCCATCCCACCCTCCCGCCAGAAACGTCGCCAGCGTGACCACCACCGCAGACACTGCCACCATCACTGCCCCAGACCGCTCGCAGCGCCGACTCGAGCCGGTGCTTCCGAGCTCTGCAATGGTGGCCTCGAAGTCCTCGAGCGAGTCGAACGCCCGGTATACGGACGCGAACCGCATATCGGCGACGGGGTCGATTCCTGCAACGGGCCAAGTACGGCCCGCCCCACGTCATGGGTGGTCGGTTCAGCGCTTGACGCCTCCTCGGTCGCACAGCAACTGACGGCACTGGAGCGCAAGGGCTTCCTGCGCCGCGAACCGCACCGCCCGTGCGCATGCGAGTCCACGGATCCGCGAGTCCTCCTTGCAGCCCCACGGATATCGCGGACAAGCCGACAACGTCGTACGTCCCGCTCCCCCGCCAGCTGGCCGGTGACGGCGAGCTGTTCGTCCTGAAGGTCGTCGGCGACTCGATGATCGAGCCATCTGCGACGGCGAGCGGGTGACGGTCCGCCAGCCGGTTGCCGGTGAGCCCCAGCCGGCCCCCGCCCGTGTCAGGCATTCGACGGTGAGGTCGCGAGGCGGCGTCCTCGGCGAGTCGAGGTGAGCGTGAGGAACCGGGGCGACGACCGACACGATCTGGGGCCGCGTGTGACTGAGAGCCGTAGTTGGCCATTGCGAGCATCACAGTTGGCCACACCGCCTGACCCACGCAGATGCACCCGCGGAACGCCCTCAACGCCATGCCGCCCATTCCTTCACCGCGAACCGGTCGCCGACGCGTCGCACTTCGGCCGCGCCCGGCCCGGGAAATGCGCCGGGAACAGCACGGCGCCCCGGTCCGCGGCCTCCCCCAGCACCCGGCGCCGGCTGTCCCGTGCGCGGGGCTCGTCCTCGTCGAAGCTGGGACAGTCGTCCGGCTCCACGATCTGCAGTGGGCTGTGCAGCAGATCCCCGGCGAACGCCGCCCGGTCAGTACCCGACCGCAGCCATACGACGGAGGAGCCGGGCGTGTGGCCGGGGGCGGGCTCGATGCGGAGCTGGGCGTCGATGTCGTAGTGGTCGCCCTCCCACAGCACGGTCTGGCCGGCCTGGTGCACGGGGGCGATGCTGTCCTCGAAGACGTTGGCCATCCGGGGGCCGGAACGGGTCCGGTGTCCGTTGGCCGGATTCCAGTAGTCGAAGTCCGCCTGCGAGAGGACGTACTGGGCATTGGGGAAGGTCGGTCGCCACTCCCCGTCGCGCGTCAGGCGGGTGTTCCAGCCGACGTGGTCGCTGTGGATGTGGGTGCAGATCACCGTGTCCACGTCCTGCGGGCGGACGCCTGCTGCGGCCAGCTCTCCGAGGTAGTGGGTGTGCAGATGGTGGAAGGAGGGCATGGCCGGGCGCTCCCGGTCGTTGCCGATGCCGGTGTCGATCAGGATCGTTCGGCCCTCGCTGCGGATCAGCCAGGTCTGGATCATCATGTGGATCTCGTCGGCGGCCGGGTCCAGGAAGGTGGGGGCGAGCCAGTTCTGATGCGCCTGCCAGTGCTCGACGGGCACGTCGGGGAAGACGTAGTCGCGGGTGCGGCCTTTGGCGGGCAGCTCCACCACACGGGTGATCTCCACCTTTCCTAGCGCGATGGTGTCCATACCTCCAGCCTGCGCGCCGGATGACGCCGGCGCGATCGGTCGCATGGCTGCAGCTCGGGAGGAAGCGGGACGCGGCGCGATACGGCCGGTCCGCGACGCGTGACACCAGGTTCGAGCGGGACGGTGACCATGGTGGCGCGGGACAGCGGGAACTCGCGGCATGTCGCGCGAACAGCGACAGCGCCGCGTTCGGAATGCCAACGAGAAGCCACACCCGGCACCCCTGGGTGGCCCAACCCTACGAATGGCTCGACCATCCCGTCCCAGGAACGTGAGGCCAACTACGGCGCTCAGTCACACCGTTGTGACCGTTCGCTGTTGTTGGCGATTGACGCGGGGTGGCTGCGCTGCTCGCGCGGTTTCTGTTCAGGAGGGTTGGCGGGTTTTGTTCGCGACAGCCGGCAGGGGAAGGGGCTTCTTTGGTCACGGAAAGTGCTTGGCAGGATTGCCTCCCTTGGCTGGCTTTAACGGTCGTTTGTGGCCCCACTTTTCCGGCTGGTCTGTCGGGGAAGGAGATCGGGATCCGCACCATGGATGTACTCGGCGAGGAGTGTTCGCTTGCATGCAAGGCGCGGGAGTTCGCCGGTGATCTGGGGAGGAGGCGTTCGTGAGGATTGGGTCCGTGAAGCGGGCTGAACGTGTCGCTGTCATCGGAGTGGGCATCCTCGGAGCCAGCGTGGGCTGGAACCTGTCCCGGCACGGTGTCGAGGTGGTCTTCGTCGACGCAGGCCAGCCGGGCGAAGGCGTCACCAACTGGTCCTTCTCGTGGGTCAACGCCAGCAACAAGACCGCGCGCAAGTCCTACTTCGACCTGAACGTCGCGGGCATGGCAGCGCACCGTGAGCTCGCCAGGACCATCGGGCCGGACTCATGGTGGTATCCCAGCGGCCACCTGCGCTGGGCAGACGATCCCGCAGCGAAGGCGAAGCTCCTGGAAACAGCCGAACTGCTGGCCAGCTGGGGCTACCGGGTCGAGGTGTGCACGGGGGCCGAGGTGCGTCGCCGCCTCGAACCTGCTCTCACGGTGCCCGGCGAGGCTCCAGTCGTGTTCTACCCCGACGAAGCCTGGGTGCACGGACGTCATCTCGTCGGCCGCCTGGTCGGCCAGGCCGTTGCATCCGGTGCCGAGCTCCGGTCCGGCACCGCGGTCTGTGACATCGGCACCGGTGCCGACGGGAGCATCCGGACCGTTGCTCTGTCCGATGGGAGCCGTCTCGACGTCAACATCGTCGTGAACGCAGCAGGCCCCAGCGCCTCCCACGTCGCCGGGCTCATCGCACGGCACTTGCCGATGCGCCGGGAACCCGGCGTCGTCACCCGGATCGGCTGTGCTCAGGTCCCGGTTCACCGGGCCATGCACGCGCCTCACATCGAGATCCGTCCTGACGGAGACGCTTCGGTGGTCCTCCACAGCCGCGAGATCGACGCACTCATCGATACAGGCGAAGATCCAGCGGAACTCGCACGGCTGCTCCACGAATCGGCACGGCATGTCGTTCCCGAGCTCGGCAACTCCCGCATCGCACAGACACGAGTAGCCGATCGGCCCATCCCAGCCGACGGATTTCCTTCGGTGGGAGCGGTGCCCTCTGTGCCGGGCTACTACGAGGCCGTTTCCCACAGCGGCATCACGCTCGGGCCGGTAATCGGCCGGCTGCTTGCTTCGGAGATCCTCAGCGGGAAGAGAGATGAGATGCTTGCGGACTTCCGCCCGGAGCGGTTCCCCACGTGACATCGTGGTGGTAAGAGAAGCGCCCGAACCGACAACCCGCCCTGCCATGAGTCGCGGCGGATCTCGCAGTACGCCTCCAGCGTCCGCAGGTACAACTTGCTCTTGTCGCCGAAGGCGGCGTAGAGGCTGCCGCGGCCTAGCCCGCCGGCCTTGGCGATGTCCTCAACGCTGGTACCGGCGTATCCAGTAGGGCGGAACTGTCGCTCGAGGGCCTGTACTACGTCGCCCTTGTCGAATCCCGGTGGGCGCCCCATGGCGGCCAGTAGGGCAATGCCGGGTGGGGTTATCGAAGGACGAGCTGTTCTTGCGGGCATGATGAACCCGACCGGCTCGGCTGCATGGTGACCGGCTTCGTCGTCGAAGGGGTCGACCACCACCCGCAGGCCGGTGCACACGTCAGGCAGGCCCTCATGAGAATTGAAGGTTCGCTGACCGGGTGCGTTCAGGCTGCGCAGCGGCATGGTGACCTCGATCCCGAGGCGGACGCCCCTGGAATCAGCCAACTGCTCATGGCAATCAACCGCGCATGGAAGTACTGGCCAGGGCCGGGCTCGACAGGGTCGCGCTGGAGCGCGTTGCCGGTCAAGCATTCGAAGGGCTCCCGCTTACGGCACAGGTCCCGTCCCACCAGGCGCCCCGCCCAGTCGTCTCAGACACTTCCTGAGCGCTGCTTGCTTGAGGGTCCGTACTCCGCAGTGCGGTCAGCGTTCTGCGGCGAATGACTCGATGTAGGCCAGGGCTCCGTACAGCGCGTCACGCAGGGGTGTGGATTCGCCGGCCGCCTGGTCCAGCAGTGCTCCGCCCTGGAACGCGGCGGCGAGCAGGTGGGCGAGCGCGGCCGGGTCGGCCTCGGGCCGCAGTTCGCCGCGCTCGCGCATCTTGCTCAGGCCGCGCCTGAACAGTTCCTGCCACCGCTCGAAGCCGTGGGCCACCGCGTCTCGGTGGGAGGGCTCGGTCTTGACGACCTCGGCGGCCAGGGAGCCGAACGTGCAGCCGCCGCGCAGCATGTCCTGCGAGGCGATGTAGGAGTCGGCCCACCGATACAGGGCGGTGAAGCTGTCCAGCTCGCCCAGCTCGGGTGCCTGGTGGCGGGCGACGATGCTGTCGGCCTGCCAGGCGAGCACCGCGCGCACCAGGGACTCCTTGGTGGGGAAGTGGCGCGTCAGCTGCGAGCCGCTGACTCCGGCGGCCTCACGGATCTGCTCGTTGTTGGTGTTCTGCGCGCCGTGTTCGTAGATCAGCTCGGCGGCCGCCCTGACGATGCGTTCGCGTGTGGCCAGGCCCTTGGCGGTCAGCTTCTGAGTCGACGCTTCGCTGGTGGTGGTCATGGTGACCATCATACCGCAAAAAAGGGCTTGACAACCCATTCTGTGGGGTGTCTCCTGGAGGCAGGTCAAAAAAGGGCTGTCAAGCCCATTCCTCTGAGGAGGTGGACGGGATGTCCACACAGGCGGCAGCGCCGTGGGCGTGGCCCTGCTCGTCGCCCTCACCCCCCAGACCACGACTACCGGGTTCGACCGCGCCTGGTCCGTCCAGGCAGGCGCCAGAATCGCCGCGGCCACCGCGCTGCTCGCCCTCCGGCCCCGCCACACACCCTGACCACAAGGCCGCGGCCACTCGGGGCGGGCCCGCAAGTAACCACGGCCTCCTGCTGGACAGGCCTCGCACCGCCTCACTCATCTTCTGCGACACCCGCTCGAAGGACTGAGGCTGGTGTTCCCGCCAGCTCCCTCTCAAGAAACGGAGATCACCATCATGGAACGCAACTTCCTCGTGATCGGGGCCACCGGCAAAACCGGCGGCCACACCACCGAACTCCTGCTCCAGCGCGGACACCGCGTCCGCGCACTCGTCCGCGGCCTCGACGGGCGCGCCGAGCGGCTCGCCGCCCTCGGAGCGGACGTCGTGGAAGGCGACGTCCTCGACCTGGACTCCCTGGCCCAGGCGACCAAGGGGATCGACGCCCTGTACTTCACCTATCCGATCCGCCCCGGCCTGATGGACGCCACTGCGAACGTGGCCCAGGCGGCGGAGGAGAACGGGGTGCAGGCGATCGTGAACATGTCGCAGGTCTCCGCCCGCCGCAACACCGCCAGCAACGCGGCACGCCAGCACTGGGTCGCCGAACGCGTCCTGGACCACGCTCCGGTCCCCGTCACCCACATCCGCCCGACCTTCTTCGCCCAGTGGCTGATCGACACTTGGGCCGACGGAACCGGCGAACTGCGCCTGCCGTTCGCCGACGGACGCCACGCCCCCATCGCGGAAAGCGACCAGGCGAAGGTGATCGCGGCCATCCTGGAAGACCCCGCCCCGCACGCCGGCCAGATCTACCCGCTGTACGGAGCCGAGGAGCTCAACCACTACGAGATCGCCGAGAAGATGTCGCGGGCGCTGGACCGTGAAGTCACCTACGTGCCCATCGAACTCGATGAATTCGCCGCCATCCTGCACGGGCGCGGTGCGCCGGACCACCTGATCCAGCACCTGCTCGCCGTGGCCGTCGACTACCGCAACGGCGTCTTCGCCGGCACCAACGACCTGGTGAAGACGATCGGCGGCAGCGACCCCCTCGACGTCGAGGGCTTCGTCGCCCAGAACCGCGCGGCCTTCGACCTGCACACTGCCTGAACACTGGAGAAGACAATGAGCGTTTGGTTCATCACAGGATCGTCCCGGGGCTTCGGCCTGGAGATCACCCGTGCCGCCCTCGCCGCCGGCCACCAGGTGGTCGCGACCGCGCGGAAGGCCGAAACCGTCCGCGAGCAGTTTCCCGACGCCGGCGACACGCTGCTCACCGTGCCGCTGGACGTGACCGACCACCAGAGCATCCAGGCGGCCGTCGACGCAGCGGTCGAACGGTTCGGCCGGATCGACGTCCTGGTCAACAACGCCGGCACCGGCCTGCTCGCCGCCATCGAAGAGTCCGACGACGCCGCAGTACGCGCGGTGTACGAGACCAATGTGTTCGGCCCGCTCGCCGTCCAACGCGCCGTACTGCCAGTACTGCGCCGCCAGCGCTCCGGCCACGTGATCAACATCAGCTCCATCGTGGGCTTCGCCACCGCGCCGGGCTGGGGCATCTACGCCTCCACGAAGTTCGCCGTCGAAGGCTTCACCGAGACCCTCCACACCGAACTGGCCCCCCTCGGCATCCACGTGACGCTCGTGGAACCGGGCTTCTTCCGCACCGACTTCCTCGACCCCGCCAGCCTGCACACCGGCCCCGACACGATCGACGACTACGCGCCCACCGTCGGCGCGATGCGTGCAACCGCCGCGAGCCTGAACCACGCCCAGCCCGGCGACCCGGCCAAGGCCGCGCGCGCCATTGTCGAGATGGCCTCCGCCCCCGAGCCGCCCCTGCGCCTCCCGCTCGGAGCCGACACCCTGCAAGCCTTCGACGCCAAGCTGAACACCTTCCGCAAGGAGATGGACGCCTGGCGGCACGTCGCCCTCTCCACCGATCACGACTAGGACAACACCGCCGAATCCGCCTTCTTCGGCACCACGGTCCGAAGCCCCTCAGGAGTTGCGGCCGCGCTTCGATCACCCATGACCGTAAGGACGTTCCCGTGACCGCACAGCAGCCGTCCGCCGTAGCACGCCATTACCGGCAAGGCGACCTGCGCCGGAAGATCGACGAAGCGCTCGACCGCCTCTACCCGGGGCATAGCACGCTCACCACCGACGACCTCCCTGGCGTAGACGAGTTCCACACCGGCGGCCATGCGGCGACGCGAGAGCTGGCCGAACACCTGGAGCTGAGAGCGGGGCTGCGTGTCCTTGACGTGGGAAGCGGCCTGGGCGGTCCGGCCCGCCATCTGGCTGGGCCGGCTGTCCCACCAACGAGCGCCCGCGCCGCAGGTAGTGACAGGGCGACGAGCAGTCCGTTGTTGTGATCCATGATGTATTGCCGATCGGCGTGCGGGGACGCCTGCCGCGTCTTCCCCCGGCGCGCGGTACTTGGACTGGTCGCTCGATGACCCGGCCGGCCTGGTGATCAACGCCGTCCGGCCGATCCGCGACGCCATCGAGGCGTGGGTGCGCGGTCTGCTCGCCGGGATGGGCGCCCGGCCTCCGGTTGGCCGCTGCGCGGGGCGCGGTCACGTGCCGAAGGGCGGGACCTGCTGCACGGCGAGGTCGTCGCGCAGCCGCAGAAAGCGGACAGGATGACGGTACCGGCCCTCGTCGACGGCCGTGTCGGCCTGGAACTGCGCCACCAGGTCCGGGCGGACCGGGTGGTACTCCAGTTCGCCGCGGGTGCCCCAGCTGGCGCTGCACCGGCGCCCGTGCCAGGGATGGTCGGGGTCGGCCGGATGCAGTCGCTGTGCGAGGTTGCAAAGTTGGGCGGTGGGCAGGGGGTGGTGCGGGCGAGCAGCTGCAGGTTGCCGACGGCGTCGTGGCGGGCCTGCAGCAGGGTGGCCGGAGAGGCGAGCGTCGGCCGTGGCGCTCGCGCACCCTCCGGAGGCCGGGCGGACCCGCTTCTGTGACTGAGCGCTCTGGTTGCCTGACTGGTCAACCAGAGCGCCCGAAGGAAGTGCCGGCCGGCGCGGTCGCCGGAGGCGGGGTACCACCCCGGCGTGCGGTCAGCGGGTGGCGAGGAACTCGAGAGTGTCGATCACGCGGTTCGAGAAGCCCCACTCGTTGTCGTACCACGCGGCCACCTTGACGTGGCGGCCGTCGACGCGGGTGAGGGCAGAGTCAAAGATCGACGAGGCCGGGTTGCCGACGATGTCGGACGACACGAGCGGGTCGTCCGAGTACTCGAGGATGCCGGCGAGCGGCCCTTCCGCTGCGGCGCGGTACGCCGCCAGCACGTCGCCGCGCGTCACGTCGCGGGCGACGGTCGTGTTGAGTTCGACGATCGAGCCCACCGGCACCGGTACGCGGATCGAGTCGCCGGACAGCTTGCCGTCGAGGTTCGGCAGCACGAGGCCGATCGCCTTGGCGGCGCCGGTCGTGGTCGGCACGATGTTGACGCCGGCGGCCCGGGCGCGACGGGCGTCGCGGTGCGGACCGTCCTGCAGGTTCTGCTCCTGCGTGTAGGCGTGCACCGTCGTCATGAACCCGTGCTCGATACCGGCGAGTTCGTCGAGGACCGCGGCCAGCGGCGCGAGCGCGTTGGTGGTGCAGGAGGCGTTCGAGACGATCGTGTGCACGGCCGGGTCGTAGGCGTCGGTGTTGACCCCGAACGCGAGCGTGACGTCGGCGCCGTCCGACGGCGCGCTGACGAGTACCTTCTTCGCGCCCGCGTCGAGGTGGGCGCGGGCGGCCTTGGCCGAGGTGAAGCGGCCGGTGGCTTCCAGGACGATGTCGACGCCGAGTTCGGCCCACGGCAGCTGCACCGGTTCGCGCTCGGCCAGCACCGTGATCCGACGGCCGTCGACGACGAGGGCGTCCCCGTCCACGGTCACTGGGCGCCCGAGCCGGCCGGCCGTGCTGTCGTAGGCGAGCAGCCGGGCGAGAGTGGCGGGCTCCGTCAGATCGTTGACGGCGACGATCTCGAGGGCGCTGTCGCGCTCCAGCAGTGCGCGCAGCACATTGCGTCCGATGCGGCCGAATCCGTTGATGGCGATGCGAGTCATGAGTGATGTCCCTTCCCTTCGCCACCAGGCTCGCCCGCGGCTCCCGCCGCTGACAGTGGCGGGATCGCCACGGTTCGAAAGGATCCCGCCACGCGGTGCCCGGCGTGTTACTCGCCCCGGGTGAAGGTGCGCCGGTACTCGCTCGGTGTGGTGCCGAGGATGCGCTGGAAGTGCAGGCGCAGGTTCGCGCCGGTGCCGAGCCCGACGTCGGCGGCGATCTGTTCGACGCTGCGCTGCGAGCGCTCGAGCAGTTCGCGGGCCAGGTCGATGCGGGCGCGCATCACCCACTGCATCGGCGTGTAGCCGGTCTCCTCGACGAAGCGCCGGGAGAACGTGCGCGGCGAGACCCCCGCCTGCCGCGCCAGTATGTCGAGCGTGAGGGGCTCGCCGAGCCGGTGCAGCGCCCACTCGCGGGTGGCGGCGAACCGCTCGCCGAGCGGCTCGGGGACGCTGCGCGGCACGTACTGGGCCTGGCCGCCGCTGCGGTAGGGGGCCGCAACCAGACGCCGGGCCGCGTGGTTGGACGCGGCCACTCCGAGGTCGCCGCGCAGGATGTGCAGGCACAGGTCGATGCCGGAGGCGGCGCCGGCCGAGGTGAGCACGCTGCCCTCGTCGACGAACAGCACGTTCTCGTCGACCTGGACGAGCGGATGCCTGGCCACGAGTGCCCGCGTGTAGTGCCAGTGCGTCGTGGCGCGCCTGCCGTCGAGCAGGCCCGTGGCGGCGAGCGCGAAGGCGCCCGTCGAGATGGCGGCGAGCCGCGCGCCCCGGTCGTGGGCGGCGATCAGTGCGTCGACGACGGCCTGCGGCGGGTCGTCGCGGTCCGGGAACCGGTAGCCGGGGACGAAGACGATGTCGGCCCACGCAAGGGCGTCGAGGCCGTGGGCGACGTGGTACGCGAGGCCATCGCCGCCGGTCACGAGACCGGGTGTCGCCCCGCACACCCGCACCTTGTACGGCATGCTCGCGCGGGTCGTGAAAACCTGCGCGGGAATTCCGACATCGAGCGGCTTCGCACCCTCGAGCACAAGGACGGCGACGCGATGCTGGCGGAAGGCTGGCACAGGAAGAGGTTACGTGGCGCGTGACTTCGATACGCCCACTGCACGGACCGGACAGACGACACACCGCCCGGGCTGTCTTCCACGTTGCGGTCCACCGCCCGTCCCACCCTTCGTCCGCCTCCAGCCGATCTGAGACCAACCCCGCGCTCAAGAGGACCTCCTCCCTCCCCCCACGCTCCCGTTCCCGGTATGGCCGGTCGAAAAGCTCGGTGCCCCAGGCCTCCAGGACATCGAAAACGATCAGGTAAGCGGGGCGGCCGCCGAACGCGTGGAGGGCTGTGGTGTCTGCGGGGCGCTGGCCCGGCAGCGGGCCGAGTCCACGGCCGCAGGGAACCCGTCGCGGGCGACGGACTGCAGGGCCGAGATCCGCAACCACCCGCACAAGGGCGGCGCGTCGTGAGCGGCGTAAGGCGGGAGTGGCGCGACGCGGGAAGCGCGTCAGGCCACATGCAGATGGTCGCCGACAGCGGCACGTTCAACCGCGTGCAGACCGCGTACCACGCCTTCATCGAGCACCCCACCACGTGCGACGGCTGCGGGCACGGAGAGCGGCGGTGCGCGGAGACGGACCAGTTGTGGAGGGCGTACCGCGCCGCGCGCACCAGGTCGCGTCTGAAGGCGGAGCTGTCCGCCGCAGCGTAGGCCGTTCCTGCCCTGACCGGGCGCCGGGACCCCGCATATGTACATCCGTTCTTATGCTGTGTACGTTTGTACGCATGAAGCGCGACGAGCCACAGCCCACGGCCGATACCCGACGGGCCCGGCGCAACGATCCCGGGCGCAAGGCACGCATCCTCGACGCCGCCCTGGACGTCATCGCGGAGCACGGGGTGGCCGGGACGACGCACCGGAGCATCGCGGCGCGGGCCGATGTGCCGCTGGGGTCGGTCACGTATCACTTCGCCGGGCTGAGCGAACTGCTGGCACAGGCGTTCGCGCGACATGTCGAGGCGCAGTCGGCGGTGTTCGAGGCGCTGTTCGCGGGGGTCGCGACGCGGGAGGAGTTCGTGGAGGTCCTGACGGACCTGGTCCACGGGGGTCCCGCCCGGCACCGGAGCGCGGTGCTCGGTTTCGAACTCCACCTGGCGGCGCTGCGGGACCCGGAGCTGCGGGCCCTGACGCAGAAGTGGACGCGGGACAGCCGCAGCGTGCTGGCCCGGTTCACCGGCCCGGAGGTCGCCGCCCGGCTGGACGCCACACTGGAGGGCATGATCATGCACGCCCTGCTCACGACCGCGCCGGAGCCACGGGCGACGACCCGGGAGGCGATCCTCGCGACGCTCGGCCCGGCGCGCCGGCCCGTGGCATGACCCACTCCCCCGTCGCCGCCCCCGGGACCCCGGCGACGCGCGCGGACCGCCCCGGGTCGCAGGTGACCGCCGCGACGCGGGCGACGTACGCGGCATTCGCCGGGCTGGGACTGGCCGGCTCGTCGTGGTCCTCCCGGCTCCCCCAGGTCCGCGCCCACCTGCACCTGAGCCCGGCGGCGCTGGGCCTGCTGCTGCTCACCATCGCGGTCGGCGGCGTCCTCGTGCTGCCATTGTCGGGGCCGGTCGTCGCCCGGTTCGGACCGCGCCGGGCCGTCACCGTCGTGGCGCTGCTCGTCGGCACCGGGCTGGGCGTCATCGCGCTCGGCTACGCCTGCTGCCCCGCCGCTGCTGGTCGCCGGGCTGTTCCTGCTCGGCTCGGCGACGGGCTTCTGGGACGTCCCGATGACCGTGAACGTCGCCGCTGTCGAACGGCGGCTCGGCCGGGCGCTCATGTCGCGGTTCCTCGCCGCATTCAGCCTCGGCACGCTCGCCGGCACGGCGGTCGGTGTGCTGATGGTCGCCCTGGGGGTGCCGGTCGCCGTCCATCTGGCCGTGGTCGCGGCCGTCATCGCCGGCGCGGTCCCCGCCGTGGCCCGGCACCATCTCCCCGAGCACCCCAGGGCCCGAACCGGCACGCTTCCGAAGGGGGCCCGTCCGGGCGCGTGGCGGGAGCCGCGCACCGTGCTGATCGGGCTCGTCGCGCTGGCCTTCGCGGTCGCCGAGGGGGCGGGCGGCAACTGGGTCAGCGTCGGCGTCATCGACCGCCACCACACCACCGCCACAGTCGGCACGCTGGCGTACGCCGCGTTCCTCGCCGCGCTCACCGCCGGCCGCTGGCTCGGCCCGGTGGTCCTGGACCGGGCCGGTCCGGTCACCGTCGTGCGGACGGCGGCCGGCATCACCGCCACCGGTGTTGTGCTCTTCGCGCTCGGGCCGTCCTTGGGCGCGGCGCTCGCGGGGAGTCTGCTGTGGGGCGCGGGCGCGGCGCTCGGTTTCCCGGTCAGCATGAGCGCCGGGGCCCATGACACCGCCCGCGCGGCCGGCCGGGTCGGCGTCATCACGTCGATCGGCTACTGCGGCTTCCTCGGCGGTCCGCCGCTCATCGGGTTCGCCGGCGGCCGGACCACCGTGGGGCACGCCCTGTTGCTCGTCGTCCCGGCCCTCATGGCCCTGGCCGCCCTCCTCGCCGACGCCACACGCCGCACCAGCTCCACGCCGCCGGCGCACACCGCTCACGCCTGAAGGCACCAGCAAGGAGAACTCCCGTGACCCACCAACCGCCCCTTATCGCCGTTCCTCCGGCCGAACTCGACGACCTGCGGTCCCGGCTGCTCGCCACCCGCTGGCCGGCTCCCTGGCCCGGCGGCGGATGGCAGGCCGGCACCGACGCCGGTGAACTGCGGCGGCTGGTCGACTACTGGGCCGACGGCTACGACTGGCGGGTCCACGAGGCCGCCGTCAACGCGCTGCCGTCCCGTTTCGCGGACATCGACGGCACGCCCGTGCACTACCTGCGTTTCGACGGCGAACGCCCCGGCGCGCTACCGATCGTGCTGACCAACGGGTGGCCCAGCACCTTCCTCGAACTGACCGCCCTCGCCCGGCGGCTGGCCATGCCGTCCCGGTACGGGGGTGACGCCGCCGACGCGCTCACCGTCATCGTCCCGTCGCTGCCCGGCTTCACCTTCTCCCCGCAGCGGCCCTCGCTCACGGAGCCGCCGCAGACCCACGAGATCTGGCACCAGCTCATGCGGGACGAACTCGGCTTCGACCGCTACGCCGCGCACGGCGGCGACCTGGGGGCCGGGATCACCTCCCGCCTCGCGGAGGCCCATCCCGACGCCGTGGTGGGCATCCATCTGATGGCGGTCGCGAGCCCGGTCCGTTATGACGCCGCTTCCGTCACCCCCGAGGAGCAGGCGTACCTCGACTCGGTCGCCGCCTGGTCCGCCGCGGAGGGCGGGTACCAGCACCAGCAGAGCACCCGGCCGCTGACCCTGGCCTACGGGCTGACCGACTCGCCGGCCGGGCTGCTGGCCTGGATGGTGGAGAAGTACCGCGCGTGGAGCGACTGCGCGGGCCGGCTCCCGTCCCGGTTCAGCGACGACTTCCTCCTCACCCAGGCCTCGCTGTACTGGTTCACCGGGACCATCTCCACCTCGTTCCGGCCCTACTACGAGTACGCCCAGGGCCTGACGCGCCGGGTGGAACGGGTGACCGTGCCCACCGCCGTCGCCCTGTTCCCCGCCGACCTCACCCAGCCGCCCCGCAGCTGGGCCGAGCGCGTCTACAACGTCACCCGGTATACCCGCATGCCGCGCGGCGGGCACTTCGCCGCCCACGAGGAACCCGCGCTCCTGGCCCGGGACATCACCGAGTTCCTCCGCGCCCACCGGTGAACGGCCGCCCCCGGACCACACCGGCCGACGAATGCCAAGCTGAGGGGGCTGCAGCGCAGGTCAGGGACAGCTTCTGCACATCGGCTGGGTCGGTAACAGCCGCGCCTACTGGGTGCCGGTCGACCGAAAGATGCCCCCGGCCCGGCTCACCGAGGGGCTGAACCGGCAGGCGGAGCGGCTACAAGCAGTCTTCCGTCCCGACCCACGCCCACGTCAGCCACCTGCGCACGGCGTCGACCTCGGTGATCGACGGGCACAGCCACGGCGCCGACAGAGCCCGGCCTGCGACAGCCAAGCGGCATCGATCAGCCCAGCGACGCAGTTGCCGCACGCAGGTCTTCCAAGGCTGCCAGTGCATGTGGCGCGAGCCCTTCCGCGTCATCACGATCGCTTTCGGACCACTGGGCGTAGCCCTGCTTGAACGCGAGGACTCCCAGCTCGCCCGCGAGATGCGCAGTCGGGTCGGGGACACCGCGGGCGATGAGCGCGGCTGTCATGGCGGCTGCGAGACCGACGCTCTTGAGGGCGTCGCGCTCTTGAAGTTCGGTGCTGGCTGCCACGGCTGCTTTGAGGCGGGGGCCGAGTTCGCGGTTCGTTGGCCCCATGGCGCTCGATGCGCGCTCGAGACCGGCCGCCACCGCCTGGAGCGGGCTGGCGCTCGCAGGTGCCTCGGTGATGCCGTCCGCGAGCAGCCTGCTGAGCGTCTCCTGGCCGGCGACCAGTAGCTCGCGCTTGTCGGAGAAGTGTCGGAAAAAGGTGCTCTTGGTGACGCCGGCGCGCTCGGCGATCTGCGTCACCGTGGTGGCGTCGTACCCCTGCTCCGTGAACAGGTCCACGGCCGCAACGACGAGTCGCTGGGTCGCCCCTGGTTGCCATCTAGCCATGAGACAAGAGTAGGTGATGGGACACCTGTCCCGTCACCGTGTAAGGTCAGTGATGGGACAACAGTCCCATCACTTTCAGGGAGAGCTCATGCACGTCTTCATCACCGGCGGTACCGGCACCATCGGCTCCGCCGTCGTCGCCGAACTGCTCGGCAACGGCCACACCGTTCTCGCACTGGCTCGCTCGGACGGCTCCGCGCAGGCCCTCGAGAGCGCTGGTGCCAAGGTGCTGCCAGGAGATCTGGCGGACCTCGACGTCCTGCGGTCCGGCGCAGCGCAGTCCGACGGCGTGATCAGTCTGGCGTTCGGACGCGACTACAGCAGTCCGGATGCGCTCGCGCAGGCCATCGCCGAGGAGAGCGTCGCTCTCGCCGCGCTGGGACAGGAACTCATGGGAAGCGACCGCCCGATCGTCACGGTCTCGGGTACGCCCTGGGTGCCGGGGCGCGCCTCCACCGAGGCCGATCCGCTGCCGACCGACGGACCGGTGGGCGGTCGGGGCCGTTCGGTCAATGCGCTGCTGGATCTGGCCTCGCGCGGTGTGCGCAGCACGGCTGTCCGCATGCCGCGCACGGTCCACAATGAGGGCGAGGGCGGATTCGCCGGCCTGTTGACCGATCAAGCGCGCCGCACCGGGGTGGCCGGCTACCCGGGCGACGGCACCCAGCGCTGGCCGGCCGTGCACGCGCTCGATGCAGCGGTCCTGTTCCGTCTGGCTCTTGAGTCGGCACCGGCCGGGACGTCCTGGCACGCCGTCGGCGACGAGGGCGACGCGGTGCGGGACATCGCGACAGTCATCGGCCGGAGACTGGGCCTGCCGGTCGAGGGGGTTCCGCAGGAAAACTTCGGCCCGTTCGGCCCGATCTTCGCCATGGACCAGCCGGCGTCCAGCGCCCACACCCGCGATGCCCTCGGGTGGCAGCCGACGCACTCCGGCCTCCTCGAGGACCTGGAAAACATTCAGCCCTGACGCACGCCCGTTCGTGAGGGGGACCGTCCGGGTCGGCTCATTGGGCTGCTGACCGTGCCCATCAATTCCTCGTGCTCGCAGCGTCCCTCAGTCCGTCCCGAGCCTGGTCGACCTCATTCCTGAGCGCGCCGCGGTCGGCCACGAGGACAACCCGGTCCCGGAGCTGCCAGTCACCCTCGACATGCCAGGCAAGGTGGCCGACTTCCTCCACGCGGCCGAGCCGGACGACACCGAGCAGACCGCGCTCGACCACGGCGTGACCGTACGGCGCGGCCAGGGCCACACCCCGCGCGTCAGCACCACAACCGCGGTCCACCGCCAACTCCTCGCCCGTTGCCAGCCCCTCGACGGCTCCCCGGCCATCCCGGCACAGCGCAAAGATGTGCCCCTGCCCCACTCCACCGGCATCCTGCTGCAGCGTCGCTGCGGCTGCACCTGCCACGCGTACAGCACGCGCGTCATGACGCGCAGCACAGGAAGCGGCCGTTGACCCGCGCCATGTGGGCATCGAAAACGGCGCAGATGGCTGTACCTGACGCAGACGGTACGGATCGTTGTCCCAGGCATGCTGATCTCGTCCTCGACGCAGCGGACGGAGTCGGGTCTATTGACGGTGGCCGATGGCCAGTTCGAGAATGACACGTCATTCCGCGTTCCGCTGACGTGAGGGGAACTCCATGCCCGAAGGTGCGGTCGACAAGCGGGACGCGATCCTGCGCGCCGCGGGAAAGGTATTCGCCGAACGCGGCTACCACGCGACCGGTATCTCCGACATCGCGCGGGAGCTCGGCGCCGGACACGGCACGTTCTACCGTTACTTCAAGAACAAGGAGGACATCGCGCGGAGCGTGGTGTCGCAGGCGCTCGGCCGGATAACGGACGCGCTGTCCGACGAAGACCCCGGCTCCTCGGAGACCCTGTCGCAGTACCGAGAGCAGGTCAGGCGGATCGGCCACAAGTTGTTCGAGCTCGTCGTGGCGGAACCGGAGTTGGGCCGCATTCTGTTCTACGACGCGATAGCCATCGACCGCGCCGAACCCGACCTCGCGGGCCAGGCCATGGAGGCGGCAGCCGCGTACACCGCCGCGTTCATCCGCAACGGCCAGGACCGTGGCTTTCTGCGTCGCGATCTGGACGCCCATGTGGTCGGGCTCGCGGTGAACGGGATGATCGTGACCGGAGCCGTACGCCTGCTGCACGTGCAGGACCCGGCCGGCATGCGTCAGCCGTGGATCCACACGGTGGAAACCCTCATGTTCGACGGCCTCGGCTCCTCCTGAGCCGCAGGCCCGCAAGGACCGTTCATTTTTTCTGCCTTCGAAGCGGAATGACGTGTCATTCCGGAAAGGAGAGCACGATGGTCCAGGTCGACGTCTTCTGGTCGTACGGCATCGGCGCAAGCTTCGCGACCGCCGCCGCGTACCGGCTCGCCAGCAGGCCCGGTTCACCCCGCCGCCGCGTCCTTCGGTGGTCGGACCCATACCTGATGGGCACCGTCCTGTACTGCTCGGTGCTGTTCGCGCCCAGCGGCGTATGGCTGCTCTGGGGCTTCCCAGACTGGGAGACGATGCAGGTGGCGCGTGGGCACGAAGCGCTGCCCGCCTGGCTGGTCGCCCTGTTCGCCGCAACCAACGTGAGCCAGGGCCTGCTCGGATACTGGGTAGCTGCGCGGCTGATCGCGGCCGGCCGCGCGTACGCGGCTTTCCTCCAGGCCGGAGTGGGCTACCTCGGGATGTTCTTCATCCTGGTCCACGGCTGGGACGGGCGCGGGTACCAGCGGTTCTTCTCGGCCGACCGGAAGACCTTCGCGGCCTGGCCGGAGCACCCGGGCTTCGGACAGGTCCTGTCGCGCGTCGGTGACTGGCTGTCTTCGCCGGTCGCGCTGACGCTGTACGGGATGGGAGCTGTCCTCGTACCCGTGATGCTGGCAGCGATGGTCTCCTGGCTCCGGGCGGGCGAGCGTGAGCCGGGCAGCGGTGCGGCACCCGGGCACGTCCGCATCGTGCTCGCGGTGCTGGGTGCCGTCTTCGCAGTGGCGCTCGGCAGCGCCGTAGCCTCAAGTGTTCTGATCCATCTGCTGGACTGGTGGCTCGGCGTGCCCGCCGCGGCGGCCCTCATCGCCCTGGCCGTCGTCCGGCGTGGGACGGGTGCGGCCCACCGCGCCTTCGGGCTGCTGGCCCTGCCCGACGTGCACAGCGGCCGCCCGCGGCACGTGCCGTCGGCCGGCTGACGGCGTTGGGCCGGAAATCACCCCGGCCAGCTCCTAGACGGCACCGAGCCCGGGGGGCAGCGCAGCGCGCTGCCCCCGTTATCTTCTTCGCGGTCCTGCAAGAGGGCCGCTGGCCTCCGGGCCCGGCATGACTGTTCCCCCCTGTCGAACGGATGACCTGGGGGGTGGTGTCACCGGGCCCGAGAGGCGCCGTTGGAGACGCTGATGAGAGGTCTGACCACCGCCTGGCCTGGCGCAATGCCCGGCATCCCGCGGGCGGCAGGTCTGCATAACGTGGATGCGCGCATACGACGCCAACGCCCTGGCCAGCACCACACGAACCCCGCTCGGGAGGATGGGTTGTACGACATCGACGACGTGGGCGTCTTCCTCGGCCTGGACGTCGGCAAGAGCGTCCACCACGGGCACGGCCTCACCCCGGCCGGCAAGAAGGTCTTCGACAAACAGCTGCCCAACAGCGAGCCGAAGCTTCGGGCCGTCTTCGACAAGTTGGCCGCGAAGTTCGGCACCGTGCTGGTGATCGTGGACCAGCCCGCCTCGATCGGCGCCCTGCCCCTGACGGTCGCCCGGGACGCCGGCTGCAAGGTCGCCTACCTGCCCGGACTCACGATGCGGCGGATCGCCGATCTGTATCCCGGCGAGGCGAAGACCGACGCGAAGGACGCCGCGGTGATCGCGGACGCAGCCCGGACCTTGCCGCACACCCTGCGCTCGCTGGAGCTGACCGACGAGATCACCGCCGAACTGACCGTGCTGGTGGGCTTCGACCAGGACCTGGCGGCCGAGGCCACCCGCACCTCCAACCGGATACGCGGCCTGCTCACCCAGTTCCACCCCAGCCTGGAGCGCGTTCTCGGGCCGCGCCTGGACCATCAGGCCGTGACCTGGCTTCTGGAACGCTACGGATCCCCGCAAGCTCTGCGCATAGCCGGACGCCGCAAGCTGGTTGAGGTGATCCGGCCCAAGGCCCCGCGCATGGCCCAGCGGTTGATCGACGAGGTCTTCGACGCGCTCGACGAACAAACTGTCGTGGTCCCGGGAACCGGCACTCTCGACGTCGTGATCCCGTCCCTGGCCCGCTCGCTCGCGGCCGTTCACGAACAGCGACGAGCCCTGGAAGCGCAGATCGGGCAGTTGCTGGAGGCTCACCCTCTTTCCGCAGTCCTGACCTCGATGCCGGGGGTCGCGGTCAGGACTGCCGCCACCTTGCTGGCCACCGTCGGCGACGGCACCAGCTTCCCTACCGCCGCCCACCTGGCCTCCTACGCCGGCCTCGCCCCGACTACGAAGTCTTCGGGAACCTCGATCCACGGCGAACACGCGCCCAGAGGCGGCAACCGGCAGCTCAAGCGAGCGATGTTCCTGTCCGCGTTCGCCGCCCTGCACGATCCCGCCTCCCGCACCTACTACGACAAGTGCCGGACCCGCGGAAAGACCCACACGCAGGCTCTTCTCCGCCTGGCCCGCCACCGCATCAGCGTGCTGTTCGCGATGCTCCGCGACGGCACCTTCTACGAAGCCAGAACCCCGCGGCTCGCTTGACGAAAGACATAGAGGCACCCCCCGGGCACCCGCGCCGTTACCGGATCGGCGACACCGGCACGATGGCCGCCCAACTCGGCCATCTGCTTTCCGAGATGGCGCTGTCGCCCATCTCCCTGGGCGTGATCCCCTTCACGGTCGAGCGCACCGTCTGGCCGATGGCGACCTTCACCGTCTTCGACGACCAAAGCGTGCACGCGGACTCGCTCGACGCTGCCGCGACGCTCACCCAGCCGGGACAGGTTGGTCTCTACCTCCGCGCCTTCCGGGGGCTGTCACAGGCTGCGGTGTACGGCGCCGGCGCACGCGGACTCATCACCCAAGCCCTCACCGCCCTCGACAGATGAAGATCCGCGAAGGCGCGAGACGGAGAAGCGAGACGGTTGCAACGTCAAGCGCGTGTGTGAACTGCTGCTGACGGCCTGCGCCAGTGGGCACAGGAATCGCTGGAAGATCTTGCACAACGGCTCGCCGAGCCCTACCAGGAACCCTTCGGCCAGTGACAATCCTCGAGGCCTCGCTCGCTCCCTGTCACGCTACCGAGTCAGGAGCGCGGGACGGCCTCGCTGATGTCCTGGTGCATATGGTCCATGAGTTCGCCCATCTCGCGGACGTCGGAGTTCGGGGTGTCGGCGTTCCGCGCCGCACGGCGCAGCCAGTCGGCGGTCGTCAGGGCTAGTGTGGTGGCCTCTTCTTCGCGGTTGTCGCCGAGGAGTTCCTCGATCCGGAAGGCGAGACCGCCCAGGGTTTCATCGTTGGTCTCCGGCGTCAGGTAGCCGCGCAGGCCGGTGGGGTACGGGTCCTGAGCTCTGGCGTGCCGCACAGCGGCAAGTACCGCGGGGTCGTCGCTGTACCGGTCGAGATGGCCCAGGAGGACGTAGATCCGCGCGATCAGCCGTGGCCGCCCGGGGTGGCGGTCCAGCCAGGCCATCAGCTCCCGCTGGCCACCGAGGTGGTCGATGAGCGGGGTCAGCGCCTCCACCGACTTGGTGGGGAGATCCCAGTGGTGGGGAAGGAGCTGGGCCACTTCGTCGGCGAGCCTCGCCTCGTCCTCGGGGCTGAGCGTACCGGCGGTGAACCCGCTGACCTTCAAGCTGTCCAGGGCGAACCCGTCCGGCCCTGCCTGGTGGGTGGGGCGTGAGGAGCCGTGCCGCCGGCGCAGCAGTTCACCGACGCTCTTGAGGAGCGGCTTGTCGTGCACGAAACCTCCTGATGAATGCTCTCAAGGGCCCCTCGTCCGCGACGGGGAACTCGGACGACACCGCGGTCCGGACGGCGATGCCGATCGGTGCTCTCCGACGACGGCACCACTACCCTGCCGCCCGGTCGCGGTATCCGCGCGCCCGGTGGCCCGGATGAGTGGGGAGCGCTTGGCGTCAGAGGAGCTGGGTGTGTCCGGTCGGCGGGCCGACGATGGTCAGGGAGCGCGCGGCGGTGGGCACAGCCGCGGGCACCGTGGGCAGGCGGTGGAGGTGGGGCTGGCTGCGCTACGGCGTGCTGGCGGGTATCCGGGTGGTCTCGCCCGTCCGGCGGCTGGGTCGCCGAGCGCCAGGAGGCACGAGGGCCGACGCGGGCGTGCTCAGTGGTGGGATTGCCACCGCTGAACACCAACCAGGACGGGAAAGAGGCCGGCACGGTAGAGATCGGCCGCCGTGGTGGCCACACCAAGGTCGTGGGGCCAACGTCACCGACGTCACGCAGGCCCTGGCCCCGGTCGACGGGGAGCCCAGCTGGCCGCGGGCTTGCGGTTCGCCCTGTCGCAGCTGGACGCGCTGCACCACACGCAGTTCGAGCAGGCGATCCGGGAACTGATGCGACGTGACGGATGCCCGGATGCTGCCCGGGTCGGAGGTGGCGGCGACCTCGGCGCGGACGTGAAGGCCACCGATCCGTTCGGGCGGCGCTGGGTGATCCAGTGCAAGCACCGCGGCAACGGGGATCGTGGCTCGGCCGTGGGAACCCCGGATCTGCAGGTGCTCAGCGGCACCGCACGCCAGGTGCACGGGGCGGACGTGGCGGTGATCGTGACCAACGGCCGTGTCACCGCGCCGGCTGTGGCCTTCGCCAAGCAGCAGCGACTGCATGTGGTGGATCGTCGTGTGCTCGGCACCTGGGCCGCAGGCAACCGCCCGCTGTGGGAGCTTCTGCGAGCCCTCCCCCCTCCCCGGAAGCCATCCGCTCTGTCCTGAGGGCTGTCGCCTACGGACGCCGGCACAGAAGAAGGTGCCCGTCGGTGACGGGCCCCCTTTTCGTGCCTGCGCGGACGGCTGGCGGGGCCGGGTCCTGGACCTCACCGACCAGCGAGAGTGACGGTGGCCGTACCCGGGCGTGTTCGCGTGCTGCAAGCCGCTGCTTCACCTGGTCGCCCACCACGGCGAAGGTCCTCTTCCCGTGGGGCAGGGTCGCGACGGGTTGGGTCGTGTCAGTGTGCGATGGAGTCGATCAGGGTGCGTGCGCCCTGGCGGAGCAGTGCGACGGCGACCGAGGTGCCCAGGGTGGCCGGGTCGAGGGGGCCCGCCCATTCGTGGGCGTTGAGGACGGTCTTGCCGTCAGGGGTGAACACGCATGCGCGCAGGGGCAGTTCACCGTGGCGTTCGGCCTTGGCGTATCCGGCAATCGGTGAGTTGCAGTGGCCTTGGAGGACGTGAAGGAACATGCGCTCGGCGGTGGCTTCGCGATAGGTGTCGGGGTGGCCGAGGCCGCTGACCGTGTCGATCAGGTCAGTGTCGTTCTCGCGGCACTGAAGGGCGAGGATCCCGGCGCCGGTCGGCGGCATCATCACCTCGGTCGGCAGGATCTCGGTGATCACATCGGTGCGGTCGATGCGCTGGAGGCCGGAGACGGCCAGGAGGAGGGCATCGGCGTCACCCGCGGCGAGTTTGTCCAGGCGGCGGTTGGCATTGCCGCGCATCGGTGCACAGTTCAGGTGCGGGTGGGAGGCGGCGAGCTGGGCGATATCACGGACCGGGAGGTTCTGCTCGACCACTTGAGGATACGTTTCTACACGCGGATCCGGCCTGCTCTGCAAGATCTCCACCGCGCAATGCGTGGTCAGCGAATGCTGACGTTCTGGGGGGCGATCAACGTACAGGCCGCCGCACCACCGGTGATGACGAGCGCCCTGGCCGTACTGGCGATGCAACCGTCCGTCGCGCAGTCTGCGGCGATCGGCCTCGGCGGATTCGCCATCGGCGCCTGTGCCACGGCATTGAGTCACCGGCAACTGCGAGAGCAAGCACTGGGCACTTCTCCAATGGCGTACCTGCACCAGCTCCAAGCAGGGCTCTCTCCTCTAAGCCTCACCGAGCGGGTCCGGGCCGCTGCAGAACGACTGTCTCGGCCACGGCTCCCCAGGTGAGTCGACGGAGTGGCTGCTCGGCTCTCGCGGCCCGTTCCCGTCACCGACCCAGGAATTCACGGAAATGCGGACAGAGCCAAATTCAAGGTTCTGTCCGCACTTTCGGATGCTGTTGGTGATCTTCGCTCTGTTGAGTGAAGTTCTGCCGTGGTCCGGCTACTGAGCTCGTCGGATTGTTGTCGGGTGCTGAGTGAGGCTGAGTCCGGTGCGTATGAGGGCAGTTGCACGATAGGAGCCAGTCGTGTGCGGCCGCGTATTCACGCATCCGGGCGGCCCGGTGGGTGTTGAGATTGATCCCAGACAAGGACGATGGGGGCGCCGAGCTGGATGTGGGCGCGGACGACAGGTCGCGGTAATCAGTCCAGGCGAAGCTGTCGCGTCCTTTGCCCTTGTGCTTGCGGTGTCGGCGCGGCCGGTAGATCAGCCGGGACGCTTCGCCCGGCCGGTAACAGCACATGGCGGCGATCGACCAACGGCGCCAGGACCGGCCCCGCACCCGCACCACGGGCGTCTGCCCACGCCGGCCCCAGGTGCGGGCTCGTGGCGCAGTCATCGAGAACCCGGCCTCATCGTCGAAGACGACAAAGGCCCCCAGCGCCGCCGCAGTCATTCCGCCTGCGGCCACACGTCCTTCGTCCACAAGCCCACCGCGCCCTCGTCGCGTTCCATGGCCCGGCGGGCGGGAGACTGCCAGGACCAGCCGCGGCGGTGCAGCAGCAGCAGCCATACCGCCGCCATCGAGCAGTCGGTCCCGAACTTCCAGTCGATCAGCGCTCTGATCCGGGCCAGGGTCCACCGCTGGTCCTCCCAGCCGTGCTCGGCAGGGCCGAGGGCCAATTCCTTCTCCAACTCGGCGAGCTGGCCGTCGGACAGCTTGGGCAGTTTCGGCGGCCCCGTGGCGAGGGCATCCGTTCCGCCTTCCCGCCAGGACGTCGCCAGCGTTCCACCGACCGCTCGCTTACCCGCAGGTCCCTCGCTACTGAGCTCTTCGCGTTGTTGTCGGGTGGTGCCGCGTCCCGGCGCGTACGTCCTCCTGCGTGGTGAACGTCCGTACCGGCTGGCTGAGTTGGGCCGGGCAGCGACGCCGGGGGGGGCGGGATGCGGGGTCCCATGGAGGTCCTCCTCGGCACCGGGCCTGACGGTAGATCAACGGGCCGTCGGTGGCACATGATGGAGGCGCCTGTCCCGTGAGAAGCGAGGTGCCGCATCCCGATGAAGCGCAAGACCAGAATCTTCCTGGCGGGCCTGGCCTCCGTGGGCGGCGCCGTCGCCGGCGCGGGCCTGCTGCACAACCGCCGGCCTGATCGCAGGGAACGCCTCCATGTCACGGTCTTCACCGAGCCCGGCTACGCGGGCCGCAATGAGAGGCTGACCTGGACCGGCGGCGAGCGCGAGGTCGTCCCGCTCACCCGGGTACAGCTGCCGCGCATCGGCTCGATCAGGCTGGAGCGGCTCGTGTACCGCTTCCAGCCCGCGGTGCGGCTACCGAACATGTACATCCCGTGGCACGCCCTCACCGAGCGCCCGGACCGCACGGACCCCGAGGACGGCGTGGTCAGCTTCATCGCCCTGCACCAGCTCGCCGGCATGTTCTCGGCGGGCTTGTGGGAGCCGGTCCGCGAGTCCGAGGCGCGGTCGGGAGTGCGGCTCTGGGCCGGGCGCCCCGGCTATCCGCTGCCCGCGCACGACGAGGGGGACCCTTCCGGTAAGGCGGCTCCCGGCGAGGCAGCCGCTCCCGGCGCCCAGCCCTGGCACGACGTCCTGGCCAACACGCCCGACCTCGGCTCCTGGAGCACCCGCACCCGCTACCTCGAACTCGGCTACCACGACGGGAGCGGCCCCCGCGGCTGACCGGCCGCCTGCCCTGCCTGCTCCCCCCACCGCCGCGTAAGTGGTCGGCGACGTGGGCGGTCAGACGGGTGATGTGGTCCGCACGCTGATCCAAGAGAGAAGCACTAGCCGCCTTTCGTTCAAGATCACCGATGGCTGCTTCGGCACGGGATGATGAACGGGTGGATCTCACAGGTATGAGCGAGCGCGAGTACTGGGCCAACGTGGCGAAGCGGCCCGGGATGTTCATCGGTCGGACCACGCTCACCGGCCTGGAAGCGTACTTGGACGGGTACAACCATCATTCCTGGCGCCATGGAGGACCAGGCCTGGATGGCTGGCGCGAGTGGCTGGTGGCTCGACGCGGCCGCGACTGCAATCACGGATGGCATGGGCAGGTCCGCCACCTCGCTCTGCCTGACGGATGGGACCACTGGGAGCTCCCTCCGGACCAGGAGCAGCATGTCATCAGGGTGCTCTTCGAACTGCTTGACGAGTTCCTCTCGGATCGAGAGGCAGGAGCCCGCACGGCTTGACGTCATCCTTTGGAAATCACTGCGCCGGGCGCTGCGATACCCGCAGGCTCCTCACCCTGACAGCGAGAGGAAGGCATTACCCGGCATGAACAGCCGGTTCCACTCGCCCGTACTGCCTCTAAGCTGTTGAGGTCGCAGCCGTTGCGGGCTGCATGGTGATCCCGACATCACGAACGCGACAGACTTCCCCATACCCTCGCGGCCGTGGCACCTCTTATCACCTCGGTGGCCGGCCCTGAAGAAAGGCCAGCGTCATGTCTGAAAGCCAGGCTCCGACCACAGAACTGACGTCGCAGTACATGGCCCAGGTGACCGGCGACCTTGAGCGCAACGCCAAGGAGCAGGAACGCATCGGTGCGGAGATCGAGGCACTGCAAGAGCAGTTGCGTGCCCTGCACCATGACCACACCGTGCTGGTGAACATCCAGCAGGCGCTGGGCAACGGGAGCACTCAACCGGCCGGAGGGCCCGCCGAAGCAGACACCGTGGCTATGCCGTCCGTGCCTCAGCAGGCTTCCGCTGAGCCCAAGACGAGCAAGCCCAGGAAGACCGGAGCCGCCGCCACGGCGAAGAAAACGGGCTCCAAGAAGTCCGCTGCCAAGGCCTTGGCCCCGAAGACCGCCAGGGCGCCAGCCCGGCCGACCCTCGTCGACCTCATCCGCAGCCACCTCGAGCAGCAGAGCGAGCCGCGCTCCGCTGCGGAGATCTCTTCCGCGCTCGCGGAGGCTCACCCCGACCGTGGGGTCAAGACCACCGTCGTGCGCACCACCCTGGAAGGGCTGGTCGCCAAGAGCCGTGCTCAGCGCACCAGGCAGGGCTCGTCCGTCTTCTACAGCGCTGCGGCCGACTCGGAGCCCGTGCAGGCCGTGCCCCAGGCCAAGGACGTCACCAGCTGAACAGCTGTGGCAACCACACCCGCTCTGGCGCGCCAGCGTGGAAGGGCCAACGCGACAGACGCAACCGGCAGGCAGCGGTGTTCGATTGAGACGATGCCGAGCAGACCAGGTAGCGGACTTTCTCCGTTGCCTCCTCCCATGACTTCGGCGGCAGCGGTGCTGCTGTAGTCGAGCAGGCAGTGCAGAGCACGGCGTGGCACTGCTGCAGGGCGGGGCAGTCGCTGAGCGGCGGCCGGATGAGGCGCTGGCGCTGCCGTATGGATGGCGCTCAGCAGCGCCCACGCCCTCCCAACACGACTGGATACCAGCAGGCATCCTCAAACCCGGCATGACCCTGCGGACCCTGCGCACGCCACCCGCGCGCACGAAGGCGGCGGCGCCCGATCCCCGGGGCCGCCGCCTTCGCCGGGTCAGCTGATGTGGTTCGTCCAGCCGACTTCGAGGTAGGTCGTGCGGACCACCGGGTTGGCGCCGGCGCTGCCGCTTTCCAGAACGCGGCTTGTATCCGGGTCGATGACGTAGCGGAGGGAGTACTGGAAGGTAACGGGCTTGGCGCCCTGCTTGTCCACCCGCCTGGTGCCGCGGAGGACGATCTCAGTGCCCGGACGGCCCCGGCTGTCCTTGACCTTGGGGGTCATGGTCACCCCCGGAGTCTGCGCGACGATCTGAAAGAGCGCGGAGCGCACGTCAGGGCTCGCGGGTGACTCCGCCAGCAACGACATGATCTGCTCGAACCGTGCCTCGGCGTTCTTGGAGAAGCGGGCCTTCAGCTTCTCCGGTTCGGTGGGCAGCTGGTCGAATTCGGTCCAGGGCAGGCGCCGGTCGCCCACGTTCCAATCGGCGATGTTGTGGCCGGACCTGGTCACCTCGCCGTTCGGCTTCCGAATCCAGGTGGCGCCCGCCCGGTCGCTGTACACGGTCACCGTCGACGTCCTCCGGCCGTCCTTCGCCCAGTAATGGACCATCCAGTATTTTCCGTGGGTCGCTGGTGCCTCGGTCGAGACCTTCGCCATGTCGTTCAGGAACGCCGAGGCCGCCGAGGCCGTCGACGGCGGTTTGCCGGTCACGTCCAGCACCGGGTGGACGGCCGCGCCCACGGCGATGGCGGCCACCGCCGCGGCCGCGACCAAGAAGCGTCCACGACGCGAGAGGCGGCGGTGTCGCGGCGCCGTGCCCGGCCCGTCGGGGCCGAGGACGACCAGCGGGTCCTCGGGCAGGTCCTCCGGGGGTGCGAGGGATGCCGCCGGGCCGCCTCGTCGGGCCGTGGCGAGGGGTACCACGCTGTCGTGCGCGGTGGCGGTGGGTGTCTGTTCGGTCTCGCGTTGTGCGAGGAGCGCCACGATGTCGCGTACGGCCATGATGTTGGCGTTCGAGGGCGGCGCCACGGTTCCGGCCGCAATCAGTTCGTCGGCGCCGGGGAAGTCGAGAAGGCCATCACGTTCGGTCATGTCGGTCATTTCGGGTCTCCGGTCAGGTCGAAGGGGGCGCCCGAGCGCATACGGTTGCGGACGCGGTGCAGACGGGTGCGGGCCGTCGCGGCGGGTACGCCGACCACGGCGGCGGCCTCGCTGGGCGTCAGCTGCTCCCAGGCGACCAGGAGCAGTAACTCCCGTTCGTCGGAGGGGAGCTGAGCGAGAAGCTCGCGCAGCCTGGGGGCCACGGCTGCGGCGACGAGCCGGTTGTCCACGGCCTCCCAGGGGTCGTCGTCGACGATGGCGCGCGGGATGTCCGCGCGGGCCGCCGCGACCCGCCGCCAGTGAGCGGAGAGCACGTTCCTGGCCACGCCGAACAGCCAGGCCCGTACGGACCCGCGGGCCGGGTCGAACCCGCGTCGCGTCGCGTACGCCTGGAGCCACAGCTCGGCGAGCAGATCGTCGACGGCTCCGGGCGCGCGGCGCGCGAAGTAGCCGTGCAGGGCTGCCGAATGGCGTTCCACCAACGGCTCGAAGGAGGCCGGGTCGCGTGCCGTACGGCCCAGCAGCTCCTCGTCGTCCAGGCCCGTTGTCATGGGACCTCCGTCTCCGGACCGCCGGTCGGCGGTCTCACCCCCTACTTGGCGGAATACACCGACAGCGTTCGCGCCCCGGCCGAGGCCCCGAGTCGCCTCGCCGCGGCCGACAACTTCGACCACGCCGACTACAAGGGCGCCCTCGTCCTACTCAGCGGCTATCAGACCCCCGCCGCCTAGCGCCGCTGCGGCCAAGCCCGCGTGACCCGCTGGCTCGCGGCCCGCGGCGTGCGCCAGCCAGCCAGCCACGGTGGCCGCCACCGCCCTTAGCGCCGCGCACGCCCAACGCATCACGCTGCCCGGCCAGGACACCGCAGCGCGCATGACCGCGGATCTCTCCTGGCCCTGGACGACCGGCTCAAGCAGCTCTACCGGCAGATCCGCGACGTCTTCCGTACCACCCGCAAGCCCACATCATCGAATCGCTGCCCGGCATGGGCCCGCTCCTGGGCGCGGCTTCTCGGTGAAGGCGAGAATTCCCGCCGTACGGTTGGCGTGATCGTTCTGTCTGGCCTGTGGATCATCGTATTCGGACGCGTGCTGTGGGTCTCAATGCTTAGGCGCAAGGCAGCGAGTGCGTCGGATTCCTTGACATCAGTACCTGACACCAACACTGACGAACGGCAGCGGTCGACGCCGAAACATCAGCGACCAGCCAGCCCAGGCCGAGGACGGGTTGACCGATGTCGATGGCTCCCCGTATCGACCTGATAGGGATGACGTCGCAGGCAACTCCCGTTGACGCGCTCAGGGCCAACCCGCCGCGATGCGCGTCATGTTGCAGCTCAGCGGGCAGGCCACCCACGGCGGTCAGGTGTCCCTGCTTGGTCTGAGGGGTGGGTGCGCTGGCCGTGGGATCGGCGCTCGCCTCGAAGAAGGGGTTCAGCTGGTTTCGCGAAGTGATCGCGTCCGGGCTCCAGGGGAGACCCGCGGAGTAGGCCCGTGTGCAGGACTTTGGTGGCCCGCGGCTGATAGCCACAGCGCTTGCCGTGGCAGGTCTGATCGGAACGGGGGCGGCCGTGGTCCTGCTGACACGAGGCTAGACCCAAGTCATGCCCCTACCGTGCCCGATCGACCGGTAGCTGACGGGGAACCACGGTGGTTGACGGACAGCGCACATGAGAACGGCCCCCGACCGAGTTACTTGGTCGGGGGCCGTTCATCTGCGGTGGGTGTGAGATTTGAACCCACGGCCACATCGCTGCGACGACGGTTTTCAAGAGCGTCGCCGTTTTGAGCCGGCTGCGCCGCCCTGACCTGCTGGAGTTGACGGAGGCATGTGCTCCGCGTACTCACTGGCCCACAGATGGCTCTCTGACCCGCAGCTGGGTGGTCCAGAACGATGGCGGAACTGGGTAGCCGCCGCATGGGCCACGCTCGACCGGCAGCCAGGACCACCTGTCCGGCGGATCTTCGTTGGACACCAGGACCTGGAGCGGGAAGGAGCTAGCTCAGGGCGACGCTGTCCCCTGACGCGGTCGCGCCGCTCGTCGTCCCCGTACCGGCGAACTTCCACCGCCAGGTCCCCGAGTAGCTCGCGGTGACCGTCGTCTTCAGCTTGCCGCCGCTGTCGGTGGTCACGTTCTTGACCGTGGAGTACGTCGAGGATCCGGACTTCTTGAACTGAAGGGCCACCTTCTGGCTGCCGTACCCCGCGTAGACGTTGGTGTCCCAGTTGGCCCGGGTGAGCGCCCCGGACACGGTGAGCGTGCCGCCCTTGGTGACTGGCTCGGGCGTGGCCTGGGTGGTCGCCAGCTTCGCGTACCGCTTCACCTTGAACGGCGCGCCGGTGTCCAGGGTGAAATAGTCCTGGTCGTAGGCGGCGGCCTCGGCATTGAAGTGCCAGGTGCCCGCCGAGCTGTTCTTGAGGTCGAAGTAGTCGGTGCGATCGGGTTCGAGCGTGTACGTGTACGTGCACTTCATGGTCGTCGACGTGGGCCGGGTGCAGGTGGCGGAGTCCGCGTAGATGAGCCGACTGTCGGAACTGACCAGCTTGCCGCCGTAGATGCCCTTGATCCCTGAGCCGTCCTTGGCGGTGGCCGTCACGGTAAGGCTCTGCGCCGCGCTGACGCCGACGTTGACGGTCGTCTTACTGAAGGTCACGGAGGTGAAGACGGTGTCGCCCTTGCTCGAGTCCGCATGGGCGGCGGGCGTCACGAACGAGAGCAGTGCCAGGGTGCCGACGGTGGCGGCCGCGGCGGTACGCATACGCATGGTTCTCCAAGAACGGTGAGCCGGAACCGTGTCCGGGCGCGTAGGAGACCTTCGGCGAGCGGGATTGGTTGTACGGTCGACATCCGCCTCGTCATGGCGGACGACCGCCAGGCGCCTGACAGCTCAGGCACCGCCTTTACTGCCGCACGATCCAGCAGCAGAGCGGACAGGGCGCGAGGGTCGAGCGGATGCGCCTCGTCGACAGTCCCGCCACCCCGGACCAACTCCGTTTCCTGCTCGCCCGGATGACCGAAGCCAGTGAGGTTCGGTTGGGCACTCTACGGTCTTGTCCGCACACCGTGATCCGTCGGACAGCCCCTGGCACTACAGGTGGCATCGGCCGGCCATCGCCAATGCCGCTCGTACTGATGTGTTCGGCTGTTCGGCCGAAGCAACGAGGTGGCGTGCCGGGCGTCGCGAGCGTGGAGGGCTTCGACCTGTGATCATGCGGCTTTGGCTACAGGTGATCGACGAGGAGCTCCAGCCCGCGCGGGACATGTGGCGCCCGCCGAGTGACGCTCGCGGGAACGCGTGGTAGGTGATGTGGTGGACTGGTTGACCTCGCTGCCGGCCGTGGTGCTGGTCGTGGGCTGGCTCTTGCTCGCTTTGCTGGTCGCGGCCCTTGCGCGGGTCGGCGTCCGGGCGTTGGTACCGGCCGGGGAACAGGAACGGGTACCGCAGATCGCCATGCCCTTGATGCCCACACTCGGCGCTGCCTTCGCGATCTTTGCGGCCCTCTCACTGGCCAGCGAGGCCGGCTATCTGCGCGCTGCGGAGAGCTTGGTGAGCGACGAGGCGGCCGCGGCATCCCGTCTGGCGTGGGCGGCGACAAGTCCGCGAGTCCACTCGGAGCCGATCCATATGGCACTGCGGGACTACCTGCAGACCACGCGGGCCAGGGAGTGGAAGGGCGCGGCAGCGGCGTCCGGTGACGATCCGGTCACCGCTCGCGCCATCGCAAAGCTGGAGCGGAGCGTGCGCACCGAGGCGGCCCGGCCCGAGCTGGGATCCCCGGCGAGTACGGAGCTGCTGGTTTCCCTGGACGGCCTCACCAGTAGTCGGCGAGCTCGTGTTGCGGCCGCCTCGCGGGACGTTCCCACGCTCTACGTCATCACACTTGTGGTCAGCGGACTGGCCCTGATCGTGAACGCGGGCGCACTGACCTTCCGCAGCAGCTTGCGAACGTCGCTGCTCATCACGGGCGTTGGGAGCGTGGTCGGCCTCAGCCTGGCGCTGCTCTTCGCACTGAGCGCGCCGTGGAGCGGACCGTTCATCGTGAGTGGGCACCCACTCGACGCCGTCGTCGGGGATCTGGGGTCCGGCTTCTTCCACAGCGGGTCGTAGGCGGACCAACGACACATCTCCGAGTGTGAAAACAGGGGGAGTCGGCGGCGCGCAATGTCTTGGAAGGGAGGCGCATCGACGTCCGCTCCAGGCCGTGATCCGGGCGGGTCGAACGGGGGAAGGGCCACACGTGCCGTGCAGGGGGCGCTTCGTCATGTCCGGGGTCAGTGCAGGTTCAGCACCATCGCGTCGTACAGGGACGCGTCCGTGAAGGGCTGCACCTCGTCGAACCACTCGTAGCCCCACATCTCGTACAGGCCGCGGACCTTCGGGTGGTCGCGCTCGACGAGGAGCGTCACCCGTTCCTCGGGCCGGCCGCGCAATAGCTCGTGGTGGATCTGATGCGCCACGCCCGTACCGCGGAACTTCTCGACGATCACCAGCTCGGACAGGGCGAAGGTGCGGGCACCAGTCTCGACGATCGCACCGTCGGGCACCGGGGTGAGCAGTCCGTTCCACTATCGGGTGTCAGCTGGCAGCGTGCCTTGAGGGCGGTGTAGTGGGAGTCGGCGTCCCACAGCGCGACGATGGACGCGCCGGGCTCGGGCCACACCACGCGCGGTCCGGACAGGACGATCTCCCGTTCGGCGAGCGGGCCGGTGCCGGGCAGGCGGTGTCGGGCGGACGCGGGATCGACGGTGGTGTCGGTCTTCGTTCCGTGGCGGTCGACGACGTGGCCGTGGTCGATGGTGACGATGACGGCCATGCCCTGGACCGCCGCGATGCGCAGCAGGTCGCGCAGGCCGGGGACGTCGTCGACGCCGCGCTGTCCGCCATGTACCTCGCCGACCGTTCGCCATCGCGCTGGCGTG
Organism: Streptomyces sp. R41; assembly: GCF_041053055.1. Classification (NCBI taxonomy): domain Bacteria; kingdom Bacillati; phylum Actinomycetota; class Actinomycetes; order Kitasatosporales; family Streptomycetaceae; genus Streptomyces; species Streptomyces sp. R41. Next base: position 880,617 of record NZ_CP163443.1, read on the forward strand.
GAAGATGGAGCGTGGTGAGGTGGCCACCTCGTGGTCTCGTTCATGAAGCGGGAGTTCGGGACGCAGCTCATCGAGGGGTACTTCGGGCACACGGCTGGCAGAGTCGCGGTACGACGCGTACGTGGAGTGGACGACAACCCGACTTACCGCGGGTGGCTGGAGAAGGCGTTCGACGAGCTGGGCACGGGCCAGGCCGAGGGCCGCGCGGAGGCCAATGAGGAGCTGGTGCAGCTCACCGCCGCCGAGTCGGCCCTCGTCGGCCGGCTCGCGACTGGCTCCGCCAGGTGAGCCACGACAAGGGGCGCCCAGGTGCCAAAGGCGAACTCGCGGCTGCCGAACCCAAGAAACCGTGCTACCGCCTCCTGCACGTCGCCGCCCGGATCGCCCGTGGCGGCCGCCGCCTTCGCTTGCGGATCTCGGCGACCTGGCCCTGGAGACAAGAACTCACGGCCGCATTCCATCGCCTGGCCGCGCTACCCCGCCCCGCCGGCTGACCGGCCGCCCCCTGACCTCCCACGATCCGAGGGAACTTGGAGAACCCGACCACCGCGCCGGGCCGCCACCATGCCCACCGACCGACACCGCCCCAAACGACGCCGCTCAGCCACCCAACAGCTTCAACTGAAACGGCGAGGTCAAGCACCTGTCCGCGCGGCCGGAGACTGGTGATGCGGGCGATGCATCATCCGGTAGGGCGATGACGGGACCGGGCCTTGCCGGGCAGCAAGCGGTCGTGGAGCTCCCAGTGGTGGGGCCGCAGTATCGGCCACCATGTCATGGCTGCTCTGCGTTCGCGGCTCCCGTACGGTCTCCAGGCTGCGGCCTTGCCTGAGAGGGCAGTGGAAGGGCCCGGGCAGGTACGTCAAAGGTGTAGGCGTCGGCGTCGAATCGGCTCAGTCGGCGCACGAGCCGCCCGGTGGACCACGGCCAGGCGAAGGTGTTCCGCCCGGTGGAAGTGAAGTAGTAGCTGGTGCAGCCGCCGGCGTTGTAGACCGTGGTCGCGAGCGCGTCCTGGACTGCGGTGTTGTGCGCGGCCTGTGCGGCCGACCGGACGTCCAGGGCACAGTGGCCGCCCTGGTCGAGGTGGGCCAGGGCGGCAATGAGATACGTCAGCTGGGCTTCCAGGACGGTGATCGCGGAGGTGGAGCCGCCGAGCAGATTGGGTCCCAGAAGCAGGAAGAGGTTGGGGAAGCCGCTCACGGTGGTGCCCATGTACGCCTGCGGTTCGCCACCCCATGCTTCGTCGAGTGTCCGGCCGTTCCTGCCGTACAGGGTCTTGGCCAGCGGCAGCTGCCCGACGCGGAAGCCCGTGGCCTCGATGAGCACGTCGGCGTGGACGGTGGTGCCGTCGGCGCCGACGACTTCGTTGCCGCGTACGGCGGTCACGGCCGTGGGGTGCAGGCGGACGTGCGGCTGGGACAGGGCCCGGTAGAAGGTGCTGGACGTCAGAAGACGCTTGCAGCCCAGCCGGTAATCCGGTGTCAGTTGCCGGCGTAGTTGCCGGTCGCGGACCGCGAGCCGCAGATGTGCGCGGGCGCCGGCCTCGAGGAGACGGGCGCCCTGAGGGTGGCGGAAGGCGTAGCCAAAGCCCTCCTGCAGGGCGTACTGCCCGGCGCGCAGGGCGCCGCGCACACCGGGTACGCGGTCCAAAAGCCGGTTGAACGCCGCGGGTAGCAGCAGATCGGGCTTGGGCAGCACCCACTGGGCAGTGCGCTGGAAGAGGCCCACGGCCGCAGCCTGGGCTTCGATGGCCGGGACGACCTGGACGGCGGAGGCGCCGCTCCCCACCACGGCCACCCGCCGCCCGGCCAAGTCGACGCTGTGGTCCCACCGGGCGGTATGGAACACGGGACCGTTGAAGTCCTCGATCCCGGGGACTTCCAGGCGGCGCGGGACGTGCCAGGGGCCGGTGGCCAGGACCAATACCGCCGCGCTGTAGGGCCCGTCGGTGGTCTCCAGCAGCCAGCGGCCGGCCGCCCCATCCCACCGGGCTCCCAGCACCTGAACACCGCAGCGCAGCATGTCACCAAGCCGGTACCGCTGGGCCGTCGCCCGCAGATAAGCAAGGATTTCCCGCTGCCCGGCGAAGACCCTGCTCCAGGCGGCATCCGGGGTGAAGGAGTAGCTGTAGAGCGTCGAGGGCACATCACAGGCGCAGCCGGGGTAGGTGTTCTGCCTCCAGGTGCCGCCGAGTTGCGTCGACTTCTCCAGAACGAGCACATCGTCAAACCCTGCCTCGCGAAGCCGGACGGCGGCGCCGATTCCGGAGAACCCCGCTCCGACGACCACGGCCCGCAGGTCCCTGTCAGTCCGCGCCCTCTGAGCCGGGATCACAGCAACGCTCCGGTCGGGCGGCCGGTGCAGAGACCACGGCCCGAGCGCAGCTCTCGCGGAGCCGTTCGGCGGCCGGATCCCGGAGGGAACCCGGCATTGCCGGCTGCCTTGGCCGCCCGTCGTGCGGTCCCTGCCACAGCCTGCTCACCTGGAACGCGCGGCCCTGCCGAGGTGTGTGGGTCTGGCTGGGTCACAGCAGCCAATGGCAGACCTGCCTGCATCAGTTCCTTCTTTCCCTTGCTCCGGTGGGTGCCGTCGGTCGGCGATCCACCCGTGCTGGTCGACGGGTCACCCGGACACATCCACAACGTCGACCAGTCCGGCGCGTGGTCGTCCGTGCGGCGTCGTCCGCATCCAGGCCACTTCGGCCGAATCCGGCGTGAGCGCCTCGTGCATGCAGTTCACGGGAAGTGATCGGGTACGTGAAACGGGGCCACAGGGCGTTCCACTGACGCCACACACTGCATGATCCCGAAATGCTCACGCCGGCAGCGCACGTAACGCTGGCATCGGATGACGGTGAGGAAACGTCACATGCTGGGGATTTGTTCAGTCAGGGCCGTCGAGAGCATCACTCGAACGAAGCACGAGGCGGGCGCAGGGCAGCCCCGCCGTACAGTGCGGCTGTCGGAATCGACCTGGGTCTGCAGCCACGGGTGCAGTGCCACATCCGTCTCGCCGCGGGTCTCCTGACTGCCCTGCCAAGAAGCTGAGCGCCCACGAACGAGGGTCTGTGGATGCGTGAACCGTCCACGGCGAAACCGCAGGCCGGCAGTAGCGAGCCCTGGGGAAGCGGCGGCGGCAGACGCCGACGGATCGGGGCGCGGCGAGAGCTAAGTAGGTGGCGTTGATGCGGAGTTCGACAAGGTCGCCGACGACCTGCCGCAGTTCCTTGATCACATCCGTCGTTGCGTCGTCAGTTTCGTGGAAGCGGGTGCGATCGGAGACCTGTAGTGATCACCCGCTGCGATCGCCGGGTGCGTACATGGTCCGGCTGTGACCGCCGAAACACCGACGGCCGGCAGCCGCTACCGGCGTCCTTGGGACCGGCCTCGGCCAGGTCGCTCACCGCAGAGGCAACCCCAGGTCGGGCCCGCGCTCGGCAGGTCCGGACGATCGGTGCCAGGCGGGGTGCTTGGGGGACCAGAAGTAACTCATTCATTCGCGCCGGGATAGTCCGGGGCGAGGAACCGGCGGACTGGGCCATGCTCTCGCGCGTGGCAGTCAGGAAGGCTGGACCTCGTCGAAGAGGGCGAGGGCTTCGGACGGGTCCGGGCTCACGAGGCGTTCCAGACCAGCCATCGTGATGTTCGCCCACCTGCCGGCCCGTGCCCACATCCGTTCCTCGAAGGCGCGGACGGCCTCGTCCAGATCTCCAGGGCCGGGGGCCGCGGCGATGGACTCGGCGAGTTCGGCGCCTTCCAGCATCGCGAGGTTCGCGCCCGCCCCCAACGGGGGCATCAAGTGGGCGGCGTCGCCCAGGAGCGTCACCCCGGGGACGTGGGCCCAGGTGTGGGACACGGGAAGGACATAGAGGGGGCGGTGGATGAAAGCCGTGCCGTGGTGGAGGAGGTCGAGGACGGAAGCGGCCCAGCCGTCGAACTGGGCCAGCAGGCTTGATCGCGTGGCCTCGACGTCGGCCGGGCCCAGGCCCGCGCGCTGGTTCAGGCCCGTAAGCCGGTCCGTGTTCGTGTGCCAGTCCAACGGTACGCGGAACTGGGCGTACACCTTGACGTGGCCGCCGCTGTTGCGCTGGGCGACGAGCGCGCGGTTCACGCCGTACACGGCCACGGAACCGTCGCCGACCAGCCGGGCGAGGTCGGGGTGGCGGGTGTCGACGTCGTCCAGGGAAGTCTCGACCAAGGTGACGCCGGTGTACTGCGGCGACGCGGACGAGACCGCCGGGCGGACCCGGGACCAGGCACCGTCCGCGCCGATCACGAGGTCGAACGTCTCCTGTCGCCCGTCCGCGAAATGGACCAGCACGCCATCCCGGCTCTCCGGCACCACCTCCGTCACGACCCGCCCCCACTGAACGTCCACAGGCCCGAGCAACAGGTCACGCAGTTGCCCGCGGTCGATCTCGGGATTGGCCCGGTCACCCGGACGAGGTTGCCAGTCGCGCAGGACGGTCCCGTCCGCGTCCAGGATGCGCATGGCCTGCCCCTCGGGACGGGACAGTGCCTGGAACTCCGCCAGCACCCCCGCCTTCTCCAGCGCCAGCTGGCCCAGCCCCTCGTGCAGGTCCAGCGTGCCGCCCGCGGGACGGGCGTCGCGGGCGGGATCGCGTTCGAGGACGGTGACAGGGTGACCATGACGGTGCAGGACGCGGGCAAAGGTAAGGCCGGCGGGACCGCTGCCGATCACGGCGATACGGGGTCTCATGTCGATACAACGTACGGTCCCTCACCAAGCCGGTCCCGCCCCGTCACCGAACCGAAACGACGGCGTGAGCCAGCGGATGGGTGATCCCCGTCGTGCTCAGTTGCGGGGCAGAAGGGCGCATGGTCGTACGGGGCGGCCGAGGAGTTGGAACACGAGGGTGCGGTGGGCGGCGTGGAGGGTGCGGACGTCCGCGCGGTTGATGTCGGGTTTGACTGCAGGGGCGCCGTGGCGGCGGCCCGGTTTGGTGGGGATCCACAGGTGGCCGGGGTCGCTGCCCTGGAATTGCCGGGTGATGTGTGCGCGGGTGTCGAGCCAGCGGGTGAGGACGTCGGCAGTGCGGGTGTCGAGGGGGGGTGAGGCCCGGTGTGGAGGTGGACGACGCGTTGTGCGAGGTCGAGGTCGGCGGTGCGAAGGCGGTGAAGTTCGGGGACGGTGCGGCCGGTGGAGGCGACGAGGATGGCACCCATGAAGGGCTGCACCAGCAGACACCCTGGCGAACCGTCGCCCACCTGCGCGACCTCCTGATGGACAGCGGTGTCCTCCCGCGCGTCGACCGGCAACTCATGCTCTATCAGCGCTGCCTGACGGAACGACACACCATCGAGGACTCCGAACACCGTCGGCTTCTGCACCGCTTCGCCACCTGGCACCAAATGCGGCGCGTACGGGCCAAAGCAGAGAAGGGACCGCTCGGACGCTCCCAAGGCAGCCAGGCCCAACAGGAGATCACCCAGGCCAATGCCTTCGTCGTCTGGCTCGCCGACCGAGGCCGCACCACCGAACAGTGCCAGCAGGCCGACCTCGACGCCTGGCACACCGAGAAGCTCGCCACCCGACGCCCAGCCCCGACCTTCCTCCCCTGGTGCATGAGGACGGGCCGGACACCCAGCCTCACCCTTCCGCCCCAGGCCATCGCCAGGACCAGGCGCCACTGCACCAGCACCGCCGACTCGCCTTGCTCCGACGGGTCCTCAACGACGGCTCCCTGCCTCTGCGGAGCCGCGTCGTTGCCGCACTCGTTCTCGCCTATGCCCAGCCTGTCAGCCGCATCGTTCGCCTCACCATCGACGACTCACCGACGACGGCACCACCATCTCCGTCTGCCTGGGAGATCCACCGTCTCCCCTACCTAAGCCCGTCGCCGAACTGATGCGGGCCTGCGTCCACTCCCGCCAGCACCTGCCCTACGCCAGCAGCCGAAGAGCCCGGTGGCTCTTCCCCGGACGCCAGCCCGGGCAGCCGATGAACCCGGCCAGCCTCCAGGCCCACCTACGCGAGATCGGCGTCCCTCCACAGCGCGGCAGGACTTCCGCGATCCGCCAACTTGTCCTCCCGGCTCCAGCCCCCGTCATCTCGAAGGCCCTCGGCTACCTCGACAAGACCGCCACACGGCTGGTCACCGAAGCAGGCGGAACCTGGAGCCGATACGCCCCTGGTGACCATGAAAGGCACCGATGACTGACAATGCCGGGATGAAGCGACCCAGAATCCGTGTCGCCGCATACGTAATCCGGGATCGCGCCGTCCCCGAAGTTCTGGTGTTCGACCATATCGGTATGCCGGAGGCCGGCACCCAAGTCCCTGCGGGAGGAGCCAAATCAGGCGAAGTTCTGGAAGAAGCGGTCTTTCGAGAGGTCTCCGAGGAGACCGGTCTGCTGACAGCCACGGTGGTCCGGCAGATCGCCGTGGAGGACAAGCCCCATCCCGACACGGGTCAGCCACGACGAACCAGCTTCTTCTTCCTCCAGGCACCAGCAGACACCTCTGATGCGTGGGACCACCACGTCCACGGCGACGGAAACGACGCCGGCCTCACCTTCGCCTGCCGGTTCCTCCCCCTTCCCCTGAAGCAACCACTGGCCGACGATCAAGACACATGGCTGGGCCACATCGATCCGCGCTGGACCACCGTGACCGGCGACGGTCAGTAATCACTAACCGGATTCATCCGCCGAATACGCGACACATCAACATGCGAGCCCACCAGTCCCACGGCCGTCTCGGGTGAGGAGACGGCTCGCTGAGGTGGAGATAAGAACTTGACAGGGAACGCCGCGCCGGGCCGGTCCCGCTCGCGCAGCATAATCCGGCGGAAGTTGTCCTGGCCGACGAGGGCCAGGCCACGGCCGAAGCGGTCACGGATGCCGGCCGCGACGGATGACTTACCCGAGGCGCTGTTGCCGCGCAGGACGACCAGCCTCGTGTCTTCGGTGCCCACCATCATCCGACGCAGGCTACCGGCGGCCACTGACACCGCCTGCCGATTGCCAGCGGCGAGGCGCGGCGACGGCACCGACACCCAACACCGCGAGCACGCCCCGATCCCCGGCAGCGGGATCACCAGGGCGGGAACGACGCCCGCCGCTGCCCGCGGTGGAGTGCCGGTGGTGTCGCGGCAGCGCGTCGTAGGCGGCCAGCGACGGCAGCGGCCGGGTGTCGGCGGGCAGCCGGAACAGGTGGGGGAGATTGGCGTCGACGTCGCCCGCGACGCCGCCGGCCGGTGGCGCCACCCCGTGCGATGGCACCGCGCCCGTACCGACTGCAGCCCGCCGACGTACCGCACGCCATGTCGCCATGAACGCCCGCGGGTGACGAGGACTGGTCAGCCTGCGCAGCGTACGCGCAAGCCATTGAGCACCTGGACAACGGCGCGACCGACTGACGGGATACGAGGCCTGCTCGGGCAGGCGGCAGCGAGCCGGCACGCGAGCGTTGTCAGAACGGGGTGCTATGTATGCCGCATGAATTGTGATCAGGCTGGCCCTGCTGAGCTGGCGGCACTGCGGGGAGCGTTCGGCATCGATGACGGTGGTGAGTCGGCTCTTGGCTGGGAGGCAGTCCGTGCCTTCGAAGCAGCCCACGGGATCGTGCTGCCCGAGCCGTACCGGACGTTCGTCGCCGAGATAACGGACGGTTCGTCGTCCGGGCCACCGGAGTACGGACTGCTGCCGGTCGCGGAGCTGCCGGCCGACTGGGGTGACGACGAGCAGGAACGCGACCTGAGCAAGCCGTTCCCGTTGACGGAAACTTGGATCTGGGAGGACGACGCGGACCCGCCCGAGGATGAGGACGAGCTCCTGGAGCAGGTCTACAACCATGGCTCGATCGTCCTCGGCACTGACGGATGCGCATTGAACTGGCACCTCATCGTCACAGGCCCCCACCGAGGACACATCTGGCAGATCGGTGACGTCGGTGCCTCCCCTTTCGGAGCCCAGTTCGGATTCACCACCGCTGAACCCGGCTTCGCCGGCTGGGTCCGGCACTGGGCCGCGAACAAGCCCTGGAACGATGCAGCGTGACACTCCAGAAGATCGGCCTGCGGCTTCTTGTGCGTCGTCGCCCAGAACACTCAGATCACAACACGACCACATGACGCACCCGTTCGGCCATCAGCATGCAGGGGGCCCTGGGCTGATCAAATTGACCCTGGGGGACCATGTACGCCCGTCGAGCCGAATGCGCGGCCCTGCTCGCTCTCGCCGCAGCAACGGCAGGATGCACCAGTGCGGACGGAGACCGCCCACCGACTTCTGTCCATGCCCTGGCCCGCAGACTTGCAGCCGGCCGACGCCTCCCGTCTCCGAGGGAGGACGGCGGCGTGACCCAGGACTCCACATCACGAGCCCTCAGCACCCGGGCGGAAACTGAGAACTCACACTGAGCAGCATCGTGGTCGCGGCGTCCTTGAACGTCGCGAACTCCAACAGCCGGCCCCGGGACCTCATGACAGATGCCCCGGAGCCCTGTCAGAGGCACTGGCCAAGCACACCCTGGCGCATCCGGGCTGAGTCGGCGTCCCTACCGCAACTGCCTGGTGGTCAAGGCGGCACCTCGGCCGCCTCCGGCTCTCTCCCTTCACTGCTCACCAAATTGCGCCGCGGTCGCCGGCGAGCGCGGCGTTCGACTGTTCATGCATCTTCGGTGCTCCAGCCGCTCGGCGGACTGGAGCAGGTACTTGGGCAGTTTTGAACCGGCGGCCCATACCTCGACGGAGTCGCCGGAAGCCGTGCAGCCGGGCGAAGCTCCGCTCTACCACCCACCCGTAGACGCCAAGTCCGGTGCCGTGCCGGGTGTTCCGGCCAGCGATGGCCGGAACGATGCCTCGGGCCCGAACCTGGTTGCGGTAGGCATCGTGGTCGTAGCCGCGGTCGGCGAAGAGCGAATCGGGTCTGCGGCGGGGGTGTCCGACGCGGCCTCGAATGGATGGAAGGCGTCCTTCGGCTCGCTGATGGAGCAGGGCACCGCTGCCCTGACGGCCCGCCACCAGGAGCTCGGCGGCTGAGGCGGCACCGCTGACCGCAGCACCACGGCCCGGGGCGTAACCGGACAACTCCTGTCCCGGTCACGCCCCGCGCCGCTACCGTTGTCCTCTGACTGGTGGCGTGGCCGTCGGCGCGGACTCAGGGGGTGCGATGGCGGTCCTTCTCTACTACCCGATGGTCAACCCGCCCAAGGAGATCCTGCACCAGGCCCTTCTGTACTGGGACGGGATCGCATCCGTCGTGCCCCGCGCACCCGAGGTCTACGAGGCCGTCCTGGCGCCGGAGTTGGCCGCGCTCCGGGACCGGCAGCTGTATACACCGGTCGCGCTCTGGGACGATTCACTCGACCCGCTCGCGGAGCCCCGGCACAACCCGGTCTTCGTCCGCGCGAGTTCGGCGTCATCGGTGCTGCGTGAGGAACTTCGGCGGATGGCCGCGCGCCCGCAACCTCCGTGCCTTCCCGAACCGCCCGACAGCTTTCTCTACCTCTCAAAGGTCAGCAACTGGCTGCTGGAGGAGCTGGTGAGCCTCCGCCTCGCCGTCCCCGACCACCGGGAGTTCCGGGCGGTAGCGGTGCCGAAGGAGGTCCAGACGCTGATCGTCGGTGTGCTCGCCCGGGAGCTCGCCGGCGATGCCGGTCTGCAGGAGGACGCGGCCTTCGTGCCGTACACGGACAGCGCGGACGCATACCGGTGGTCCCTGCAGTCGCCCTTCAGCGGCGGATCCCTGGCATGGGAGATGGAGCTCGGCCGGCTGCTGCCCGTACCCGCTCCCAATACACCCACCGCGCAAGTCCTCCTCTTCCGCGAGCGGTACGCCGACGAGCGGCTGCGCCTGATGCGGGCCGTGCACCGGCTGCTTGGCGATCTGCGCCGCGACTACGAGCATCCGGCAGAGGTCTTCGCCCAGCTGCGGGCGGAGCTGGCGCAGTCGGTCGAGGACTACCGGTCGGCGGCGCGCAGCAGCCGGCTGGCGTGGGTCCACCGGTCGGTGATGGTGGCCGTCGCGCTCGCCGCCGCGGCGGGCGGTTCCCTGCTGCAGCCCGATATCGGCTGGTTGCTGGGCACCGTCGGTGGCTACACCCTGAATGTCGCCACCCGTGAGATCCGTCCGCTGACGAAGGCGAAGCAAGGGCACGACTTCAGCTATCTGCACCGGGTCCAGAACGGCCTGGCCTGAAGAGGGGAGTTGACCGCGGTGACGGAGCGGCACCGGCAGAGCGGCGGGGTCCGGCTGATCGACGGAGAACCCTGGGAGATCGAAATCACCGAGCCCGGGGAGGCGCGGGAGCCCTACCGCACGGCACTGGTGCGGGCGGGTGATCCGAAGCCCCGCGGCTTTCGCCGCGCCGATACCGGTCCGTTCACACCGACGTACGCCGATCTGGACCACACCCTCGGATTCCTGGGTCTGGTGAGAGGGGGGCCCGAGCGATCCGGCGACCTCGAGGTGGGCAAGATGCTGGAGCTGTTCCGGTGGTATTACGTGCGGGACGAGGACTTGGCGGCCAGGCGGGCGGCCGTCGAGCTGGCCCTTTCGCGTGGTGTCGAGGCCCTGTCCGTGACGCTACCCGTGGCCGAGGCCGGGCAGCTGCGCCAAGCGCTCCTAGACACCATGGGCAGGTTGGGCGACCCCTTCCGTACCGAAGAACTGGCGGATCTGGCAGCCGCCATCGACGCGGCGGACGGAGTGCGCGTACTCCTCCCTGTCCTGCAGGCGACCCATCTGCCGAGTGAGCTGAGAGGCAACCGGTACGGTGAACCGGACGAGGAGGTCAGCCCCGAACTGAACCGTCTCGCCGAACTCATCGAACAGGGCCAATTCACCTCCGGCCGCTGGCAGTCCGTACGCCAGCCCCTGCGGGACGCCCTGCGCGACGCCCTCTCCCTTCCCGGGGCCGAAGGCCTGGCCGCGCGCGACGAACTGCTTGATGTCGTCGAGCGCTTCGCCCGGGCGCACCGGAGCGCGACGCGCGCGGACGACACCGAACAGCAGCGACTCCAGGCCCTCCTGAACCCTGCGCCGGAAGACGCCGTGGCCCCGCCTGCGCCGCGTGCCCGCCGTCGATGGTCATTTCCTCGCCGGTGAGAGAAGCAGCCTGATCGCCCGCGTGGGCCAGGAGTCAGGTGGGGTTTGCCCCGGCCATGAGCACCATCGAGAACCGCACAGCGAACGGCAGTTCGTTAAGGCCAACAGTTGGCCGAAGGCATCCCGGGGCGTCGCACGTCGATCCGCCCGCCGACGCGGTCAGAGCAACCAATGCTCTACCTACGCCACGCCGTCTCCAGGACGCACTCATGTCCCCCGCCCTCCCCTCTCACAGAGTCCCCACCCTGGAGTCACAAGATCCTCAAAGTATTGGGACTTTAATTGCGCCTTACTTGCGCGCGTCAAGAGAGAGACCTGCAGGTAACAGCCGTCGAGCACTCCCAATCGACCCTCTTCAGCCGCACCATCACATGACCGATCAGAAGCGAATACATGGCGTCTGTAACAGATTCACCCCCATCGCATATACGGACATGAGCCCACAGCCAAAGCGTGCTGCGGGACGACAACGGCCGCGCTCGACCGACGCCGCATTGCCAAGATTTGACGAACCTTGAGGAAACCTGCGCGGCCCTCGTACGGCAGTTTCTTGACTCAAGGTGCGGCTTCGCCAACCTGCACATTTCACCGAACGCACCATGATCGTTACTGATGCCACCGCCGGGCCCCTTCGAAGATCACAGACAGTTCGTGATCTTCGTAGTCGGGGAGCGGCACACGCCGTCCGGCCTTCCGCCGCCGGTTCACCCATGGGGACGGTAAGTGACACCGGTCACGCGCGAGCTGAGAACCCGGACTCGGCGCCTGGGTGGTGGAGGATCCCGTACGCCCGGGCCCCCAGCGCGACGGCTTGGCTACCGCGTCGAGCAGTTGGCCGGGGAGGGTCGGCGACGGCTGCGCTCGTTCGGAGCGGCCCTATCCGAGTAAGCTCCGCGAGCTCGTCCCGGGCGAGTCCCGGCAGCACCAGCCGCAGGGCGAGCGGGTTCCCCTGCAGCCACTCCATCAGCTCGCTGAACTCTCGGCCCGCCCGCCGCTCGGCCACCTCAGGATGGTCGGCCGGCAGGAGCACGCTGGCGCCGCGCCCGCCCCGCCCTCTCCCCCGCCGACGCGCGAGGAGCACCGGCGGCGCCCGATCCCCTCGCCCGCCGCCGGGACCTGTCCCGCCCACCCACTTTCCACGCGGCAATGCCTCACCGAATGGGTCGTGAGCGGGCGACCCAGGGTGGAGCTTGGCGGGCCGGTACGACGGCCGGACCGTGCCCTGCGAGTCCCCTCCGGCGGCCGTTTGGACTCAGCCGCCGCTCTTGCGCCGAAACGACCGCTGACTCGCAGCCGGGCCGTGCGCCCCGCGGATCTTCGACGCGTCGGTGTTCGCAGCGAGGGCGGCCGCGTCCGCCTGCATGCCCCGCTTGCGTGCCAGGGCGTCCCGGAACTTGCGTTTCAAGTCATCCTGCCCGTCGTCGTCGGGCGCTGGCGCGGGCTCCTCGATGTCGGCCGGCTCCGAACCTTCTTGCGGTGAGGGCTCTGCAGTCATGGTGACCTCCGGGTTTCGGGCAGTGGGAAGCACAGCTTGTCATGAATCATGGTGTCCGCGATCAGGCCCCCAGTCCGGGCGCGCGTCCGCGAAGGTTGGTGAGGCCTACACGCCCGCCGGGGGCGACGTCGTGATGAAGGTGGTGGCGGGTACCACCCGGCACGCGGTGGTCTTCCCTGTCAGGTTGCTCTGTTCAGGCTCATGGCTTGTCGCGCGTTGCGTTTGCATCAGCGGCAAGCGCGGTTGGCACTGGCCTCGGTTATTCACCCCGAAGGGGCTAACGATCCAGACCTACCTCACCACCGGTCGCCCGCAGTACGAGATGGCCACGACCTGAAGCATGTGACATAGGTCTGCTGGGAACGAGGAGAACTCGGCGTCTTCCCGATCATCGCGGCCTCCGACCTCGCCGCCGCGCTCAACCACGCCCGCACCCACCCGCAGGCCGGCGGCGCGCTGATCCTGCGCCGGGTGCCACCAGCGCACTACACGCCGTAAACGGGCCGAGGAACGGGATTACCGGCCCCGACCGCCCGGAGCCATCCCGAGCACCCCATCGAGGCGGCCACGGACAGCGGGGAGCAGGAGGAGTAGCCGTGGCGGATACACCGCCGGAGCCGCCGCTCATCACGGTGATCCTCCCCGACCGCCAGGGATTCTCTGGGACAAGACGTGTGGCACGAGGCGGAGTTCGACGACTCAGTGCAGCTCAGCGCCGGTGTCGTTGACGATATCCGGCAGAACAGATGTGGCGCCATCGTTGAACCGAGCGACGATGCCTTGCTGTAGGGAAACGACTTCTCGTCCGGGAGCAAGCTAGGCCGAGGAACAGCGCTGCCGCGTGCCCCATGTCGAAGTGCGATCGCGATCACCCTGCTGCCGCCTCTTGCGCGTGCCGAAGACGCTGGAGAAGTGGTTGTCGTTGAGTGAGAGGACGAGAAGGTATGGATGTGTACGAAGTTGTGGTCAGTCGCCCAGTTGGGCTGACCTCGTTGGTCCGTGCCGTGAGGGTCCGTCGGTCGAACCGGGGGACCCTCACGGTGGTCGTCTGCGTGGTCACCCGAGGGCGTTCCAGAACGCGCAGTGGTGGCGGGACTGCGCCGTGCGGGTGGGGACGATGTGGTCCGGCGCCAGGGACAGCACCGTTTTCCGGGGCCAGTGCGGCGATGACGGACCGTTGGGGTCGGCGGTGCGGGCGAAGCGGGTCCAGTAGTCGATCATGGTGTCGGCCAACTGGTGCTGTGCCGCGGTCAGGTCGCGGGCGCGGCCGCCCAGGTCGAACAGGTAGGGCAGTTCGCTTGCGTGCGGTGCGCCGAGCGGGAACGGCGGCGTGCCCGAGGTGAGCGGCGGGGCGTGCTCGTCGGCGAACTCGTAGCGCCACACGGGCACTTGGGCGGCGAGCAGGGCGTCGGTGCGCGCCGTCGGGCAGGCGAAGTCCGCGTCGCCGATGACCGCGCCGAACACCGGGCCCCCGTCGGTGCGGTGCACCGGGTACTCGCGGACGATCGCCTTCGCCTGCCCTGGGGAGGGGAAGAAGGAGGCCACGACGTCGGGCCAGGTGCCGGGGGTGACGGGATGGCCGGCCTGGACGATCCCGGCGGCCCAGCCATTGCCCTCGTCGTGGTTGTTGCCGAGGAGCACGGGGACGCGGTGGAAGCGGCCGGCGGCGATCGCCGCTGCGGGGTCGCTGGGCAGCAACGGGGTGGCGTAGGCGGGCTGTTGATCGGTGTCCTGGGCCGCGAGCAGACGGGAGACGCCCACGCGCCGCAGGCAGGCCAGAACGTCCCGGGTAGAGCCGCAGCCGACCTTCGCCGCGAAGTCCGCGCCCGAGGCGCGCGCCGCGTTCAGGGGGACGGAGGACGGGGCGAAAGGCCGGTCGGGGCGGCCGGTGCACGGGCCGCTCTCGATGATCGCCTGGTCGAAGAGCCCCGCGGCGGCGGGTGAGGCGAGCTGGGCGCAGACGCTGTAGCCGCCCGCCGACTCGCCGGCCAGCGTCACGTTGCGCGCGTCGCCGCCGAAGGCGCCGATCTCGGCGCGGACCCAGCGCAGCGCCGCCTGCTGGTCGGCCAGGCCGAAGGTGCCTGAGCCGGGCAGGCCGCTGTGCGCGAGGAAACCGAGGGCCCCGAGGCGGTAGTTGACGGTGACGACCACGACGTCGCCGCGGGTGGCCATGCGGTGGGCGTCGTACGAGCTGCCCGCTCCGGTGGTGAAGCCGCCGCCGTGCAGCCACACGATCACCGGCCGGGGGGCTGCCGGTCCCGCGCCGTCGGGCGTCGTGACGTTCAGGTAAAGACAGTCCTCGTCGGTGCTGCCGCCGGGCACCTCGCCGGTCGGCTGCGGGCAGGCGCTCGCGGGCCCGGTCGCATCCCGTACCCCGGACCAGGGGGCCGCGCGGCGGGGCGGGGCCCAGCGCAGTCTGCCGAGTGGGGGCGCCGCGTAGGGGATGCCGTCGAAGGTGCGGTAGCCGTCGTGGGCGGCGCCCCGCACCGGGCCGTCGTGGGTGCGTACCGTCGTGGCGGTGGCGGGCGAGGCGGGCTGCGTCGGTGGTGCTGCGGACCAGGCCGTCGCGAGTACGGCGGTGATGGCGCAGCCCAGGGTGGTCAGGGTGCGGTGCATGGTCATCGTCTCCCCGTTCGGTCAGCTGCCGCCCATGCCGCCCTGTGCGGCGATCATGGTGGTCGGCAGCGCGCGTACGGCTTTCTCCAGGCCGGGTGCGAGGGCGCCGAGTTGCCCCGTGCAGGCGTCGATACGGGCCCGGAAGGTCTTGTGGTCCTGGCGTGACACGACCGAGTGGATGCCGCCTGCCGCGGCCAGCGCCAGCAGCGCGGCGTCGGCGGCGGGGATCTCGGTCACGGGGTCGTCCCCGTGCAGCGCCGTGGACACGCGGGCGCGGAGTACGGCGGGCACGGCGCGGTCCGTCACGGTCAGCCGCCGTGTGCCGAGGCGGGTGCGGGGCGCCTTCACGGTGAGGAGTCCCGCCGCGGCGAGCCGGTCCTCCACCTCCGTCAGGGTCCGCTTGCGGTGGCGGCGCACGAGGTGCTTCCAGCCGTGCCCGCCTGCGGCGTCGCGCAGCACGCCGTCCAGGACCAGGTCGCCGGTCGGTTGCTTGCCGGACACGGTGACCGTGCCGCCCGCCTCCCCGAGGCGGCCGCGCAGCGCGAGGTCGATCAGGGCGGCGGCGCGGACCAGCAGCTGGGTCCGGGAACGGTCGTACGGGCCGTCGGCCGCGTCGTCGTGGGCGAGCAGATACATGAGGCAGGCCAGGTCGTCGATCACACCTCGACGCTAGGGCCGCGCGCCCCGGCCACGGATCGGCCACGGGAACGGACTGACAGTGGGAACACGGGAGGAGCGCGGCCCGGTCTCCTCCTTGAGGAGGAGGCAGCGTTGTCAGGGGTGGCGCGGCTGCACGAGGCCGTGGTCGTAGGCGGCCACGACGGCCTGGACGCGGTCGCGCAGGCCCAGTTTGCGCAGCACCGCGGTGACATGGTTCTTGACGGTGGCCTCCGACAGACGTAGCCGCTCGGCGATCTCCGCGTTCGACAGTGCCTGCCCGATCAGGGTGAGCACCTCCCGCTCGCGGCCGGAGAGGGCCTGCAGGGAGGGCGCCGGCGCCGGGTCGGGCGTGGTGCGCAGGAACCGGTCGAGGACGCGGCTGAGCACGGCCGGCGCCAGCAGCGCGTCGCCGCGCGCGGTGAGGCGGATCGCGTCGACGAGTTCGGCCGGGCGCATGTCCTTCAGCAGGAAGCCGCTCGCCCCGGCCCGCAGAGCGGCGACCACGTGCGCGTCCACGTCCCAGGTGGTCAGCACGAGCACCCGGGCCCGACTGCCGCACTCCACGATCTGCCGAGTCGCCTCGATGCCGTCCACGACGGGCATGCGTACGTCCATCAGCACCACGTCGGGCGCCCGTTCCTGCGTCAGCCGCACCGCCTCCTGGCCGTCGGACGCTTCACCCACCACCTGGAGGTCGTCCCGGGCGTCGATGATCATGCGGAATCCGGTACGGACCAGGGCCTGGTCATCGGCCACCACCACGCGCAGCGTCATGACGCGCCCTCCACCGGCAGCTGCGCCGCCACCTCGAAGCCGCCTTGGGGCAGCGGACCGGCGTGCAGGCTGCCGCCCACGATCCGTGCGCGCTCCTTCATCCCCACCAGGCCGCGTCCCGCTCCCGCCGCGGCCGAACCTTCCTGCGGCGTACGCCCGTTGTCGACCACCTTGACCTTCACGCACTCCCCTTCGGCCGTCACGCGCACGCTCACCTCGTCGGCGCCGGCCGCGTGGCGCAGTGTGTTGGTGAGGGCCTCCTGGACGATCCGGTACGCCGCCAGGTCCACCGTGGCCGGCAGTCCGTCGGTGGTGCCCTCGCGGTGTACGTGCACGGTCATCCCGGTCGCGCGCACGGTGTCGGCCAGCTCGTCCAGGCGCGCGAGCGAAGGCGCCGGCTCCCGATGCTCCCCGGCCCCGTCCTCCCCCGCATCGGGCCGGAACGCACGCAGCAGCAGGCGCAGTTCGCCGAGCGCCGAGCGGGCGCCCGTCTCGATGGCCCGCAGCGCCTGACGGGCCTGTTCGGGCCGCTGGGTGAACACGTCGTCGGCGGCGCCCGCCTGAATGACCATCACCGACAGGGTGTGCGCCACGACATCGTGGACCTCGCGCGCGATCCGCGCACGCTCCTCCACCACAGCCCGGCGCATCTCCGCCCTCGTCCGTGCCTCCTGCGCCCTGCGCCACTGCCCAGCCGTCCACGACAGGACCACCGCCAGCAGATAGACCGCCCCACCCGCGCCGCCGCCCGCCGCGAACGCCAGCGGTGCCGGCAGGCACATCGCCGCGAGCGCCCACACCGACACCCGCCGCGGCCTCACGGCCGACAGCACGCACAACGCGACCTGCGCCGCGAGCAGTGCCCCCGTCAAGGTCACCGCGGGCAGCAGCGCCCACACCGCGAGCCCCGCCGCCGCGTTCGCAGCCAGTACGGCGACCGGGGCGCGCGCCAGCCACCTCAGGGCGCAAGCCTGCGCGAGGACCAGGGCCACCGCCACGAGCAGTCGTCGGCCGTGCTCCGCGCCGGCGACGAGCACCGAGGTGCCCAGGACGACGAGCACCAGACCGGCCGACCCCCACCACAGCGCCCGGGCCATGCGGGGCGGCAACTCGCCCCGTGCTGCCCCGGCGAACAGGTCGTCCAGTTGTCTGCTGCTGCGGTCCACGCCCCGACCCTATCCAGCGGTACGGGCCGGGCCGTTCAGGAGACCACCCTCCAACACGATGGGCCCTCGATGCCCGCGGCCGGTCTGCACAGCCACCGCTTGGCTGCCTTGACGCTGTCGCCGCCGCTTGTGTTGAACCTGATTGCCGCCGCGGGTGCAAGCCGCATAGAACGGGCCTGGTACACCGTGTGGGTCCAAGCCCCCGATCATGTTGACGCCCGCCTGTCCCGTCCCTCAAGTCGGCTCACTCTCGACGGGCGAGAGGCAGTAGAACGACGACGCCAGAGCGCTTGGCGAGTTGCTCGCGGAGGGCGGCGTTCTCGGCGGGGAGCGTGGCGATGACCGTCGCTGCGGCGTCGACCTGCTGCTGAAGTCGTTGGCGCTCTTGCCGGTTGCCCCTCAGTTGTCGGTGGAGGCGGGTGATCTCCTTCTGCTGATGTTGAACGCGTCGGCTGGCGGGGTTACGGCCGACGCGGTTGTCCCACTCCTTCCGGCGGTCCGTGAAGAAAACCGCACCAAGCCCCCAGGGACGACGACCTCACGGGATCGAGAAACCAGTCAGTTACCCTGCCTGACCAGCACGGCAGCGGCGAGTCTCGGCTCTCAACATCACCCGAAGGAGAACGACCGGAGGGCAGCTGACAAAACCCGAGAGACTCGCACACATATTCGAATAAGGTCTAAGTGAGAGAAGGGCGGGGTTGGCAGAGAACAACTACTGACCTTTCCGTTCAGTTGTCGGGGCTGACATTGCTAGATCCCTGCGGTACGCCGTGGCCATGAGATATGCGCAGGGCGGTGGTCTCACTCCGCAGGGTCAGGCCGTGCGGGAGGGGGTGCGCATGCTGGCCGTCGATGGCTTTGCGCGGGGTGAGAAGAACACGGTGATCGCGAGAGAACTGCGGGTCAGTGTCCGGTCGGTGGAGCGGTGGCGCCGGTCATGGCGTGAGGGAGGGCGGCAGGCCCTGCGCCCTTCGGGGCCGGCCAAACGGCCGAAGGTCGGCGACAGTGACGTCGCCGTGCTCGAGCCACTGTTGCTGGAAGGCGCGATGGCTCAGGGCTGGGCGGATGAGCGGTGGACGCTCTCGCGGGTGCGGCTGCTGATTGCAGACCAGTTGGGAGTGTCGTTGTCGATCCGCGGAGTGTGGGAGCTGTTGCGGCGGCACGGCTGGTCGTGCCAGCAGCCTGCCCGGCGGGCGGTCGAGCGGGACGATGCGGCGGTGTCCGGATGGGTGAAGGAGACGTGGCCGCGGGCAAAGCCATCGCGGCGGCGCTCGGGGCATGGCTGGTCTTCGAGGACGAAGCCGCTGTCTCGATGACGTCGCACCGGGCACGCACCTGGGCGCCCAGAGGGAGCACGCCTGTGGTTCGGTTCAACGGCGCTTCCCGCGGCCGCATCTCGATGGCCGCGCTGGTGTGCTTCAAGGCCGGCGAACGCAGCCGTCTGATCTACCGTCCTCGCATCCAGGGCCATCACCGAGGTGCCCACCGTGGCTTCACTTGGCAGGACTACCGTGATCTTCTCGTGCGGGCTCACCTTCAGCTCGGCGGTCCCGTCGTGGTGATCTGGGACAACCTGAATGTGCATCGCTGCAGTCGATTACGTGAGTACGCGGCGGCGCATGACTGGCTCACCATCGTCCAGTTGCCCAGCTATGCGCCCGATCTCAATCCGGTCGAAGGCATCTGGTCGTTGCTCCGGCGCAGCACTACCGCCAACGTCGTCTTCCGCGACCGCGACCACCTTGTTCAAGCCGTCCGCAGCGGCCTGCGCCGCATCCAACAACGCACCGACCTCATCGAGGGTTGCCTCGCCGAAACCGGTCTCTCGCTCAATACGACAACTCAACGGAAAGGCCAGTAGGACCTCTAAGAGCAGGTGGGAGGGGCTGTGACGAGGGGTGTCGGTTGCATCATCCGCTACTGACGTTGTCGCTGTGATGTCGTCAAGGTGAGGCCGGTTTCGGCGAGGCATCCGTCGATGCGCTTGCTGCGGTACTGAATCTGGCGGAGACCGTGCCGAAGCGTGCTGATGAGGTGGTCGGGGTCGGTGAAGGCGGTGTTGGTCTGGCTGCTGCGCCGCAGCAGGGACCAGATGCCCTCGACGGGGTTGAGGTCGGGTGCGTAGGCCGGCAGAAAGTAGCAGGTGATCCAGTCGTGGGTGTCGATGAACTCCCGTAATCGGCGGTCTTTGTGGACGTTGAGGTTGTCCCACACCAGCACGATCGGTGCGCCGAGTTGCCGGTGGGCGGCGATGAGCAGGTCGCGATAGTCGGTCCAGGTGAAACTGCGTCTGCCACCGCGTTTGTGATCGAGATGCCGTTTGGGCCGGTAGATCAGCCGTGAGTGTTCGCCCTGCTTGTAGCAGGCGAGCGCGGCAACGGAGAAGCGGCGCTGGGAGCGTCCCCGGACCCGGATGACGGGTGTGTGGCCGCGTCGGGCCCAGGTCCGTGCGGTGGGCGGCGTCATCGAGAACCCGGCTTCGTCTTCGAAGCACAGCCAGGCGTCGAGCGCCGCCACGGCCCTTCCACCTGCGGCCAGGTCTCCTTCACCCAGCCCGCCACGGCCTCCTCGTCGCGCTCGATGGCTCGGCGGGCTGGGACCTGGTGACTGAAGCCGTGCCGGTGCAGCATCCGCGCGATCGCCGACAGCGTCATGCTTTTGTGGAACCGGCGCCCGATCAGCGTCTTGATCCGCGCCAGCGTCCACGTCTGGTCCGGCCAGCCATGGGCGACCGGCCCTTTGGCCAGCTCCTGCTCGAGCACGGCGAACAGCTTCTCGCTCAGCTTGGGCAGCGATACCGGTCCGGCAGACCGCAGCCCCTCCGCGCCGGCGTCGTGCCAGGCCCGGCGCCAGCGCTGCACCGAGCGCACACTCACCCGTAATTCCTTGGCGACCTCGGCGGTGGAGGCACCGACTGCGAAGCGCTCCGCGGCCTCCAGCCGGATCCGCTCGCGAAACGCCTGCCGTTCAGGCGTCAGCCCACCACCCTGCGGATATCTCACACAACCGGCATACCGCGACGATCACACATCGTCATCCCTCAACGACATCACGCCGCAAAAGTCAGTAACTACTTCGACGGTTAGCCCCACGGTCGGCTTGACATCGACGCCACCGTTCTCCTGGCCGAATGGTGCGCCGGTCACCAGCGCGAACGGGGCTGTAAATCGTTCGCTTGAGGGGCCTTGCCGGGTGCGCGTCGTTTACCGGTTGGTGCTGAGTCCGTCGAGGATGAGCGCGAGCATGTGGGGTGCCCGGTCCTCGGGGCTGGACGCGGCGCGCCACAAGGCGCCGGTGAGTTGGAGGAAGTCGCCCGGGTCGGCGTCTGGGCGGATGCTCTCGTCCTTCTTGCCGGCGTCGAGGAGCTGGGTGATCGCGGCGATGACCGGTCCGTAGCTCTGCTCGCTGATCGCCTGGTGCGCGCCCGGGCCGAGGGCGTCGCCGAGGCCGTGCTTTCTGCGCATGGCCTCGACGAGGTCGGTCGTCCAGTGGCGGAGCGCTTCCAGTGGCGGCATCTGGGCAAGCAGGTCGGGCACGGTGCCGGTGATGCGTGCCACTTCGTCCTGGTAGACGGCCAGGACCAGCGACTCGCGGGTGGGGAAGTTGCGGTACAGGGTGCCCGCGCCGACTCCCGCGCGCTGGGAGATCTGGTTCATCGACGTGCTGCCGTCCGCCGCGAGCGCTTCGCGTGCGGCGGCGAGGATGCGCGCCCTGTTCTCACGGGCGTCCGAGCGGACCACGGGACCTCACCTTGATAAGTGGAGAGTTCTCCACTACGTTATGTGGAGAGCTCTCCACCTACTCTAAGGAGCGTCATGCATTACATCAAGCTCGGCATGACCGGCCTCGACGTATCCCCGATCGCGATCGGCGCGATGACCTACGGCGAGCCCGACCGCGGGCACCCCGTCTGGTCGAAGGGCGAACAGGACGCGCGACCGCTCATCAAGCACGCGCTGGAGGCGGGGATCAACCTCTTCGACACCGCGAACATGTACTCCAACGGTTCCAGTGAGGAGATCCTGGGCCGCGCCCTGAAGGACTTCGCCGACCGCGACGAAGTGGTGATCGCGACCAAGCTGCGCCACCCGATGCGGCTGGGACCCAACGGACGGGGACTGTCACGTAAGGCGATCATGACTGAGGTCGACCATTCGCTGCGCCGCCTGGGCACCGACTACATCGACCTCTACCAGATCCACCGCAACGACCACTCCACCCCCTGGGAGGAGACCCTCGAAGCGCTCAGCGACCTGGTGAAGGCCGGCAAGGTCCGCTACCTGGGCGCCTCGTCCATGCACGCATGGGAGTTCGCGAAGGCGCTGCGCCTGCAGAAGGAGAACGGCTGGGCGCGGTTCGTGTCGATGCAGGACCACTACAACCTCCTCGCCCGCGAGGAGGAGCGCGAGATGATCCCGCTGTGCCTGGACGAGGGCGTGGGCACGATCATCTGGTCGCCGCTGGCCCGCGGCCGCCTCACCCGCGCGTGGGACGACGCCCGCTCGACGGTGCGCTCCGAGACGGACGGCGCCTACGCGGACCTGCTCTACTCGCCGGCCGAGGAGGCATCCAACCACGCGATCATCGACGCCGTCGGGAAGGTCGCCGCCGCCCACGGCGTCAGCCGCGCACAGGTCGCGCTCGCCTGGCTGCGACGCCAGCCGGTCGTCACCGCGCCGCTGGTCGGCGCCGGCTCGGTCCGGCAGATCGACGAGGCCGTGGCCTCCCTCAATGTCGAGCTCACCGACGACGAAGTGCGCGCCCTGGAAGCCCCGTACACGCCCCGCTACGACTGGCAGGGCGTCTCGGACGAAGCCGAGATGGAGGCCATCCGCCAGCGCGTGCCCGGCATGGCTCTCGCATGAACCCCATCGTCCGCTCCGGCGCGGCTGCCCGCGCCGGAGCCCTCCTCATCCTTGTCGGGCCGCTCGTGTCCTGGGGCGCCGAGTTCATCACCGCCGCCGCATGGCAGGACCCGCCATACTCGCCCCTGTACAACTGGGTCAGCCACCTCGGCCTGACCGGCCCGCCGCAGACCGCGTTCGGACAGGTCGCCAACTCCCCCCTCGGTGCCGTCATGGACACCGGCTGGGTGATCTACGGCACCCTCCTGATCGTCGGCGCGTTCCTCGTGTTCGACCCGCGCAAGGGCGCCCGCCCGATCATCATCATGATCCTCGCCGTCCTCGCCGGCGCCGGAGTCTCACTCGTCGGCATCTTCCAGGGCTCCAACAACAACGTCGACAACGGCCTGATCGCCTTCCACACCGTCGGCGCGCAGGGCGTCATGCTCGCCGGCAACATCATGGCGATCGCCGTCGGAACCGGGGGAATCCCCATCGGCCTCACCAGGGGCCGCTCGATCGCGAGCACCGCGCTCGGCACCGCCGGACTGATCGCGTTCCCCCTCTTCATGACCGACGTGTTCACCGGCTGGAGGTGGAACATCGGCATGTTCGAACGCGCCGTCATCTACCCGATCATGATCGGCCACGCCCTCCTCGGAAGCAGCGTGGCCGCCACCCAGCGCCACCGTGCGACACACCCGCTAGCACCCCTTCCTGCACGAGCCGAGAGCTGAAGGAGAGACAGATGACACAGGTACTGGTCACCGGAGGAACCGGCTTCATCGGGAGCTGGTGCATCCAGGCCCTGCTGGATGCCGGGCACACCGTCCGTACCACGGTCCGCGACCTGCAACGCGAGCCGGCACTGCGGTCCTGGCTGCACGCGGCCACACCGTTCGATGACGACCGTCTCACGGTCGTACGCGCCGACCTCGAACAGCCTGAGGGGTGGGATGCTGCCGTCGCCGGCTGCGAGTTCGTCCTGCACGTCGCCTCGCCGACTCTGCGCCATACGCCGGCGAACGACGACGACCTGATGGTCCCGGCACGCGAGGGCGTCCTGCGGGTGCTGCGCGCCGCCCGCGACGCCGGTGTGCGCCGGGTCGTCCTGACCAGCGCCTTCGGCGCCATCGGGATCGGACACCCCCCGCGCTCGACCCCGTTCGCCGAGGAGGACTGGACCAACGTCGACAGCGACATCCCGCCCTACCAACGGTCCAAGACGCTTGCCGAACGCGCCGCCTGGCAGTTCATCGAGGACGAAGGCGGTGGCCTGGAACTGGCAGCGGTCCACCCCGTGGGAGTCCTTGGACCCCTGCTCGGCCTGGACGACCCGCCATCCCTGCGTCTGGTCCGCAGAATGCTCGAAGGACAGGTTCCCGCGTGCCCTCCCTTCGGGATGGGCTTCGTCGACGTACGCGACATCGCGGATCTGCACCTGCGCGCGATGACCGATCCGGCAGCCGCCGGCGAACGCTTCCTTGCCATCGCCGGACACAGCCTGCGCGTCATCGACGTCGCACGCATCCTGCACGACCGCCTCGGTGAACGCGCCGCGAAGGCCCCCACCCGTGAACTGCCCGTCTGGGCCGCCCGCACACTGGGCCTCGTGAACCCGGAACTGCGACTGCTCAAGCACCAGCTCGGCCGGGATCTCGACGCCACAAGCACCAAGGCGGAGAAACTCCTCGGATGGCGAGCGCGCCCCATCGAGGACACCATCGAGGACACCGCCGAAAGCCTCCTCGCCCATGGCATCGGGACAAAGACCGCCTCGTAACCGACCGACGTGGCAGCCCTCCGTCGGCCGGGTGACGGCGTTGGCGTCGTGGCCGGGGAGAGGTGGCACCCTGCGCACCATAAAGCACTCGACATGGCTTTCAGGGAATTGGCGAGCTCACCAGTTTCAGCAGTTTCAGCCCCGGCTCCCGCCCCGCAGCCGCCGCGGGTGCCAGGTGCAGGCTCGGCGTGATCACTTGAGGAGAGGACTCGCCCGTCCCGATCGAAGCACTGTTGGCGCGGGCGGGTGGTCATCCCGAAAGGGGATCAGGGCGTGTGCCCGCGGGGTGGGCCGCGCGAAGGTATTTCATGGCCGTGACCGGGGACAGCCCGAAGAGCCGGATGAGATGCACTGGATCCCGGGTGTGTTTCGCTTCCTCGAGGATGCGGTCCACGCGCAGGCTAGTGATCTGCAGGCCGAGACGGTGCAGGGCCTTGGTGATGGCCTGCGGGTTGACCTGGGGGTGGGAGTCGTCCGTGGCGGTCCGCGCGGTGACCAGCAGGTGGGGGTTGGTGGTGGTCGGCCATCTCCGGTGACGTTCGGTCAGCCACCGGGTGAGGAGGCGGAAAGTGACTTCGTCCAGGTAGACGGTGTGGTGGAGTCGTCCGGGGCGGCGGACGGTGAGGCGCCCACGGCTGCGGTCTACATCATCGAGCAGCAGCCCGCGCTGGTCGTGACCGCTCAGGGCGTGAACGGCGGCCAGCACGAAACTGAGCTGGTTGCGTGCCTCGGGA
This sequence comes from Streptomyces sp. R41, assembly GCF_041053055.1. NCBI lineage: Bacteria > Bacillati > Actinomycetota > Actinomycetes > Kitasatosporales > Streptomycetaceae > Streptomyces > Streptomyces sp. R41. The sequence goes on from NZ_CP163443.1 coordinate 905,764, forward strand.
AGCTGGTCGAGGACGCCATGGAGGTGGTTGTCGGGCAGCGGGACGGGCAGCCGCCGACTGCCGGACAGCACGATGGAACGGGTGGGATCCCGGAAGATCAGCTTCTCGCGTTTGAGCGCGCGGAAGAGCGAACGCAGCGGCGTAGCAAGGCTCTTGGCCTCCTCGCCCTTCAACGCCTTCAGTGTCTGCTGGACGTGCTCACCCGTTACGGCGCGCAGATCGCCGATCCCGGCCTCGCACCAGGCTCGAAGACACGGCGAGACGCGGCGTGCGTAGGCGCAGACCGTCGTCGGGGCCAGCGGCACGCTGGGCCGGGCCGCCTGGCCGTAGAGGACATCGATCCACCGGTGCACTGCGGCACAGAACGGCTGCGGGGCCATGTCGGCGAGGCGGCGGGCGCGGGCCGAGGCGGCATCGGAGCGGCGGTCGGGGACGAGCCGGCCCGTCACCCGCAGGTAGTTGACGACCCGGGCGCCGTTGAAGTCCTGGCGGCGCGAAAGCAGCCGGACGTCCTCTTCCCGCAGGGGTGTTTCGGCGCCCAGTTGGGCGACCAGGACCCGCAGGGTGCGGATGCTCGTACTGAGGGCCCGCCGCTTCCAGCCGCGCTCGCGGATGTGGGCGACGAAGCCGTCCAGGACCTCCTTCGCCGAGGGAGTCAGCGCCGGAAGCCGCCGTTCGTCGACCCGCGACCAGTCGCGCGCGAGAGGGAACAGCTCCAGCTGCCCGGGCAGCGCGAGATGCGGGGAGACGGGGCGGGCGGCACGCGAGGTCTGGACGGCGGTGCGGCGTTTGGCCTGCAGACGGCGCCGGCCGTAGAGGCCGTCCTGCTCGCCGGATCGGTTGGGGGCGACCCTGAGGTGGGGTGCGAACGGCCCGCCGAACCAGAGCTGGTCGCCGCCGTTGAGAGCGACGCCGTCAAGGTCGTAGTGGGTCTCGGCGAGGAAGAGGACGCACCGGCGGCAGTGGTCGTCGCGCAGCGGCACAACGCGCCCGCAGCGATGGCACGCACCGGCTGCGCGGTCCATACCCCAGCTGAGACAGGGGGCGCAGCGTTGGTCCCGGTCGTTCGTCCAGGCCAGGCACTCCCGGCAACTGCCGTGCCCCCGCGACGTCCAGGACGGTACGAGCCGCGGCCGCCGCCGCGCGAGCAGGCCGGCCCGGCACAGGGCTTCCAGTAGCGTGGGACGCATCTGCGCCAGATGTCCCGCTTCGCCGCCACCCAGCGCAGATTCCACTTCACGGCCTCACGCCTTCCCGCTCAGTCGGCGTACTGCGCGCTGGGACGACTCCAGACTCGCGCGCTCCGGATCCCCCTTCGCCGTCGCCAGGTACCCCACGGTGGTGGTCGGCCACTCGTGCCCCAAAAGCACTTGAACATCCCAAAGCGGCATTCCGACCTCGTAGTTGTGGGTTGCGCACGCGTGGCGCAGGAGATGCGGGAAGAGCACGGTCACCGTGCCCTTCAGATGCGCGAGCGAGGCACGGCGCAGCGACCGGCGGAAGGTGTCGGCGCACATCGCCGGCGCGATCGGCAAGTCCGCGCCGAGCGCGGTGGGCAGCCGCTCGGACGGGAAGAGCGGGGCATACAGATCGAGGCAGTTGTCCGGAAACAGCCCTCGGACGTTCTCGACGTACCACCACAGCAGTTCGCGCCCCTCGGCGAACATGAACGCCTCCCGCTCGCGTGGCCCGGACCCACGGGCGCCTTTGCCTCGGACCAGGAAGCGGCCCCACTGGCCGTTGTCCCAGTGCAGGTCCCCGAGCCGGACCAGACACAGCTCGGTGGCGCGCGTGCCGGAGAGGTAGGCCGTCTTCGCCATCACGTAGTTGCGGACGGCCACCGGATACTTGCGTGCCGCCCCCAGTTCCTGACGCCAGGAGCCGAAGAACGCCTCCATCTCGGCCCGGGACGGAGGAATCCGCAGCCCGAAGTCCCCTCGGTGGCGTGGCTGGTTGAAGGCGTCGACCGGCGACTCGACGGCCGCCCCGAACCTGCGCAGGATCTCGCCTGCCTATCGCTGTTCCAGGAACGCGAAGTACCGGTCGATACTCGTGATCTTCTTGCGGACCGTGGAATGAGCACGCTTGCCGCGCCCGGCGAAGTACTGGTCCAGCATCCGCGACGACAGTTCCCACGGCAGGACGCCGTGGAAGGTGCAGATCTCGATCACGGGCTGCACCAGCTGGTTCAGGGTCGTCGCCGCGAGTCCGGCAACGTCACGGGCCCAGCAGTACTCGGCGAGGGTGTCCTGGTAGAGCGCTTCCTCGGCGTCGCGGGACCAGGGGTGGAAACCGCGGCGTTTCAGGGTGAGGACGTCCGCCAGGCCCTCTTCCTGCCCGGCGGTCCCGCTCGGCGTATCGCGACCGCTGATCAGCGTGAAGCGATGGGTTTCGGAATCCACCACGGGCATGCAAATTACGGAACTATCTCCTGGAATCTGCGAGTTACTGGCACATCTTCACCCATTCGAGTGGTCGACGAGCAGGTGCAATCAGCCAGGGTGAACAGCTCGAACGCCCGCAGATCACCCGCCGACGAACCCGTCGACACTCCACTTGACGCTCGCCGCCATGGCCTGTGCCCTCACCCCGCCCGATCGGCGGACCGTCGTCGACGACTCCCCCGAGGCGATCAAGGCCTTCCTGCCGCCGCGCCCCGTGCGTGAACTGCCCGGCGTCGGCGCGAAGGCGGCCGCCATGCTGGCCGAGTACGGGCTGCACACCGCAGGGGCGTCGCCGACGTCCCCCAGCTCACCCTGCAGCGACTGCTCGGCGCCGGCGCCGGCCGCACCCTCCACGAACGCGCGCACGGCCACGACACCTCCGTCGTCGACCCGGGCCCGGCACCCCCAAGCATCAGCGCCGACCATCCCTTTGCCAGGAGCGCCTGACGGCCAGCGGTCAGGCGCCGCCAGCGTGTGCCGATCTCCAGCCGCCGGGCGATGAGATGACCGGTCAGGTACCTCAGGGTGCGGGTGGACAGATCTATTGATGATGGGTAGGCAAGCACGCGAAGCTCGTGGCGGCACGGGTGATCTTGGTCGAGATACCGTCTACCAGGAGCTTCGTTGCGTCTATGCACTGCTGTCGGCCCTCAACTCCCGTCACCTGCAGTCAGGTCGGAAGTTGATCTCAGTGGGTTGGGCGCTGCGGTGCGCTGGCCACCCCTGTCTCCCGACCGCTGAGCGAGGCGTCCAGGGTCTCCTGGGCCGTGCGCATCGCCTCGGCGTACTTCGGCTCGGACATTCGCTGCCAGGCCAGGTTCGGTGCGATGTGCTCGACCCGGCTCATCACCCACCAAATGTTGCCGAACGGGTCCCGCACCCTGCCGCCGCGATCCCCCCACGCACTGTCAGCAGCCTCGGTGATCACTAGTGCCCCGTGCGCAACAGCAGCAGCCATGGCGGCGTCCGCGTCCGGGACATAGACCCGCAACAGGGAGGGCATCACCGGCCAGTCGGGCCGTCGGTCGAAGGCCAGCACGACCGTGTCGCCGACTCGGATCTCGCCGTGACCGATGGTGCCATCCTCGACCGGCACCCGTGCAATCTCTTCGCCGTCGAACGCGAGGGTGATGAAGTCGAGCAGTGCGCCGGTGTCGTCGGTGACCACCCATGGTGCAACGCTGGTGTAGCCCTCGGGTGCAGTCTGACTCATCGGTCTCGTCCCTTCCTGTAGTTCTTCGTGACGTGACGACATTAGGGATCAACTAGGACAGTTCTGTTCCTAGATGATCCCGGAATCAGCACGACTTTCGTCAGCGCCCTGGTCATAGCCGTTCTCCCTCTAGAACCGCGCGCTGAGGATGAAAAAGGACTCATTCTCGTTCGCTCTGGCGGATTCCCGTCGGGGTGTGCTCTGAGCGGCGACATTGCTTCGTTCGTGGGGTTTGATCTAACCCGGGAGGTCAAGGCCGATCGGCGATGCGGTGCGCCAACCAGGCAAGGGCGGGCGGCATCCGGTACTCGACGGCGTGGTGGCCACCCTCGAACAGCTCGAAATGCACGATGTCGTCGGCCACTCCGACTTCCGTAAGCGCATCACGGAAGGCCAATGCGCCCAGGTCGAGGAACCACTCGTCGCGGGTGCCGGCGTCGATCCAGATGCCGCGCTGGGAGCGGAGGGCGTCGGCGTGCGTGATGGCCATCCGTACCGGATCCCAGGCCAGCCAGCGCTGCCACTCGTTCTCGCGCAGGGTCCCGGTGCGGGGGTCGAAGGGAAGGGTGGGGGATCCGTCGTGGCCTGGGGAAAAGCAGGCGGAGACGCCGAGGATCTCCAGGAGGTTCAGGTCCTCCTCCTTCGTGAAGGCGGCCCGCGAGCGGAAATCATCCCACCAGCGGAAGATGTCGCCGCCGTAGGGCCGCAGTTGGCGGGCCGCGGTGAGGAAGTGCGGGTGGTACTGGGCCTCGGACAGCGAGTCGCCGGAGTGGGTGGCGAAGGCGCCGAACAGATCTGGGCGGAGCATCGAGGTGACTGTGGCGCCGAGTCCGCCGCTGGACTTGCCCGCGATGGCTCGGTGGTCGCGCTCGGGGAGCGTGCGGTAGCGGGCGTCGACGTACGGCACGACCTCTTCGCACAGGTAGGAGTGGTAGCAGCCGGTGCCGGGTGAGTCGATGAACTGGCTGCCGCCGTAGGCGGTCCAGGCGTCCACGAATACCAGCAGCATCCCGGGCGCCTCCCCGCGGGCGAAGATCTCGTCGGCGAGCTCGGGGACTGGCTTCCGAAAGGCCGTGCGGTTGCGCCAGACCGGGAGCGTTCCCGCGTAGCCGAGCAGCAGATACGTGACGGGGTAGCGGCGTTCGGGCGCATCGTCGTAGCCGGGCGGGGTGTAGACCCACAGCGGACGTTGCGCTGGGTCGTCGAGGGGGTTGCCGCGGAGCAACGCGCTGTCGATGACGTGTTCGTCGATGCGGCCGGCGAGCGTGAAGGTCGACATGCCCCGGGACAGTACTACGATTTCAAAATATCTGAATGCATAATTTCTGGAGGGTAGGGTGACGCCGTGACATCACGGCATTCGGCGGCGGAATCGGCGCAGCCACGGGACTCGATCGACCGGCACATCGCCCGCTGGGGGCATGAAGTCCCCGGGCTGGTAGCGGAGTTGGAGGGCACCGTCACCCGCATGCAGACGCTCGTGCGGCACCTGCAGCAAAAGAAGGAGGCCGCCCTGGCACGGCACGGCCTGAAGCTGTGGGAGTACGAGATCCTGTGGCGCCTGCGCTCGGCGGGAGAGCCCTACCGCATGGCACCCACACGTCTCGCTCAGGGACTCGGCGTCCACCCCGCCACCCTCACCAACCGCCTCGACCGACTGCAGTCGGCGGGCCTGATCACTCGCGAGCACGCGCCAGAGGATCGCCGCAGTCTTCTCGTCGGCCTGACTCCCCAGGGGGCCGCAACGTGGGCGGCGGTGATCGACGACCAGCGGGAGGCCGAGGCCACACTGCTCGCGCCCCTGGCCAAGACGGAGTTGGGGCAGCTGGCCGGCCTCCTGCGGGTCGTGGCCCTCGCTGTCGAGGAGGACGGCCCGCCCCTCATGCCGCACGTCGACTGAACCGGTGGTCGGATTGCATGCGGGCTTCATAGACACCGATTTGGCACGCGGCATCGACGCAGAGAAAAGCCGGCCCGCGACGTCGCGGCAACCGCGCTTGAAGGCCTGGAGAACGGTAAGGAGGAGGTGCTGGCGGACGAGCAGTCGCGGCTGGTCAAGAGCACGCTGGCTGCGTAAGTCTCAATCGAGGCCGCTTGTCGATGAGTTCCGGCATCACTCTTCGTCCGAAGAGCACAGGAATGTCGGTGAGAAGTAAGAGCGCCTGCCGTGGTGCGGGCTCTCTATGACCACGTGCGGAGGCAGCCCGGTCCGTGGCAGGATGACGGCATGTTGATCCGAAAGGCCGATGCCACGTAGGCGTCCGAAGGGGCTGCGCGCGAAGCGTTGGCGGCCCAGAAGAGGGATTCCGGTTCGCCGGGTCCGCGGTGTGTCTGCGGCGACTCGCGTAGCGATCCGGAAGTTGGAAGAGGACCGACTATGGCCAGGGGCTGTGGCTGCTGCCCTGGCCGAGTGCCAGTGGTATCTGAAACAGCCAGGGCGCGTGCTGCCGGATCCGGTGATGGCCTGCGAGTGCTGTGATCCTCTCGTGGCGCGAGACCGCCTGGAGGACGTGCTGCTGTGGCTTCCCCGTGGTGCTCGGAAAGACCTTGGCAGGCTCGTCTCCAGGCTCGATTCCGAATTCGACCGGCGAACTGGTCCCCTCCGTCCTCACCTCATGCTGACAGGTTCGTGGGGTGCGTGCGGGTGGTGGCGTCGGCGGCTTCTGGAGAACTGAGAGGCCGGGTGGTGCCTCGCCACTCAGCCGACCGCTTGCTGCTGTCCGGCGCGGGCGCGGGTGGTGGCGAGGCGGTAGGAGTCTGGGCCGACTCCGCATACGCCGGCCAGCTCGTCACCTGGGCCGAGGACTTCCTCCACATCACCCTCAAGACTCTCCCGCCCCAAGGGAGCCAAAGGGTTCGTCGTCTTCCCGCGCCGCTGGCGTGTCGAACGCACCCTGGGCTGGATGATGAACGCCCGCCGCAACGCACGCGACTACGAACCGCTCCCTCAGCATTCCGAGGCCCACCTGAACTGGTCACTCATCACCCTCATGACCAGGGGCTGACGCGCAAGAAGCCCGCCCCCGGCTGGGCGAAGAAGCCGAAGTCGACGGCCTGAACCAGTGCTGTGCGCGGGCGTCATCAGCCACCGCTACCTCCCCAATCCCAGATAGCCCCTGCTCAGACGATGTGGCGGTTGATGAATGTGTACCAGATAGCAGGAGCGTGTTCCGGGGTGCGGCGGTGTCCGCCCGCGAAGCCATGAAGTTCCTTGTCCGGGCTCGCGAAGGCGTCAAACAGCCGGAGTTGCCCCGAACGTGGAAAGACTTCGTCGTCCCACTGCAGATGGAAGAGGACTGGTGCGGTGATCGCTGAGGCATCGTTCAAGACGCGGTCCGGAGCGTGAAGCCCGGGATTGATGATCGACTGCGTACCGAACTTCCCGAACACGGCGCACTTCAGCTCCGGCCCGAGGGCGCGCGCCGCAGCAAGGCCGAAGCGGGTCCCCATGGACAACCCGAAGTAGGCCTGTCGAGTTCGGTCGGCAATACCCGCCCCGGCCAAAGCGTCGCAAGTGGCGACCCAGTCGTCAGCCATGCGGTCCAGCACCTGACCGAGACCCTCTGCGGCCATCCTGCCCTGGTACTCCGTCGGCGTGAGAGGTGATGCCACCCGCTCACCGTGGAACGGACCATCGATCGCTGCGGCCGCGCAGCCAGAAGACGTGACCAGGTCGGCCATCGACAAGATTCGGTCGCTGTGTCGGTGCCCGCTGCCACCGTGTCCAAGCAACACCAGAGGAACTGGCTCCGACCGACCGCTCGGCGCCCATACGGTGCCAGGAACTGCCGAGAGTGGTCGGTTGATCACGAACGAGCGTTGCGTGGAGTGGCCAGAGATCTGATGGCAGTCGTACCAGCCCACATTCTGACTCACATCGTCATCAAACCACGAGGATGTCGAGAGGGACCGGGGATCAAAAACACTCACTAAGCTTGACTCTGTCGGGGATCTTGGAGTTTCTCGGTGCGGCAGCATGGTCAACGGGCATGCTCGGGCAGTTCCGATGACCGATGCAGTTGTCGAGGTGCCCGTTGTCCCTCCGTCCACGTTCCGGTGAGCAGGTCCCGTCTCTGACTGCGCAGGTCGCGCGGGCGAGCAACCCAGGCGGCACGACGGCGATATGGGTGAGAGACCGGCTGGACGGGCTGTGGCATGACGAGGACTTCGCCGACTGGTACCCGCGTGACGGGCGTCCGGGTCTCTCGCCTGCTCAACTGGCTACCGTCTGTGTGCTGCAGTTCCTGCTCGGCCTGTCGGACCGGCAGGCCGCCGAGGCGGTCCGCTGCCGCATCGACTTCAAGTACGCGATGGCCATGGAGCTGGATGACCCCGGATTCCATCACAGTTTGCGTATCCCTGCGTGACGCCTTGCCGCGGCGTGAAAATTAGGTCGGCGGCTGTCCGTCGACGTCGGCAGCACCTTGGGGGGTAGATCCCGCACCACAGTCTGACGCCGGAGCTGGCCTGAGGGGCCGTGCACTGTTGCCTCGAGCACGCCATTCAGCTTTCCGATGTCCCCTCCCGCTCCATGGGCAGCCGCCGCCTGTCCGGCATCCAAGGGGAAGCGAGGTGAGGATGGTGCCGGAGACACAAGAGCTCGGCACGACTGAGGACTTGGTGGAGAGGGTCGCGGCGATTGATGTCGCGAAGGCGTCGGGGATGGTGTGTATGCGCCTGCCCCACAAGACCCGGACGGGACGTCGGGTCCAGGAGGTGTGGAACGTCCCGTCGACCACCACCGCGACTCTGGAGCTGGGCGACCATCTGGTCTGCCAGGGTGTCACCCGGGTGGTGATGGAGGCCACCGGCGCGTACTGGAAGCCGTACTTCTTCCTGCTGGAAGCCCGCGGCCTGGAATGCTGGCTGGTCAACGCCCGTGACGTGAAGAACGTCCCGGGACGGCCCAAGACGGACAAGCTGGATGTGGTCTGGCTGGCCAAGCTCAGCGAGCGGGGCATGCTCCGCCCTTCGTTCGTGCCGCCGAAGCCGGTGCGGCAACTGCGTGACCTGACCCGCCTGCGCGCGGTCCTCAACCAAGAACGCTGTCGGCACAAGCAGCGGGTGGAGAAGATCCTGGAGGATGCGCAGATCAAGGTGACCAGCGTGCTCACCGACCTGTTCGGCGCCTCCGGCCGGGACATGCTCGCCGCCCTCATCGCGGGCGAACGCAGCCCTCGCGTCCTCGCCGATCTGGCCCGCGGCAATCTGGTCCGCAAGAAGGTCGCCCTGGCCGACGCTCTGACCGGGCAGTTCGAGGACCACCACAGCTTCCTCTGTCAGACGCTGCTGGACAGCGTCGACCACCTCACCGGGCAGATCGCGCGGCTGAACGAGCAGATCACCGCCGCTGTTCAGGACCTGCCCGGGCCGGAGGAACACACACGCCCCGGGCCCTCGCTCGTCGAGCGGCTCGATGCCATTCCCGGTGTCGGACTCACCACCGCCCACATCCTGCTGGCCGAACTCGGCCCGGACATGGCCGTGTTCCCCACCGCGGATCACCTGGCCAGCTGGGCCAAGCTCACCCCGCGGACCACGCAGTCCGGTGCCAAACGCGGGTCCAGCCCGACCGGCCGGGGCAACCCCTGGCTCAAGAGCGCCCTCGGTGAAGCAGCCAGCGCCGCTGCCCGAACCGACACCTACCTCGGCGCGCGCTACAGACGCATCGTCAAACGCCGCGGGCGCAAGAAGGCCCTGGTCGCCGTCGCCCGCTCAATCCTGATCATCGCCTGGCACCTGATCAATGATCCCGACACCACCTTCCGTGACCTCGGCCCCGACTACCACCAACGCCTGATCGACCCGAGACGCCGTACCCGCGACCTTGTGCGCCAGCTCAACGCGCTTGGTCACGATGTCACTCTCGCCCCCGCAAGCTGACCGCCATCTCAAGCTCTGGCCAACGAACGCGTCAGCATGCCCGTGATCTGGGGAATTTTCCATTCAGCGTGCTGGCCGATTTCCGCGACCGTCTCGCCGAAGGCGACCGTGCTGACCGCCTCCTCGACCTCGCGCTGGCCCGTCTCAAGGAGGCCGGCCTGGTGCACGAGCGCACCACTCAGCGCACCGACTCCACCCATGTCCTGGCCGCGGTGCGTGACCTGACCCGTCTGGAGCTGATCACCGAGGCGGTCCGCGCGACACTGGAAGAGGTCGCCGGCACCTGCCCTCACCTGCTGGACGAGCTGGTCGATGAGGGCTGGGGGCGCCGCTACGGCCGACCAGTCCCCCTGGGCAAGAACCCCACCAAGCCCAAGACCAGGATCCTTGCCACTGGAAACGACGCCGTCCGGCTCCTGGAACACCTCTACCGGCACGGAGCAGACCGCAGGACACCTGCGCTGGCGCACCGCCGAGAAGGAAGGCGGACCCGGGCTGCCGCCCTCGTCCCGGGCGGTCGTCTCTCCCTACGACGCCTCGGCCCGCTACGCACGGCACGGACACATCATCAGCTGGAAGGGGTTCTCCGCCCACCTGACCGAGACCTGTGCTCCCGACGGCCCCAACGTGATCACGGACGTGGCCACCACTGCGGCCACCACCCACGACAGCAAAGTCCTGCCCGGCATCCACACCCGCCTCTCCCGCCGCGGACTCCTGCCCGCCGAGCACCTGGTCGACGCCGGCTACACCTCCCTGCCCCACCTGGAACAAGCCACCCGTGAACACCAGGTCACCGTCTCTGGACCACTGCGGAGCAACCCCACCCGTCAGCATCGCCGGGACGAGGGCTTTGCCCGGGACGACTTCCACATCGACTACGACCTTCAGCAGGTCACCTGCCCCCAGGGCCAGGTCAGCCAGGGCTGGCACGGCCCCTACCCGACCTCCTCGCCCACCGCGGCCCCGCTGATCGTGGCCAGGTTCACCAAAAGCCAGTGCCAGCCCTGCCCGGCGCGCACCCAATGCACCACCTCCCGCGAAAGCACCCGCACCGTGGGCTTTCCCCCACGAGAACTCCGCGACCTGCAACTTCGCGTCCGCACCGAGCAACAGACGCCTGAGTGGAAGACCCGCTACGCGGTCCGCTCCGGAGTGGAGGGCACAGTTAACGAGTTCGCCCACGGATACGGCATGCGGCGCTGCCGCTACCGAGGACAAGGAAAGGCCCACATCCAGCACGTCCTGACGGCCATCGCCGTCAACATCGAGCGCCTCAGCAGACTGCCACCAACCGAAGAAGCCCCCACGCCCCGCCGACCGACTGCCTTCCAGAACTACCTCGACCAGCGCGAGATACCCCGGCCGAAGTCCTGGCGAACCCTGGGCAGCTGACCCCGCCAACTCCAAGATCCCCGACAGAGTCAAGCTAGGCCTGTGCCGGTACGGGCAGAGGACCCCTCTCAAACGTGGTACCGAGCGGCTCCGCGTACGGTGCGTCGGGTTCAGTCGGTGATGTACCAATCGTTCTTGAGGTACTCCAGGGTGTAGCTGCCGAGGTCGCTCTCGGAGAAGGTGGCGGAGGCCCTTACCGCTTCGACCGGCATCTCGATCTTGTCGGGCGTGCGCACGGCGATGCGCTGCGGGTCGACCGTCGCGGTTCTCAGGGCCTTCTTCTGCGCGGGCGAGATCATCTGGAACACGGCGGCGTACGTCGACGTGCACGGGCCGAGCCCCTGGTCCTGTGCCTTCTTCGCGGCGGGCCCGGCCACTTCGCAGACCGTGTCGATGTCCTCACGGCCCAGGGCGTGGAGGTACTCCTCGTATCGCTGGATCGCGCCCTCCTTCGTCCTGGGCGCGGGCTGGTCGCCGGTCGGCTCGGCCGACGGCTTCTCGGTCCGAGCGGACACGGACGGCGTGGCCGACGGCTCTTCGGCCCGCGTTGACGCGGGCGGCTGCGAAGGCTTCGCGTCCGTGTCCTGCTTCGCCTTGTCCGGACCGCACGCGCACGCCACCAGCGCCACACAGGCCGATACCGCCACGCTCACCATCGTCCGCGCTCTCATTCGGTCCCCTCACCACCAGCCGACAACACGTCAAGAGATCACGCAGGATCCGGGAGAACGGTTCCCGAGCCGGGTCCAGGCGGGACGCCGGCCGGTTCACGAGCAACCCGCCGCAGGGCCATACCCCCCGAGAACGAGTCCCAAGGGCTCAACGAACCTCCATCACCCACACGTCACACCACAACCCAGCCCACCCCCAGAGAAGGCGGATTGCCGCCTTTGCCGTACTGGTGGCAGTAGCTGTGGCTTCTCTGCACTTCAGCCGAACAGTTCGGCCGCGGCGTACGCGTCGCGAGGTGCACCTGCCGCTCCTAGGCTGGCTGTAGGGTCTCGCGGTTGGTGTCGGGGACCGCCCTCGTGACCTGCTGCTTCTTCCGTTGCCTCACGGCGTGTCGGACATCGGAGCCTCAGCTTCGTGTCGCTTCCTCGGCGGTCTGTCCTGATCGGAGCAGACCGCCGGGCCCGTGACCTGGGCTGTCGCGCGCCTTCCGAGTCAGCAGCCCGCAGGTCTCCCACCTGTGCGGTTACCAGGTGGTTTGGGGACGAGCGCGGTGTCGGGCCGCAAGTGCGGTCACGCGTCGACGCCGCCGGCGAGGGCCTGGACGCGAGCTGCCGGAGCGGAACTCGCGTGGACAAGCCTGCGGGTGTGTGACCCGCTCGATCGCGCCGTGCGGTCGATGCGCTTCCCGGCCGGTCGGACGGGCGGATCAGCGCAGTCCGGCGAAGAGATCGTTCTCGGGTATGGCCGCGCCGGTGGCGTCCTGGACACGTACGAATGTCTCCATGCCCATCAACTCGCCGAACCTCTCCTTGCCCATCTTGAGGAAGAAGATGTTCTCGCCCTGACTGGCGTGCGCGGCCAGCGCGTCGAACTTCTGACCGCTGAACGCGGTGGTATCCACCCACGTGGTGATCTCGTCGTCGGGGAGGCCGATCTTGGCCATCGCGGCGGCCTCGGCAGGATCCGGCTCCGGCATGTCCGGATGGAACTCGCGCATGATCTCACCGAACCGCTGCATGGCCGAGCGGGGCATCGTGGTCCAGTACACCTTCGGTGTCAGCCCGGTCAGCTCTAGCGCCGCCATCGTGATGCGGTGGGCCTGGATGTGGTCGGGGTGGCCGTAGAAGCCGTTCTCGTCGTAGGTGACGACCACATCGGGCCGGTAGTGCCGCATGAGTTCCGCGAGGCGGGCGGCGCCTTCCTCAACGGGGGTCCGCCAGAAGGATCCGGGGGCGTCGTTGCTCGGCCAGCCCATCATCCCGGAGTCGGCATAGTCCAGCATCTCCAGACCGCTGACCTTCAGGACCTCGCAGCTCGCCTCGAGTTCCTGACGGCGCATCAGGGCGACGGCCGCCGGATCGTGCCCGGGATCGCCCGGCTTGACACCCCCCGGTCCATCGCCGCAACCGCCGTCGGTACACGTCACGAGAACCGTGCGGATGCCTTCCGCCGCATACTGCGCGAGGACCCCTCCGGTTCCGGTGGCCTCGTCGTCGGGGTGGGCGTGTACTGCCATGAGCGTCAAGGGCCGGTCAGTCATGAAACAGTCCTCCTGTGGAAATACGTCTTGGTCCAAGTAGCGCGGCGGGCGTACCGCGATCCTGGGGCCCGGATCCTGGTGGGGCGGACGACCTTGTGGTCTCCGTGTTCCCCGCCCGTGCGGCGCCGGTCCCTCGGTCGATGCAACCGTGCCGACCGGACCGGCTGTTCCCGGCGCGGCAGCTTGGCCTTCCAGGCGTCGGCGTTCAACGCGAACGAGGTCCAGGCGCGACCTGCATGGCTCAGCGCCACGTCGGATCCGCCTTCCATCCGGCACCTGCCGTGAGATTCCGACACGAAATCTGAGACCTTACACTGGCCTTCTCGGGGCACGTCGCGGAGACACCTCAGGCGTCCAGGCCGTCAAGCGGCAGCGGACCGTGGTCTGCTCCAGTCGAACAAGCTGATCGTCAGGCGCTGGCGAAGGCGGCCTGAAGGCCGAAGCTGGCGGCCCGCGCTGGAAACTGGGGACCGGCGGCGAGATCACCGGCGCCCGTGGTCAAGAACGGCGTCGTGTACGCGTGCAGCAAGGACCGCAGCGTGTACGCGCTGGACGCGGAGAAGGGGACCGGCACGGCCCGTACGAGGTGAGACGGACCGCTCGACCCTCGCCGGGGCGGGTGCGACGGCCGTGGGTAGGGTGGCGGCATGTACACGCGGGGGCGCAGACTCAGATTCACAGCGGTGTCGGCGATGGTCGTGCTGGCCCTGACCGGGTTCTCGTCGGGCCGTGGTCACGGGAGCCGCAGCCATCACAGCGGTGACGGGGGCGGTTGCAGCAGCTCCAGCCAGGACCACGACAGTTCGTCGACGTCGGACAGCGGTGGCTCGCACGGCAGTTCGTCCAGCGGCTCGTCCGGCAGCGACGCGTATGACTCCGTGCCGAGTACCGGTGGCAGCGGCGGCGGTTCGTACCGTTCGCGGCCCACCGACGGTTCCACCGCCACGGCGTCCTCCTCCAGCGCTACCGCCCGGCCCATGAAGGACGGCACCGCCGTGCTCATACACTGCGCGAGCACGGACGACCCGTACGCGACCGTCGAGGTCAGCAACCCGAACGGACGCGAGGGCCTCTTCACTGCGAAGATCAGCTTCAAGAACGAGCACGGCTTCACCATCATCGACACTGGCGATCAGGTGTCGGTGCCCGCGAAGGACAAGGCAACCGTCCGGGTGCCCGTTGCCAGCACGGGGCGCGTGGACGAGATCGATCACTGCGAGGTCAATCCACGGGCCACTGCCGACCGGTGACGGCCCGCGGAGCTCACCGCGTCCGGAGACCGCCTGGGCGCCGCGCGACGACCAGCTCCGCCTGCCGGTCCCCCGGCAGGTTGCCGAGGAGATGGGCGCCGACTCCTGGACGCGGCGCGCCGTACCCCTCGCCCCCACCGCGGACGTCGGCATCGTCGCCGTCACCGCGGCCGCCAAGGACGCGCCGCCATGTTGGCGGCATGCCGACCACCTCCACGCCGCCCCTGCCTTCCCTTATCCGCCCGGGCATGACCTGGCGTCCGCATGCCCGGCAGCTTCGCGGCTCGACGCCGAGCCATCCGGCTCGGCTGACGATGGTCCCCTGGCTCGGTCAGCCCAGAGGCACTGTGGCGAACGACTCCCACTCGTACATCTGGTGGTCGCGGTGCAACACGATGAGTTCCGCGCTGGAGATCCGCGCCCGGGCCGGTGTGAGGTCAAGGCCGGCGAGGGCCTGGGCGACCGGCTCGGCGGGGCCGTCGCCAGCGCTGTAGGCGACAGAGACGTGCGGGGGGAACCCCTCGGCTCGCTCCGGTACCTCGCCGAGGACGTCACCGATCGCGGAGCGGATGCCATCGCGGATCTGGCGTACCGGCCCGTCCGGGTGGACGCGCAGCAGAATGGCCTCGGGATCGATGACGGCAGAGCCGATCTCGATGTTGAAGGCCGGACGGCGGCGGCGAGCCGCTCGCGGGCCGCCTGCACGATTTCCTGGACGTCCGCTTCCTTGGCCTCGCCGACGAAGCCGATCCCCTGCATGGTGAGATGCAGCCACCGGTCCGGGATAAGCGTGACGTGGTTGCCGAGCGGCGCCAGAGCGGACCGGTATTCGGCGGCGAGCCGGTGCACATCGTCCTGGCCCTCGCATGTCAGGTGCCACGTATAGAAGCGACGGCCCGCACTTCAACCGGGCCGCCACCACCAGTGATTCCGCATGTTCTCGGTGTCAGGTGTCATGACCCGAGATCCAATCAGGCTGCGCCCTGCCCTGGCGAGAGTGCGAGATGCCGCGGAGCCGAGCCCAGGCAGAAGTCCTCGACGGCTGCGCGCAGGCCCACCGCAGCCGATCCGGACGACGTCCCGCGGCCGATGCCCGAAGTCAGCTCGTGCAGCCGCTGGGTGACCGGTGCCAGGCGGTGGTCCGGCGGCAGGGCCAACCCAGGCGCCAGCGCCTCCAGCGCCCCCTCGGCTTCCCCGGTCGCGAGGTGCACGGCAGCCCTGCTGATGTGAATCTGGGCCTCGGTGCCGTAGGCGCGCACGGGCTGTGCGGCCAGCAGCTGGGCGGCGTAGTCAACTACGCGCAGGACATCCGGCCGGTTCACCGATCCGCAGGTGGACGGCGGCCGCATAGTACTCCTGCCGGGCGGGCTGGCAGGAGAAGAGCCCTCCCCCACGTCATCGGCATCGCTGATCGCGTCCCTAGAACTGCTGCGCGCGCTGATCGAGGCCGGTTCACACACCGCCCTCTTCAGCCTCGAGCAGCTCCTGGACGAGCAGGGCCGGAGCGACGCCGCGACATCACTGCTGCCCGTCGCCGCGGAGAACGGCAACGACCACGCCGTTGTCGAGCTGGCGTTGCGCTGGTACCGGACCCAGCCCGAGCAGGCTCGGGCCCTGTTGGAGCGCTGCCGACGCACCGGTCGCATCCGGGTCGTGCTGTCGGCTGCGCGTCTGTTGCTGAAACAGCCCTGGCCTGCCGCACGACGCCTGGCCGAGGATTTCCTCAACCACCTGGCCCAGGACGGCTCGACCGCAGCACAAATGACCCTGGCTACGTGGCAGTTGGACCAGTGGCAGCAGAGCGAACCCGCGGCAGGCGCACCCGTGCCGCCGGTCATCCTCACGCTGGTGGAACAGACATCCGCGCACGTGACCGAGGCCCGCCGGCTGCTGGGCCTGCACGCGCTGACCATTGCCGATACGGTGCAGGCTGACCATTGCCGATACGGTGCAGGCGGAGCACTTCTTCCGCGGCGCCATCGACGGCGGTGACTACACCGTGCTGGCCGATCTCGCCCGGCTCCGGCATCCCCACACCCCGGACGAACAAACCCAGTTGATGCGCTACGGCCTGGAAGCCGACGGCACCACCAGCCCGGCGTGGTAGACCGTGCGCGGGCCAGCGCTGCCGCAGGCGGCCCGGCCCGGTCTTCAACGGCACCACACGACGTCGCCGGGGTCGTGGCTGCCGCGTGCGAAGGAACCGTGACGGGGCGCGCGGCAGACGAGAGGTCGGCGCCCGCTGTCGGGCAGGACTGCGAGACCGGCGCGGCAGACGGGCCACAGTTATGGCATCAACGTCGCTGCTCAAGACCCGTGTTCCGGCACGGACAACGTCAACGGCCAGTTCCACTGGGGCTGTTGTTGCTGATCCCCAGCGCTTTAGCCGATATAACGATCTGCCATGACGAACATCGCAGCGCCGAGCGAGACCTTCTGGACGGCCCTGGGCGCGGTGGGTGCCATGCTCGCCCTCCCGACCGCGCTCTTTATCGGATGGCTCGGCTATCGGGCAGTTTGGCCGCGACGGCGCATCGAGTGGTCGGCACGGGTCAGCCCGCTCACGCACACCGCTGCACACGGTGCATTGACCATCACGCACGGCAGCACGACACTGAGCAACCCGCACGTGGTGGAGGTCGACCTGTCCAACGCCGGCAACAAGGACCTGGAGACCGCACACTTCAACGGCCAGCCCATAGAGATCACATCCACAGCCGACGTGGTCGCCGTCCTCAACCAGACGTCGAGGCCTACCTCGCAGCGTGTGCTGCCCGCCACCCGCCACACCAACGTCCTCAGCCTGACTACCGCAACTCCCCTCCACCAGGGCCAGACACTGACGTACGTCATCCTGGTCGACGGTCCCGACCCACAGATCAACCTGCGCGCGTCGGCGAGCAACACCCACATCAAACGCCAGACCCGGCTGACCCCCGACGAGATCATCCGCATGTACTACAGCCGCATGTCCCAGGTCGTGGGGGCCAGCGCTGGAACAGGTGTCCTCTACCTCATCACGCTGCTGATCTTCAGAGCCTGAGCGTGCGAGGAGCAGACCTGGTCCCGCACGGGAGAGGAAGTTCGTTTTGTGGCCTCGCGCTGCTGTGGAGTCCGCGTGGGAAAGGCGCAGACAGTCGAAGATCATCCCGGCAAGGCCATCACTGGTGCTGCGCGGACGAGGGCTCGATGCGTGCAGGCGAGGGGACGAGATGGGCCGTCAAGAGCCTGCCGGGGGGTGGTGTTCGAGGGGCGGGGTTGGCTCGCTTGCGTGGTGAGATCGGCGCGTCGGCTGCGACAATGAGCAGCCGGACGGGGCGGGTGGGCCGACTGTACGGCAGGTGCGGGTGCGAGACCCGTGAGAGTGGTGGGGAACGTGGGGGCGTGGTTTGAGCGCATGGCGGCGATCCCTGGCATCGCCTTCGCCGGGAGCCCAGGGGTCGTGCGTGCGGCGGTTTCGCCTACGTCCCTGTCGGCACTGCCCCCGACCTCGCAGCAGCCACAGCCTGGGCTCACGGACTCAATTCCCACGAATCGACCGATCAAGAGTAGGGCGGCCTCGGTAGAGGCGCCCGGTGCACCAGCGTCGGTTCGAAGGCCGTCTTTCATATCCCGAACACGACGCCTTTGACCGGCCAGGCCAGCGCCCTGCGCATGGTGGTCCGGCATCCTCGGGGTCAGCCGTGGCCGCGCGGTGTTCGGCCTCCGTCCGTGTCGCCGGGCCGTCGATGTCCCGAGTCCGACGAGCCGGTGGCGGAGGGGTGGCGCAGCCTCAGGCTGTTCGCGGAGCGGGGGCTCCCGGCGCTGCAGGATCGAGCCGGGCGATGAGGGTACAGCCGACCCGCTGGAGTGCCTCGTCGTGATCGATGCTGTGGAACCTGCCGCCGCGTCGGGGCTGGGCCAGTTGCTCGCGGAGCAGGGGCAGGGCCGGTGCCGCGAGGGGGCCCATGCGGTCCAGGCAGTCCACGACGTGGTTGGCCGTCGCGGAGTTTTTGGCCATGGCCTGCAGCAGGGCGTCCAGGACAGCCGGTGCCTCGGCCTGGCCGCCGATCTCCCAGAGCGCGGCCGCGCAGTGCACCCGAACCCATTCGTAGTCCTGCGTCAGGAGGCCGCGCAGGCGCGGCAGTGCGACGGAGGCGGGCGGGCCTATCTCGCCGAGCAGATCAGCCGCGTCACTGATCCGGAAGGTGATGCGGTCGTCGAGGAGGCCGAGCAGGAGCGGCATGACCTCGCTCAGGTCACCGCCGACGGCCCACAGCGCGGCGACGGCGGCAGGCCGTACGTGCGCGTCGGTGGCGGTGGTCAGCGACCGGATCGTGTCCCGTGCGCCGGTCGCCGCCGGGCCGAACGCCCCCAGTGCCTTCAGGGCCGATCGCGTGACGCCGTGGCGCTCATGGCGCACCGCGGCGCCGAGCGTGTCCACAACCACAGGAACCGCAGCCGGGTCGCCCAGCGCGGCCAGGGCGGAGAGGATCGCGTTGGCGCTCATCTCGGTCCACTGCTGGGAGAGGTCGATCCGGCGCAGGTGGTCGCAGAGCCGGGGCACCAACTGGTCCGCCGCCTGCGGCAGATGCCCTGCGACCTGGATCGCGCGCCAGGCGTCGACGTCGCTGTCCAGCGCGGCCAGCAGACTCGGCAGCGCGCGTGCGTCGCCGAGGCGTACCAAGGCCCGGACGGCCTCCTGGTGGCTTTTGCGCAGCAGCGCTTGCGGTGCGGCCCATACGTTAGGGCTGTGCGCCGTGCGTTGGGCGTCGATGTGCGCGGCGAGTGCCTCCCGGGCCGGGGCGGCGATCGGGTGGCAGGACTCCAGGACGGCCGCGGCCTCGGCGGCGACCTCCTGGTCGGCCGTGGTGAGTTGGTCGGTGACCAGCAGAAGGAGCCGGGTGTGGTCCCCGCGCCAGGTCCGCATCAGCTCCCCGCTCATACGGACCGCGTCCAGGCGCGAGCCGGGGTCGGGGCTGCTCAGCTGCTCGGCCAGCACAGCGGTGCGCTCGGGCACCTGGGCCCCCAGGGCTTCGTGGAACGTACGCAGTAGGGCCGTGGTCGGTGCGTGCACGCGCGTGTGCCGGTCGAGATCCTCGAAGGCGGCGACGATCTGGGGCGCAACTGTGTCCGCGGGTGTTGCTGGGCGGTTCGGGGCCGGCGCGATCCGCCGCACGGGTAGGGCGCGGGCGGTCTCGCGCAGCAGGCCGACGGCGGCCGGTACGACGTCCTCGCCGATCTCATCCGGGGCGCAGCGGGCCCGCTGGACCAGGGCCGCAAGCCGGGTCGCCGGGCTCTGGGCCGGGTCGGCGGCTAGCACGGCGAGCCAGTCCATCACCTGTTGCGAGACCGCCGGCAGGCGCAGTGCCAGGGTGGCCGCCGCCTCCACGATCCGCAGCCGCGCCGCGATGCCGCGCTCGGCGGCCAGCCGCTCGCGCAGCACCGCGGCGGCCCGGTCGGCGTCGTCGAGGAAAAGCCCGAGCCCGGGAATCGCGGCCAGACGCACGTCCGGGTCGGGGTCGCGGGCGAGTTCGGCGAACTCCACACCCCGCTCGCACAGGAAGGCGACGGCCTGCGCGCAGCCCATCGGCGGGTAGTACTCGATCTCGGTGCCGTCGTCCTCGAAGCCCCGCTCCAGGGACTCCCGGCCGATGCTGACCAGCAGCGCGACGACGGCGGCCCGGTCGGGCGTGGCGACGTCGGCGGCCAGCTCGAACAGGAAGGGCAGGCTGGCTGCCGTGGGCGGGTACACGCTGCCCTGGTGGTGGACCGCGCCGTAGAAGCGGTCGAGGGCCTTGTGGCGTGCCCCGGCGTCCGAGGAGCGCAGCGCCCACAGCAGCGCCGGTACCTCCTCGGCCGAGCCGTACGCGTGCTCCATCGAGGCCCAGTCGATGTCCTGAAGTCTGTCGAACATGATCAGAACCATGCCAGGCGGCACTGACAACAGGGGCGTCCCAAGCCACATCAAGCGGTCGTCGTAAGGGCCTGTTGAACCAGCGTCGCGAGGTGCCGGAGGGGGACGCATGCCTCGGATACAGGCAGCTCCAGCAGCCAGACGGGCTGGTGATGGGCAGCCGAGGGTGTGAAACATCAGGAGAAGTCGAGGCGGTGGAATTCCCAGATGGCGCCGTCGGGGTCGGTCAGTTCGATCCGGCAGCCGCACCCATCGCCCTTCCAGTCCAGTGCAGTCAGGTCTGCTTCGTCCAGAGAGGGAGCGCGAGGAAGCAACCGGGCACGGTCGCTGAGCAGTTCGGCGGCCGCGCTGAGGGCCTGATGGAGATCGACGTGTGGTCCGCGGCAAGACCGACGGGACCGGTTCGGTCACCGCGGGCGCGTGGCGCGCCCGCGCCTCGACGCGCCCGAAGTCCGTCGGTACCGCACGACGGCGAGCCGATCACCGCGAACGATCGAGCCGGCCGCGCGAGCAGTCCTGCTGACCGCTTCGGCGTCCGGGGCTCCCCCGACTCGCTGCAACCGGAGCAAGGAACTGCTGGCCATGAGTAGGGTTGCACGTCGTCGGCAGACTGATCGGCACTTATGTGACCACTGCGGCCCCGGATCCGGACCCGGCCGGTCAATCGCCCTGGGGTGGTGGTCCAGGCGTTCGCGTCGGGTGACTGTCCCGGCGTGGAGAGGACCGTCGCGGTCCGGCGGGGCGCCACGGCGTGTGGGGAAGCGATCGGCAAGGGAAGCGGTCGACGAGGTTCATGTGTCGGTGCGGGCCTGGCCGTGGTCGGCGCGGCGGGCGCTGAGGGCCAGATTGCCTTCGCCTTGCGTGCGGCGTTCGTCTCAATGCGGGTGCGGACCGCCGTGGGGCGCGCGATCCGGGATCCTGGTCGGCCGGGGGTGCGGCCGTGTTGCTGTGTGGGCAGGCGTCCGGCGTTCCGGAGTGGGGCGGCTCGGGCCGCGTCAGCTGTGGTTCAGGGACCACACGACCTGGTCCTCGTACCAGCGGGCGGCGCTGACACCGTGCCACGAGGCCGCTTCGTCGACCTGGTCCTCGTACCAGCGGGCGGCGCTGACACCGTGCCACGAGGCCGCTTCGTCGACCTGGTCCTCGTACCAGCGGGCGGCGCTGACGCCGCGCCACGAGGCCGCTTCGCCCTCGTGGTCCGCAGCCCGTACGTAGCGCACAGTGTCCTGCCCACGGTGGTCGTCGCGGCGGTCGTCGTCCGTATGGCGGCCGACTTGCTCGCTGCTGGTCGCTGAGGTGGCGGACACGTACTGCGTGTGCTGCGCGGGCACCGAAGTCGTGGCTGCCGACGCCGAGCCGCCGGCTCCGAGAAGGGCTCCGCCGGCCAGTGCCGTGGAGGCGAGTGCGATCGAGACGCGCTTGGTCATGCTGTTCATGGTCATTTCCCTTGCGAGACTGCCGCGGTTTCGCCGAACTGGCGGCCGCCGCTTCTATGTGAACCGAGATCCGGAAATCCCGGGTCAGTCGGCTTGCCGCAAGGTCATCCGGAGGGGTGCCTCACGTTCGGCTCTGCCACCGTACCCGAGGGGTGCCTCATGTTTGCGGTGAGGCTCATCACAGCACGTCGGAGGGGTGAGATTGCGATCGGAAACATGACAACTACCGAATCCGAGGGGTGCCTCATGTTACGCTCGAGCCATGAGCCACCACCACGCCCCGTCCGTGAGGGAGACACCGGCGAAACCCCTGCGCCGTGACGCACAGCGCAACAGGGACGCGATCGTGGCCGCCGCCCGCACGGCCTTCTCCGAGCAGGGCCTCGGGGCATCCCTGGAGGGCGTCGCCCGCGAGGCCGGCGTCGCGATCGGCACGCTCTACCGCCACTTCCCCACCCGGCTCGACCTGGTCGAAACACTCTTCAACGCGAAGTACACGGAACTGCTCACCACCGCGGAAGAAGCCGCGGCCATGGACGACGCCTGGGAGGGGTTCTGCCGCTACCTGGAAAAACTCTGCAAGCTGCAGGCCTGCGACCGCGCCTTCAACGACCTGGTCTCGGCACGGCTGCCCCTTCACGTGGCCGGCCGCGAGATGTACGAACGCACCAAGGAACTCGGCATCCAGATCATGCGCAACGCCCAGGAACAGGGCGTCCTGCGCGGCGACGTCACCGCGCAGGACATCGCCTTCGTGATCTGGTCCCAGGCCGGGATCATCCAGGCCACACGCACCATCGCCCCCCAAGCCTGGCGCCGCCACCTCCACCTGATGCTCGACGCCTTCCGCACCGAGGGCGCCCACGAACTGCCCGAACCTCCTCTGACCAGCGAGCAGGTCGACCAGACCCTCGTCACTCTCGAGTGCACCAAAGAGGACTGCCGCGAGCAGTCCTGACCACACGAGAGACGAGGCCGCGGACAACAGCTGCGCATCACACCGGACCGGCGCCACACCGGACCGGTACCTCCGCCGACCGGCCGGGAAGACCCGGACAGCACTCCGGGCGGCAGGACCACGGGCCGTCCGACCGCCGTCTTCCGGCTGCCCCGGCCCGTGCTGTCACACGCCGCCGGCACCTCACAGGGCATCCGCAGACGCCAGCGGCTTAGGGCCTGTCCGATGCGTCGGCAGGGTTCGCTTGCTGCTTTCTAGGCTGGAGCGGTGGACAACGAGCTCGCTCATGAGGGAAACGCCTTCATCAACGGCGCGGTACCACTTGCCCAGGCGGACCGCGCATCCCAGCAGTGGTGAAAGGGGCCCGCCGCGGCATCGGCATGCGAAAGGCGTTACCCGTCGAGGCCACGTCTCGTCACGGTCCGCAGCCCCGCGCGCAGGGCGCGGTCTGCGCCACGTTGCTCCGCTGGTGCCGTCGCGTCCCCGTCGGAAGTGAGCCATGCTGCGGCAGTGCACGTTCGGCGAGACGATTCCTGCGCAGGGCGTGTCGGCGAGTGTCCTCATCAGCTCTCCCCTCGCGGCACGACAAGCGACCGTAGGCACCTGGCGTTGCTACTGGGGAAATTTCGCTGAGACGGGGATGCGTCGAAGACGAGGCTGAGCAGGCGTGCAAAGCAGATTCAGTGAGATTGAGGCTCAGAGGCCTCCAGCTTCAGCGACATGGGAGCAGGTGGCGTGAGACGGAACACCCACCTCCGCAGCACCTCTCTGAGCGCAACCTCCGCACCTGCTATGGCGGTCGGCATGAGAATGACATGGCCTTTCGTCACTCATGCCACTGAACCTGAAAGCGTGATGTCGGTCCCGTTCGTCGGACATCGGGCCCTCCGAGCCGGTAGTCCAGTGCGGGTGAGGTATGCACAGGGCGGCGGGTTGACCGACGCTGGGAGGACAGCGCGGGAGCGTTTGCGGCTGCAGGCCGTCGAGCGTTTCGAGGGCGGGCAGAAGAACGCGGAGATCGCGGTCGCGTTGCGGGTGAGCCTGCGTTCGGTGGAGCGGTGGCGCCGGGCTTGGCGCGAGCAGGGCGAGGCCGGCGTGCTGTCGAAGGGCTCGCCGGGGCGCTCGAAGCTCAGCGAAGCCCAGGTCGTGAGACTGGAACGGGAGTTGGAGCGCGGTCCGCTGGCTCATGGGTGGGTGGATCAGCGGTGGACGTTGGCGCGGATCAAGACGTTGATCGGTCGGTTGTTCCACGTCTCCTACACCGTCGAGGGCACCTGGCAGCTGCTGCGGCGGCACGGTTGGTCATGGCAGCAGCCCACGCGGCGGGCGATCGAGCGTGACGATGACGCGGTCGAGGTGTGGAAGAAGGAGATCTGGCCGCGGGTAAGAGCACCGCGGCGGAGCGCGGCGCCTACCTGGTCTTCGAGGACGAGGCCGGGCAGTCGATGACTCCGCCGCGAGCCAGGACCTGGGGCCGAGTCGGCCAGACACCGGTCGTACGAGTGCGCGGCCGCGGTTCCGGACGGGTGTCGATGGCCGGGATGACCTGCTACAAGCCCGGCGAGCGATCCCGGCTGATCTACGCGATCCGCGAGTACCGGGGCCGCAAGGGCGAGCCGAAGGGGTTCGGGTGGCGCGACTTCCGCGACCTCATCGTCCGTGCTCACATCCAGCTCGGCACCCCGATCGTGCTCGTGTGGGACAACGTACGCCTCCACCTGACCGCTGGCATGAAGGACTTCATCGCCGCGAACTCCGACTGGCTCATCGTGTTCCAGCTGCCGACCTACGCCCCTGATCTGAACCCGACCGAGGGCATCTGGTCGCTGGTGAAGCGCGACCTCGGCAACCTCGCGGCCGCCGACCTCGGCCAGATCACCCGCGCGGTCAAGCGCAAGCTCAAGATGTTGCAGTACAGGCCGCAGGTGATTGACGGCTGCTTCGCAGAAACGGGACTGAGGTTCAGCGAAGCACCCTCGACCGCTGCCCCCGCCTTCGCGACGACGCGGTGAGCGTGCCCATCTTGATCCTGGGCGGCCGGGATGGGCATGGGCAGGGGTAGCGTGTCGTCGTCGTAGAACGACGTGGGCACCAGGGAGGTCTCGGATGCGGGCGGACTATCGCAGCTTGCCGGGCTTCGAGAAGATCCAGCTCGAGGGCAGCTACGTGTTGGGGATCGAAGCCCGCCCGGGGAAGCTGATGTTCAGGCTGGACCTGATGCTCGATCCAGGGCATCCCAACTTCGGCCCGCCGCTGGGAGACGATCGGGCCTGCTTCCGTCCGGCTCTGCTCTGTTTCGACGCCGTCCGCGGCCTCACCTGGACTGACCAGGGGACTCCGCCGGCCCGGGATGCGAGCGGGGAGATCGACTACGGCACCATCGACGAGTTCACGTGGATCGCCGGGGAGTTCGCGCTCGTCGGAGACTGGGGCCGAATTCAGGTGAACTCCCATCAGACCCCGAAGCTGGAGATCGAAGTCGTCCACGGCCCGCGGCCATGACCGCTCCCGGGTGTCTCCGTGTCGGCCAGCCCACCGCCCGGCGCCACTCGTAGATCGTTGAGCTACCGCACCAACACGCGCGCGTCGGCTGGGTGATCGTCACCGACATCACGCTTTCAAGTTCAGCAGCAACGGGTGAGCACCTTCCGTCAGCGCCAATCACGAGGTCGCTGAGCCTGTGCCACTGACACTCAGATGATGATGTTCAACTGACACTCCCCCGCAGACCACCACCCAGGCCGTGGCCGAGGTCTGCGTGGGAGCCCCGCTGCGGGGCACTCGCAACGTCGCCGGGCCCGAGGTCTTCACCCTCGACGAGGTGGGCCGGATCGCCCTGGCCGCCCGTGGTGACCAGCGCACCGTCATCACCGACAACAACGCGGGCAAATACGCTGTCGCCTCGAGTGACGTTCTCATCGTCAAGGGTGACGCCGTCATCGCCAAGACCACCTATCGGGACTGGCTCGCGCGGTGACTGAGACGGAGCCCGCAGGACCTCCGTGGTGCGGCGCCCCGGCCGTACAGTCGACCGGTCAGGCTGTGCGCCCAGAATCGCAGCACCCATCCTCAAGCTAGGCGAATCCGACCGTGCTGCGGCGGCTTGAGTCGGGCTTCGCGGTGATCGGCGATGTTCAGTTCCTGCCCGGGTACTCAGTTCTCCTCGTGGACGAGCCGGGTGTTCAACGGCTGTACGACCTGTCGAGGGCCAAGCGGCTTTCGTTTCTGTCCGACATGGACCAACTCGGAGAAGCGGTTGAGCGGGCCTGTCGGCTGCTGGACCCTGATTTCCGCCGGTCAACCTGGAGATCCTCGGCAACACGGACCCGTTCTTGCATGCCCATGTCTGGCCGCGGTTCGAGTGGGAGCCGACTGAGTTGGTAGGCAGGCCGGTGGCTGTATCCGCGTGAGCGGTGGAGTGAGGAGCGGTTCAGGCTCGGTCCGCAGCATGATGTGCTGCGGGATGCGATCGGCAGTGAACTGGACGAGTTGCGTTTGAGAACCCATCTTTGAACCGGCCCTCCGGGCCCTCCGAAGCAGTGCCGCTCCGCCGACCTGATCGGCTGCAGCGTCATGGGTTTTCTCGATACTCCACAGCGCGGCCGATGAGTTTGTGGCTCCCAGCCGGTCCAAGCTCGTGACACCTAGGAAAGGACACCGCCATGTCGGAGCTTCTCGTCGACTTCATCACCTCCCTCGACGGCCACGCATCGGGAGAGGGATGGCCCGGGTTCTGGGGCCTCGAGGGCCCGGAGTACCTCGCATGGCTCGGCGAGCAGCCCGAGGCCACCTACCTGATGGGAGCGAACACCTACCGCCTGATGTCGGGCTTCGCCGCAGGCGAGGTCCCGAATGGCCAAGACGAGTTCAGGCCCGAAGAAGAGGCGTCCGTCGACGAGCTCACGCAAGCGTCCAAGGTGGTGTTCTCCTCCTCACTCGAGGAGCCACTGACGTGGGCCAACTCCACGCTCGTCCGCGACGACGCCGTCGAGGCGGTCCGCGCCATGAAGTCGAATGGCTCGGGGCTCCTCAGCACGATCGGCAGCCTCAGCC
The DNA here is from genome assembly GCF_041053055.1 of Streptomyces sp. R41. Classification (NCBI taxonomy): domain Bacteria; kingdom Bacillati; phylum Actinomycetota; class Actinomycetes; order Kitasatosporales; family Streptomycetaceae; genus Streptomyces; species Streptomyces sp. R41. The sequence continues at coordinate 932,504 of NZ_CP163443.1, forward strand.
TGTGCCGGTCCCTGCTACGAGCCGGACTCGTCGACCGCTTCCGGGTCGTGATGTTCCCGGTGATCACCGGGGCCACGGGCGAAGAGCGCATCTACGACGGCTATCCGGACGTTGCCCTCGAGATGATCGAGCACCACACCTTCGACGGCCGCATCCAGCTGGTCGAGTACAAGCCGCGCGTGCTCGAGCACCCGCCGCTCGGCGTCCCTGCGTGACGTCGCCCCGTCCGCCGGTCTGGACGGCCGCCAGGCCGGCGCCGGCGGGCGCGGAGCAAGACCTAATAGGGGGCGAACGGCCAACGTCAGGACGCCCGGTCCAGGTCGTGGCGCGGTTGAGGGAGACAGGGTTCTTCTCGCACCCGGAGGTGATCGCGGCTGTTGCCCGGGATCATCCAGCGCGGCAAGCCGGGCGCGGTGCTGGTAGTCGCGCCGCGCGAACTGGACGTCATCGAGAACGATCCACCGGTCTGCGGCATACAGCTTGGCCAGCGTGGACAGCCGCGGGAACAGATTCGGTTGGTGGATGGCGCACACCCCGCCGGGCGTCCCAGACCGGCGGGTGTCAGCTGTTGATGAGGCGGCTGTCGAAGCCGGCGCCCAGGAGGCGCTCGTAGGCGTCAACCACATCCCCCGGTACGTCCTGCGCGACGGCGAAGCCGAGCTTCGGGTACTCGATCACCCGTTGCAGGTCGCCGGCGAGCATGTCGACGACAAGCTTCTCGTCACCGATGAACTTGATGTAGTCGTCCAACTCCAGCGGTTCGGAGGCGCACACGACGTCCACCTCGGGCCACAGCTTGCGGCAGGTCGCGTACGAGCGGCGCTCCATGTACGGCTTGGAGATCAGCAGCAGCGACTCCACCTGCACGGCGGCCTCGGTCAGCAACTCACGGGACAGGGTGATGTTCTGCCCGGTGTTCGCGGCCTTCGACTCGACCAGGATCGCCTCGTCCGGGACGCCCAGGGCGAGCGCGTGCTCGCGGTAGTGGACGGCCTCGCCGCGCGGGAAGCGGGCGCGGGTGGTGGGGCTGTTGCCGCCGCTGAACACCAGGACGGGAAAGAGGCCGGCACGGTAGAGACCGGCCGCCGTGGTGGCCACACCGAGGTCGTGGCTGCCCAGACCGATCGCCGCCGAGCAGGGGCGCACCTCGTGGCCCATCTGATGGTAGTCCCAAATCAACGTCGCGTCGTGGAACTGCTCGTCGGTGATCTGCCGCTGCTGCTCCGGCACTGGCACTCCCTGACTCATCCCTGCTGGCCCCTTCCGATGCCCAGCTGGTGACTCAGCCCGAACTGCCGGGCCACCAGTGCCGCCTGGTCCAGGACGGACAGCCCATCATTGCGGGTTGCCGCATCCGACAGAAGGATGCACCCGTACGCGGTGTCCAGCCGCACACGCTGCATCGGGGAGTCGACCGTGCCGGCGGTGCGCGCGATGTCGATGTAGTGCAGGGCCTGCTTCAAGTCGCCAGCGCCGCGGTGGGCCAGGGCCAGTTTCTGGTGGGCGACCGACCAGTCCTCCGGCTCGCCCAGGTCCTCGAAGGCGCGGGTGGCGGCCGTCATCACGTTGGTGGCGTACTCGTTGTTGCCCTCCTTACTCAGGGCCGTACCCACCCAGAGCCGAGCTCTGGCCCGGTCGCGGGGGCTCAATCGCTCGTCGGTGGCGAGGAGTTGGTACTGGCGGGCGGAGGCTTCCAGCTGCCCGGACATCTCCTGGACGACGGCGAGGGAGAGTTCGATCTGGGCCACTCGGCGCGGGATGTCGAGTTCGGTGAACAGGCCGCGGGCAGTCCGGTAGGAGAGCGGGCCGAGGATTGCGCCTTGGTCCCGTTGGAGGTCGCCGAGGAGCGCGGCAGCCGGGCCAGATTCTTGATCCGTGACCGGGACTCGAAGTTCACGGCCGCCTTCGACGCCTTGCTGGCCGACGCCGGGCTGAAGGTCGTCACCACCGGCATCCAGATGCCGCGCATGAACTCCCTCATGGAACGGTGGATACAGACCTGCCGGCGCGAGCTGCTGGACCGCACCTTGATCTGGAACCAGAGCCACCTGATGCACGCGCTCCGCGAGTTTGAGAATTTCTACAACTGGCATCGACCGCACCGAACGCTGAAGCCAGCCGCGCCGCTTCGCCCACGACCCGAACCGATCCACGTGCCAGCGCACGTCAGGCACCTGGACGTCCGTCGACGAGACCGCCTCGGAGGAACCCTGCACGAGTACCAACATGCCGCCTGAACAGGCCAGATGATTAATCGGCACCCGCAGAGACAAGGGCTATCGAGGCGCAGGCGGCACGGTCCGCACCCCCTGCTGGGGACGGTGGGAGACCCTTTCCAGTGATCAGAAGGCCGTGAACCGGTCCCACGCGAAGATCCGCGCACTCGTCGAGCAAGCCGTGGCCACCCTCAAGTCCTGGCGGCTCCTTCGGAAGCTTCGGTGCTCGACCAGCCGGATCACCACCCTCGTCCAAGCCGCCCTCACCCTCCATCTGGCCAGCTCAGACCGATGATGGCAAAACCTCGCTGACAGTGGGTATTGCGGATCGTGTCCGCGCGGAGGGGCACTGAGTGGTGGCTCGTCCGGTGCAGCCAGGCGGCCCCCTCACCCTTCGGGCGTCCGTTGAAGCCTCTTGAGGAGACCTCCGCCGGCAGTTGGCACATCGTAGTGGCGGGCGGTTTCTACCGACCCGGTCAACCCGAGACCGAGCAGTCCAGGATCCGCCCGTCCACCGTCCCCACGACCAGCCGCTGTTGCTCCGCCCGGTACGCGGCGGACACCGGCGTGACCGGGTGGCCGTGCGCGCGCAGGGTGTGCCGGGCTCGCACCTCGCCCGTCGCCGTGTCCAGGGTCTCCACCTCACCGGTGAGATACACGACGTACACCCTCCGCTCGTCGCCGTCGAGATCGGCGAGCGGCTTGTCGGTGCCGTACACCCAGCGTGCCTCTCCGTCCGGCAGCCGGCGACTCACGACGTACGTGCCCTCGCGGGCTTCCACGTAGGTGGCGCCCTGTTCGTACGACCGGCCCGCGTGGACGAGGGTGTGTGTCAGCTCGACGGCCGGGCCGTACCAGGGCTGGAGTGCGGACGCCGGGTCCCAGCGCAAGGGGAAGAGGGCGCGCAGAGTGGCGGGGCCGTGGGCGCCTGGAGGATCGATCGCGTGGATCCACGGCGCGTCGTCGTCCGGGCCGGGGCCGTCCACATACAGCAGACGGGCGCTGTGTCTGACGTGCAGCGCCGGGGAGTTGGAGCGGCTGGGGGCGAGGCCGAGGCGTGCCGCCTCCTGATGCGTGGGGGCGAGCAGCAGCGCGGCGTGTGCCTCGCGCCCTTGCGGGCGCAGGGCGAGCCAGCCTTCGTCCGCGGCGCACAGTGCGGGGACCGACGGCACGTCCACGCAGTCCACCGCACCGCCATCCGCCGTCGATATCCGCCGAACAGTGGTCGCGCGGTCAACCGGGCGACCCGTCACCTCGTCGCGCCGGTAGCCCCGGTACGTCACCCACGCCGACTCGTCGTCAGGGGCCGCCTCGACCCGGACGCTCCCCTCCCCGTCCGCAGGAAGAGCCCACCTCAGCGCGCCCGACGGATCCCAGCATTCGAGGTCCGTGTGCCAGCCGGTGGCGAGCACCCGGCCGTCGGCCAGCACCGCCAGGTCCCGCACCTCCGCCCGCCGCCGCCACCGGCCCTCCGTCAGCCGCGCGAGGGTGTCCTCCACACGCGGGTCGTAAAGGAGCCCGCTCTCGACCATCGGATGGCGTGTGTCGTCGGGGTCGACCAGACCGGCCGGAGCAGACAGCCAGTCGTCCACCGCGACGGCCAGCTCGAAGCCCTTGCGGAAACCGCCGTCCTTGTCCTCGGGGGAGAGCAGCATCGCGAGCCTGCCGTCCTCCAGCCAGCGCAGGTGGCGCACTTGGCGGCTCTTGCTCAGCAGGTTCGTCACGCGCCCGGTCTCCAGGTGCAGCAGGAGCAACTGTCCCTGAAAGTCCCACGAGCCGTCGTAGCGGCCGGTGCCGACGGCGACGAGCGGCAGCTCGGGGTGAGGCTCGATGGCACATACGGAGTAGCGGGAGGCGACGACGTGGCGCGGACGGAGGGTGCCGGCCTCGTACACGCCGATCCGGTGGCCGAGCCAGTGGCCCGTACCGCGCCACATGACGTGCCCGAGGTCACCGGCCGCGATGACGCAGCCGTGACGTGCGTCGGTCACCGCCCACACGGGCCGGCCGATCTCGGCGAACGGCTGGTCCCCGAGTATCCGGCGGACGGTCAGCTCATCCGGCACGACAATCTCTCTCCCCCCAGGTGGCGCACAGTCTGCCAGGCCCGGCGCTTTCCTGCGGTCTTCCGAGGGAATCGACTCGTCCGTGTACGTGATCGGGAACGGATCCACGAGGCACGCGTACCGAGGCGAGCCAGGTCGCAGACTCACCTTGCCGTCGACAGCCGACCACGGCGCCTTCCGCACCGAGGGCGCCCACGAACTGCCCGAACCTCCTCTGACCAGCGAGCAGGTCGACCAGACCCTCGTCACTCTCGAGTGCACCAAAGAGGACTGCCGCGAGCAGTCCTGACCACACCAGAGACGAGGCCGCGGACAACAGCTGCGCATCACACCGGACCGGCGCCACACCGGACCGGTACCTCGGCCGACCGGCCGGGAAGACCCCGGACAGCACTCCGGGCGGCAGGACCACGGGCCGTCCGACCGCCGTCTTCCGGCTGCCCCGGCCGTGCTGTCCCACGCCGCCCGCACCTCACAGGGCATCCGCAGACGCCGGTGGGTTAGGGCCAATGCCGTGACTCCGTTGGTGATGTTGGTGGGGTCATGCGGCCGCAGTGCACGAGCGCGGAAGCGGCTCGATCGGCGGCGGGCTGTCGGTGGAGTGTTGATCCAGTCGGCGATGCGGGCGACGTTGCAGGCCAGTGCGGTGAGGACGTGCTGGACGTGGGTCTTCGCCAGGCCCCGGTAGCGGGAGCGGCGCAGGCGGTGGGCGCGAACGTTCTGCGAGGGGTGGCTTCGATGCCGGCTCGGATCGCATAGCGGCACTGCCACTCTTCGGTGGCCTGCTCCAGCCGGTTGCGCAGCTGGATCTCGTGGAGTTCGCGGGTGGGCAGCAGTGCGAGGGCACTTGGCCGGGTGACGGAGGTGGTGCACTGCGGGCGGACCGGGCAGGCCAGGCAGTCGGCCTTGGCGAACTTGACCTGGATGTAGCCGTGTCCGCTGATCCGCAGCGGCCTCCACTCCCGGCTGACCGCGCCTGGGGGCAGGTGGCCCGTCGGCGGTCCCAGTCGACGGGGAATGATGGTTTAGCAAAACCCGAACCGGCCTTGGCCTGACGGCTGTTGTCGGCCACGACGGGGCCGAGCAGGGTGACGCCGTGCACCCGGGCGGCGGCCCGCTCGATATGCGCCGGGGTGACGTAGCCGCTGTCCACGACGTGCTCGCACGGCAGTAACTCCCGCTCGGCGAGGTCGTCATGGATGATCCCGGTCATCTCGACGTCTTGCACCGTGGAGTGCGTCGTGGCCACGTGGACCACAAGCTCGGGGCGCTCTTGGTCGCAGGACTCGGTCAGGTGGACGCGGTAGCCGCTCCGGGCGGTGTCCCGTTTGACGCAGTAGTGTGCCTCGGTGTCGTAGGGGGAATCGAAGCGCAGGTGAGCCGGTGGCAGGGCGTGGCCGTCTCGCCAGCGCAGCCGCCCGTGCGCATCCCAGTAGTAGTGGTGGTGGACCCACGCCTGGCGCAGGATCTCGAACTGCGGCAGCAGCCGCAGGTGAGGCGGGCCGGATGCGGCCCAGGCAGCGGCGAGGATCTACGCGAGTGGTCACCCCTGGAGGGCACCCTGGTGGTCGTCGAGGTTGACCTCCTGCGGTCCGAGTCTGAGCAGCGCGACTGCGTCGAGAAGCGCCGCGCCTACGCCGAGGCCGGCATCCTCGTGTACCTGCTCGTTGACTGCGACACCTGCGAGGTCGTCGTCCACTCCGAGCCGGACGGCAAGCGCTACGAGACCACCGTCCCCCTTCGGCGAGCAGGTCGTACTGCCCGAGCCGGTCGGCGTCACGCTGGACACCGAGCCGCTCAAGGACTGGGTGCACTGACGCTCACGCGTCCTTTGTCCGCGCTGCGAGCGCCTGTCACGGGCCGATAGCATTGCGCCGTACAGCTTGTGGATGCGCGATGACAAGGCGTGACGGTGTCGCTTCAGCGCATACCCGCACCCCGGCTCGAAGGGCATCCGATCATGGCGCCTATCCTCCAGGTCGTCGAAGTGGACGAGCCTGCCGAGCAGAGGAAGCCGGGAGCGGTTGCGCCAGCTGCTCCAGCCGCGCTCAGCGCATGCGAGGCGGTCTTCCTGCCCGGAGATCCGGCCAGGGAGGGCCGCGTGGCGTTTTGGCGGGCGGACGGCGGCGAGCTGCCCGACTGCGATGTGGAGCCAGAGGAGCTCACCGTCGTGCGGCCGCACGGAAACGGGGTCCGGCGGCGGAACGTGACCGCGGTGCTGCTGCCGATCGCCCAGGCGGTGCCCGTACTCACCCGCGCTCGCGCCATGGTGCAGAGCGCCAACGCCTCCGCCTCCGTCTCCGCCGCGTTGTGGGGAGCAGGAGCCCTCATCGCGCTCCAACTCGCCGCGCGGGGGCGGCTGCTGCCGGGGCTGAGCCCCGCCGGGTTCGACGCCTGGCGGCTCGGTCCGCTGGACGGCGGCGACGTGCGCCGGATCCGCGACCTCGCGGCGGCGATGCCGCCGGAGGCGCGCGCGGTCCCGCTGCCGGGCTCGTCGCCCGTAGCGCTGCCCGCCGCCGAGCCTCTGCTGCGCGCCTTTCTGGACGCGGTCGCGGACGGCCTGCCGCGCTCCCCGGCGGCGCGCCACCTGACCGCCGGTCCGGCCTTCGCCGCTCGGATGCCGGTACCCATCCCCGAACAGCGGGAGTGGGCGGCCGAGGTGGCCGCCGGAATGGACGCGGGCGTGCGCGTCTCCCTGCGTCTGGAGGAAGACAGCGACGCGTGGGGCGGCAGCTGGGACGGCGAAGACTACGGCGGCGCCGGGCCGGAGTTCCGGGCCGTGGTGCAGCTGCACAGCCTCGCCGACCCCACCCTGGTAGTCGACGCGGCCGAGCTGTGGGCCGGGGATGCAGCCGCCCCGGAGCAGTTCGGCGCCCGTACCCGTATCGACGCGCTGCTGGCGCTGCGCCGCGGCGCGAAGGCATGGCCGCCGCTGTCGCGCCTGCTCTCCGCCGCCGCGCCCGATGTGCTGCAGCTCGCCGACGACGAGCTGCTGGACCTGCTCGGCGAGGCCGCGGAGCGGCTGGCCGCCGCCGGAATCCAGGTCCACCTGCCAAAGGGCCTGGCGAAGGAGCTGACCGCGACCGGCCTGCTGGAGCCGCCCCAGCGCAAGAAGACGCAGTCGGACCTGGAGACCTTCCTCTCTTCCGGTCAACTCCTTCAATTCAGCTGGCAGTTGGCGTTGGGCGGGGAGCCGCTGACCAAGGAGGAGATGGACCGCCTGGTCGAGGCGCACCGCCCGGTGGTGCGCCTGCGCGACCAGTGGGTGGTGGTCGACCAGGCGCTGGTCCGCAAGGTCCGCAAGCAGCGCGGCCGCGAGCTCACCGCGATCGACGCCCTGGGCGCGGCGCTGACCGGCGAGGTAGAGATCGACGGCAAGTCCGTACCGGTCACCGCGGGCGGCGCCCTGGAGCAGCTGCGCGCGCGGATCGCCGAGCCGGAGGCGGGCCCGGACGCCGCATCGGTCACCACCAGCCAACCCGCCATGCTCGCAGCTACCCTGCGCGACTACCAGCTCCGGGGCCTCACCTGGCTGGACCGGATGACCTCCCTCGGTCTGGGCTGCTGTCTCGCCGACGACATGGGCCTCGGCAAGACGATCACCCTGATCTCCCTCCACCTGCGCCTTCACGAGCGATCGGCCCACGGCCCCACCCTGGTGGTCTGTCCGACGTCTCTGCTCGGCAACTGGGAGCGCGAGGTGCAGCGCTTCGCACCCGGCATCGCCGTACGCCGCTTCCACGGCCCGGGCCGCACCCTGGACGACCTCGCGCCGAACGCCTTCGTCCTCACCACGTACGGCACATTGCGTCGCGACGCCCAGCGTCTGGCCGACACCGCTGTGCCGTGGGGCCTGCTGGTCGCGGACGAGGCGCAACACGTCAAGAACCCGTACTCGGACACCGCGCGGGCGCTGCGCACCGTCCCCGCCGCCGGGCGCATCGCTCTGACCGGCACCCCGGTTGAGAACAACCTCTCCGAGCTCTGGGCCCTGCTCGACTGGACGACACCCGGCCTGCTCGGCACGCTCACTGCCTTCCGCGACCGCTACGCCCGCGCGGTCGAGGCCGACGGCGACCAGGAGACCGCGAACCGCCTCGCCCGCCTGGTGGGCCCCTTCCTCCTGCGCCGCCGCAAGTCCGACCCCGGCATCGCCCCCGAACTGCCGCCCAAGACCGAGACCGACCAGCCCGTCTCGCTGGCGAAGGAGCAGGCGTCCCTGTACGAGGCGCTGGTGCGCGAGTCGCTGGCGGCGATCGGCGAGGCGGACGGGATGGCCCGGCGCGGCCTGGTGATGAAGCTGCTCACCGGCCTCAAGCAGGTCTGCAACCATCCGGCGCAGTACCTGAAGGAGAAGAACGCGAAACTCGCCGGCCGCTCCGGCAAACTGGAGCTGCTCGACGAGCTGCTGGACACGATCATGGCTGAGGGCGGCTCGGTGCTCGTCTTCACCCAGTACGTCGAGATGGGCCGGCTGCTGGAGCAGCATCTCGCCGCCCGCGGCACCGCGGCGCAGTTCCTGCACGGCGGGACGCCGGTGAAGCAGCGCGAAGAGATGGTCGACCGCTTCCAGCGCGGCGAACGGCAGGTCTTCCTGCTCTCCCTCAAAGCCGCTGGCACCGGCCTCAACCTGACCCGCGCCGGCCACGTCATCCACTTCGACCGCTGGTGGAACCCGGCGGTCGAAGACCAGGCCACCGACCGTGCGTACCGCATCGGCCAGACCCAGCCGGTGCAGGTGCACCGGCTGATCGCGGAGGGGACGGTCGAGGATCGGATCGCGGAGATGCTCAAGCAGAAGAAGGGGCTCGCGGACGCCGTGCTCAGTCATGGCGAGGCGGCACTCACCGAACTCTCCGACGCCGAGCTAGCCGAACTGGTAACGATGCGCCACAACGCCACGCCCTGGAGCACGGCCCGTCAGAGCACCACGCGCCAGAGCACCACGAGGGGAGGCCGCAAGTGAGCCCGCGCCCGACGAAGCCCAAGCAGCGGGCCCAGGATCAGCTCGCCCGCACTTTCCCTCCCTTCCCTCCGGCTCCCGGCCGCCGGAGCAGTTTCGTCTCAACCTGGTGGGGCGAGGCGTGGGTGTTGGCGCTGGAGGAGTGCTCACTCGATTCCGGCCGCCTCACCCGCGGTCGCACCTACGCGCGGCGCGGATCCGTGGGCGAGATGACGGTGGTCCCGGGCCGGATCAGCGCCCCGGTGCAGGGCAGCAGGCCGCGGCCCTACCGTGTGTCATTGGCGATCCCCGTCCTAGGCGACGCGGAATGGGACCTGCTCCTCGACGCAGTGGCGGCGCGCGCCGGGCACATCGCCGCGCTGCTGGACCGCGACATGCCCACCGAGCTGGTGCAGGACGCGCTGGCAGCGGGCGTGCGGCTGCTACCGTCCGCGAACGACCTGGAGCCGTCCTGCTCCTGCCCCGACTGGGGCTACCCGTGCAAGCACGGCGCCGCGCTGTGCTACCAGGTCGCACGCCTGCTGGACGAGGACCCCTTCGTGCTGCTGCTGATGCGCGGCCGCGACGAACAGCAACTGCTGGACGAGCTCGCCCGCCGCAACGCCGCCCACGCGGCATCGGAGGCGGCGGCCTCGGCGTCAGCGTCGGTTCCGTCCCCGCGCACTCCAACCGCACCGACAGGTACACCGGCCCGGGAGGCCTTCGCGGCGCGCGCCGACCTGCCACCGCTGCCCGGGCCGCCGCCCCTGCCCGAACGCGCCGGGCGCCCGCCCGTCTTCGCAACGTCCCGGCCCGCCGAACCGGGCATCGATCCGGAGGCGCTGGAGACCCTGGCCGCCGACGCGGCCGAGCGAGCCCGTCGCCGGCTCGCCGCCGCGCTGGCGGACGACGCACCACTGACTCCGGCTGACCTGACGGAGTGGCAGGATGCTGTGCGCATCGCCGCCGAGCACATGCAGATAGAGGTCTTCGCCCGGATCGCCGAGAGCACCGGTCGCCCGCTGTCCGAGCTCGCCCAGGCGGTACGGGCCTGGCGCCACGGCGGCACGGCCGCACTCGCGGTCCTGGAGGATTCCTGGACCCCGGACCCGTCCGTACTCGCCCGCGCCCGAGCCTCCCTCGCCGAAGACTGGGCGGACGGACGGCCTCCTCAGCTGCGCGCGTGGCGCAACCGCTGGACCGTCGTCGGCCGCGACCGCCAACTGCGCTACGGCCGCGACGGCCGCTGGTATCCGTACGGGAAGGAGGACGGCGCCTGGTGGCCCATCGGTCAACCCGACCCTGACCCCGCCACGGCCCTCGCAGCGCTGCTCGTGCTCCAAGATCGCCACTCATCCCCGTCTGGCGCCACCACCCGTTCTTCACCGACAGCCCCGCCCCAACGCTCCAGGCCGAGCGGGTACACCGCCACCATGCCGTCGTCGAGCAGGTCATCGCCGACAGCAAGGCCTCAGCCCTGGCTCACCTGCCCTCGGGACACTTCAGCGCCAACGCCGCATGACTGACGCTGTGGGCGATGGCCTACCGCCCCTCCACGCTCACCGAGGACGACTACCAGCAGCTCAAGGCGGTGCTGAACGGCTGTCCCGAACTGGCCACCGCGCACCGGCTGGTCCGCGAATTCGGCGACATGCTCACCCATCAGACCGGCGTCCTGCTGCCCGCCTGGATCGAGGACGCCGTCGAGGCGAACCTGCCCGGACTGACCGGCTTCGCCCGCGGCCTCGCCGCCGTCACCGCTGGACTCGCCCTCCGCTGGAACTCGGGCGGCACCGAGGGCGCCGTGAATCGCATTACCAAGATCAAAAGGCAGCGTGTCGATGAGTTGCTTGTGGAGCTGCTGGGCTTGGTCGGTCACGATTTCCTCTCCAACAGGTCTGCCAGGGCTGCGCACATCGGCAGGCCGGATTCGGGTTCCCGGCAAGCCAACCCTCTCGACGGGCGCCTGCTTCACCTACACCTTCTCCCTCGGCGGCGTGCTCGCCGCCGGGCGAATCAGCGACCCGATCCGGGCCTGGCAACTCGTCGTCCTCGCCGTCACGTCCATGGGACGTATGCGGAAGGAGCGTCCTGGACGTTCGCCCAGTTCAGAGGCATATTTCCGTACTCCTGGCGCCTGCCCTCCGGAGCCGCTGCACCACAGCAGCGAAGTACGGCAGCCACCGCAAGGCCATGCGAGCTTCAGTTGCTTGGCGTCAGCCCCCGAGCGGCCGACATGACGGATCGCTGAGCGTGACAGTGTCGGAGCGGGGGTCGCTCATGTGCATCCGGGGTCGTTTTTCGGCCGCAGGCCCGGCTCACGGACCATCGCGGTGATCTCGGCGGCGGCACGCTCAGCACGGCCTGGGCGGCGCAGCCGTCGCTCCAGCGGCGGGAAGCCGACACTGCCGACGCGGGCGTCGTCAACATTGGTGCGGCAACGGACGATCAGCTCACCTTGGGGGGTGTAGACAGCGCCGATGACATCCGCCCACGGGAGGTGGGCAGTACGCCACAGGCCGCGAACGTGCAGTCCCTTGGAGTCGGCGGTGATCCGCCAGATCATCATCCGGAGGCAGACGCTCACCCAGTACAAACCACCTACCGACCAGAAGGGCAGCTGCCACCACGTAGGGGAACCCGTGAAGAGCGTCCCCAGCAGCATGATGGCCACGACGATCAACGCCGCTCCGACGGAGCGCGCCACCGGACCTGCCTGCCACCGGACCGGTCCGGTAGCAGGGGTCATCGCGGCGAGGGCGTCTTGGACGCGGGCCTCAGCGGCCCGGCGGTGTGCGGCCGTGCGTGCTGTGCCGGGAGGGTATGCCCCGGGCTTGCCCATGCCGTCGGGAGAACCGTGCCGTATCGGGGACGCGGTCCCCTCGACGAGCCACTGCCCGGACTCCGTTGCGCTCGCCAGAATCAACTCACCTCCCTCGCGAGGTGCACCGTAGAGCAGGGCTTGGCGCAGTGCCGTGCGGGTACCGATGTGGGGCTCGTAACTCAGCACCGGACGCAGGGTGGCGGTGTCGTCGGCGGCGAATATCTCCGTACGCCCCTGATCGTGACGGGTCAGGACGCGCAGTACCGGGACCGGGGCGCGGTGCAGCGCCACCGCCCGGCGGCGGGAAAGCAGGCCCGAGCCAAGCACGGTGACACCGAGCCCGGCGAGGACGAGTGCCAGCGCCTGACGGCCGGTGCGGTCGCCGTAGGGCTCAGTGGCGAGCCGCATCCAATCGCCGTGCATCAGCACCGGCACGCTACTACCGACCCGATAGCTGCCCTGCGCGTCGAACCTGTGTCGTGTGTTATCGGAGAGGCGGACGGTGACGGTGTAGTCGTCAGTGTTGTAGGCCACGACTCGGGAGTTCTCCGACGTGGCCGTACGAGCCAGGCGGTCGTCTGCCCGGTCGTCCACGACGACGGTCGTAATCAGGGCACCGGCCACCGCGCACAAGATCGCCCCCACAATGCCGCGGACCAAGCCCCGGCGCCAAGGGCGGACGTCGTCCGTCGCCGGGGCAGGCACCGTGATGCCGCCGGCCGCGTCGAGCACGAGCGACCGTTGGCGGCCGCGCGCCCGCAGCCGCGCCACGACGGCCGCCCAGCCCCAGCACAGCCCCGCCACAACGACAGCGTCCGCGAACTTCTCGGCCGGCCCACCCAGCCAAATATCGGGATTGCTCATCCAGATCAGCAGCAACGGAGCGGACACGAGCGCGAGTTCCGGTAGCACAAACAACCACACCAGGTGCGGCAGGAAGAGCATCGATCCGGCCGCATCGAGCCAGTCCGCCACACAGGGCGCTGCCACCGTGCACATCGAGTCGGGCGAGAACATCACCGCCGCCATGACCACCGCCACCAGCAGCACCACAGCCGGCCCCACCGGCCGCGCCCACGCGGGCACCCGGACGTCCGCCCACCGCCTGGCATCGGCGGACACCCAGGGGCGAGCGGGAACATCCGCATACGGCACTGAACTCGTCGTCACCCGCGCATTATTCGTCACGGTTGTATGCCCCCTGCGCCTGGGGCCACCCCGAGTAGTACGCCCGGTGGCGAGCGCCGATCGATACTGCCGTTGCTCTCAGTTCCGGTCTCATTCACTGACGGTCGCGAGTGTTCGCGACCGTTCGCCGCTCCCCCGCGCTCCTCACGCGCGGACGGGCGGCACGTCGGGGGGCTGTCGCCCCAGGACAGCCACACTGGACGAGTCCCGCCCAAGTTGCTTGGGGACAAGGCAGTCTCTGGCCCACGGCGCCCAGAGTCTTTGTCCACACGTGGGAATGGGCCAGCACAGCGTCCAGTCCTGGGCTCGCTGCGACACAGCTCCGACACAGTGTGTGTATCCGTACCACAAGGGACTGGCTCCCGCGCAGGTCAGGCGGGGTGCGAGGCTCGATCGGCGCAATCACTCCGGAGCCGTGTGCGCAGGTTCGAATCCTGCCGGGGGCACCCTGTATGAGGTGCCCAAAGACCCCGTCACCAGCGGAAACGCTGAGGCCGGGGTCTTCGCGTATGTGCAGACGAGTGCAGCCCGAAGCGGCTCCATGTCGGGGTCTGTGGACGAGGCGTGGACGGGATCTTGGCCCATCGCCGCAGGTCACTGTCGGATTCCGGGGGCAGCCGGCTCACCCTCCCTCCTCAGCCGCCGCGGCGTCGTGCGGTGCTCGACTGCTTAGATCATCGGCATGACGGACTGGTCTCGGCTCCACCACGCGTACGGCACGGCAGAAGACGTCCCCGGCCTGCTTGACGCAGTGGGTCCTGACACGCAGGACCCCGGCTGGAACAAACTCTGGTCCCGACTGTGCCATCAGGGCACCGTCTACTCGGCGAGCTACGCGGCCTTGCCCGCTCTGACCGAGATGGCGCGTCAGTGGTCAGCGGTGAACCGGAGGATGGCCCTCTACCTGGCCGGCTCCATTGTGGCCAGCACAGATCAGCCGTACGGCGATGAGGATCCCCAAGTGACCTACGCCTCCCAGATATCCGACCTGGCGCATCTCACCGAGGAAGCCCTCCAGGACCCGGGACTCTCCGCCAACCCCACGGCTTACGTCGACTTGCTGGGCACACTGCTGAGTTTCCAGGGCGTCGAGGTCTGGGGCGAGCAGTTCGACGGCCTGAACGACGAGGAGTACGAGGTGCCCTGCCCCACGTGCGGCACGGAGAACTTCATAGTCCTCGGCGAGTACGGCTTCTTCTCGACCACAGACAGCATGTACATGAAGTCCTCCACCTCGGCGAGACAGGTGTCGTTGCGACCTCAGGCCCCCGGAGCCTTGGATGGGCTGGCCCAAAGACTCCACTCCCGCGCACTCGCAGACGGCCAGCCGGACATCGCCCGCAAATTGACCTACGTCTTCGGTAGCGCGCAGTGCGCCGAGTGCGATGCGGTCTTCAGCGTGGAGGAAGCCGTTGTCGCCCAGTGGGGCTGATGAGACCGCAACTGCCCACCACCACGAGCCGTACCGATTGGCGTCATCGCGAGAACAGCACCCTGCGTCGGAGACCATGGACCAGGCATGGGTGGGATCTTGGGGCATGAGACAAATTGAAGCCAGGTAGGCCTGCTCCTCGCTATCGTCCCGGTCTTGGACCGTGCCGCGGGTGGGGAGCCTGAGCGTTGCTGGGGCCGTCGTGCCGACTTCAGCGGCGGCCCACGGGCAGATGAAGGACGAGTTGGGGGGATCTCGTGGACGTGACCACGCTTGCCGTCGCGCTCATCGGCGTCGGGGGAACGCTGGGCGGAACTCTGGGTGGAGCAGTGCTTAGCCAGCGCGTCACCCGGGAGCAAACCCAGCGTGCCGATCGTGAACGGGCAGAGGACCGCCACGACCGAGCGCAGGAAGCCAGACGGGATCTCTATGCCCGTCTGAACACCACGGCTCGCGCTTACCGGGTCGCTGCCCGAGACGCAGTCCGAGCCCGGCGGTCACGGCCTGAGCCAGCAGTTCAGGCAACGGCCGCGGCGCTGTGAGACCGGCGTCGCTGTCTCGGTACGGGCCGGAGGTCGTCGAGGCGGCCATGTCCACGCTGTCGCGTCTGCCTCATCTAACAACCTACGTCGCGGCCGAGCGGCAAGCCGGGAACACCGCCTCTCCGCTCACCATCCTCCTGACCCGGCCCGAAGCCGCCTGTCCCGCGTGGGCCGCGGACGGCTTGCGTCAGGTCTGGGAAACCTTCCTACTCGAAGGGCTGCGCCGCAGCGGCCTGTTCACGATCCGGTCCGGTGAACTCGGTTTCGCTCATCACACGTTGCAGGAATATCTGGCCGCCTGCTATATCGGAGGTGACCCCCCGGCCAGCAAGCGGGCGGTGAAGGATCTCTTCCAAAAACGCCTGAAGCGGCCCCGCTTCTATCTGCCAAGGATGTGGGATCCCCCTTACGAAGACGACAACGACTCCTTTCTGGGCTTCCTCATCGACGCCTGGTCAGAATCCAGCAGCAAGGTTGCAGTCGAATCTGCACTGCTGCGCATCGCCACCCGCGGCGGCGACGATTGGATCGTGGAACAGGCGATGATAGGGACCCAGTTACCGAAGGATGCCGTAGCCATCGTGGCAGATATTTTTGTCGCACTGCCGAGCGAATTCAGCGATAGCTACTGGAACGTCACCTGCGCAAGCCAGGTGGCCAAGCTCGGAGACAGCCGCGGCTTCGAGACCCTTGCCCGTCTGGTCAGGGAGCCGTCGCTCGACGACGAGGACCGCTTCAAGGCCGCTTGGGAACTCGCCTACCTCTGCGATCAGCGAGGCATCGCCGGCCTCAGAGCGATGGCCGACAACACCGCGACCGCGCCCGAACCTCGGATTCGCGCAGCATGCGCCCAGCTGGAGTTCGCCGACCCCTATGGCGCCCAGGCGCTGGCCACCCTGGCCTGCGAGGATCGTGGCTCCGCGCCCTGGGCGCCCAAGCCAGAGCCGGTCCCCCGCACCGAGCTGGAACAGTTCGAACAAATGCGCCGCATAACCAATACCCTTCACCGGCACGCGAGCCAGATACGTTCGGATGAGGAGACCCAGCTCATGGTGGTTGCGGCCTTGTCATGGTCGAACGAACCACGCGACCGGGACACGCTCAGTGCCCTGGCCTGCGACCCCACCCTCAGCCCCAAAATCAGGATCATGATGGCGGCGGTGCTGGCCCGACTCGGGGACGCCCGGGGGCGGGACACCCTGGAGACGCTGGCCAGTGACAAGTCAGCCAGCGAGTTTGAACGGCTCGATGCCGCTGACGTGTTGGCGGAATGCGCCGATCCCCGCTATCAGCCGATCCTCGAGCAACTTGTGACCAGTTCCTCAACGGGGCATCCGTTGATGACAGGTGATGAGGGATTCCAAGCGGCCCGGCTGCTCATCCACCGCGGCGGCGAAGAGGGACTCAACGCTGTCCACCAACTCGCCGTCAACCCCGCCGTTCACGCCGCGATACGGCTCAAGGCCTCGATGGTGCTGACAGAAAGCAACGACTGGCGAGGGCTTCAGGCGCTGGAGATCCTCTCGCACGACCCGCTCGCCCGCCCCGAGGACCGCACCTGGGCAAAACGCCAACTCCGAAACGCGACACGTTCGCAAGGCCGGTGATCTAACCAGGGATGCGTGCTCGTGCCCGGCGAGCCCAAATAGGAGGTCCCCGGCGATGGTGTCCGGGACGACTGCCATCGGGTCAGCCGATCACGGTGTGGCAGACCACGAATGCCGTCGCCGCAGCACCGCACCAGGCCAGGGCGGCCGACGGCAGGGAACGGGTGGCTGCTTGGGTCAGGAGCCCCGCGCCGATGCCGCTGAGCGCAGCCAGGAGGATGATCAGTACCGGCCGCACCGACATGAGCATCTCAGGCGTTTCGGGGTTGCGAGTGGTGCGAGGGTTGATTCATGTCTCCTCGTGGTCTGCGTCTGCCGCTGATGTCTGCTGCGCCGGGCTGTAGGTCGGCGCGCGACGAGACGCTAACGCGTGAGGCGAAACAGTCTTCTTGTCGCAGCCGTTAACTCTGCGGCGAGCTCTGGCCTAGGAGCGGTCTGGGGGCTGTCGGCAGTTCCCGTGAACGAGTGGGAGGGTCGGCTCATGACTGGAGCGGGAGAGCTGGGTCGAGCGGCTCCTCGCACAAGCACTTCCAAGGCACGTCCACCCGACACACCCGGACCGGGGTAAAGTGAGCAATACCCGCTCTGCGGATCTTCGAACTCGCAGGCGGGCAAGGGAACTCCCCACACACGTGGGGGTTTGTCCTGCGAGGAGCACGCTCCCGTCGTATTCGATGAGTCTTCCCCTCGCACGTGAGGGTCTGTCGTTCCGAGGCTGGGAACGCCTGACCGCCCAGTAATATTCCTCCCCACGCACGTGAGGGTCGTTCTATAGCCGCGATGGCCTCCGAGGCTGCGCTGAGATCTTCCCCAAGCACGTGAGGGGGTGCTCGAGACGAATGTCCGCGTCGCGCCCTGTGCCCTCGTCTTTTCGACGCGCGTGAGGGTCTCTTTTCCCGGCGTCGGGGGTCGCGTCCCAGGGCAAGCTGGCCCACCGAGCTGTCTGGAGGCGTGCGGAGCAGGCTCCAAGTGGCCCTCGTCGGCGGACTTGCTGGCGTGATCTTCTACCCACTCCCCGGCAGTTGGTCGCTGCAGTGCCGCACCACTCCAGCGTCACCGGAAGCTCTGACATCATGCTGCCGATGAGCTGCAAGGTACGCATGTCCGCGTCTGGCGTTCACCTGTTCGACCGCGTTTCCGGGGTGAACGTGCTGCTCGACGAGGTGCCTGTTCCCGCCGAGCTCTTCTCCCGCGCTCCGCGGTACCTGTCCGTCGCGCTGACGAATGCGTGCGAGCTGCACTGCGCCTACTGCTACGCACCCAAGCATGCCGCCGCGCTCGACAGGAAGCGTGTGCTGGCATGGGCGGCCGAGCTCGACACCGCCGGGTGCCTCGGTGTCGGCTTCGGAGGCGGAGAGCCGACTGCGTACCGACGCTTCGCCCAACTGTGCTGGGACATCACCAAGTCCACGTCTATGGCGGTGACCTTCACGACGCATGGGCACCGGCTCACCCCCGAACTTGTCGGTTCGCTGCGCGGGGCCGTGCACTTCGTCCGTCTGTCCGTCGACGGGGTCGGAGCCACCTACGAGCGGCTCCGCGGCCGGCCGTTCGCGGCCGTGGTCCACGCGGCCGGGTTGCTCACCTCCCTCGCTCCGTTCGGTATCAATGCGGTCATCAACGCCGACACGATCGGTGAACTGGACGACCTCGCCGCGTTCGCCGCCGAGGTCGGCGCGTGCGAACTGCTGCTCCTGCCGGAGCAGCCGACCGCCGCAACCCCCGGCATCAGCGACACCGATGCACAGCGCCTCGTGGAATGGGCCGCGACCGCCCAGACCGGCGTTCGGCTCGCCATCTCCCGCACCAGTCTGGAAGCCGCCCTGCCCACCGCGGAGGCCATTCCCGGCGAACTCCCCCTGGACGCGCACATGCACCTGGACGCGGCCGGCGTCCTGCGCCCCCACGCTTACGCGTCCACGGGAGTGCCGGTCGAAGGCTTCATCATGGAAGCCGTACAGGCGTTGAGGGAGAGAGAATGAGGATCTGGAACGGCTACGGCTCGGAGCATTCGATGAACCTGGTTCTGATCGGCCGATTCCAGACAGTCACCGGTGCGCAGGCAGCGGAGGAACGTATGGAGGCTCTGCGGGCCCTCGCCGAGGCCGCGTGGTCCGACGACGACTGGCGGGGTTATGACGAGCGCATGCCTCGCGAACTCGCTGACGAGCTGGTCAAGTTGAAGCTCTACGATCTGGGCCGATCCGACGTTGACATCTACGCTCTTGACCACAGCGTCACCCGTGAGGCGGAGACGGTCCGCGTCTGGACTGAGGAGTCCGACGTCCAGGGTTTCTTGAAGGTGCTCCTCCACTACGGCGCGAAGGTCGAGGTCTTCTCCCGCCACGAATGGGATGAGGACGGGAGTGAGCGGTCGGATGCGAGCAATCGGAGCGACGGTGGATCTGACTGATCTAGCACGCCTGCCTGGCGCCGTCGACCAGAACTTCGAAGCGCTCACGCGGGCCGTCGTCTCCCGCCGATACGGGGCGCTAGGCACGATGCGGGAGCGCCGCAACCAGCCCGGGGTCGAGTTCTACCTGCCCGTCGACCATGCCGGCGGTCTGGGTGATCCCGGCCGGGTCTGGGGGTGGTCGTGCAAGTGGTTCATCCTGAACAGCAGGAACGAGTTCAGCGCGGGCCAGCGCACGCAGATCGAGGACTCCCTCACTTTGGCGATCAAACACGTCGCCGGGCTGACCGACTTCGTGCTGTGCCTTCCGCAGCGGCCCGCAAAGGGCGACGAGCAGTGGATCAACGGGCTCGCCCGGCAGGACGTCAAGGTCAGGCTGTGGTCCGGCGAGAACTTTGACTCCGAACTGGCCGGACACGATGAGCTCCGCTCCACCTTTTTCGGTGAACTCGTCCTCACCCCCGAGGCGCTGACGCGAGCTCACGAGCAGTCTGTGGCGCCGATCGCGGCCCGGTGGGCACCGCAGCTGCACACCGCGCACCACGTGCAGCACCGCATCGAGCGGGCCTTGCTGCGCCCGGCGTCGTTCGAGTGGCTGCAGCAACGCACCGACGACATCACGGCCCGGCTCCAGGCACTGCGCGCAGGCCTCGGCGGTCTCGACGCCGCGGTCCGGGAGGACGGCGAGAGGATCGCAGACGATGGGGAGGGGTTCGTCGATTACCTGCGCGCTGTCGTGGACGCTGGCAGGGGGCTTCGGCCCTGGGAAGTGCGTGAGCTCCTCGCCGACCAGCAGCCACCGCGAACCTCTCCGCGAACACTGCGTCGCCTCGTGCTCAAGCTCAGGCAGCGCCATCTTGCCCAGGCGCCACTCGTCACCGGTCTCGCAGCGGAGATCCGCGACATCGTCCAGTGGCTGACCGCGATGCAGTCGGATGTTGAAGCCCCGCTGCTCGCGGTTGTCGCCGCCGCGGGACAGGGCAAAACACACCTCGCCGCGCAGATCACCTCGCAGGCAGACCAGCCGACCGCCGGGGTGTTCATCCAGGGAGCGAGCCTGCACACCGGCGACACTCTCGATGATCTCGCGCGGCAGGTCCCCGGTCTCAGGGTCGACCGCTTCGACGATCTCCTGGAAGCACTCAACTCGGCCGGAGGCCGAGCCGGCTGCCGGATACCGCTGGTCATCGACGGACTGAACGAGGCCGAGCGGCCCCTGCAATGGCGGAACCTCATCGCCAGGCTGGTCCCAGCCCTGGACCGCTATCCCCACGTCACGGTGATCGTCACCCTCCGCGAGGTCCTTGCCGACCAGATCCTCCCGCAGACCACCGTGTCCCTGGAACTGGAGTGGCACCGTGCGGAAGTCGACGACATCCTGCGCGCTTACTTCGGCCACTACCTCATCAACCCAGGTGACGCGTGGCTTCCGCTCGACACTTTCCACAACCCGCTCTTCGTCCGCATGTATTGCGAGGCCGCCAACCACGACCGCCGGCAGCCGGTAGGAGCGGAGGCCCTGCCCCAGTCCCTCATCGGCGTCTTCGAGCGGTACCGCGAGGGTGTGACCGAGCGGCTGGCCCTGGACCCGGCCCGCATGCCGGTGCCGGCCGACCAGATCAAGCGCCGCCTCGCCACGCTGGCAAGGCACCTGTGGACGCACAATGTCCGCCGGCTCCCATTCGACGAAGCGCGAGAAATCCTCGACGCCGGCCAACCGGACTGGGCCGAAAGCCTCCTCCGGCGCCTCGTCGAGGAAGGAGTGATCTTCCGCGAGGAAATCAGGGGTTCCGACGACACCGAGTGCGGCTTCGTCTTCGACCGCCTCGCCGGATACCTGATCGCCGACGCGCTCTTGGTGCGCATGCGCTACGACGACGTCAACGAGCAGCTAGCGGAGGCGACGCTGTGGCAGTCCCTCCTGGGCGAGCAGACGCACTCACTGGGCGAAGACGTCCTCATAGCCCTCATCTCACTGGTGCCACGCCGCTTCACCGGACACCACCTGTGGCGCGTCGCCCCGGCTGAGCACCGTGCGTTGGTGCTCGCACAAGAACTCTTGACCGAGTCGCGGTTCCTCGACGACGAGACGGTCGACGCTCTGGCAACCGCGCTCATCACCGCCCCTCCCGGCACCAAGAGGGGACGTCCTGCATTCAGCCGTCTGTGGGAAGTCCGCAGGTCCGCGCCGCACCGCTTGAACGCTACCTTCCTCGACCGGGTCCTGCGCCAACTGCCCCTTGCCCAGCGTGACCTGAGCTGGAGCGAATGGGCCCGCGGCCGGGCCGAGAACCGGCTCACGGCAGATGTGGCACAAGCAGTCGATAGGTGGAGCAGGAGCAGCAGTCGCTCCGAGAGCGACGACCTCAACGCCCTGGCCATCGGCTGGCTGCTGACCTCCACGGACACGAGCATGCGGGACCTGGCGACGAAAGCCCTCCAGCGCTATGGCCGGCCCGAACCACAGCGGCTGTTCGACCTCGCCGCCCGGATGCTCGACGTCGACGATCCCTATGTCGTCGAACGCCTCGTCGCCGCGGCGTTCGGTGCGGCCAGCACCCACCAGATGCCCGACCCCGGCGGACCGCTGGAACAGGCTTTGCGGGACTGGCTGGTGCAACTGCGCGACCGTTTCCTGGACGGCGAGAGCACACCCACCTCGCATGAACAACTGCGCGGTTACATGCGGGCCACCTACGAATTCGCCGGCACTCTGCACCATGCCAGCGTCCCGAACGGGGTCGATGCCTTCGCGCTACGGTTCGCCGCCGCGGGACCCGCCGACGTGATGGAGGACGACGACCCCAACGCCGAGGAGTGCAATAGGACCTTCGGCCTGGACTTCGAGAACTACGTCATCGGGGGCGCCATTACCGGCAGGCGCAACTACGACTTCAAGCACCCCGCCTTCCTCATCGCCCGCGCCGAGGTCAGGGCCCGGGTATGGGAACTGGGCTGGCGGGAGAAGGACTTCGGCAGCATCGACCAGGCCATTTCCTCAAGCACCGACCATGCCTACGGCACTCGCAGGAAGGTAGAGCGCTACGGCAAGAAGTATGGGTGGATCGCCTATCACGAAATGGTCGGCCGTCTCGTAGACACCGGCCGGTCACCGTCGCCATTCGGGGAAGCGGAGCGCCTGATGCCCGACCTCGACCCGACCTTCCCGGACAGGCCCCCGGTGACGCCCATGCCCCTTCCTGCCTGGGCGCCCGCGGAGCCGACGGACGACCAACGCTGGCTCGTGTCCGGCACGGTTGCGGTGCCGGACCAGCTATGGTCGCCCGAGGAGCTCCATTCAGTGGACGGTGGCTGGCTTCTGGTCGAGGGATATCTGAACCACCGTCGTGACGGGCGGACGGTGTTCGGGTTCTTTCGCACTCTCCTGCTTGAGCCGCAGGACACGGTCCTCGCACAACAACTCGCTAACGAACGCCCGTATCCGGGCAACGACTTCTTTCCATCGCTGCCGACGGTCCGCGACGTACTGGCCGGGGAGAGGCCATCGCCGCGGTGCGCCCGCAGGTGGTACTGCTGGACATCCAACTGCCGGACGTCAGTGGGTTGGACCTGATACCGCAGATCATGAGCCTGAGTGAAGGCGTCTGCATCGTGTTGGTCTCCACGCGCGACGCGGCGGACTACGGACGGCGCGTGGCAGACAGCGGCGCCGCCGGGTTCATCCCCAAGGCCGAGCTGTCGGTGGCGACCCTCACCGAGGCCATCGGCAGACCATGATCGCGCCTCGCCGCCCCCGCATCGCGCCGTTGGGCCTCGGCCTGGTCTCCGGCGCTCTCGTTGCCGGCGGCTTCGCCTGCGGCGTCTTCGTGCCCAATCTCCACAACGGGCTGATCGCGGCGACGTTCACAGCCGTCGGAGTGTTCGTACTCGACCGGCGGCCGGGACATCGCGAGGGCTGGCTGTTCCTCGCAACCGGCGTCGCGCACGCGGTCATGTTCTTCGGGCGCCAGTACGCGGCCGGGTCCGCCGGCACAGGCGAGCCGAGCGCCGTGTGGCTCGGCTGGCTGGGCACCTGGCCGCTCGCACCGGTGCTGGCACTGTTCGGCGTCACCATGCTCTGCTTCCCCCACGGCGCGCTGCCCTCGTCGCGTTGGCGGGTCGTGGTGGCAGCGATGGTGCCCGCGGCCGCCCTGCTGTCGCTGACCTCGGCGCTGTGGCCGGTCGAGTACCCCGACAACGGCCTTGCCATCGCGCACCCGTTTCACCTCGCCGGCTACGAGACGGCACAACACCTGTGGAACGTGCTGGGGCCCACGGCCTATCTGCTGTTCCAGCTGGTGTGGGTGATCGGCGCCGTCGTCCGGCTCCGCCGCGCACACGGCGACGAGGCACGGCAGTTGCGCTGGGTCGCATACGCCGTGGTCATGGGTGGTCTCGCCATGGGCGCCGGGCTTGTCGCGTTCCGCACCCCCGCGCTCGGGCTGCTGGCCGTGCCGCTGGTGGCCGTCGCGGCGGCCGTCGCGATCGTCAAGTACCGGCTGTACGACATCGACCTGCTGATCAACAAGACCGTGGTGTACGGCGCGATGGCCGTCATCATCACGGTGGTGTACGTGGCCGTCGTGGCCGGGATCGGACGGCTCATCGGCGTTGGCGACGCCCACGGCCCGTGGTTGCCGCTGGCGGCCACGGCCCTGGTCGCCGTCGTCTTCGAACGGGTGCGGCGCCGCGTTCAGACGGCCGCGGACCGGCTCGTGTACGGGCGCCGGCTCACGCCCTACGAGTCGCTGGCGCGCTTGTCCACCCACGTCAGCCGCGGCGGCCACGACGCCGCCCTGTTCACCGGCCTCGCCTCGACCATCGCCGACGGCGTCGGCGCCGCAGAGGTCACTTTGTGGGTGGGCGCCGAGGCGGAACTCGTGGCGGTGGCCACTTGGCCTCCGGCGGCCGTCCCCGCCACGCCCGTCGTCACCGCGCCGACCACGCTCGCGGCGCTGGACGACGGCGGACGCACCCACGTGCGAGCTATCGACAGCCGAGGCGCCGTGCGCGGCGCGGTGACGCTGACCAAGGCACGCGGCGAAGCGCTGACCGTCGCCGAAGACCGGTTGCTGCAGGACCTGGTGGCACAGGCCGAACTCGTCCTCGACAACATAGGACTCGGCGAAGAACTAAGGCGCCGGCTGCACCAGATCGCGGTGCAGGCAGCCGAGCTGCAAGCGGCGGCACAACGCATCGTCGCAGCGCAGGACGAGGCACGCCGCCGTCTGGAGCGCGACCTCCACGACGGCGCCCAGCAGCGCCTGGTCATTCTCGCGCTCACCCTCCAGGCCATAGCCACGCAGGCGCCACCCGACACGGCCCTCGCCCACGCGATAGAGGACGCCCGCCACCAGCTGACCCTCGCACTGACCGAGCTGCGGGAACTCGCACGCGGCATCCACCCGGCCGTCCTCACCCGCGAAGGACTCGGCGCGGCCCTCGACGCCCTCGCCGAACGCTCACCGATCCCGGTCACCGTCGACGTACCCCTCGCCACGCGACTGCCGGGCGAGATCGAGGCGACCGCCTACTTCATCGTCAGCGAGGCCCTGACCAACGCCACCAAACACTCAGGCGCCACGACCATCGCAGTCACCGGCCAGCTCACTGACAGCCGACTGTGCGTGGAAGTGACCGACGACGGTAGGGGCGGCGCGAACGGACGGTGGGGCAACGGACTCCAAGGCATCCGCGACCGCCTCGCCACGCTCAACGGCCGGCTGACCGTGCACAGCCCCGCCGGCAACGGCACCCGACTCCGAGCGGAGATCCCATGCGCGTGGTAGTCGCCGACGACGCCGTCCTCTTCCGCGAGGGCGTGGCCCGCATCCTGGCTGAGGCCGGCTTCGACGTCACCGGCCAGGCCGACGACGCCGCCGAACTGATGGCACTCGTACGACACGAACCACCCGCCGTCGCGATCATCGACATCCGGATGCCACCCGGCCACGTGGACGAGGGAATGCAGGCCGCCATCCAACTCAGGCGCGCACACCCCGACGTCGGACTGCTGCTGCTGTCGCAGCACGTCGAAACGTCCTACGCCATGCAACTGATGACCGAATTCGAATCCGGCGTCGGGTACCTGCTCAAGGACCGGGTCGCCGACCTGCAGACGTTCGCCAACGACGTGCGGCGGGTCGCGAATGGCGACTGCGTACTCGACTCCGAACTCGTCGCCCGCCTCCTCGGCCGCAAGCGCGTCCACGACCCGCTGACTGCGCTCACCCGACGCGAGCGACGGGTCTTGGAACTCATGGCCCAGGGCCGCTCCAACCTCGCCCTGTCCGCAGAACTGTTCCTGAGCCCCAAGACCGTCGAAGCGCACGTCCGGAGCATCTTCACCAAGCTCAACCTCCCCCAGGACGCCGCCGGCCACCGCCGCGTCCTCGCCGTCCTCGCATACCTCCGCGCTTGTTGAAAGGCTCGGTGAAAGACGCAAGCGCACGGCGGCCTGCCGGCACGACCGGCTTTCAAAGTCAGTAGTTGCATTCCTGAACCAGTCACGCTGATGCGTGTGGCCGGGTCCCTTCCGCTCTTGAACACGCGAGGCCGCTGACGACGGAGGGCAGGACGGGCGGCTCGGCCGCAGGCACGCTGGAAGCCCTCGACCCGCCGCTGGCCAAGCGCTCGCGCTGACCGACCCAATGAGGGGCTCCCACACTCGTGGGCCCCTCATGCCTCCCTGGACACCGCCTCCGCCCTCCTCGCAACCGCCTCCGCCGCTGGCAGGATCTCGTGGACCAGGCTCGCCGACTGCCCGGTGAACGGCACGTACTCGTCATCCATCAGGTGACCCTGACCGTGACCGCCGAATCGCCCGACGCGGCTTCCACGCCAGTCCGGCTGACCACCAGAGGCGATGACCTCGTCGGCCAGGTCGTCGTTCCCTCGCCAGGGCACGCATCTCCGGCACGCCGAGCAGTTGGCCGCCGGTCAGTTCGGGGCTGGCGACGTCGACCACGACCCGCACCGAGCTGCGCCTGGTGGAGTGCTTCGCGGGCCGGGTCGACGCGCCGCAGGTCCTCGCCGACCGCCTCGCCCGGCGCCTGGACGAGCAGATGCGGCTGGGTGCGCCGATCACGAATCCGGTGGGCTGGCTGGTCAGCCGCGCCCTGTCCCAGCGCCAGCAGTGCGGCGACAAGCTCTGTGACGACCGCATGCTGCTCGACTCGGGCCGGGACTGCCCTCGGTGTGAGGACCGGCAGGCCAGCAGTCGTGCCCAGCGGCACGCGGTGGCGGCCGCCGTCGAAGACGCGATGCCGTACGCCTCGCCCGAGGAGCGCCGTACGGCGACCGAGTCGCAGCTGCACGAGGCCGTGACCACCCAGGCGTGGGCCCGCGAGCACCGCTGGGAGCAGGAGCGCGCTCGGAAGGCAGCGGCCGCCAAGGCTCGTACCGAAGCCGCGGCCACGCGGCCCGCCCTCGATGAGCCGGCCGCGCCGCAGGCCACGGTTGTGCTGCCCGCTCCCCGCCCAGCACCCGCCGTGCCGGAGCCGGAGGCCGACGTCGTCGACCAGGAGCTGGTTCTCGAGGAGCTGAGCCGCGAGCAGGTCGTGGACTGGCGCAACCGCGCCGCGACGGACCACCAGGTGGTGTTCGACCACATAGACCTGTACGGCGAGGTGTCGGCGAGGCGCCTGTTCACGAGCACGTTCGTCGACCAGGTCACCCGCCTGTCTCGCTTGGGGCACCTCTCCCTCGGCTACATCACCTGGGAGCGGTCATGAGCGGGCAGGAGCCGTCCGGCCTCGACCTGGCGCGCGTCGTGCTGCGGTCCGCGATGGAGACGGCGCGCAAGAACGGCAGCCGTACGACGAAGGTGAAGACGAAGCCGGGTATGTCGTCGGTGGTCTCGCGGCGGGCGGGAGCCGATGAGGATGGGCGACGCGATCGGCATGCTCGCCACCGAGCGGGCCTGGGAGCTTCCGGCCGCCGGCGCGTCCCTGCGGCAGCGGTGGGCGGTCATTGCCCCTAACTTCGCCGGGTACGTCGGTGCCGTCAGCTACGACACCGACTCCGGCTGGCTCACCGTGTGCCCGGAGTCGGCGGCCTGGGCGACGAAGCTGCGCCTGGAGCAGGCCCGCGTCATCAAGGCCGCGAACGAGTCGGCAGGCCGGACGGTCGTGCGCGGCCTGCGGATCCTCGCGCCCGGTTCCGTTCCCGCCCTCGAGCCGGCCGACGTCCCCTCGGCCGCGTTCACGGTCCCGGTGAAGACGCGGGAGACGGCCAGCGAGGGCTACCGCCGCACCCTCGAAGCCCATCTGCAGACGGGGCCCCGCCACATAGGGAAGATCCGGCCATCGCAGAGGCAGTTGAGCGGCAGACTCGCGCCCTGCGCGAACTGAGCGAGCGCGCATTCGGCGACGAACAGGACGCCGCGGCTACTGCCGGGGCAACGCCCATCGAGGACGCCCAAGCCGAGCGCCGCAGGACAGCGGCAGCTGTGCACGATGGTGTCCCTTGTCGTGGTGTACGGGATCAGTGGCTGGGAGTGCGCGGGCGTCTGCCCGGGGCGCACTTCCACGGGTGAGGACCGCTCCCTGAACAGGAGGTGGGCCATCGCGTAACTCTCCTTGGTGAACGCCCAGTTCAACCACGAGGAGTGCACGATGGCCCTGTCCCAGTCTGAACTGATACGGCTGCTTGAGTCACTACGCTCGACCGACGGAATCGAGCTCATCCGCGCCATCGCCGAGCGAATGGTGCAGGAGTTGATCGAGGCCGAGGCGAGTGCTCACATCGGTGCGGAGTGGAACGAGCGCACGCCGACGCGGACCAACGTCCGCAACGGGCACCGCGAGAAGGTGCTGACCACGCTGGCCGGCGACCTGGACCTGGAGATCCCCAAGGTCCGCACCGGCAGCTTCTTCCCCAGCCTGCTGGAGCGCCGGCGCCGCATCGACCAGGCCCTCTACGCGGTCATCATGGAGGCATACGTGCATGGCGTCTCCACTCGCAGCGTCGATGACCTGGTCAAAGCCCTGGGCGGGGACAGCGGGATCTCCAAGTCCGAGGTCTCGCGGATCTGCACGATGCTGGATGAGCCGCTGACCGCATTCCGCACCCGCCCGCTGGACCACGTCCGCTTCCCCTACGTCTACTTGGACGCGACCTACTGCAAGGCGCGGGTGAACCATCAGATCGTCTCCCGGGCCGTGGTCGTCGCCACCGGCATCACCGAGGACGGCAACCGCGAGGTCCTGGGCCTGATGGTCGGCGACAGCGAGAGCGAGGCGTTCTGGAAGGAATTCCTGCGCTCGCTGCGAGAGCGCGGCCTGTCCGGGGTTCGCCTGGTCATCACCGACCAGCACGCCGGGCTGGTCGCTGCGGTCCGCAAGGTGATGCTCGGCGCCGCCTGGCAGCGGTGCAGGGTTCATTTCCTGCGAAATGCCTTCAGCGTGATCGACCGGGATTCCGGTGAAATGGTCGCCGCGACGATCCGCACGATCTTCACCCAGCCCACCGCCGGCCTCGTGCGCACGCAGCTGGACACCGTCGCAGACATGCTCGGCACCCAGTTCCCCAAGGTCAAAGCGATGCTGCTGGAGGCGAAGGAGGATCTGACCGCGTTCGCGGACTTCCCGCCGCGGCACTGGAAGAAGATCCAGTCGACGAACCCGCTGGAACGGGTGAACCGGGAGATCAAGCGCAGGATCGATGTCGTCCAGGTCTTTCCCAACGACGACGCGCTCATCCGGCTGGTCACCGCCGTGCTCTTCGAGATGCACGACGAATGGATCGCCTTTCCCCGCCGCTACCTCCCCGAAGGCAGCATGGGCGAGATCTACCGCGAACTCCCCGAAAGCGACCCGGCGCTGCCCAACACTCCAAACACGCCCGCCAGTTGATCCCCAACACCACGACGAGGGACACGACCGATCCGCATCGCAGCCGCGTCTGGCCTGAAGCTGAGCCCCTACCAGCTGGAACGGTGGCGAGCCGCCGGGCTGGTCCCACGGCCCGGGCCAGACACGCTGTTGAAGATCGGCAGCATCAAGGTGCATACCCCGCAGACAGTCGTTCTTGTTGCGGGGCTCCTGGCATGCGCCCCGCTGTGCAGGACCAACGACGACCTGGCGCTTCTGGCGTTCTTCAACGAGGTACCGCTGCCCCTCGCTCCCGTACGCGCAGCACTTCTCAAGGCCTACTTCCCTGAGTACAGCAAGGCCCGGGAGCGAAAGGGCGAGGCATTGCAGAAGATCCCGGCGGAGCACCGCGGCCAGGAGGGACGCTGGTACGACTGTGCGGAAGCGGCAGCCTTTGTGGACATGGAGAACCGAACGGCTGTCCAGCAGATGAGGGACAATCTTCGACGCCGCCACGACCTGGCAACAGCATCGCGCGCCGAGCTCGACCAACGCGTCTGCGGCGTACTGATCTGGTTGAACGCTCCGGCCTTGCCGACGGACGACAGCGTGTTCATGGCGGACCTGCGCGCGGCCATGGCGTTCGCCGACCCGCCCGAACAGTCCCGCGCAGCGTGGCTGCTCGCAGCGCACTGTCACAGCGAACAGCTCGCTGAGCGCACCGAAACATCCGGCATGGAGCGGCTGGAAGCCTTCCTGGCAGTGTCGGACGAGGAGTTGCAGTTTCTGCGGGAGCAGGTGCGAGAGTCTCTGGACGCCATGTGGCACATGGCGTCGGAGGGCCGCTGCCGCCGGTTCGACGTGGGCTCTGTTTCGACGGCCCGTATGGCGGGCCGGATGCTTGTGGAGTGGACCACCGCTCGCCGGGCGCACCCTCCAGGATCACGCCCTGCCCAGGTATTGGTGGACAGTCTGCGCAGCTTGTGGTCACTCTGCTCGACCGACTCCGTCGGGGAAGGGCGCGCCGCATTCCAGCGCAGGGTCGAACCCAGGCGGTAGCAGTCGAGAACCCACGTCACACGCCAGCTACAGCGGCATCCCGTGAGGCCGGGGCAGCCGACGACCGGATCGCCTGGGCGAGGAAGGCCGCGGACACACCCGCCGCAGGACCTGATGGCAGAGCGAGGGATTGCGCTGCGCAGTTCCGTCGCTGCCGACGCAACCATTGAAGCAGGCTCGACCCTGACGGACTGCTCCGGCTGGCCTAGGCGTCCGAACCTGAGGCCGAAGACGGCTTCTGCATAAGGCGGATGTCGGGGAATTGGTATTCGTCCGCGCTCCACGGGACAGTCCAGGGCTGGTTACTGACGTTGTCGCTGTGATGTCGTCAAGGTGAGGCCGGTTTCGGCGAGGCATCCGTCGATGCGCTTGCTGCGGTACTGAATCTGGCGGAGACCGTGCCGAAGCGTGCTGATGAGGTGGTCGGGGTCGGTGAAGGCGGTGTTGGTCTGGCTGCTGCGCCGCAGCAGGGACCAGATGCCCTCGACGGGGTTGAGGTCGGGTGCGTAGGCCGGCAGAAAGTAGCAGGTGATCCAGTCGTGGGTGTCGATGAACTCCCGTAATCGGCGGTCTTTGTGGACGTTGAGGTTGTCCCACACCAGCACGATCGGTGCGCCGAGTTGCCGGTGGGCGGCGATGAGCAGGTCGCGATAGTCGGTCCAGGTGAAACTGCGTCTGCCACCGCGTTTGTGATCGAGATGCCGTTTGGGCCGGTAGATCAGCCGTGAGTGTTCGCCCTGCTTGTAGCAGGCGAGCGCGGCAACGGAGAAGCGGCGCTGGGAGCGTCCCCGGACCCGGATGACGGGTGTGTGGCCGCGTCGGGCCCAGGTCCGTGCGGTGGGCGGCGTCATCGAGAACCCGGCTTCGTCTTCGAAGCACAGCCAGGCGTCGAGCGCCGCCACGGCCCTTCCACCTGCGGCCAGGTCTCCTTCACCCAGCCCGCCACGGCCTCCTCGTCGCGCTCGATGGCTCGGCGGGCTGGGACCTGGTGACTGAAGCCGTGCCGGTGCAGCATCCGCGCGATCGCCGACAGCGTCATGCTTTTGTGGAACCGGCGCCCGATCAGCGTCTTGATCCGCGCCAGCGTCCACGTCTGGTCCGGCCAGCCATGGGCGACCGGCCCTTTGGCCAGCTCCTGCTCGAGCACGGCGAACAGCTTCTCGCTCAGCTTGGGCAGCGATACCGGTCCGGCAGACCGCAGCCCCTCCGCGCCGGCGTCGTGCCAGGCCCGGCGCCAGCGCTGCACCGAGCGCACACTCACCCGTAATTCCTTGGCGACCTCGGCGGTGGAGGCACCGACTGCGAAGCGCTCCGCGGCCTCCAGCCGGATCCGCTCGCGAAACGCCTGCCGTTCAGGCGTCAGCCCACCACCCTGCGGATATCTCACACAACCGGCATACCGCGACGATCACACATCGTCATCCCTCAACGACATCACGCCGCAAAAGTCAGTAGTGCCGTCACGCAGGAGCGTGACGATGTTGCGGCCGTCGTACAGCTCCTCGAGGGGCCGCCCCGTCACAAAGGACAGGACCTGTGCGTAGTGGCTCAGGTCAAAGGGGTCGAAGACGGGTTTGGCAGACAGTCCCGCGATGGGCAGGGTGAGGATGCCGACATGGTCCTCGGCGGCATGCATCAGGTGCTTGGGGACACGGTTGAACAACGTGGTCATGTAGGCGGCCAGCGCCGCAGTTTCACGGAACTGTTGTGGGTGGAGATCCAATTGCTTGGCGGCCTCCAGGCCGGGAACGGTTACGGCTTCGGCAAGCGCTCCCCAGTCCTGGAGTACGGCGACGACTGCGGTGGCGCCTGCGCGTACAGCGAAGAAGGGGAAGTTGATGATGTCGACGTAGTCGAAACGGCCGCGCGGATGCGTGGGTTCCTGCGTCCGGAACACGAAGATGGACGCCGGATGCTGATCTGGCTGCCAGCGAACGACTCCGCGTGCGGCTTGCATCAGCAGGTGATGGGTCTTGAAGCTGGCCAGGAATTCGGGCGTCATGATGGTGCCGGCTTGCGCGTCCCGTCGGTCAACCAGCAGGGAAAGCTCCCGGAACATCAGGCCGTAGTAAATCTTTCCCATCCACAGGAACAGCGTGGTCGCATCCAGTGCCGCGACTGCGTCGGGTCCTTCGGCGAACGCGTCGCCCACGGCCTGCTCTATACGCGACAGGTGCTCGTTGTTACAGCTGCTGCAGCAAGGGATCCTCATCTGCGCGTACGGCATCAGCGTGCCGTTCAGCAGCGTGATCTTTTCGTTCCACAAGTCGAACCGCCGCAGCAGCCACTGAGGGAACACGTGCTCGTCCGTCCGGCCTCGGGTGAGGTCGGCTCCACACAGGAAGCAGCGGTCATGGGTCAGGGCCTGATCGTGGCCCCACTGGTAGATGAACCCAGGCATGCTCCCCAGGTCGTAGTCGCTTGACACAGGGAGAAGCCTAATGAGTGGTGTGCATCGTGAAGTTGCAGGTCACGGATCTGGTGTGAGGGGCGGGTTGGATACTCACGCGGGTCGTCGGCGGGTGTCCACGGCGAAGATCGTCTGACCTGTCGGCCGGGGCCGTATGTCGAGGACGATCGCGTCGTAGTTGTTCTCCCGGGTCAGCCACAGCCCATCCACCCCGTTGAGGGCTACGTCGACGGCGAAGCCCTCGGCCTCCAGACCGTCCCTGACTCCGGCGGCGAGCCGATCCTCGTCCTTGACCAAAGAGACAGGAGCACCCCCGGGGGCTGGACAGACGGCGAGGAAGCCGCGCATCGCTGACCTTGAAGGTCAGTTCGTCGCCGCCGAGTGGGTGGTAGTGGCGGGCGAAGCCGATGCGGCTGGAGAAGGGGCGACGTTCCACGTCCAAACGGTGCCGCCTTTGCCGGCGGCGGCGAGGGTGCCGTCGGGGCTGAACGCCATGCTTTCGAAATCGCCGATGGAGCCGGAGGCGGTGGCGGTGAAGTGGCCGGGGGCCAGGCTCACCAGCGTCACCGGGCCGCCGCCCGCCGACGTGGCGAGGGTTTTGCCGTCGGGGCTGAACGTTCCGCCATTGCCATCGGTGAGGGTGGCGGTGGTCTTGCCGGTGGCCACCTCCCACAG
The DNA here is from genome assembly GCF_041053055.1 of Streptomyces sp. R41. Taxonomy (NCBI): domain Bacteria; kingdom Bacillati; phylum Actinomycetota; class Actinomycetes; order Kitasatosporales; family Streptomycetaceae; genus Streptomyces; species Streptomyces sp. R41. The sequence continues at coordinate 965,690 of NZ_CP163443.1, forward strand.
CCGCACCGGGTTGTCGTAGGGATCGCCAGCAAGGGTGCTGGCGGTGGCGAGGGTCTTGCTGTCCGGGCTGAACGCCCAGCTGACGCCAGCTGGGTGGCCGGTGCGGATGACCGTAGTTTTGCCGGTGGCCACGTTTCGCAGCCGCACGGTGATGTTGTCCGTTCTGTCGGCGTCCTGGGTGGCGATGGTTTTCCCGTCCGGGCTGAACGCCACACCGTTGCCCTTGGCGGTTTGCCCGGTGAGGGTGGCGGTGGTTTTGCTGGTGGCCAGGTTCCACAGCCGCACTGTGTCGTCGCTGCTGGTGGCCAGGGTTTTGCCGTCCGGGCTGAACTCGGCCCATGAGCCGGCGCTGGGGAGGGTGGCCGGGTCAGTTACCTGTGGAGCGTAGCGCGATGGACCTTCACCGCTACCGCTCGTCGTCGAATCGGATCCTCCGCGTGTGGACAGGAGTACGGCGATGACGGTCGCCGTCAGGACCAGGAGCGTGGCGCCTGCAGTGAGTACCTTGGATCGGCGGGTCCGTGGAAGGAGGCGTGGCCCACGGCCGGTGCCGGTGTCGGGGCCCGGTGCGTCGGGGCGCGCGGTCGTCGGTGCGTCGGGGCGGGGCCGGCTCTCCGACACGGGCGCGGTGGCCGCGAGAGAGCGTGGTCCCTCCGGGGGCCTGGTCGACTCAGATGCATGCGTCGGCGGTGTGGGCTGGGCCGATGACGGGCCGCTGCCTGCAGCGGTGGCGGGAGTACGGTCGTGGCTGTTGCGGTCCGGGGCGGGAGACACGCCGGGCGGCGTCGTGGCCGCCTGCTGCGGTGGCTGAGGAGTTCGTCCGGCTGATTCCGCGCTGGGTGTTTCGGGCGAGCCCGATGTCTCAGGCGGGCCCGTTGTCTGCGGCGGTCGGGGAAGTACGGACCGCAGGCCCGCGGCGGCGGCAGCGGAGACGAGTTTGCTGTCGTCGTCGACGAGACGGCGGATTTCGTCGAGGACCGAGGTGCGGACGACGTCGTTGCCGATCCGGTACAGGTGGGCGAGCCCGTCGAGGGCGCCGAGCCGGTCGTTGGCGATCGGGCTGCCAATGGCGTTGCGCAGGTAGGCCGGGAGCGTCCAGTTGATGTTTTTGGCGATGACGGTGCGGCCCTCGACGTTGTCCTGTTTCTTGGGTCGCTGCTGCGGCATCTCCTCGACGACCCGATCGCGAACGTAGCTGTACAGCTCGTCGAGGGTGATGTCGCCATCCCCGTCGAGATCCGCGCTGCCGTCCCGCAGTCCCGCCACGAGATAGCGGGTGAACACGGATTGTGGGGCCTGGCCGTGTAGCTGGTTGCCTTCGAAGGAGTACTGGGTGGCGTCCGATGCGGTCAGCACGGTACGGCCGCGGCCCTGGAAACGTTCCAGCGCGTGTATCGCGGTGTCGGCCTTGGCGATCCGCCCGGCCGGGAAGGCCCCGCTGTAACAGCAGTCGAGAATAAGTACCTTCTGCCGTGAGGAAGAGCCGCCCATCGCCTGATCGACGTGCTCCGCGGACAGCGCGGTGAACAGCAGGCTGTCGCGGCGGGTGTTGCTCATCGCCAGGTACAGCCGACCGTCGTCATCCTTGAGGCCGTGGCCGGTGAAGTACAGCAGCGTCAGGTCGTCGCGGCGCCGATCGCGATAGAAGTCGCCGATGGCCTCGCCGACGAGGTGGTGCGGTTCGTTGACCAGCGTGGTGACCTCGAATCCGGCGATGGCCGGGTCCCGCAGCACTGCGGCGAACGCCTCCGCGTCGTGCGCCGGAGCGGTCAGCCGCCGCAGGCCGGTGTCCTGGTAGTCGTAGGTGGCGATCAGCAGCGCCAGTCGGCGTCCCATGGCTAACTGCCGGTGTGGCGACGGACGAACGCATCGACCAGGTCTCGCCGTTCGGCGTCGGACGCACGCTCCAGTTCGATCGTGTCACCGTCGATGGTCAGCGAGACACGGTGCCGGGCAGAGGACCTGCCGAGCCAGTCGCGCACGGTCTCGACGAGCGCGGTGAACACGCCACCGGACGCGCTCAACGCCACGACGACTGCCCCGAGAGTGACCGCGTCGGAGCCCTTCGCCCCGTCGAGGCACTCGGCGGGACAGCCGATCGTGGCCGGCTGGGCCTACTCCTGGCTCGCCGGCCTGGAGTTGACGACGAACTCGTGGACCGCTCCGGTCGATGCCCGGCGCCTGGTCCCGGGCGAGAACCCGAGCACGGTCGCCGCCCGACAGATCCGCGGCCTGCTGCAACAGAGTCCTGAACTGGGCCTGCAGACACCGCTGTTCGTGTTCGACGGCGGCTACGACTCCGTGCGCCTGGCCCTCGAGCTCACCGCCGCCCCGGCTCAGGACGGCTGCCGGGAGGCCGCGCCGCCACGGCGCGAAATTCGCCTGCCCCGACCCCACCACCTGGCCGGCCCCGGACGCCGTCCACACGTGCACGGACGAGCAGTACGGCGCGGTGACCGTGCAGATATGGCACCGCTTGCACGCCAAGACCCAGCAGCACGACGGCCACGGCAGCCGCGGCCCCCGCCCCATCGTCCCCGGCACCCTGGTCCGGCTCACCGTCGACCGGCTGCCCGGCCGGAGCCGGGCACCGAAGATCTTGTGGCTGTGGTAGACAGGACCACCCGGCCACACCCCCAATCCGGACCTGCTCTGGCGGGCCTACACCCGCCGCTTCGACATCGAACACACCTTCCGCTTCGCCCGCCAGACTCTGAACTGGACCCTGCCCCGGCCCCGCACTCCCGAGCAGGCCGACCGGTGGACCTGGCTGATCATCGCCGCCTACACCCAACTTCGCCTCGCCCGAACCCTGGTGGCCGACCACCGACTGCCCTGGGAGAAACCGCTGCCGCCTGCCCGGCTCACACCTGGCCGTGTCCGCCGACGATTTCGTCACGTTCAGGCAGCAGTGGGAACACCAGCCAAGCCGCCACAACCCTTCGGACGCTCCGCAGGCCGTCCACAAGGCACCCGGCGAGGACCCGCACCCCGCCACCCCGCGGTCAAAACAGCTGCAAGACCCGCGACCCACCACCCTCAGGGATAAAAGCGAAGAAAGCATCCCAGAACACCAACTACCTAGATCAGATGCTCTCTAAGCCTGGCGCTGTTCTCGCCGTGGATCCTCGGATGTGGCGAGCTACCGGAGACCGGTCGCGGCCATGCCCATGAGTCGGGCCAGTTCCTCCCGGATGAGCGAACCGCGGCGCTGCAGATCCTCTTCGTCCAGCGCACGGTGGAGATCGGAGGTCAAGTCCAGCAAGCGGTTGGCCAGGCTGGACAACCCAGGGTCGTCGGCCAGTAGTTGGAGCTGGAACATGGCGTGCCAGGCGACAGCCCGGTTGCGATGCGCCTCGGATCTGGCCTCTATGAGCACGGGCTCGGGAGAATTCGCGTGGCGCTGTTCCCAGCGAGCGAACTCTGCCCTCCGGTAGGTCATGATCGCTTTGGCGAAATCGCTGTACGCCAGCATGCGGTCCTGTCGGAGCCGCTCGGACCGGGCGAAAAGCTCCGCACGATGCGCGACCCGGCTCTGGAGGAAGTGATTTGCCACTGCGCCAGCCAACGTTCCGAAGATCGCCAGACCGGCCGCGACGAGAGTGTCCATTCGCTCAGTTGTACACGGTGAGAGGATGCCCGGAGGGGGAGTCGCGCGACAGCGGCGACGGCTACTTCGCCCTGCTGACACACCCGTCCGGCGTGGGTAGCCTGAGGGAAGAATCCCGTTGCGCGGCAGTGGGGTTTGTCGACGTCACTGGGGGGTCTGTTGCGCATCATCGGGCGGCACTCACAGGTGTCGGTGGGTGACGTAAGAAGGCTCGTCAGAAGCACTTTGGAGGGTATCGGTACGAGTGGTGCCGATACGACGGATGATCGCCTGGTGCGCCTTCTCCCTGGAGGCTATTCGGGCTCACTTGTGGCGCTGGTCTGGACAGGATATATCGACCCCATAGTCCTCAAGGCCGGGCCCGTTCAGGAAATCGAGGCGGAACACAGTCACAGGCAGGATTACACCGGGGGTGACCCCTGGTTGACGGCGCACAGTCTTGACGGCGTGCACGGCCCCATTGAGATCGAGGTCGACGATCGGCCGGTATTGTGGGCGGTGATCGCGTACCGCTACATCGGCGGTAAGTCTTTCGAGGATCTCGACAATTTCAGCGACTTCGAGCGACTCATGCAGACGTATTTGTGGAACGTGAATCGCGATGAATCACCTTCGGAAGTGACGGTTCGAGAGTGTTTCCGGACCATCGCGACAACCCTGGCGGACGGTCGATCCACTCACTCTGCCGCGGGCACCGCTCCACTGATCACGTATCTCCCACCTGTCCGATGGGAGACGGGGATCCTGGCCGCTCTCAACACGGCCCGCTCGTTCTGTCCCGATCTGCCGGAGCTCATCGGATTCCGCGACTGGTGGGAGGAGAGCATCGCGTCCGTCAGAATCGCGCCGGTGCACGATGATCGCCTCCTGCACGGCGACATCCGATTCGCGAACATTCTCGTGGACGCGGTTCATTCCGATGTGCACTTCATCGATTTCGGCAGCGGACGCCGAGGGCATGTTTTCGAGGATTTCGCTCGATTTGAAATGGACCTCCTGTTCCGCGCGATCCCGCACATCACCGGCGGCGATGGCGGCCTGGACCGGTCGATCCTGCTGGAATCGATGGAATTCATTTTGCGGGACGAGGTGAACCTTGGGAAGAGGGAAGAGAGGGGCAACCGCCTGATGCGATGTCTCGACATCTGGCATCAGGTGATGTTCCAGGCGTTCCCTCAGATGACACGACCCGGCGCGCTCGTCATGTACAGATGGTTCCTACTCAGGGAATGCCTCAAGAGAACGCGGTGGACGAGTGGCGCAATGGCCGGTGCCGAGGAACCGGACGCGGCCTCACTCATCTACACCATCTGCGCACTCCGGCAGAGCCTCTCAGGAAAGAGGGTGGCCGGAACCTGGATCTCGACCGCCCCGCAGGTACTGGCCTCCACACTCCACTGCCGAGCGGCATTCGTCCCCACCCGCGGCTCGGAACGCCTAGTCAACAAGCAGCGAAACGAGGCGAAGAAGGCAGCACTCCGTGAATCCGCGGTCAAGATATCCACGGTCCGTCTACTCGCCGAAACCGGCCAGTCCTACCTCTCCGCAAGGGGCGCATTCAACGGTGAGGTCCGTGATGTGCTCTCCGCTGGCGCTGCCGTGATGATCGCCATCTGCAACCCCCACGTTCCCGAATACTACGGCCTTTCGAAATCCTACGATGCGACAGAGGACATCGAGCAGCCGTTGAGTGCGATCCCACTCAGAAAGACCGAGGAGAGCATTCGGGGATATCGTGCGCTACGCGAGGAATTTGGTTCCCTGATCGAAGTGAGATTGTGTCGGTTCGGAGTGGGGTCCACCATCCTGCTCACCGACCAGGCGACATTCTTCGAGCCATATTTCCGCACCCGGCGCACGAAACGAGAGGCTCTCCTGTTCGACTCCTTCGAGCTTCAATTCGAGTCGTCGGGCCTCCACAGCACGAGCCTCCTCCAGGAGACCTTTGAATTCCATTGGAGAAATTCGGATCACATAGACGATGCCTCGGCTCGCCCCGCGGGATACGAGGCCCTGCGCTCGGCATTCCTCAACCTGTGGAGGTGACCGGTCCGGTGCGGGAGCCGCAGCGAACGCCACCGTTGATCGCCGAACACGACACCTGGATCAGCCTGGACCCCGTGGTCGGCTGTCCGGCCGACTGCGGATACTGCTATCTCGGCACCATGGGGCTACGAGCGACCAAGCCCATGAGGAGGGCGACTCCGCGCCGTCTGGCCCACGAACTCCACAGTTACTTGAACGGGCGCCGCGCCGAACTCATCCACCCCCTGGACGATCCCACGCCGCTGTGCTTCGGAAACTACACCGACATGGCGATGACGCCGGACAACGCCTCCATGATCGTCGCTGCCCTCACGGAGTTGGCCGAGCTCATCCCGCCGAGGCCGACCGTGCTCATCACCAAGGCCACGGTGACCGAGAACCTGGTCGCCGAACTCGATGCGCTGGAATGGCCGATCGTCTGGTTCTTCAGCCAGTCGTTCGCAAGGGATCAGGGGATCACGCTCGAACGGGGACGGATTGCCGACTTTGAGACCACGCTCAGGAACGCGCATCTGGTCAGCTCCTCGCGCTGGCAGTCCGCTGTCCACTTCTGGCGCCCGTTCGTCCCCGAGCTCTCTCACCCGCTGCCCGACTACCAGGCGGTGGTCCGACGCCTTCAGGACGTCGGCGTGGACGCCTCGGTCGTGGCAGGGATGAGGCGGGGGCCTGGAGTTCCTGTGGACGACCCGCGCGTGCTTGCGAGTCTGCCGTCGTGTGCCGAGGCGCCATCGGAGCAGCGGGAGGTGTTCGATCGGGCGGGATGGGAGGAGTTGCGCGCGGCGGCCAGGACAGTGGGGTATCCGGTCTACCGGCACAGCTCGTGTGCGCTCGCCCTCGTCCGCTCCGCGCGTGAACACCTGGGGACATGGCGCACGGAGGTGTTCGCCGACCGCTGCCTTCCCTGCTCGTGCCCCAAGCCGCAGCGATCCAGGTGCGGGCCGGCTCGCACCGGCGAGAAGGACCTCACCGAAGACGCGGACGACTTCTGCGCACGGTTGGCGGCGTTCCTCGGGTTGAGCCGCGAGGCCATCTCCTTCGACGCTGGCACGGGATGCGTCGAGATCTTCGCGGAAGTGTCGGATCTCGAATACAACACGATCCTGCACGCGGCGCGCGGCAGGTACGTTCCCGTCCTGAAATCGGTCGGCTTCGAGAGGGCGTGGCGGAGCGCCTGGTCACTCAAGGCGCGACAGTTGTTCGAAGACAAGCCCGTAGGTGGCCCTGAGTGACGTCCGAACGGATTGCGCGCCTCCGTTACATCACGGGATTCGCCACGACGTACGGTGAGGAAGTTGACCCCCGGGTCTCGGTTTTCGCAAGGATCTGGCACGTGCAGAGGGTGGTCTCCGTTGCCGGAAGACTCTGCGACACGACGAGAGGCCTGGACCGCGCGCGGATCCAGAAGTTGGCATGGTGGCACGATCTGAACAGATGGCCCTTCGCGCATAATGCGGAGAAGGAGAATTTCGATCAGGCCGCGAACGTTCGAGAGTACTTCTCGTCCTTTGCCAGCTGTACGGAACGGGATCTGGCGGACCTGCACGGCATTCATACCAAGGAAGCGATCGGTCTCACGGACGAGGCGCGGATCGTTCTGGTGGCAGATCTACTCACGGGCATCATCGAGGATCCCCTGCTGGCCGTGACCGGCATCAACGTGAACCCTCGGCTCATCCCCGCCGAAGTCGAGGAGGCACTTGGCTTCTCCCTCCGTGAGGAGCCATGGCGCAGTCAATGCGTCGACCTGGCGAGGGAGTTTCACGGTGCGGAACACCCTTCGCCCGCGCGCTTCCACGAGCGGTTCGAAGCGCTCTTCGACAGACTCACACAAAGGGTCCTGGCTCTTCATCGGTGGACCGACCAGAATGATGCTCTGTCAGCGTTCTTCGGCCTCGCCCGGACCGTCCGGGAGACCTTCATTCGCCCCGTGATCTTCCCTCTGAACAACGAGAAGGTCTGCCATGCTTCGTGGCTGCGGCAGGAAGTCATTCCGTGGTACTGCGGGCACGTGGACGACGCTCGCCGGCGACTGCTTCGGATCGATGAGCGCGACTTCGTCGCGGACCTCATCGGCATCCCGGGTTCGCCCTACGCGCCGCACCAGTTCCATCCGGACGTGGGGTACGTGGCGCGAGAGGAACCCGAGATGGCGTTCATCCACCGTCCTCACGTCGGCTGACCCTCAACGCACGTCAGCAACACCTCGATGCGCCGATGCGCGAGACATCGACACGGCGCGTGTCGTCGCCCAATACGACCAGATTGGCGCGTTTGCTGGGAGCGAGTTGCCCGCAGTGTGCGCCCAGTGGCAGGCGCCGGCAACCATGTGGACGTGCAGGGCCTCGTCGGTGACGGCCTCGGCCGGGCCCGATGGTTCGGCCGGACTCGGAGGCGCGTTCGACCATGAACTGGATAACCCGGAGCGGGGAGCCGTCCGTCACCGGTCGGTCGAAGCTACCGACCAGGAGGATGCTGTGGTCAAGGAAACTCCTGCCCCGGTACAACCACTCCCGTGATCGCCGCGCAGTTGTCACCGAAGTAGCGCAGGGGGTTGGGCTGGACGACCGTTCCAAACGTCCAGGGCCACGTCGGCGGCGCGATCGCCGATGGCGTGTACGGCGGCTGGTACTCGCCGAGATGGCCGTCCACGATGATCTGCGCGAGCACCTCGGGTTCGTCCTGCAACTGCCCGCTGCGGTCGTGTAGAGCTGGCAACACGATCATGAAGGCGCCTTATTGAGGCGTCGCCAGCAGGTCAGGCTGCAGGCCAGGGAGACGAAGACGTCGTGGAGTTCGGTGCGGCGTTCCCATCGGACGGCGAGTCGTTTGAAGTGGTGGAGCAGGGCGAAAGTCTGCTCGACGCGTAGCCGGCCTCTCGTAGCTTCTCCACCTGCATTGGGTAGGCCGTACCCTCTGACAGATCATCAGCGCCTTCGAAGATTTCTTCGAAGTCTTTTTCGGGCATGCTAAACCTCTCCGTCTCTCGGAGAGGGTGCCGTCGGCCGACGGCACCGCGTGGGCGCTGGCCCTCATAGCCACGCCCCAGAAGATCCTGGCCTGGACGACCGCTTGAAGCAGAGAGTTGGGTCAATTCCACACTAAAGTGGCCCGTTTTGTGGCCAGCGCCTACGTGTCGGTCGTTGGGGAGGGCCAGCGGGTCAGTAGCGGTCGGCGGGGCCATCGTGTGGAGGACAGGAGCCATCTTCGGCCGAGTCCACATCCGGTAGCCCCTCCCGCTTCCCCCGGTGTCCGCTGAGACCAATCATCCGTCCCGAGATATCTTCAACACGCTGAACTTGACAGGGAACACACCCTGTCCACGTACAGCTTCGTCGTCAGCTGCCGGCCACAACCGCCAAGCCAGCTCCCACACCAGAACGCCTCGCCCTCGTACTGCTTGCGGAACGCATCCAGCCCGATCGCCTCCAACGGCAGCACCAGAGACTCCTGGGAGTCCACCGCCCCCAGCACCGCCGGATGAATCTGCCGCCGGTCCGCACCCGACAACCCGCCACTACGCAACGCCATGCCCCCGTCCCGCTTCGGCTCATCTCATCGTGCCACCAGCCCTGTTGGCCCTCCAGACCCCACGAAGGAGTGGCCCCAGGGGTGCATCTGACGGCGTATTACACCGCGCGCTGACGGTGGGTGGGCAACCCGCCGGTGCTGGTGCGGTCGCTCCTCACGCGTGCGAGTCCGACACTGTTTGGCCCGCGGCTCTATGGCCGACTTGCCGTTTCGTGTCCGATGTCGTTGAGGGTGAAGAGCGTCAGCGGATCGCTCCGCTGAGGTGGCACCGGGCCTGAGGGCTCGGTGTCTTCCCGTTTCATCGTCTCCTGCCGTCCGGCCCGTGGGTCGGACAGTCTTACGGGGGCTCGGCGGGCGTTTTGTGTCACCCCGCTACCGGGCAGCGACGGCGTGCCGCGTGAACGCCTCCTGGGCCGGGGTGGGATCCAGCGCGAACTTGAACGCCCGAAGGATCTCCTGCCGCACCTGCCCCCTCAACTCTCGGCTGCGAAGGCGTCGTTGAGGACTGTAGAGGCCAGCACTGACAATCCGTCTGGCCCGCGCGTTTACGCCGTACGCCGGCCCACCGTGCTCTGCGGTGTGTCGGCTGAGGCGCTTGCCCGTTTGGCTCGTTCCTCTCGTGCCCGGCGCACCGCCATGGCGTGCACAGGGTCGTGTCCCTCGTCGTGGTGTTGGGGATCAACTGGCGGGCGTGTTTGGAGTGTTGGGCAGCGCCGGGTCGCTTTCGGGGAGTTCGCGGTAGATCTCGCCCATGCTGCCTTCGGGGAGGTAGCGGCGGGGAAAGGCGATCCATTCGTCGTGCATCTCGAAGAGCACGGCGGTGACCAGCCGGATGAGCGCGTCGTCGTTGGGAAAGACCTGGACGACATCGATCCTGCGCTTGATCTCCCGGTTCACCCGTTCCAGCGGGTTCGTCGACTGGATCTTCTTCCAGTGCCGCGGCGGGAAGTCCGCGAACGCGGTCAGATCCTCCTTCGCCTCCAGCAGCATCGCTTTGACCTTGGGGAACTGGGTGCCGAGCATGTCTGCGACGGTGTCCAGCTGCGTGCGCACGAGGCCGGCGGTGGGCTGGGTGAAGATCGTGCGGATCGTCGCGGCGACCATTTCACCGGAATCCCGGTCGATCACGCTGAAGGCATTTCGCAGGAAATGAACCCTGCACCGCTGCCAGGCGGCGCCGAGCATCACCTTGCGGACCGCAGCGACCAGCCCGGCGTGCTGGTCGGTGATGACCAGGCGAACCCCGGACAGGCCGCGCTCTCGCAGCGAGCGCAGGAATTCCTTCCAGAACGCCTCGCTCTCGCTGTCGCCGACCATCAGGCCCAGGACCTCGCGGTTGCCGTCCTCGGTGATGCCGGTGGCGACGACCACGGCCCGGGAGACGATCTGATGGTTCACCCGCGCCTTGCAGTAGGTCGCGTCCAAGTAGACGTAGGGGAAGCGGACGTGGTCCAGCGGGCGGGTGCGGAATGCGGTCAGCGGCTCATCCAGCATCGTGCAGATCCGCGAGACCTCGGACTTGGAGATCCCGCTGTCCCCGCCCAGGGCTTTGACCAGGTCATCGACGCTGCGAGTGGAGACGCCATGCACGTATGCCTCCATGATGACCGCGTAGAGGGCCTGGTCGATGCGGCGCCGGCGCTCCAGCAGGCTGGGGAAGAAGCTGCCGGTGCGGACCTTGGGGATCTCCAGGTCCAGGTCGCCGGCCAGCGTGGTCAGCACCTTCTCGCGGTGCCCGTTGCGGACGTTGGTCCGCGTCGGCGTGCGCTCGTTCCACTCCGCACCGATGTGAGCACTCGCCTCGGCCTCGATCAACTCCTGCACCATTCGCTCGGCGATGGCGCGGATGAGCTCGATTCCGTCGGTCGAGCGTAGTGACTCAAGCAGCCGTATCAGTTCAGACTGGGACAGGGCCATCGTGCACTCCTCGTGGTTGAACTGGGCGTTCACCAAGGAGAGTTACGCGATGGCCCACCTCCTGTTCAGGGAGCGGTCCTCACCCGTGGAAGTGCGCCCCGGGCAGACGCCCGCGCACTCCCAGCCACTGATCCCGTACACCACGACAAGGGACACCATCGTGCACAGCTGCCGCTGTCCTGCGGCGCTCGGCTTGGGCGTCCTCGATGGGCGTTGCCCCGGCAGTAGCCGCGGCGTCCTGTTCGTCGCCGAATGCGCGCTCGCTCAGTTCGCGCAGGGCGCGAGTCTGCCGCTCAACTGCCTCTGCGATGGCCGGATCTTCCCTATGTGGCGGGGCCCCGTCTGCAGATGGGCTTCGAGGGTGCGGCGGTAGCCCTCGCTGGCCGTCTCCCGCGTCTTCACCGGGACCGTGAACGCGGCCGAGGGGACGTCGGCCGGCTCGAGGGCGGGAACGGAACCGGGCGCGAGGATCCGCAGGCCGCGCACGACCGTCCGGCCTGCCGACTCGTTCGCGGCCTTGATGACGCGGGCCTGCTCCAGGCGCAGCTTCGTCGCCCAGGCCGCCGACTCCGGGCACACGGTGAGCCAGCCGGAGTCGGTGTCGTAGCTGACGGCACCGACGTACCCGGCGAAGTTAGGGGCAATGACCGCCCACCGCTGCCGCAGGGACGCGCCGGCGGCCGGAAGCTCCCAGGCCCGCTCGGTGGCGAGCATGCCGATCGCGTCGCCCATCCTCATCGGCTCCCGCCCGCCGCGAGACCACCGACGACATACCCGGCTTCGTCTTCACCTTCGTCGTACGGCTGCCGTTCTTGCGCGCCGTCTCCATCGCGGACCGCAGCACGACGCGCGCCAGGTCGAGGCCGGACGGCTCCTGCCCGCTCATGACCGCTCCCAGGTGATGTAGCCGAGGGAGAGGTGCCCCAAGCGAGACAGGCGGGTGACCTGGTCGACGAACGTGCTCGTGAACAGGCGCCTCGCCGACACCTCGCCGTACAGGTCTATGTGGTCGAACACCACCTGGTGGTCCGTCGCGGCGCGGTTGCGCCAGTCCACGACCTGCTCGCGGCTCAGCTCCTCGAGAACCAGCTCCTGGTCGACGACGTCGGCCTCCGGCTCCGGCACGGCGGGTGCTGGGCGGGGAGCGGGCAGCACAACCGTGGCCTGCGGCGCGGCCGGCTCATCGAGGGCGGGCCGCGTGGCCGCGGCTTCGGTACGAGCCTTGGCGGCCGCTGCCTTCCGAGCGCGCTCCTGCTCCCAGCGGTGCTCGCGGGCCCACGCCTGGGTGGTCACGGCCTCGTGCAGCTGCGACTCGGTCGCCGTACGGCGCTCCTCGGGCGAGGCGTACGGCATCGCGTCTTCGACGGCGGCCGCCACCGCGTGCCGCTGGGCACGACTGCTGGCCTGCCGGTCCTCACACCGAGGGCAGTCCCGGCCCGAGTCGAGCAGCATGCGGTCGTCACAGAGCTTGTCGCCGCACTGCTGGCGCTGGGACAGGGCGCGGCTGACCAGCCAGCCCACCGGATTCGTGATCGGCGCACCCAGCCGCATCTGCTCGTCCAGGCGCCGGGCGAGGCGGTCGGCGAGGACCTGCGGCGCGTCGACCCGGCCCGCGAAGCACTCCACCAGGCGCAGCTCGGTGCGGGTCGTGGTCGACGTCGCCAGCCCCGAACTGACCGGCGGCCAACTGCTCGGCGTGCCGGAGATGCGTGCCCTGGCGAGGGAACGACGACCTGGCCGACGAGGTCATCGCCTCTGGTGGTCAGCCGGACTGGCGTGGAAGCCGCGTCGGGCGATTCGGCGGTCACGGTCAGGGTCACCTGATGGATGACGAGTACGTGCCGTTCACCGGGCAGTCGGCGAGCCTGGTCCACGAGATCCTGCCAGCGGCGGAGGCGGTTGCGAGGAGGGCGGAGGCGGTGTCCAGGGAGGCATGAGGGGCCCACGAGTGTGGGAGCCCCTCATTGGGTCGGTCAGCGCGAGCGCTTGGCCAGCGGCGGGTCGAGGGCTTCCAGCGTGCCTGCGGCCGAGCCGCCCGTCCTGCCCTCCGTCGTCAGCGGCCTCGCGTGTTCAAGAGCGGAAGGGACCCGGCCACACGCATCAGCGTGACTGGTTCAGGAATGCAACTACTGACTTTGAAAGCCGGTCGTGCCGGCAGGCCGCCGTGCGCTTGCGTCTTTCACCGAGCCTTTCAACAAGCGCGGAGGTATGCGAGGACGGCGAGGACGCGGCGGTGGCCGGCGGCGTCCTGGGGGAGGTTGAGCTTGGTGAAGATGCTCCGGACGTGCGCTTCGACGGTCTTGGGGCTCAGGAACAGTTCTGCGGACAGGGCGAGGTTGGAGCGGCCCTGGGCCATGAGTTCCAAGACCCGTCGCTCGCGTCGGGTGAGCGCAGTCAGCGGGTCGTGGACGCGCTTGCGGCCGAGGAGGCGGGCGACGAGTTCGGAGTCGAGTACGCAGTCGCCATTCGCGACCCGCCGCACGTCGTTGGCGAACGTCTGCAGGTCGGCGACCCGGTCCTTGAGCAGGTACCCGACGCCGGATTCGAATTCGGTCATCAGTTGCATGGCGTAGGACGTTTCGACGTGCTGCGACAGCAGCAGCAGTCCGACGTCGGGGTGTGCGCGCCTGAGTTGGATGGCGGCCTGCATTCCCTCGTCCACGTGGCCGGGTGGCATCCGGATGTCGATGATCGCGACGGCGGGTGGTTCGTGTCGTACGAGTGCCATCAGTTCGGCGGCGTCGTCGGCCTGGCCGGTGACGTCGAAGCCGGCCTCAGCCAGGATGCGGGCCACGCCCTCGCGGAAGAGGACGGCGTCGTCGGCGACTACCACGCGCATGGGATCTCCGCTCGGAGTCGGGTGCCGTTGCCGGCGGGGCTGTGCACGGTCAGCCGGCCGTTGAGCGTGGCGAGGCGGTCGCGGATGCCTTGGAGTCCGTTGCCCCACCGTCCGTTCGCGCCGCCCCTACCGTCGTCGGTCACTTCCACGCACAGTCGGCTGTCAGTGAGCTGGCCGGTGACTGCGATGGTCGTGGCGCCTGAGTGTTTGGTGGCGTTGGTCAGGGCCTCGCTGACGATGAAGTAGGCGGTCGCCTCGATCTCGCCCGGCAGTCGCGTGGCGAGGGGTACGTCGACGGTGACCGGGATCGGTGAGCGTTCGGCGAGGGCGTCGAGGGCCGCGCCGAGTCCTTCGCGGGTGAGGACGGCCGGGTGGATGCCGCGTGCGAGTTCCCGCAGCTCGGTCAGTGCGAGGGTCAGCTGGTGGCGGGCGTCCTCTATCGCGTGGGCGAGGGCCGTGTCGGGTGGCGCCTGCGTGGCTATGGCCTGGAGGGTGAGCGCGAGAATGACCAGGCGCTGCTGGGCGCCGTCGTGGAGGTCGCGCTCCAGACGGCGGCGTGCCTCGTCCTGCGCTGCGACGATGCGTTGTGCCGCCGCTTGCAGCTCGGCTGCCTGCACCGCGATCTGGTGCAGCCGGCGCCTTAGTTCTTCGCCGAGTCCTATGTTGTCGAGGACGAGTTCGGCCTGTGCCACCAGGTCCTGCAGCAACCGGTCTTCGGCGACGGTCAGCGCTTCGCCGCGTGCCTTGGTCAGCGTCACCGCGCCGCGCACGGCGCCTCGGCTGTCGATAGCTCGCACGTGGGTGCGTCCGCCGTCGTCCAGCGCCGCGAGCGTGGTCGGCGCGGTGACGACGGGCGTGGCGGGGACGGCCGCCGGAGGCCAAGTGGCCACCGCCACGAGTTCCGCCTCGGCGCCCACCCACAAAGTGACCTCTGCGGCGCCGACGCCGTCGGCGATGGTCGAGGCGAGGCCGGTGAACAGGGCGGCGTCGTGGCCGCCGCGGCTGACGTGGGTGGACAAGCGCGCCAGCGACTCGTAGGGCGTGAGCCGGCGCCCGTACACGAGCCGGTCCGCGGCCGTCTGAACGCGGCGCCGCACCCGTTCGAAGACGACGGCGACCAGGGCCGTGGCCGCCAGCGGCAACCACGGGCCGTGGGCGTCGCCAACGCCGATGAGCCGTCCGATCCCGGCCACGACGGCCACGTACACCACCGTGATGATGACGGCCATCGCGCCGTACACCACGGTCTTGTTGATCAGCAGGTCGATGTCGTACAGCCGGTACTTGACGATCGCGACGGCCGCCGCGACGGCCACCAGCGGCACGGCCAGCAGCCCGAGCGCGGGGGTGCGGAACGCGACAAGCCCGGCGCCCATGGCGAGACCACCCATGACCACGGCGTATGCGACCCAGCGCAACTGCCGTGCCTCGTCGCCGTGTGCGCGGCGGAGCCGGACGACGGCGCCGATCACCCACACCAGCTGGAACAGCAGATAGGCCGTGGGCCCCAGCACGTTCCACAGGTGTTGTGCCGTCTCGTAGCCGGCGAGGTGAAACGGGTGCGCGATGGCAAGGCCGTTGTCGGGGTACTCGACCGGCCACAGCGCCGAGGTCAGCGACAGCAGGGCGGCCGCGGGCACCATCGCTGCCACCACGACCCGCCAACGCGACGAGGGCAGCGCGCCGTGGGGGAAGCAGAGCATGGTGACGCCGAACAGTGCCAGCACCGGTGCGAGCGGCCAGGTGCCCAGCCAGCCGAGCCACACGGCGCTCGGCTCGCCTGTGCCGGCGGACCCGGCCGCGTACTGGCGCCCGAAGAACATGACCGCGTGCGCGACGCCGGTTGCGAGGAACAGCCAGCCCTCGCGATGTCCCGGCCGCCGGTCGAGTACGAACACTCCGACGGCTGTGAACGTCGCCGCGATCAGCCCGTTGTGGAGATTGGGCACGAAGACGCCGCAGGCGAAGCCGCCGGCAACGAGAGCGCCGGAGACCAGGCCGAGGCCCAACGGCGCGATGCGGGGGCGGCGAGGCGCGATCATGGTCTGCCGATGGCCTCGGTGAGGGTCGCCACCGACAGCTCGGCCTTGGGGATGAACCCGGCGGCGCCGCTGTCTGCCACGCGCCGTCCGTAGTCCGCCGCGTCGCGCGTGGAGACCAACACGATGCAGACGCCTTCACTCAGGCTCATGATCTGCGGTATCAGGTCCAACCCACTGACGTCCGGCAGTTGGATGTCCAGCAGTACCACCTGCGGGCGCACCGCGGCGATGGCCTCGAGCGCGGTCCGCCCGTCTGGGCACAACGCCGCCACCCCGAGCCCTGCCGCCGACACGAGTTCGGCGGCCAGCGCCCTGAACTCGGCGTGGTCGTCCACGATGACGGCGTTGCGGGGCATGCACAGATGCTCGCACAACCGCACCCGCCCCCGCCTGAGGGCTAGCCCTTATCAGCTGCAGGGCTGGCCTCGATGAACGTCCACGCCACAATTCCTACGGTTGCGGTAGTCGTTCGTCCATCCGGAAGGATGTCCCATGTCAACTACGTCAGTCCCCGCGCCTGTTGCCCGGGCCAAGGCAACGATCACCGGGTGGTTGTTGCTCGCCGGCGGCACCGCCTTCCTCGTCGGCGGCGGCATGCACCCGAGGGTCGACGCGCCCGATGGCGGCGCCAAGGAACGGTTGCGGATCATGTTCGAGGACGGGGGCTGGTACCCGTCGCAGGCGCTCATGCTGGCCGGCACCGCTTGCATCGCGGCCGCACTGATCACGCTCGTACGGCGCCGCCTGCCTGCAGGGGCACCGTCGGTGCGGTACGCGGCCATGGTCGCGGCGGTGGGGGCGGCACTGGCCTCGGTGGCATTGCTGGTGCACCTGCTCGCCGCCGGTGAGGCGGACCGCCTCGTCGGCGGCGGTGCCACGCCGATCACCGACACCCTGGTCGTGGTCGACACGATTGCCATTCCCCTGTTCGGCCTTGCCATCGCGGCGCTCGCGCTGGCCGGTGCGCTCACGCGGTCCCTCGGCAACGTGGTCGTCGCGATTCCCGGTGTCGTCGGCGGGGTGGGTTACGCCTTCGCCGCCGGAACCATCCTGATCTCCGACCGCCTCGACGGGCTCTTCCCTACCGCTATCGGTATCGCGCTGTGGGCCGCAGCGGTAGGCGTGCAGCAACTGCTGCGAGAGCGCCGCGCCACCGTCACGGCCTAGCGGCACCGCGCCGGGCCGGCCACGGGAGGGGGTGGCCGGCCCAGCGGTGACGCGGCCGACTCGCTGCGGGCGGCGCTGCAGAGGCGCTGCCTGAGAGGAAATCCCGACCGGAACGGAAAACGGCACTCAGACACGCAAGGCCCCGAAGTCCGGTGCTCTGACCGCCGTTCATGACCGAATGACCCTAAAAGAAGGGGTGTTCCCAGTGTGCACTTCACGGGCCGCTCACCGGCCAGCCGCTCACACGCGACGGACGTCCAGCCCGATCCGTCGCCCGCCGGTTGCCGCACCTGTTGCGCTCGCGCTGCATGCCGTGTTCGGTGCGGGCGACCACGATCATGCCGGTGATGCGGCGGTCGGTGGGTCACGGCGCGGTCAACATGCCCCCCTTCCAGCCGGGCCGCCCCCACAACCAGTCGACGCACATCGCCAGGGTGCTGGACGTGACAGCGCACAGCGGCGCCATCGGACTCGGCGCAGAACTTCGGCCGGGCGGCCGTCGACCCTCGCGCGCACGGCCAGGCTGTCGATGTACTTCAGGGCGGCCCGGGTGACGGTGTCGTGCGTCTTCGGCCGGAACAGCAGGGCCGGGCGTGCGGGTCCGCTGACTGTCGCCTGGCGGTCTGTCACCGATGCTCCCCTGGACCGCAGATGGAGGCACTCACCGAACCCGCATAGAGGGAGCCGGTCCGGAGACGATGGAGCGGCGCGGGCCCGGACGTGCGCGAGGCCCGCACCCCATGGGAAGGGAGTGCGGTCCTCGGTTCGCCAGCGGGAGGTGCAGCATCGGTGGCCCCTGACCTTGCACGGCCGGCAGGTCCCGACGGTGACGAGGCGCCGCCTTGAGCTGCCGGAGCTTGCGGCCTCGACGACCGGACGGACGCTGCCTCACGGCGACAGTCCAGGAGCCCGGCAATGGCTCCGTTATGCGCCGCAATCAGGAGTAACGGGGCGGGTGTGCGGGCACCGTCGGGATGCTGTCGTCAGCTGGGGTGGGGGGTCGCGGTGACAGGTGCGGAGATCGCAGTTGGCTATGTGTTCGCCTGGCTGACGGGCAAGGCCCGGCGGGTGGCGAACCGGGCCGACGCGGAGGTCGACCGGAGCCTGGACGCCGGGATGGAGCGGCTGCACAACCTGGTCAGTGCCAAGCTCGGACAGGACCCGGCACTGTGGCGTGCCGGGGACGAGGCCGCAGCCGGGCAGGCCGAGCTCTCGCAATACACCCGGCGGTGGTTGACGGACACCTTGCGGGATGCCTCCGAGCACGACGCGGCCTTCGCCGCCGCCCTGGAGAACCTGGTAAGGGCGCTGCAGGCCGCTGCCGCTCTCGGCAACCGTGCGGTGGCCGCGTCCGGTGACGGGCCGGCCGTCGGCGGGCACGTGGACATCCGCGCCGAGGGCGGGTCTGCGGCCGCGCTGACGATGGGGGACGTGACGATCGGGTCCGCCCCAAACCCTCGCACGCCGGGTCCGGACCAGGGCTGACCGCACCCGGCGCACCCCCAAGCCCGCCCGGTAGCGTCGGTGGCACGGCCATCACCGCCTTGAGCATCGGCCAGCTTCACCAGCACCGGTACGAATACGCCGCACCGCCCACCCCGGCATCACCCCAACGCTCCCGGGCCACGCCGCCCGCCGCGGCACCACCCCAACGGTCCCCGGAAGAAATCGTCCCCCCGCCGCACAGGACGATCGCGCTCACGGTCGTGACACTGTGCATCGTCACAGCCACGCTCATCTGGGCCGCGACAGGCGGCATGGGCTCGTTGAATAACGCCTTGGGGGGCGCCACGGGGGCCGTCTCAGGGGGCGCCTCGGAGACCGCCTCAGGGGACACCTCGGGGATCGCCCCGGAGGACCCCGCGGAGGACACCTCACCGAAGCAGATCACCGTGCGCGCCTCGGGCCCGCCACCGTGGAGCGTGTCAGGATACGGATGGACCTACACGGTGAAGTCGGTCACTCGGACCACCAGCACATGGCAGTTCGACAAGCGCCCGTCTTTGACCATCACCGCGGACGTCGAGCGCAGCAGCGCAAGCGACCACGCCCACATGGAGTACCAGATCAGCGGCGAGGACACCGGTGCCCTCTTGGACACGGTGCCTTTCGAGGACCGCGTCAAAATCGGCGACAACGGAACCCCACCAGTACACCAGCACAGGCAACTCGTACACGTGGTGTGGGACGCAAACCCACAGGCGCGGCATCTGACGATCACACTGCACGACTTCTATGCGCCTGACGGACAGGACCTCGTTCTGAAAGGCGTGCCTGTCCCCTCCAAGACCTGACAGGGCCCTTGGGGAGCTTTCCAGCTGGGAGGCAAGCCCGTCCACCACGACACCTGGATGAACAGCTCGGAAGAAACCCAACGGCAGTGGCAGCTCAGCTGTCTGGCCACCGAGAGCCTGCGCTACCTCCAGCTAAAGGAAGCACTCGGACAGCCGCCGACCGCCAAGGAGTTCGGCGCCCAGCGTCTGACCTGGCCCTGGCCCGGCGAGGAAGCCGAAGGCTGGCCCATCCTCCAGCGCGTCCTGGCAACGCTGACCCGTACCAGCCTGGCCCCGGCCACTACCCACTCCCCCACCAGCCCGCTACCCGGTGAGGAGAGCCGCACCCTGCAATTGCGGACGAAGAGAGCCACCGAGGCCATCCGCACCGAGCCGACGACGGTCCGCATCACCTGCCCCGGCGCACCCGTTGACGTGCCCGCTGTGGGTGAGGGAATTACGCTCGGATGGTTCGTCGGGTCTGTCAAACGAGCGCTGTAACTGGGGTTGTTGGTTACTGACGGGCTGCTGAGAGTCGGCCGTCGAAGGTGATGTCGAAGGCGTTCAGCGCGGTCTTCCATCGCATGGCCCAGCGGGCCTGGCCTTTGCCGGTGGCATCGAGCGACATGATGGCCATGTAGACGCACGTCAGGGCGGCCTGCTCATTGGGGAAATGTCCGCGGGCTTTGACGGCTCGCCGGATGCAGGCGTTGACCGACTCAATCGCATTCGTCGTGCAGACGATGCGGCGGATCTCAGTGTCAAAGGGCAGGAACGGGGAAGCCCTTCCTGCATCGCCCCAACGCCCGATCCCTTACATCGCTTCTCCCCGACCGGGTCGCCCTGCAAGCACTCGCCATCGGCGAGACCGCCTATGTGAGGGACGACGTCGTGCGGGACTCCCCGCCACCTGAGTTGATCTCTGCATGACGAGTACAGCGCAACTCGGCACACTCGTTGCTGCCCCTGTGCCGCGGCCGCGCAGCGGCCCGACCATGACGCCGTGGGGGGGGACGCCCCTGTCTCGACCCACCAAGGTCTCCGACGTGGTCGGTAGTCTCAGCCCCGGACAGATCGTCGCGATCGAGTGCACGGTCTCACGCTCGTCCAGACCGCAAAGACGCTGGAATCGTGGGCGTGACAGTAGAGGTCGTCGGGATCGCGAGGCGATGACGGAAGCCGATGCCCGGCCGGAGTTCCGTGCGGCCGCATAGCAGCAGCGAAGTTAGCGGCCAGCCCGAGTCTCGCCTCACGCGGCAACGTCATTCCCAGGCGAGTTGCCCTCTCAGGGTCTGGGAGTGAGGGGCAGGTGCAGCGGCGTCGGTGTGGGTGATGCGGTATGTGAGGGCGGTGTTGCGGCGCTGGTTGCGGTTGTTGGCGATGGCCCGCTCGACGGCTTCCCTCTGGCCGATGAGCATGACGCCGTTGCGGGCACGGGTGACGGCGGTGTAGAGCAGGTTGCGCTGGAGGAGCATCGTCCCGGCGGCGTTGACCATGGGGACGATGACGTACAGGTATCCGCTGCCCTGGGAGCGGTGCACAGTCAGCGCGTAGGCGTGGACTAGGCACTGTCCGCCGGATCATGTGGCCGTGATGGCACCAAGTTAGTTCTCGCGGGCCGGACTGCGCCCGGTTGCGAGGCGTTTCTGCCCCTCGGGCATGGGCAGGACCGCCAGTGCGGTGTTTGCAATGTTCCGCAGCGTCTCCGGGTCCAGGCCGGCCTTGCCTACCGCCTCGATACCTCGGACCACCGTCAGCAGCAGTGCCGCCAACCGCTCCGGATCCGCAGCGCCATCGATGTCGCCGTGACGCTGGGCGGCGCTGATCTCCGTCCGCAGCAGGGTCAGCAGTGCCGTCATGGTCTCGGCCGACCGTCCGGCGACCGTCGGATCGTGCTGGGCCAGTTCCGCCGCGCCCTTGGCCAACAGGCACCCGCGGCGCTTGGTGTCGGAGGCGGTGTTCTCCGCCATTAGGTGCACGTATCCCGACAGCCGGGCCAAGGCCTCTGCGTCCGGGCCACCTGCCAGCCGCGCTTCGGCCACCTCAACGACTGCGGTGCACCAGTCGCCAAACACACGGTGGAACAGCTTGCCCTTGTCGCCGAATGCGCCGTACAGGCTGCCCTTGCCCAGGCCGGTCGCCTGGGCGATGTCGTCCATCCGGGTTCCTGCATAGCCCGTCGCCCAGAACTGTTCCCGGGCCCGCTCCAGGACTTGGCGTTCGTCGAATGCGCGTGGTCTCGGCATGGTGTCAGCCTATCCATTCTTGACTCGATCGTCCATTACTGCCTACGTTATGGACGATCCATTCCACAACTGAAGGGGTTCGACATGCCAGGCGTGCTGCAGGAGAAGGTGGCCGTGATCACCGGAGGGACCAGCGGGATCGGGCTGGCCATCGCCCACCGCTTCGTCCGGGAGGGCGCACGGGTCTTCGTGACCGGCCGGGACATCGACCGCCTCGAAGCGGCAGTCAAGGAGATGGGCCCTGCGGCCACCGGCGTACGATCCGACGTCTCGGTCCTGGCCGACCTGGACGCGCTCTACGCGCGAGTCCGCGAGGAGGCCGGACGCATCGACGTGCTGGTGGCCAACGCGGGAATCGTCGCGGACGCCTCGCTCGGCGCCCACACCGAGGCGAACGTCGACCTGACGCTCGCCGTCAACGTCAAGGGCCCACTTTTCACCGTTCAGAAGGCGCTTCCGCTGCTGGCGGAGAACGCCTCCATCCTGGTCGTCGGCTCGAGCAACAGCGTGCGGCCCAATGAGCAACTCGAGGTCTACAGCGCCTCGAAGGCGGCGGTGAGCAACCTCGTGCACAACTGGGCCCGGCAGTCGCGGGAGCGCCGATTCCGGGTCAACGTGCTCAGCCCGGGACCCACGCGGACCCCTGGCCTGCTGGGCGCCGCGGGGCCGGACGTCGACCGGTTCGCCGAGGCCGTCGTGCCACTGGGGCGGCTGGCCGACGCCGAGGAAATCGCCGAGGCCGCCCTCTTCCTGGCTTCGGACGCCTCGTCGTTCGTCACCGGCGCCGAACTCTTCGCCGACGGCGGCTACACCCGGGCCTGAACCACGGCCGGTGGTGCACATCCGGTTCCCTAGAAGCGATGGGTGCACTCCCGCGCGTGTGCGTCGTACGAGGCCCAGTGCGCCGGGAGCAACGAGATCGTGGCCGCGGCCTCTTTGGATGACGTCGGCCACCACCCCGACTGCCGCTCCGGCAACGCCAACCTCCGCTGGATGCTCATCGTGAGGGAGCTGCTTGACGGGGCGAAGGGGTACTACTAGGTCTCTCCGGTGGGTCGCGACCGGAGCCAAAGTCGGATCGAGGCAACGGTGACGGCGCCGTAGAAGACGTAGGCGCGTTTGTCGAACCTCGTCGCCACAGCCCGGAAGCTCTTGAGGGCATTGATCGTCCGCTCTACCTCGTTCCTGCGTTTGTAGATCGTCCTGTCGAAGCCAGCGGGCCGACCGCCCCTGCTGCCTTTGTGCCGTCGGTTGGCTCGCTGGTTCTTCGGTTCGGGGATCGTGTGCTTGATCTGGCGTCGCCGCAGGTAGCGGCGGTTGCGACGGGATGAGTAAGCCTTGTCTCCGCCGAGGTGGCCAGGCCGAGTCCGCGGTCGCCCGCCATCCCGGCGGGCGACACGGACACGCTCCATGACCGGGATGAGCTGCGGAGCGTCGCCCCACTGCCCCGGGGTGATCAGCAAGGCGAGTGGGCGGCGTCCGCCCTCACCGGCAGGGTGGATCTTGCAGGTCAGGCCGCCCCGTGAGCGTCCCAGGCCCTCATCGGGGCGGTGCTGCAGGGGCGTGTGTCCTTTCCCGGAAGCCGCGGGGGTTTCTTACGTGCTCCCGCGGCGTGTTGGTGGGCCCGGCAGGAGGTGGAGTCCACGCTCACCATGGACCAGTCGATGCGGCCTTCCGCGTCAGCATCGGCGAGGACAGCCGCGAAGAGCTTGTCCCATGTGCCATCCGCTGACCAGCGCCGATGCCGCTCGCACACGGTCCTCCACCGACCGAAACGCGCAGGCAGATCCCGCCACGGTACCCCGGTGCGCTGCCGGAACAGAATCCCGTTGATCACCCTGCGATGACTCTCCCAACGGCCCCCGCGCTGACCGGACTTCGGTAGATGCGGCTTCAGCCGGGCCCATTCTTCATTTGTGAGATCTCCCCGCCCCATGAGCATGCCAACGAACCGAGGCTGGGGCAGTCACAAGATCCGCCGGACACGGCCTAGCTCGTCAAGGTCGGTGAAGGGGTAGGTGGCCGCCTCGCCGTCGTGGAAGGTAACGGTGAGTTGGTGGGCTTCGACATCGACGGCGGTGATGGTGCC
Organism: Streptomyces sp. R41; assembly: GCF_041053055.1. Classification (NCBI taxonomy): domain Bacteria; kingdom Bacillati; phylum Actinomycetota; class Actinomycetes; order Kitasatosporales; family Streptomycetaceae; genus Streptomyces; species Streptomyces sp. R41. Next base: position 989,447 of record NZ_CP163443.1, read on the forward strand.
GCTGCTGCCGTTGAAGACTCCGGCTTCGCCGCGATGGGGGTTGTTGCGGACCTGCTGGACGCGGTCGCCGAGCCGGAAGGCGGCCCCGCCGTGGTAATGCTGGGGCTTGTCGTCGGAGGGCGGGTTGAGGCGCTCCTGCAGACGCAGGTTGAGATCGGTCATGCCGGCGATGTTCTTCTTGCCCGGGCACAAGACCTGGATGTCCTGCGGGCGGGCCCCGAAGTGCTGCGGCATGATGTCGCAGACCAGGTCCACCACTCGCTGGGCGATGTCGTCGGCGCTGGGTAGGGGTCGGTTCCAGAACGCCTTGGGGTCGTCTGTGGGGAGTTCGCCGCGCAGGATGCGGTGGGCGTTGATGACGATCGCGGCGCTGTCGTCGTGTTGGCGGAAGACCTTGGTCAGTCGGGTGCGCGGGATGTCTTCGACGTCCAGGAGGTCGCGCAGGACGCGGCCGGGGCCGACGCTGGGGAGCTGGTCGATGTCGCCGACGAGTAGCCGGTGGCAGCCGTTGCGGACGGCGGCGAAGAGCCTGCGGCCCAGGGCGAGGTCGAGCATCGATGCCTCATCGATGCTCACGAGGTCGGCGGTTTCCAGGACGTTGGCGTGGTCGAAGAGGGAGTCGCCGTCGGGCGGCCGGATCAGCCGGTGCACGGTCATCGCCGCCTGGCCGCAGGTCTCTTCCAGGCGCTTGGCGGCTTTCCCGGTCGGGGCGGCCAGGGCGATGACCGCGCCGGCCTCGTCGGCGATCTCGACCAGGGTGCGCAGGGTGTGCGTCTTGCCGCAGCCCGGTCCGCCGGTCAGGACGGACAGGGGGCGGGTCAGGGCGGTGAGGATCGCCTGGTACTGCTCGTCGGTCAGCCCGGCCGTCTCCTGGCTGGTCAGCGCGGACAGCCGCTCCGCCCACGAGGCAAGCCTGGTCAGCGGGGACGTGGAGCGCAGCAGGCGCCGTACGTGGAGGGCGAGTTGTGTCTCGTCGTGGTGTCGGTGCGCCAGCATGGCGATCTCGGTGTCGGCCAGCGTGTCGGTGCCATCCAGCACAGACAGCGGCAGCGTCTCGGTGACCACTTCGCCCTGACCACGCAAGGCCTTAAGAGCGTGGCGCAGCACCGCGTCGTCGAGGATCTCCGTGGTCGCGGGGTCGTCATCGGTGAGCAGCTGACGGGTGCGGGCGATCAGCAGGCGCACCGGCAGGTGGCAGTGGCCGCTCCCCGCGGCCTGGTCGAGTTCGTGCAGCAGGGCGGCCTGGAGGCGGGCGTCGCTGTGTTTGGGGATGCCGACGGCGAGGGCGATCCTGTCGGCGTTGTGGAAGCCGACACCGCGTACGTCCTGGCACAACCGGTAGGGGGTGCGGCGGACGATGCACATCGGGTCGTCATCGGTGTCGGCGTACGCGGTATAAACCTTCACGGCGAGCGCCGGGGTGATCTTAAGGCCCTGCAGGAACACCATGATCTCGGCGATGGCCTTCTGCTCTTGCCAGGCCGTGCAGATCCGGCCCAGCCGGACCTGGCCGATCCCATGCACCTCAAGAAGCCGCTGCGGCCCGGCGTCGATGACCTTCAGAGTCTGCTCGGCGAAGGCATCCACGATCGCGGAAGCAAGAATCGGCCCGATCCCACGGATCATGCCCGAGGCGAGATAGAGGCGGATCGCACGTTCATCGGCCGGCACCGTCCGCTCGCACTGCTCGGCCTTGAACTGCCTCCCATGGCGCGGATGGTGGACCCAAACGCCGTAAAGCCGCAGACTCTCCCCAGGCCGCACTCCGAAGAGGGCCTTACCGACCGCGGTGATGCTCTCCTCGTCGCCCGTGGTGGCGGTCAGCCGCAGCACCGTGCGCTCGTCGTAGCTGACGTGCAGCAGATGATCGGCCACACCCTCGACCATCTCCGGGGCGTCCGGGGGCACTTGACTAAGCACGCTCACCTTCTCCAGAGATTGCACACGGCTGCGGATCACCTGATGTGGCCAGGGGTAGGGAAACATCACCATGCGTCCTCAAGCAGCGCCCGTCACGCACTTGAAGGATCTGCTCACCCCAACGAGCAACAAGACCGCCAGGCCGAGGCCGTGCAACGGCACGACAAAAGAGCAGCCGAGGCCACCGCGAGGCAGACCCGCCCCGCGTCTTCGTGTTCGCCGGTAGCCTGCCGGTATGTCCGCCAAGCGCCACCGCACCACTGCCTGGGCCCCACCCGCTCCCGACGAGGCGGCACGGGAACTGGAACAACTCGCGGCCGCCTACCCCCAGGACCGCGAGGAGATCCTGCTGGAGGCAGCCAACGCCTGGTGCGAGGCAGCCGAGCACGACCGCGCCCTGAGCCTGTACGAGCAACTCCTCGCCGACGACGCCGCATGCGACGCACCCCACATGGTGGCCGCCTACCGCATCGGCGTCCTCTTCGACGCCGGGCGCGAAGCCGAAGCCCGCGACGCCGCCCGCGAGCTACGCGGCCGGCATCCACACGACGCCATGGCCTGGCACTACGTCGGCGAGAGCTTCGAAGCCGCCCACGACCCGCACACCGCAGCCAACTGGTTCACCGCCGGCATCACCCACACCCTCGGCGCCACCGTCGACCTGAGCGCCGACACGGTCGAGGCCGGGCCACCAGGCCTGGACATGCTGCTCACCAGCCGCCACCGGGTGCGCCGCCTCCTGGGCGACGTACACGACGACTGGGACGACGTCGCCGACGAGGTCCACGCCCAAGGCCCGGCCCTGCTGCGCGGCGCCCGCTCCCTCGACGAACTCCACGCCCCGCAACGTCTGGCCCACGGCGAGAGCGCCGACCCCGAAGAGCTGCTCCTGGACGCAACGCGCGCCGAACACGCCCGGCTCACCGAGCAGGTCCAGCAGCGCCGTGCCGCCCTCCACGCCCCCGAGACGACCTGCGCACTGTTCTGGCCCGCGCAAGAGTTCGCCCAGCTCCTCGACCGCTGGCCCGTCTTCGCCGACGACTACGGCACCGACCACGCCGTACACCTGCGCCAGGTCGAACAGCTCCTGCGCACCTACTCGGACTCGGGCATGCCCCGCCTGGGCACCGCCCGCGGCACCCTCGACGACTTCACCGCCTATGCCCGCGACGAGAACCAGGACCCCACGGCCCGCGGACTGCGCGCCTCCTACGCCGCCGACCTGGCCGCCCGCGGCCAAGCCCATGCCTGGCCACCACCCCGCAACGGCCCCTGCTGGTGCGGCGCAGAGCGCAAGTACAAGAAGTGCCACGGCAACCCCGCCTTTCACCCACATCTAGCCAGGATGCCCCGGCCTTCAGGCTGGGGAGGAATGGCTTCCTCGGTCTTGCGGCGCGGAGCGCCGCAGCATCGCTGCGCAGCACAAAGCCCCCAGGGCGGCCCCGAGTTGACCTACTTTGTTCGGGCTTACTAGGGTCTTCTGTGTGAAGATTGTTGCGCAGGTGAAATTGCGGCCCCGGTCGGCTTATGACGCCGACACGCTGGCCGCGACCCTGCGTGCCTGCAACCGAGGTGCCAACTGGGTCTCCACGGTGGCGTTCGACAAGGGCCTCAAGCGCCGCAACGAGTTGCAGGACGAGGTGTACTACGACCTCAAAGCCACCTTCGATCTGTCGGCGCAACCGGCGGTGCGAGTGGTGAAGAAGGTCGTGGACGCCTACGCGACGATGGCCGGGAACATCAAGGCCGGCCACCTGACCGGCAAGGCCAGGCGCAAAGCGGAGTCCAAGCCGATCGTCTTCCGCGAGGACGCGGCCCAGCCGTTCGACGACCGGTGCCTTACCTGGAACCTGGACGAGAAGACCGTCTCCATCTGGACCGTCGCGGGCCGGATCAAGGGCGTGCCGTTCGTGTGCTCGCCCGAGGCACTGAAGATGCTCCAGTACCGCAAGGGCGAGTCCGACCTGATGCTGCGTGACGGGACGCTCTATCTCGTCGCCACCATCGACCTGCCCGAACCCGCAGCGTATGAGCCTGACGGCTTCCTCGGCGTGGACCTCGGCATCGTCAACATCGCCACCACGTCGGACGGAAAGATCATGTCCGGGCGGAAGGTGAACCGCTACCGGCGGCGCATGAACCGCCTGCGCCAGAAGTTGCAGGCCAAGGGCACCAAAAGCGCCAAGCGCAGGCTGAAAGGCATCCGCCGCCGCGAGGCCCGGTTCGCCGCCGACACCAACCACCACATCGCCAAGACAATCGTCAAGACCGCTGAACGCACCTCGCACGGGGTCGCCCTGGAAGAGCTGAAGGGCATCCGGCAGAGGGTCACGGCCAAGAAGGAACAGCGGTACCGGCTGCACTCGTGGGCCTTCGCCCAGCTCGGCGCGTTCGTCGAGTACAAAGCACGGCGGGCAGGTGTGCCCGTGGTCTTCGTCGACCCGCGCAACACCTCCCGCCAGTGCTCCGAGTGCTGGCACACCCACCGCACCAACCGGGTGTCCCAGGCCTGGTTCGCGTGCCGCTCCTGCGGAGTGGTGATGCACGCGGACCGCAACGGCTCCCGCAACATCGCCCACCGTGGCGAGGCTGTGTGGCAGCGGGGCGCAGTCAACCGCCCCAACACCGTCAAGGTGTAGGACGTAGGCCAGACGCCACAGCCAGTGGCGGACAGGACTTACAAGCCTCGGGCTTCAGCCCGAGGTAGTTGACCTGACACCGCGCAAACCCCGCACGGCAAGCCCCACAGGCGAACCACCGCCACGCCGCAAGTCTCCTGCCGCTCCGACGGCGACCGGGGCCCGCAGCCCGCCGAAGAGGTCGACGAGGCCACGCGCGAAGCATCCTCTTCACGATTCCAACACCAAGCCATCACTGGCTGATCACCGATTGGATATGCTGCTGGCGCTCCATTCGCACCACTGAGGGGGGATTCCTCATGTCCATGCGCCACGCCCTGGCTGCTGCCGCCGCTGCAGGCACGCTCGCCGTCGCTGCTGCCGCACCGGCCCAGGCCACCGAGTACTCATCCGCGTTGAAGGTCAAGGGTGTCCAGTACGACGCACCCGGCACCGACTCCAACAGCTGCTCCACCGGCAACACCAAGGACGAGTACCTGACGATCAAGAACTACTCGTCCAGCACGACCGTCAACCTCAAGGGCTACGTCGTCAAGGACGCCGCCGGCAACCACTTCACGTTCCCCGCCAGCCACTATCTCCAGCCCGGCGACTACGTGAAGCTGAGGGGCGGCCGCGGCACCGACTCCGACGCCAACAACGTCGTCTACCGCCAGAACTGCAACTTCATCTGGAACAACGACAAGGACACCATCTACCTCTACAAGCCCTCCGGCAGCAAGGCAGACGTCCACTCCTACACCAAGACCGGCTCCGACCCCGACCGCAACGGCTACGTCACCTTCCACGGCTGACACGCCACCAGCACTCCCGGACGCGGCCCTCAGGTGGCCAGCCCGGGACAGGCTGACCACCCGCCCTCCGGAAGAAACCACGTACGGTCCGAGACAGCGACCCTCGGCAGCGGCAGCACTGTCGCCGTCTTATACGGGATGGCATCCGGCCGCACACGAGACGCCCCACGGCACTGAACGATCGGACTACCTGTGAGTGCTGCTGGCTCCGGCGGGCGGATCCAGCCCGCCCGGTCCGGTGATCCCTCCCGCGTCGGCCCTTACCGCGTCGTCGGCCGGCTCGGCGCGGGCGGCATGGGCACTGTGCACGCCGCAGTCGCCCCCGACGGGGTACGGGTGGCGGTCAAGGTGATCCACTCCGTGCAGGCCCAGGACCCGGAGTTCCGTGCCCGGTCCGGTAGGGTCCGGTCTCCCGACCGGCCGTACCAGCGGCTTCCCAGGTTCAGAGAGCGATTCGCATGACCAGCCAGCAACCAACAACGACCCTGTGGCGCCCCACCGGCCCCAAGGAGCTGGACCTGGTCCGCGATCTGAACTGGCGTGCGTGGCCGCCCCGGCTTCCCGAGCAGCCGATCTTCTACCCGGTCCTCAACGAGGACTACGCGATCAGGATTGCGCGGGACTGGAACGTGAAGCACGACGGTGCCGGCTTCGTCACCCGATTCGAGGTCGAGTCGGAGTTCTTGAGCCGGTATCCCGTCCAGCAGGCCGGCGGGCGGACGATCCTCGAGCTCTGGGTTCCGGCTGAGGAGCTGGACGAATTCAACGCCCACATTGCCGGCGAGATCCAGGTGGTCCACGAGTTTCGCTGAAGTAGGGAGGCTTGCTGACGGGGCATGCCGGCCCGGTGCGATGATCGCGGCGTGACTGCTGTGATCACGGCGTCGGAGCCGTCTTGGATAGCCCCGTTCACCGGACTGAGCCCTCGCCAATTGGGCAAGTTGGTGACCGCGCTGCGGCGCGACGCGAGGACGAGTGCCCACGGGTGGTAGTTCCGAAGCCGGCGCGGGATGACGTGTCTGACGGCTGCGGAGGTCGTTGAAGAAGGCAGCGCGCACAGGCACCCCCCGGCAGATGCGCGGCATGTGAGGGCCCGAACCCCCGCCCGGATTCGGGCCCTCACCTGCGTGGTCGCGCTGGCGTGGGGGCTGCTGTCGGCCTGAGAAGCCGTATCTGAACCGAACATGATCGCTTGATTTCCGCTGGTCAGGCATGGTCTAGTTCGGAATGAGGGAGGCATGCGGCGTCTTGTTTCGGCTCCGTGATCGAGGGGTGCGCGATGGCGTCGGTGCTGGGAATGCTGGAGGAGCGGGAGACAGCGGCCCGGGTGCGGGTGGAAGGGCTGCGGGAGGAAGTCGCGCGGCTGGCCGGGGTGTTGGAGGCCGCGGAGATCGAGCTGGACCGGCGGGTCATCGCGCGGGAGGAATTGGTCGAGGCGCTGGCGGTCTCTGCGGCGGAGTCCGGGACCGGGACCGAGGCGGAGGAGGAAGCGGCGCCGTCGCTCGCGCCGGTGCCGGGCTCGACGGTGCCGCCCTGGAGGGAGGGGCTGCCGGTGACAGTTCTGGCGCCGGACTATCAGCGGATTCTGGGCGTGCTGGACCAGCAGCGGTCCACGGGTCACGGGCCGCTTCGAGCCAAGGAGATCGCGGTGGAGCTGGGCCTTGGGGCGACGCCGGCGAAGGCCGAGGGGTTGCGGTCGAAAGCCCGGCGCCTGGCGGAGCGCGGTTGGCTCCTCCTGGAGGCGTCGGGGGCGTGCAGTGCCGGCCGGCGGCCCGTGGCCGTGCCAGACGCCGGCTCATCCGTGTGATCATCGACCACCGGATCATCGCCTCGCTGGTAGCGGGCAGAGTCTCGTAGTCCCGGGCCAGACGGCGGGAGTTCATCAGCCAGGCGGATGGGTCGGCCGCACGGTGAGGGGTCTGCCGTAGCAGGTCCTTTTCCGCGCGGCCTCCCGCCGAACCGGACGTGACGGTTTCCCGTCATCCGGCTCTCCAGTGACTACAGCGTGAGCGATTCAGGCTGCTCGCGCAGGACACACAGCGCCGTTGCGGCGATCTGCATTTCGCATACCTCCCGGGTCTGGTGTGTCCGAGTCACCTGGCCCCCTTCGCCCGATGTGGACGGCTTTCAGTCAACGGGAAGCCCACATCACCTGGACCTTCATCACCCTCATGGTCCGCCGCCTCACCAAGCCTCCCCGACCACCGCGCACGTCATCCCACCCCGTCGAGCCGGTGAAGGCGGCCGGCAAGCCCAGGCCCATACGCATTCGGATGCAGCAGCCACAGACGATCCGCCTGGCCTCCGCCGCCTTGTGCTGAAGCCCAGGTTCCGTCAGCGGAGACATGCACCCGGGGACGCGAACCGATACCCCTTCATGCAGAAAGTGCCTTCGACTCGGGCCGACAGAACCCCTCGACAGGGTTCATCGTCCCGGCTCAGGAGGCACTTTCGCGTTTCCGGCCGCCGCTTGACTCCGCCCCAACCTAAATGGCGAGGTCAGCGGACCGCCGCTTTCAGCGCCGCCTCGATGGCATTGGTCAGCGTGTCCAGATACTCATCGTCGCTGCTGCCCTGTAGGACCAGTACGCGGAATGCGAGCGGTGCGATCAGCAGGTCGGTGCCGAGATCTAGATCCAGGCCGGGGGGGAGCTCGCCGCGGTCAATCGCGGCCTGCAGGATGGTGCGCGCCGCCGCGCGCCGCGGTGCGGTCACTCCGGTGTAGAGCCCCTCCGCCAGAGCGTCGTCGTGACTGGCCTCGGCGAGCAGTCCGGCCCAGATCCGGGCGAGCAGCGGATTGGCCAGTTGACTGCGGAAGGTGGCAAGCAGCTCGCGGAGGTCACTGTGCAAGTCGCCGGTGGACGGCGTGTGTGGGAGTGTGTGGGTGACCCTGCTGCGGATCAACTCGGCGATCATCGCCTGCTTCGAGGACCAGCGCCGGTAGAGCGCGGCCTTGCCCACACCGGCACGCCGGGCCACCGCCTCCATCGACATCCGCGCATACCCGGCCTCGGCGAGTTCGGCGAAGGCCGCCTCGGTGATCGCGTCGGTCACCCGCTGCCGCAGGACCGCTCCTCCGGTCGCCGGCCGTCCCTTCTTCTGTTGCTCTGCCATGCGCCCAAGCATAGCGAACGGAACGGTCCCGTTCCATGTGTTACTCTATGAGTAAGACGGAACGGTTCCGTTCCGTTCATCGAAGGGAGCCGGAGATGAAGTTCCTCTACGACGACGAGTCCTTCTCCTTCGAGGCACTGCGGGCCGCGGGCTACGCCGCCTACGCCGGCGCCGACCTCGGCGAAGTCCTTGTCACCTGCCGGCAGATCCCAGAGGGAGACGAGGAAGCCTGGTCGGCCCAGTGGGCCTCGACGGCGGCGCGCATCGAGCGCACCGGCCGGGACGCGCTGGCCGCCGGTCACCGGGTCAGCGCCCGGGAGGCGCTGCTGCGCGCGTCGAACTACTACCGGACCGCGGACTTCTACCACCGCGAGGACCCCGCCAACGACGCCGAGTCGGCGCGGCTGGCCAAGGCCTCCCAGCAGACCTTCGCCGACGCGGCCGCCCTGCTCGACACGCCGGCCCGCGCCCTGCGCATCCCGTACGAGGACACCACGCTGCCCGGCTACCTGTTCCTCGTCGACGACTCGAGCACCCCTCGCCCGACCCTCATCTACCACGGCGGCTACGACTCCACCCTGGAGGAGAACTACTTCGCGCTGGCTGCCGGCGCGCTGCGGCGCGGCTACAACGTCCTCACCTTCGACGGCCCTGGCCAGGGCAGCACCGTCCGCGACCAGGGCCTGCACTTCCGGTACGACTGGGAGGCCGTGGTCACCCCGGTCGTCGACTTCGCGCTTACCGTGCCCGAGGTGGATGCCGAACAACTCGTCCTGGTCGGCACCAGCCTGGGCGGCTACCTCGCCGCCAGGGCGGCCGCCTTCGAGCACCGCATCGCCGCGCTCGTGCTGCACGACGGCGTCGACGACTTCCACGAAGTCGCCCAAGCAACCGCCCACCGCGCCGCCGCGACCCCCGGTGGCATCGAGGCGCTGATGGCGCAGAACACCATGGTGCGATGGGTGGTACGCAACGGCCGCTGGACCTTCGGCGTGCCCGACTTCGACCAGCTGGTCAAGGCGACCGAGGCATACACCCTGGCGGGCATCGCCGACCGCATCACCTGCCCGACCCTCGTCCTCGACGCCCTGAACGACGTGTTCTTCAAGGGGCAGCCGCCGCGTCTGCTCGACCAGCTGACCTGCCAGAAGGAACTGATCTCCTTCCGGGAGGACGAAGGTGCCGGCGAGCACTGCCACGAGGGCGCGATCTACCTGTTCCACCAGCGCACCTTCGACTGGCTCGACACCGTGCTCGCCAGCTGACCTCGCAGGCCGCTCCGAGGGCACGGGGACGATCTCTCTCGGTGTCATCGCCTCCACGCCCCGCCCGCGCGCCTTGCCACTCAGGGGTAGGGGGATTCCGGGGCCGTGTCACGGGGCCAGCTCGCCTTGCGTCGTCTCCGCCACGGTCACCCAAAGCCGGGTGCGGGAAGCAGGCCCGCGAGTCAGAAGACCCTGCGGATACGCGTGGTCAGCGGAGACATGAACCCGGGGACGCGAACCGATACCCCTTCATGCAGATTCACTCACGGAACGTCACAGATCAGCGGTTCTGAAACAGCTTCTGAGCTTGTTCTTTATCAACGACGGCCGAAGCCTCTGTTGCTGTGTGGTGGTGTTCAGCGATGTGCGTCCAGGTATGCGTCGTGCTCGGCGTAGTGGATGACTGCCTGGCATTTCTCCAAGGGGCTGGGCCGGGCTCCGTGCCGCCAGGACGACCACACGTCGAGGACGTCTTGGGCCAGTTCGACTTCGAGTAGATAGGCAAGGTCGTGCGGCGGCGCGTCGAATGCTGCGACGGCCGCGTCTGAGGCGGCCGTCCATGGCTTGGCCGCGTAGATGACCGCTTCGGCAGGCTGTTCTTCAAGGGACTGCAGAAGGTCCAGGAGAGAAGGCACGCTGAGAGAGTAAGACGCTCGTCTCGAACTGCTCCCCGAACGAGGTCACCCACCTGGGGATTCGCCGGACGTGGGGGCGGCCTTCATCTGATCATGTGCTCCGACCAAGGTGCACGTGACCACGATGAAGGCCGTGAGGGTGAGTCTGCTGCCGGATGCTGTCCGGAGGGAAGCGTTCGCGGAGGCGTCACGCTTCCGGGGCGAGTTCTACGAGTGTCTGACCGCCCGGCGCGACGAGTTGTTCGAGCTGGTGGACGCGGTGCTGTGTGCGGACGGTGCGGTGAAGTCCCCGGTGGACTTGACGCTGCTGCCCGAGCATCGTCGCGGGCACGGAGCGATGTACGGCGGTCTGAACCACGGCCGGATCGACGTCGACCGCCTGCGGACGGTGCTGGCCGGCCTGCCGCTGCCGCGTTTCGACGGCGGGCGCCTGGTCCTGGCGGTCGATGTGTCGCCGTGGCTTCGCTCGGACGCGCCGTGCTCAGCGGAGCGGCTGTTCTGCCACGTCTACGGCCGGGCGAAGACGGCGTCGCAGTTCATCCCGGGCTGGCCCTACTCCTTCGTCGCCGTGCTGGAGCCGGGCGCCACGTCCTGGACCTCGATCCTGGACGCGGTCCGGCTCGGCCCAACGGACGACGCGACCGCGATCACCGCCGCCCAGCTCCGAGGAGTCGTTGAACGGCTCATCACCGCGGGCCAGTGGCAGGCCGGGCCTTCTCGCCTGCACCCCTGTCGCGGCCGCCGCTACGGACACCGATTCCGCCCACGCCAAGGGCAGAGGCCGGGTCATCACAGTCATCGGCCACCTCGCGCAGCAGACCCGCTTCCCCGTCAACCCCGGCGGCGCCCCCGCCCAGGGCGATCGGACCGCCTTCCGCTCGATCCTCTTCGACAAGGACGACAAAAAGCAGGTCGGCGAGACCAACGGCACCTGCACCACCACCCGGGTCGACAACGGCGGAGCGGAGGAGTGCGTCGTGACCTACAACCTCCCGGGCGGCCAGCTCACCGTGCAGGGGATGGTCTTCGGCATCCTCACCCAGGGCCTCCCGACGATCCCTCCCCCTTCGTTCGACAACGCGATCACCGGCGGCACCGGGGACTACGACCGGGCTCGTGGCTCGGTCCACGCCGACACGATCGCTACGGGCACGAGGCGCTTCACGATCGACCTCGACTGACTGACCCTGCCCCCGCCCGGTGAGAAGTCTGGCGGGGGCTCCTTTACGTGACGCAGTCTCAGCAGTGGCGATCCCAGACGTCGCCGCGTACGGCATGGCCAGCCCTCGTTGACCCCCCGCCGCACCATCAGCACCCGGCCCTCACGGACCTCGATCACGGCGGCGTCTCCCGGCATCCCTCCGCGGTCGTCGACCCGGTCAGTCACCCCGGCCGGTAGGCGGGCCCCTCCTCGATAATTGCCGCATTCGCTGACCCGGGCAGAAGGTCGGCCATCATCACGGCACCGAGGAAGGCCCACCCGCTTACCCGGGTGGTGTCAGTTCTCATCGACATTTTCCGACACCGCGATCGACAAGCGCTCTCCGAAGTCGTCGACAAGTGCTGCCCGTTCTCGGTTCAGGCACACATTCCGTGAGGACACCGGTCAGGGGGACGAGTGTTCGAAGTCGTCCCACTTCCATCCACTGTCGGGGAACTGCTCAAGCAGGGCAGCCAGCGAAGCCGCCTGGTGGATGGCGGACCACGCTGGGTACGATGCTCGGCGAGTTCCGCCAAGTGCGGGCCAAACTGAGCGTGCCGATCGCCGGGAAGTCCGGCGCCGAGGGCCTGACGGTGGTCGAGAGCACGATGGACCTGCTGTGGACGGGGCAGACCAGCCGTCACGGCAACCTGCAGGAGACTCGGGAGGAGACCGTGCAGGAGGCGGTCATGGCGGTGCACCTCGCCGCGAGTCTGGTGCAGTTCTTCGTGTCGGGGGCCGTGCAGCGCTCCTGACCCGCGTGCCGTCCAACTGCGGGCCGCCAGGACATCGTGCCCGTGTCCTGGCGGCCCGCAGTGTTCGCACGGCCCCGCCATCCTGTGCAAAGACTGCCCGTTGACCTATTCGGCATCTGGACAGATCAGGACGACCCCGGTCCCCGGGAAGCCGGAGACCTCGACGCCGAGCCGTCCCGCTGACTCACCCCTTGCGCAGCTGCAGGTGCGGCCGGATCCAGCTGAACCTGGTCACAGCCGCAGGTGAACGGCCCGCACTGCCGACGAAGCCACATCACGTCCACCATCGGCAGGTCCCTGGTCTCGTTGCTCAGCGTGGCTCATCGATGAAGCGCGGTGCAGCACCTAGATTTGCCCCGCCCTTCCAGTCTGCGTCGGCTACGGGTTGCAGTGGGCTGCTCTGACGGCAGGAGGGCTGCCACACCCGTCGATTCGGACGCACACCTCTGGGAGAGGCCATGACGACAACTCCTGGCGGGGAACCCATTCCCCCCGTCGCTCACGACCCGGCCAGCCGTCGCAGCTTCCTGAAGTACTCGGCACTGGCAGCGTCGGTACCCGCGCTGCAGTCCGTACTCGCAAACCCCGCTGCGGCCACTGCCGCACCGGGCGCGTACGCGCCCGTTCCGCCCACCGCAATCGGTCCGCAGATCCCCGCGAAGGGCTATCTGGTCCAGGAGATCGGCACGCGGCTGTACTGGCTGACGGACGGCTTCTACCAGATCATGTTCCTGGTGACCAAACGTCACCAGGACAAGAGGCAGCGTGTCATCGTCGTGGACGCTCCCCCGACGCTGGGGGGCAACATCCTCCGCGCGATCGAGGAGGTGGCACCGGGTGCCCGTATCAGCCACCTGGTGTACTCCCACTACCACGCGGACCACATCGGCGCGGCGGACAAGCTCCGCGACGCGAGCCTCCCGAAGCTAGTGATCATCGCTCACGAGCAGACCGCCCACCTGCTGAAGCAGGTACCCGAGTCCAGCCGGCCGCCGATGCCGAACCGCTCCGTCTCCAGCCGCTACCGTCTAGAGGTGGACGACCAGGTCCTGGAGCTCCACTACAAGGGCCCCAACCACAGCCAGGACAACCTGTTCATCTACGCGCCGCGGCAGAGGGTCCTGAACGTCGTGGACATCGTCTACCCCGGCTGGGTCCCGTTCAGGAACCTCGTCGTGTCCACCAACATCCCCGGCTGGCTCAACGCGCACAACCAGCTCCTGGAGTTCGACTTCAAGACCTACATCGGCGGGCACCTGACCCGTCTGGGTACCCGGCAGGACATCAAGATCCAGCAGGAGTACCTGCGCGACCTGGAGCACTACGGCAGGAAGGCCATCACCGAATTCGTCAACGTGGGACCCCTCTTCGCCAAGTACCCGGGCAACCCCTGGGCCGTGTTCAAGGAGTACCTCGACATCCTCACCCAGACCACGGCCGACGCCGTCACCCCGGCCTGGACCAGCCGGCTCGGCGGCGCCGACGTCTTCACCTTCGACAACGCCTGGACCATGGTCGAATCCCTGCGGCTCGACCACAAAGTCCTCGGCCCCTTCGGCACCCTCCCCTGAGCCCGACTCTGCCAGGCCGACAGTGGGTTCGAAGAGATCTCCTCGTGCGGGGGTAATCCCCCCGTTGGTGGTATCGCCCGGGCAGCGAATACTGTCTGCCAACACACGGCCGCGACCAGCAATTGGCCCCCGCGAGGCCCGCCGTCCCGGAACTGGCGGGCCAGCGCCCCGAAAGGCGCCGTCGCGGGGTAACCGGAACCTACGCCTCCGCTAGTCAAAACGGAAGACCCCTGTTTTCCGCAGCGGCCGGGCCCCACTCATGGGCGGCTGGGCCGGAGTCTCAGCACAGTTCTCCGAGCTCGCACGTCACTACCCTCCGAAGCCTGGCTGTCCCACGCCCAGACCAGCATCTCGCGCCACAGCCTCGTTAACGTGGGTAGACACCTTGTAGAACAGCGGGTGACGCGGGGATGGCGCATCACGTTTCCGGCGTCACCAATCAGGAGTCGGTTACTCATCTCCATCTTGCTGCATCGCCAGAGCAAATGCGGGCATTGGCGACTTCCTCGTGACCATCGATACATCCGTGGTATCGCCGGTGGATCACCTCCGGGGAGTTGCCGACACGCCGGGCCACTTCCGCGATCGGCACGCCGGCGTTCAGCCACCCGATGGTGTCCCTTGTCGTGGTGTACGGGATCAGTGGCTGGGAGTGCGCGGGCGTCTGCCCGGGGCGCACTTCCACGGGTGAGGACCGCTCCCTGAACAGGAGGTGGGCCATCGCGTAACTCTCCTTGGTGAACGCCCAGTTCAACCACGAGGAGTGCACGATGGCCCTGTCCCAGTCTGAACTGATACGGCTGCTTGAGTCACTACGCTCGACCGACGGAATCGAGCTCATCCGCGCCATCGCCGAGCGAATGGTGCAGGAGTTGATCGAGGCCGAGGCGAGTGCTCACATCGGTGCGGAGTGGAACGAGCGCACGCCGACGCGGACCAACGTCCGCAACGGGCACCGCGAGAAGGTGCTGACCACGCTGGCCGGCGACCTGGACCTGGAGATCCCCAAGGTCCGCACCGGCAGCTTCTTCCCCAGCCTGCTGGAGCGCCGGCGCCGCATCGACCAGGCCCTCTACGCGGTCATCATGGAGGCATACGTGCATGGCGTCTCCACTCGCAGCGTCGATGACCTGGTCAAAGCCCTGGGCGGGGACAGCGGGATCTCCAAGTCCGAGGTCTCGCGGATCTGCACGATGCTGGATGAGCCGCTGACCGCATTCCGCACCCGCCCGCTGGACCACGTCCGCTTCCCCTACGTCTACTTGGACGCGACCTACTGCAAGGCGCGGGTGAACCATCAGATCGTCTCCCGGGCCGTGGTCGTCGCCACCGGCATCACCGAGGACGGCAACCGCGAGGTCCTGGGCCTGATGGTCGGCGACAGCGAGAGCGAGGCGTTCTGGAAGGAATTCCTGCGCTCGCTGCGAGAGCGCGGCCTGTCCGGGGTTCGCCTGGTCATCACCGACCAGCACGCCGGGCTGGTCGCTGCGGTCCGCAAGGTGATGCTCGGCGCCGCCTGGCAGCGGTGCAGGGTTCATTTCCTGCGAAATGCCTTCAGCGTGATCGACCGGGATTCCGGTGAAATGGTCGCCGCGACGATCCGCACGATCTTCACCCAGCCCACCGCCGGCCTCGTGCGCACGCAGCTGGACACCGTCGCAGACATGCTCGGCACCCAGTTCCCCAAGGTCAAAGCGATGCTGCTGGAGGCGAAGGAGGATCTGACCGCGTTCGCGGACTTCCCGCCGCGGCACTGGAAGAAGATCCAGTCGACGAACCCGCTGGAACGGGTGAACCGGGAGATCAAGCGCAGGATCGATGTCGTCCAGGTCTTTCCCAACGACGACGCGCTCATCCGGCTGGTCACCGCCGTGCTCTTCGAGATGCACGACGAATGGATCGCCTTTCCCCGCCGCTACCTCCCCGAAGGCAGCATGGGCGAGATCTACCGCGAACTCCCCGAAAGCGACCCGGCGCTGCCCAACACTCCAAACACGCCCGCCAGTTGATCCCCAACACCACGACGAGGGACACGACCAGCCACCCCGTGATGCACGCATGCCGCAGGTCATACGGGCGCCCGGCCAACGGCGATTCGACCCGCTCCGGCGGGAGGGCGTACTCCCGCGCTTCCTCCCACACGCGCCAGTATGTGGATGAGCCGACGACTCCCCCGCGCTCGTTACCGAACACCCGCCCTTCCTTGGCAGTCCCGAACTCCTTCCGGTGCGCCCGGAGGATGGCGACAAGGACGGGCGGGATGGGGACCGGACGGTCCGCGGCTGCCTCACGCACCTTCAGGCCCCGGCGGTCGTGGCGCGCTCCACCTGGACGCCATGAACCACGCCCGCTCCACGGTGTGTGGGCCGACGGCGGACGGGATGGAAGCTGGGGTAAGTGGTGGGTTGAGGCAGGGCGGTGGCGATGGTCTTGCCGCTCCGGTTCATGCCGCCAGTCGACTCACGGATCAGAGAATCGGCTGGCGGGCTCGGGCCGCCTCGATGTCCGGGACATGCACTTCGGCCCAGAGTCGTACGGCGCGGAGTGGGATGAGCAGAGAGCGGCCCAGCGGTGTCAGGGCGTACTCGACTCGGGGCGGGTTCTCGTCGTACTCGTGGCGGCTGATCAAACCGTCGGCTTCCAGGGAGCGCAGGGTTTCGGTCAGGACCTTCGGGGTGATGCCCTGGATATGCCCCTTCAGTTCGGTGAAGCGGCGAGGTCCGTCGTCGAGGGCGTTGACGACGAACACCGTCCAGCGGGCGCCGATACGGTGCAGCACCGTGCGGCTCGGGCAGGTCGCCGCCATCACGTTGTACGCCTTGCCCATTGCTGCTCCCAGTTCCGTTGAAGATACCGGTATCAAATCCATACCGTTACACCCGATCCTACGAGAGGGAGTGAGACGCATGGAGCGGATCCTGGTCATCGGCGGTGCACGGGCGCTCGGCGCGGCCGTCGCGAGGCGTGCGGTGGAGGACGGGTACGACGTTGTTGTCGGTGCCCGCGATCTGGCTGCGGCCGACGTGCTGGCGCGCGAGATCGGCGCCACCGCGGTGCGGGTCGATCTGCAGGACGAGTCGACGCTCGCGGCCGCGGCGGAGCGGCTGAAGGAGGGAATTGACCACATCGTGACGACCGGTTCGGCGCCGCACGATGTTCGCGCGACCGAGCTGGATCGCGACAAGCTGCTGGCTGCGTTCACGGCGAAGGTGGTCGGCCCGATGCTGGTCGCCAAACACTTCGCATCGGTACTGCGGCCGACCGGGTCAATGGTGCTGTTCTCCGGTGTTGTCGGCTGGCGCCCTGGGCCGGGATCACTCGTCAAGGGGGTCACGAACGGTGCGGTCGAGTACGCCGTGCGCCACCTTGCAGCGGATCTAGCGCCGGTACGGGTCAATGCCGTCTCGCCTGGTGTCGTCGACTCGGGCGCATGGGATCGCCTTGGTGACAACAAGACAGGCTTGTTGAGCAAGAGCGCGGCCGGGACCTTCGTCGGACGCTACGGCGAAACCAACGACGTCGTCGACACGGTGGTGTGGCTCCTCCGTGCGGGTTTTGTCTCCGGCGAGACGATCCACATCGAGGGCGGCGCCCGCCACAAATCCGCCTGATGGCTAGCTGGCGAGTGCTTTCGAGCTCGCGAGATCCGCACTGTCCGCCCAGGTGGGCGTTTCGCAGGTCAGAGCGGCACTCGCCTCACCTCGCTCCTAAAGCGGGGATCGTGGGCCGCCGGTCTGGCCGTACAGCAGCGAGGTACAGCAACCGTCCCGACCGGACCCAACCGCGGCAGCGCCGCATGACCGTCTGATCAGCCGAGCGGGCCCCAGCGACCGCCCCGCCGGTAGCTCGCATCGAGAGGGTCAGGGACTTCGCAGGCCCGTCAGCTGCAGCGCGCTGGCTTGTCTGAGCCATCGACGCTTCACCACCCTCAGCCTTTCACCTCGAACGAGCTGATCCAACTCTGTGGAACGTGCATGGTGTTGGTGCAAAGGTGACGGAATGACGCGAGCCGAGACTGCTTACCACGGAGAACTGGGCGACTACTTCGCAGCCCTTGCCACGAACAACGCCTCCAACGCCCACACCGATCGGCCGGCCATGCTCAAACTGGCCGGGGACGTGGGCGGGATGCGGGCACTGGACGTCGGATGCGGAGCCGGGCACTACGCAGCCGAGCTGCGGAACCGCGGGGCGGCGAAGGTGATCGGGGTTGAGGGCAGCGAGACACTACTGCGCGCCGCGCGCGAGCGGCTCGGGAAGGGGGTCGAGCTGCACCACCATGACCTGGAGGAGCCGTTGACGTTCCTGAAGGACGCCTCGTTCGACCTTGCGGTGATGGCGCTGGTCTATCACCACATTGAGGCGCGCAAGCAACTGCTCGCCGAGCTGCGGCGCGTGCTGCGCCCCGGTGGAGCGCTGCTCGTATCCACCACGCACCCGGCCGCTGAGTGGACATGGTTCGGGGGCTCGTATTTCGCCAACGAGCGCGTCGAAGCCCCTCTCGACGGGGGGTTCACCATCCACTATCGGCGGATGACGCTGGAGAAGTTCCTCGGGGAGCTGCTCGGCGCCGGGTTCGTGCTGGAGCAACTGGTGGAGCCGCGGGCCATGGAGGAGGCGCGCGAAATCGATCCGCGCCGGTACGAGAAGACCCATACCGTGCCCTACTTCTTGGCCGTCCGGCTACGCCGCCCTTAGCTGCTCCGTTTCCCTCACCAACACTCGACACCCCCACTCGGGCCGCTCCTGGGCCGTCCGAGGGGGCTTGTTGGTCGGAGGGGCACAGTCAGAGACCCGACCCCTCACTTCTTCGGCTTCTAGTCAGAGCCGAACTTGCTGTTCATGGCTCTTCCTCAAGGACGTGAACATGATGTCGTTACGACTGCTTGCGGCTTGCGGCTGATGACATCAGCGGCTGACACCAACAAGCACGAACAGCGGCGGTCGAGGCCGGACCCCAGGGGATGATCAGCCGAGGCGCAGGGGCCGTTGGCCGACGTTGATAGGCCCCCGTGATGGACCTGATAAGGATGAGGCCAGACTTCAAAGCCTTCGTACCGCGCGGGCGCCGTCCTCAATCGATGGGCGGGGCCCCGCTGTTTGACTCGGTCATTGAGTACCCATCGGCAACAGCACCCCGACGGCATGCTCGCTCTGCCGTACCCAGTCGCCGGGTCGGGCCCCCGGGCTACCCTGCACGTTCGCGTCGGGGAACCCAACACTCTCGCATGCCAGCTCGGCGGCGCCTGACACCTCGGCCAGCCGCGGCCTGGCGGAGGCCGGGGCCTGCCACAAAACTGCGCCAGGATCGTCCGAATTCACTTCGAGGACCGCCAAGTCCCAGTCCGGATCGTCGGCCACCACACGCATCGGCACCCACGGCGCGACAGCTTGCCCGGCCAAGTCCATGCCAACTCGGCGCACGATTCGTGCCAGCACCCGGACAGGCGACCCCTTGCCCACCACATGCAGAGCGGTGAGCACACCAGCGGCACCGAAAGCCACCCCCGAGCCGGACCGACCCGGCGCAGCCCATACCTCGACGAGCCGGTCCTCCCACAACGAGTCCGTCATCGTGCCGCTACCTGGGTGGCACGGGCTGCTGGCCGTGCACCGTCAACGACTTGCCGTCCATGAGCGGTTCCAGCGACAGCACGAGCGTTTGGGTCCGCTCGCCGCCGGCCTTCACCCCACCGCCGGCCTCCACGACATACCAACGGATCCTTCCCGAGCCGTCCTTCTCCTGCCGCGTCACGGTCTCCAGGGTGAGCGTCACCCCGGTGACCTGGAACCGCACCTCGCGGTCCCGGCCCGTTCGCCAGGCCTCCTCAAGCTCGTCGCGCAGCCCCTCAAGCACGACTGCCAGTCCCGGTTCGTCCGCCACGAGCGCCTCCCACCTGATGAGCTACCTGAGCCCCATTTACTACCCGCTCGATAGCACTACACAATGGCTGACAGTTCATCAGTATCAGCGCATGACTGCAGCTATCGCCATTTTCCGGTACAAAACAACAGAAAAATGCTCCAGGGTTGTTACTCCTCTTGAGAAGTTGCTGAGACCCCAGGCCAGCGGCGCACGCAGGCCGGTCGTTAGGAGCAGAACCCGCCAGCAGTTCCCTGCGCCTAACCCACCACGTCTGTCCTGCCGCGTTCACACCACTCGCCGATGGTGGCGTCATGCAGGAGCACTACTCCGGCCCCGGGACTGGGCCCGTAGGTCCTCGTCGATGACGATGGCGTTTCCATCCTCGGGAAACCAGCTGCCGGGCAGCTCGGTGTTCGTCGACAAACTGAGCTGGCGGGCCTTGTACACGGACCGCTGCGATCCATGGACCGCCGTTTCTGTTTTCCGACCGTCAAGCCCCTGGCAGGCGGCCCGGGAGGTCGCCATGTGCGCGATCTGCCAACCGGGTTATCCCAGGCCGCTGGGGCACTGGATAGACGCGGAGTGGTCTCTTGAACTGGGACGGTAGGGCTCGTCCAGCCACCTGGGCCGACGCGACAGCAACAGGCGACGCGGGACCCAGGCACTGATGCCCTGGCCCCGGAACTTGATCGAATAGGGCGGCTTGCTGAGCGCCTTCACGATCTCGCGCTGCGAGAACTCTTCACCGGCCACGCGTCTCCGAGCCTCGGCCCGCCCTTTCAGCGCGCGCAGCTCTGATCGAGATCGGCGGCGCGCTGATGTTCAGAGCTGTTTCCGCAGCCCGCGTGTCGGCCGTTCAGCCGAGACCAAGACTGCTGAGTGCCGTAGTCCAGTCGGTGACGATGGCCTGCTGCGCGGCGGTGAGGGTGACCTTGCCGGAGCAGACCGCGGTGTGCAGTTTCGTCTCCACTGGGTCCTTCTTGTTGTTGACCCCGATCCCCGACTTGTGCCCGGGGTCCGGGGGTTCGACCCACAGGTTCCGCGGGTCGTTGGGGTCGCCGCCGAGCTGAAGGCTGATCAGGTGGTCGTACTCGGCATCCCCCAGGCGCCCGGTGTAGCCGTGGGAGGCGGCGTTCAACTCCTTCTCCTTGCCGGTGACGGACGTAGAGGGGCGGATGCCGGAGGTGTAGCCGCCCTTGCGGCAGATCGTGGTCCTCAGGTTCGCCTGAGTGACGGCAGGGGAGATCGCGCCGGGCGTGCACTTCGGATCCTCCAGCGGCTCCCCCTTTTCGTACCGGTAGTGGCAGGAGCCCGCATCCGGCTGCTGCTGCACCGTGTACGTCTCCTGCGGCCCGGCCCCGACCGCGATGCCCGATCCGGATGCTCCGCCCGCGCCGCGGGTTCCCGACGGGCCTGCCGCCGGCGTCCCGTTCGGGGACGCGGTCGTTCCACCGAGCGAGCCAGGCGAGCAGCCGGCCACGCATACGGCGGCGAGCAGCATGGACGACGCGGCGCGGGCAGTGGAACGCATGACGACCCCTCACGAGCAGGCAACGGCTGAACGTATGCTGCCCCAGCCGATCGTCACCACACCGCGCGGGGTGCCACGCGAAGGAGCACACACTCCGTCTCCGTAGGACGCGCAGACGGTAATTCACACCGCGTCTGATCCTGCCGCCCGCGCCCGTGTCAGGAGACTGGAAGTTGACCGAGCTGCCGTCCCCGGTCGGCCTCTGCCGCCGCGAGATCCGCCAGTTCGCCTGCCTCGGTGAAACACGGCCCGTTCCAGGTGTCCGGGGCGGCGATCACCTGCACGCGCACCGCGGTCCCGAACCGCTGCGCTGCCTCGTACAGGCGCTGCAGGACCTTGAGCGCCCGGACATCGAGCGCGCCAATGTACGTGCACCACGTCCGCGAGGCGCGGTGGAAAGCGGCGACGGAACGCAGCAGTTGACGCTGCTCTTCGAAGGCGGTCGGGTCTGCGGGGGCTGCGGCGGCGGTGACCTCCAGCAGCCACCGTGCTGAATTGGAGTGAGGGATCGACGTCATACCGCGGACCGTAGTGGCCGGCACTGACAAAGCCGCCAAAGGGCAGTGCTCCGCACGAAGCAGATCGACGGACAGAAGTACAGCGACCCGCGGCGACGTGGCGTTGTTTTCGAGGCGCCGAAACCGCCCCGAGCGTGTGCGGCCCCTTTGAGTGCCAGCACCCTGAAGGCGACTCGCGAGTGACCCCGGAGACGCGGAAGACACGGTTTACATGGTGGTGGATCCGGGCCAGGAGCAGAATCGAAGCGACCTCAGGGCACTCACAGAGGAGGCGCCCATGACCGATCTTCCGGTTTCCCACGCCGCGATCACCCGGCTGATCACCTACCCGTTTCCCCCAGGGCAGAGCTCCCGATACGGCATCGGCTCCGTGCAGCAGGCGACGGCAGCACTTCAGCAACCTGCGGATATCGCACAGATGCTGAGTGCTGCCGCCGCGACCACGCTCGGCATCGTCATCTTCAGGCAGCCCGCCGCTGACGAACTTCGCGACCCAGAGGTGTCGGCGAAGATGCTCGACATCAACCGTGCCACCCTCGACCGCTGGAGTTCAGGCCTCACCAACTCCGAACGCATCACGGAGATCATGCCAAAACCGGTGAAAGGCCACTGGGAGTGGACCGGGGCCGGATACATCTTCCACCCAGACCTACCGCGCGGTGGCCCGGATCCCGGGCCAGACCCTGACCACCCGGAGTACGGTGAGTACGGCATTGAGGGCGTCATCGCTTCTGGAGCGCAGTGCATCACGGTCGCCGAGACGCTCGAGGACGGACCCCTTCAGACCGTCATCAACGACGTAGGAGCGCGCCTCATCGAGTTCGGCACACCCCGACTCGGCACGTAGCTTCCCTGGTTCCGTGCGTCAGCGTGGCCGTCGCGGGGTGACTGAGAACCGCACTGCGAACGTAGTCGAAGGGCAGCACGCCGTCGGGTGTGCGGCCGACAACTGCGGTCGTTCTCTCTTCACTTGTTCCTGTGACCCCGATATCCGTGGGCCTCGGCTGTGCTGCTGGCAGGCCGGGGCCCGCACCGTCTTTCGTCATGTCGCTGTCCACGGGCGAATGTCGGCTCCATGTTCCTGACGTGGTCTCCTCATTCCTGCGCAAGCGCCAGGCCCCGTAGGGCCGGCACACCCCGAACCTGTGGCCCGTCTGGATCGCCACGCCGCTGGCGCTTGCGGCCGACGGCGCCCTTGGTTGGGCGATGCAGCTACGTCTACGACCACGTCGCCCAGGCGGCCGCTGACCACAGGCGCCGCCCTCGTCGGCACGGCGAGTTCAGCCGCCTCCGCGTTGGTCGACAGCAGCCGCTGTTGTCCGCGGGCGAGTCCGACGGCCGCCGCGGTGTCACGGATCAAGTGCGGCTGGTGCGGTCCGACGCACGTAAGCGGAACAGAAATGGGTGGTTGAGCGTTCATCCATACGTGGCTGCGGAGGGGACAGTGTCCCCGGGCCTACCCACAGCCCATGGGGACGATCGTCCGGCTGAAGCCCCATGGAGCCTTCCGCCGCGAGGCGACCGCCCTCCGCACGTCACCACCTACGCCCCGGCTGGCCTCCCCCGTCCAGCCGGGGCTTCGCGTTGCGCCGTGCCGCACCCCAAGTCCACCGCGCAGCGCACCCCGGCGGCCACTGCGAGCGTGAGGGCGGGGCCTCGCGTCGCCATGTACAGAGCCGTTCTAGGTGCGCGATATGCCCGCCTTTTCATGTGTCTGTTCGATCATGCTAGCCTCCGCGAAGATCAACACCTGGGCGGACTGACCAACTGCGCAGGCACACAACAGAATTGAGGGGGAAACGCGTGAAGCTCACCAGGGCGAGCTGGATCGCCTTTGGCATAGCGGGCCTGCTGGGAACGGCACTTGCTCCCAGCGCCGCCGCGAACGAGGAGCCGCACGACGGGGGGCGTGTCGTCTGGACGCGCTCGGCCGAACCGGAAGCGCCGTTGCCGATCGGGAGCCTGTACGCGGTACGGACGTCGAAGGTCGGCGAGTCCACGGCCCATCACGGGGACGTACGCGGAGGATCCCGGCGCCGTGCCAACAGGCATGGAGCGCGAGGAGGAGCTGGCCCGCAAGGGCGGCCAGACCTATGTCGCGGACGGAACCGGTCCGGTGGCGGTCCGGCGGCTGCAGCGGGCGGGCGGCGTCATCGACTTCGCCGCGTGCGAAGCCAACCAGGCAGCTGGCGGAAAGGCGGGGGTGGTCCTTGACCACTTCAACTTCTGCCGGCACGGATTCAACACCCTGACGAAGCTCGACGGCCAGGGTCGCGTCGAGGGCCAGGTGAAGTTCACCGAGATCGAGGTGGGCACAGGCATGTCCGGTGCCCGGAAGGCCACGATCTATGTGAAGACCAAGGACCTGCGCGCGTATGGCGTCTTCAGCCCGTCCTTCGGAACCAAGATGACCATCAAGCCGGGTTCCGGCGGCAGCCCGGCGCATCCCGGATCGTGCGTGGCCAAGATGGACACCGGGGCGACCTACACCGATGTCATCGGGGCCTGGGGCGACAAGTTCCTGGCCTACGACGTCCAGTCGCCCGAGGCGAACGCCAGCACCAGCCGGATCGACAAGGTGGCCGCCTGCACGTTCCAGACTCACTACAAGGTCGAAGGCAGCCGCGGCGCCTCCCCGTGGAGCAACGGCCCGGACGGCGGCCTGCGCTTCGACTCGGCCGACTACCTCGCCCCCTACGGCACGCAGGGCGCCATCTTCGACCGCATCACCCCGGTCATGCACTACAAGCGCACCGACACCGAGGTGAAGGCCGTCGCCGAGCACGTCTTCGACGCCATCCATGCCCCCCAGCTGACCTACCCGCAGAAGAGTGACAAGGACATCCCGGGCAGCATCTGGAACGGGCAGTGGCAGCCGCTGCACCGCAACTACCCCAAGTTCAACCAAGCCTCCAAGGACATCTCCACGAAGAACCGCACGGCCAAGGACGCCGCCTGCGCCGGACTGACCAAGGGGGAGAACGAGCAGTGCGACGAATTCCCCCTCGCCTCCACCAAAGAAGGCGCCGGCAAGGGCGACGGCAACTTCTCCGTCAGATACGTCCCGCAGTCTGACAACTCAAAGGCAGGCGCCCGGCTGAGCAAGTGGTACGGCCAGGACCGCATCCTCGACGGCGACGCCTACGGCATGGCCGTCGACTAACCCAGGCGTTGGGGGCCTCCCAGCATGCTGGGAGGCCCCACACGTCAGCCGCTCATGCCCGCGGGACGAAGAGGAAGTGATAGGCCTCCAGCCCGGTGATCGGATACTGATGGCCCATCAGCTCATCGAACCGGGCCGCCGCGCTCGCGCCTCCCGAACGAAACACCCGCAATACGAAACGGCTGTCGGCGGGCACGGCGAACGAGAACTCGGGCCCGTCGATCGTGCAGACCACCAGGTCGCCGCTGCCACTGTGATACGGCCACTCCCCCAGCAGTTCGAACTCCGCGCCCATCGGCTTGGAAAGCTCAGCGCCCATCTCCAGCGTCACTTCCACATCGTGCGCCTGCGCCTCGCTGCGCACCAGGACCGTGCCGTGGCTGACCTGTACAGGCCCGGCATCGACGGGAAGATCGGTCCAGAACGGCCGCTCCGGCTCGCCGGGCCGCCGGCTCTCGTCGATACCGAAGATCGAACGGTCAATCTCTACCGTGCCGGACACACGGTCAGTGCTCACACCCATGCGACCGAGCCTATAACTGCCTCTACAGCATTGATCACGGCGTGACTTACCCGCCGAAGGGGCCCCAGGGCATGATCCTGCCCGAACCAGGCTGATGCTCCAACGTGGAAGGAGTTAGTCGAGGTGCTGTTATCGTCCACTGCGTGGCGAGCGACGATGAAATCCTGGACTCGATCCGGCGGGAGTCTGCGCTCGCTGAGTTGCTATGGCAGGTTTGCGAATTCGATCTCACGCGTGGCGATCACGGTGAGGCTGTCCGGCTGTCGCCCGGGGTTGGCCTGGACGGCATTGCCGGCGACTTCACCGGCGGGACGTTCTTCCTCTGCGGTGATCGCGGCACAGCTCGGCCCGTGCTGTATGCCACCTCCGAGGGACAGGCCGGGCTGATCGGCCAAAGCCTGGCTGAAGCACTGGAGATCATGATTGGACTGCCGTCCTGGCGGGACTGCCTGAAGTTCTCCGGATCCGGTGATCTAGAGGTAATGCGGACGACCGCAGCCCACCTTGGCCTCGACGAGCTCAGGGATGAACCGGAAATCGGCGCTGAACGAGTGCGCCTGGCGGCGGCGCTGGACCTCAAGCTCGGGTCCGTCCCGGTTTTGCTGGCTCGCCTGCATGCAGCGGTTTCCGCCACCCCACCTGATTTTGTACTCACCGTCAAGACCGGCGACGAGTACGAGTCCCTGTTCGGGCCATGGCTGCCGAGCCGCAATCCCGCCTGGCGGTGAAAGGCAAGGCTGCGCGGTTCGGGATCGACGATCAAGACGGTGGATCAGCCACCCTCAGGCGGCCATCAGTTCCCGAAGCCCGCAGACGCCAGTCATCACGAGATCCCCGACAGAGCCCGTAATTCCCCAGGTCTGACGTCACATAATTCCTCAGGTCTTGGCCGCGGTGTCGGTCTAGGTTGGCTGGCATGGCAGTGCCGGGACGGAGATATCGCTATGTCGGGCCCATTGATCTGAAGGGTCTTGTCCGGTCGGGTGGAGAGGGCGCGAGCATCCGCGCGGCAGCGGACTTCGCCCGATGGGTGTCGGCT
The DNA here is from genome assembly GCF_041053055.1 of Streptomyces sp. R41. Classification (NCBI taxonomy): domain Bacteria; kingdom Bacillati; phylum Actinomycetota; class Actinomycetes; order Kitasatosporales; family Streptomycetaceae; genus Streptomyces; species Streptomyces sp. R41. Next base: position 1,015,981 of record NZ_CP163443.1, read on the forward strand.
CGCAGCGTGGAGGAGTTGGCCGAACCGTTCACCTTCGTGGTCGATGCCGAGGGCGTGCTCCGCTTGGCGCCGCGCCGCAGCGAGCATGTGGTCTGCGCGGGTGGGGGGACGGTGCTGAGTGCTGGTGAGATGAGCTTTCGCGAGGAGTCCGGGCGGTGGGTGGTCGACGAGGTCAGCAACCAGTCGACCGGATACTGCCCGGCCGTCAGCTCGTGGTCGGCCGTTGCGGAGGCTCTGGACCAGGTCGGGCTTGTTCGCCCCCGCGGGTTCACCCACGAGGTCGTGTTCCGTCGCTGCGTGTCATGTCAGCAGGTCAACGTCGTGCGTGAGGGCGACTTCGTCTGCGTCTTCTGCGATGCGGCCCTGCCGTCTGACTGGAACGTCGATCAGCGTCGGTGCTAGGCGGCCGGTGGCTTGCTCGCGGGGTTCTTGGGCCGCTTGTTTGGGCGGTAGCTGCGGCCGTTCATGATGACCTGGTGGCTGGCGTTGATCAGCCGGTCCGGCAGGGATTCGGCGACGACGGGGTTGGGGAAGAGGGGACACCAGTCGCTGGGCGCCCGGTTACTGGTGATGATCAGGGACCGTCCCTGCCGTTCGGAGACGAGTTCGTAGAGGTCGTCGGCCTGTGGTGCGGTCATCTGGCGCATGGCGAAGTCGTCGAGGATGAGCAGGTCGGGGCGGATGAGTTCGCGCGTCCGCTTGTCCCAGGTGCGATCCGCGTGGCAGCCGGCGAGCTCAGCCAGAATCCGGCTGGTCTTGGCGAAGCGGACATGGGCGCCCTGGCCGATGCGAGGTGCCCGAGGTCTTGGGCGACGTGGGTCTTGCCGACCCCGACCGGGCCCAACAGGATGACGGACTCTCCGGCGTGGAGCCAGCGCAGGGCGGCCAGGTCGCGGATCTGGGCGGCGGGCAGCTTCGGGGAGGCGTTGAAGCCGAACCCCTCCAGCGTGGCTTGCTGCTCGAACTTCGCTTTGCGCAGGTCGTGTCCCTCGTCGTGGTGTTGGGGATCAACTGGCGGGCGTGTTTGGAGTGTTGGGCAGCGCCGGGTCGCTTTCGGGGAGTTCGCGGTAGATCTCGCCCATGCTGCCTTCGGGGAGGTAGCGGCGGGGAAAGGCGATCCATTCGTCGTGCATCTCGAAGAGCACGGCGGTGACCAGCCGGATGAGCGCGTCGTCGTTGGGAAAGACCTGGACGACATCGATCCTGCGCTTGATCTCCCGGTTCACCCGTTCCAGCGGGTTCGTCGACTGGATCTTCTTCCAGTGCCGCGGCGGGAAGTCCGCGAACGCGGTCAGATCCTCCTTCGCCTCCAGCAGCATCGCTTTGACCTTGGGGAACTGGGTGCCGAGCATGTCTGCGACGGTGTCCAGCTGCGTGCGCACGAGGCCGGCGGTGGGCTGGGTGAAGATCGTGCGGATCGTCGCGGCGACCATTTCACCGGAATCCCGGTCGATCACGCTGAAGGCATTTCGCAGGAAATGAACCCTGCACCGCTGCCAGGCGGCGCCGAGCATCACCTTGCGGACCGCAGCGACCAGCCCGGCGTGCTGGTCGGTGATGACCAGGCGAACCCCGGACAGGCCGCGCTCTCGCAGCGAGCGCAGGAATTCCTTCCAGAACGCCTCGCTCTCGCTGTCGCCGACCATCAGGCCCAGGACCTCGCGGTTGCCGTCCTCGGTGATGCCGGTGGCGACGACCACGGCCCGGGAGACGATCTGATGGTTCACCCGCGCCTTGCAGTAGGTCGCGTCCAAGTAGACGTAGGGGAAGCGGACGTGGTCCAGCGGGCGGGTGCGGAATGCGGTCAGCGGCTCATCCAGCATCGTGCAGATCCGCGAGACCTCGGACTTGGAGATCCCGCTGTCCCCGCCCAGGGCTTTGACCAGGTCATCGACGCTGCGAGTGGAGACGCCATGCACGTATGCCTCCATGATGACCGCGTAGAGGGCCTGGTCGATGCGGCGCCGGCGCTCCAGCAGGCTGGGGAAGAAGCTGCCGGTGCGGACCTTGGGGATCTCCAGGTCCAGGTCGCCGGCCAGCGTGGTCAGCACCTTCTCGCGGTGCCCGTTGCGGACGTTGGTCCGCGTCGGCGTGCGCTCGTTCCACTCCGCACCGATGTGAGCACTCGCCTCGGCCTCGATCAACTCCTGCACCATTCGCTCGGCGATGGCGCGGATGAGCTCGATTCCGTCGGTCGAGCGTAGTGACTCAAGCAGCCGTATCAGTTCAGACTGGGACAGGGCCATCGTGCACTCCTCGTGGTTGAACTGGGCGTTCACCAAGGAGAGTTACGCGATGGCCCACCTCCTGTTCAGGGAGCGGTCCTCACCCGTGGAAGTGCGCCCCGGGCAGACGCCCGCGCACTCCCAGCCACTGATCCCGTACACCACGACAAGGGACACCATCGCAGCCACGTAGTCCGAGTCGTCGATGTCTGCCGATCCTGCCGCGGCGATCAGCACGATCTCCTCCAGCATCGCCTGGGTCTCCCGCTGGTAGCCGCACGCCTCGCACAGGCCGGCCGACCGCTGTGCGCCGCAGTCCGCGCACGGCCGTGCCTGCCGGGCCGCCTCAGCGGCCTGGACGGCCGTGCGCTCCTGCTCCACCCGGATCTGCGCCACCCGCCTGCCCTACCGCGAGCGACGCGCCCGGCTGGAGGGGTGTTCGAGCGGCCCACTGCCGGAGACCTGCTCGCCGGGGGCGTGGCAGGACTGAGCCAGGTCCCGCCGGCCTGCTCGACCACCTCGGTGGACAGGATCTGCGGCGGCTTCCGGTGACTGGTCGGCCCGAGCCCGTTCGCGCTGCGCCGAGGCGAACGAACCGCGTGTGCGGGCTACTACGCCCACTGGCATGAGGCGACGGGTGTTACTTCTCGGCCGTACCGGGTTCCCCGCTGATGGACTCCTGATAGACGTCCGCATAGGTGCGTGAGTCCTTGACCAGGTCGTCGCAGAACGCGGCGACATCGTTGCCGATGAGTTCCAATACCCCCTTGCCCGCGGCGACGCCCTCCTCGAAGAAGTCGACGATCCCGGGGAGCAGGGGCCCGTCAGGCAGGTCGACCGGTCCGACCTTGAACAGGTACTTCTGCATCTCCTTGTAGACGATCTGGTAGTCCGGCGGGAGCGCCTTGACCCGAGCCATATGCGCCCGCCACTGCTTCTTGCCCTCGATGATGTCCTGGATGCCCACGTCAGCCTCCCAGCCGGTTCAGTTTCCTTGCGACGTTCCTGTTCAACTGCTCGCGCCACCGGTCGCGATAGGTTCGAGCCCCTTCTCCACCGGCCAGCGCCCTGCAAAAGCCTCGGATGTCGTCGCCGAGGACCTCGTGGACGCTCTGCCCGTCCGCCGCTGTTTCTTCGAGCAGCCCCAGGGCGGCATCGAGGATCGGCATCAGGTTGCGGCCGGTGAAGTCCCCATGGGGAAAGAGGTGGGCCTTGATCTGTTCCCACGCCGCCCGGTAGTCGTCTGGCAGGGCCTCGGCCCGGGCTTCGAACGCCTTCCAATCCCTGGTGAGATCGCTGCCTGTGATGGTCTCCCAGAAGTTCATCTCCCGCCCCCCTTGAGCCTGTCGATGCGTGATGAGACGTACTGCCATTTCGCCCAGAACTTCGCGAGTTCCTCGCGTCCGGCTTCGTTGAGCGCGTAGAACTTGCGTGGCGGACCGACCCCGGATGGTCGTTTCGTCACCTGGACGAGTTTGTTCCTCTCCAGTCGCAGCAAGATGGTGTACACCGTCCCCTCGATGACGTCGGCGAAGCCGATCTCGTTCAGCTGACGAGTGATGGCGTATCCGTAGGTTTCCTCGGTGCCGATGATTTCGAGCACGCACCCTTCGAGCGTGCCCTTCAGCATCTCCGTCAGGTCGTCCATCGCGAGTCCTCCTCGGCCTAGCAGTACTGCGTAGTACCGAGTACCACTATACGGTATCACCGAGTAGTGGAGGATGTCAGCGCGGCAGTCTTGCCTTCTGCAGGCTTGGGGCTTCCCCTACCGCAACACGCTGAACTTGACAGAGAATCCGCCGGCTGGGGCACCAAAGACACACTCGACACCACCCTTGTCGAACCCGAGATGGTCGTAGAGGTGAGCGCCGACATCTCCCTGGACGCGAGCGGACGGTGGCGGCACCCCGTCCGGCTCGAGCGCAACCAGGCCCGACCTGACCGCCGCCGACGTGGCCCCGTGGACTGCTTTCCCCCAGGGGTGGCGGCAGCCGCGCCGCCCTTCAGCGCAATCTTCAGCTCCAGGACCTGCCCTGATCACGTCGGCCCTGTCAGGGGCGGCCACCTGAGCGACGCCGCGACGGCACAGAGGGTGCATCGGCGCTGTCCGGGGCAGGGCGCGCATCCGGTCCTCGACGCGGGGCGTGACTACGGCGCCCCCGCGATCTGGCCGCCGGCTTTGTCCGAGGTGGGGACTACTCTCGCTCGTATGACCGACGCCTCCGCATCCGACCCGTTCGATTTCCCGGCAGACCTGATCAAGGCGCAGAAGGAGGCGGCCGACGCCCACGCGAAGCTGCACGGCCTCGTTGCCGTGGTCGCGCGAACCGCATGACGGGTGGGAGGCGCCGGAACCGGCGCACGGCGGCGTCCTGCACGGCTATCAGTCGTCACGCCCGGCCACCAAGGGATGGACACAGGCGGAGACAGCCGAGTACGCCCGGCTGTGGGAACAGTGGCGAGAGACCGCCGCTCGCGTCTACACGCACCAGTACTGGCAGCACCATCGCGGCGAGGACGCCATCAAGGCCCGCCAAGCCCTCAAGCAGGAACCCGGCGCGCAGCCCGTCCTGGAAGTCGAGGCCTCCAAGCCCGGCCAGGACGATTTCGCCGCCACTGGCTGACTTCAACCCCCGGCGCCTATGGGACGTCGCGTTGTTCGTACACCAGCACAGGCACCTCGGGGGCAAACGCGCGACGTTCGGGGCGGCGCCGACCAGATGGTCGGCGCCCCCGTCATGACCAGCGACGATAGCGAGATCCGGGGCCACACCGGACAGACCCGACGGAAAGGGCATGGCCCGTCGCTACGGGGGAGAGCGACGGGCCATGCCTGTCTCCACGGTGCCACGCGCACCTCGGGCGTGTGCGGTTCTGGGTGAGCTCGCCTGTCCTCACCCGCCATCACGGAACCGAGCGGCGCGATCGAGGGGACCTGGTGCTCTGCGAGGCACCGCTGAGCTTGGTCTTAGTAAGAAACGTGAGGGCTCGTGAGTGCGGCTCCGAAGTAGCCCTTGGTGCTACGGACGGTGATGCCGGCGCTCTTGCCGCACAGGTTGACCGAGCCGCTGAGGACGGGGCCGGAGGCCGAGCCGCGGGCGATCCACAGGCAGCCGTCGCTGTTCTCCCTGGGAACGCCGACGACCGTCTCGGCCTTGCCGTCCTTGTTGAGATCGGCGAGGTGGACGGCCGCGCCGAACAGGTCGCCGCTCTCGGCGGTGCCGGGCACGCCCGCCGTGTCCTGGGTGTATCCGACAGCCTTGGCCGTGGTCAGGCCGGAGGCGGAACCGCGCAGCAGGACGGCCGTCCCTGCATACACGCGTGTGCCAACCGCCTCGCTGGGGGAGCCGACGAGGACGTCGGCGTACCCGTCGGCGTTGACGTCACCGACGCTGAGCGACTGGCCGAACTGGTCGCCGTCCTCCGCGGTGCCAGGGACGCCCGCCGTGTCCTGGTGGAAGACCTTTGGACGCTGGTCGGCGGTGATGCCCTGCGCACTGCCGTAGAGGACCTGGATCTCGCCGCCGCGGTGTGCGGCGCCGGTCGCGTTCAGGAGGGAGTCGTCGTCCGCGATGCCAGTGACCAGGTCGCCGTAGCCGTCGCCGTTGATGTCGCCGATCTGGCCGGTGTGGCCGTCGGCGTAGGGGAGTTTGGTGAGGCCGGGCGGTGCCGAGTCCCCGTCGCCGGCGCCGTGGTAGAAGGACACCGGCCCGCGGAGATCGCCGGTCGTGGCGCCGGGCAGCCAGAACTGCTCCGCCTTGCCGTCGCCGTTGACGTCGCCCATCACGACGCCGCGGGTCTCCCCGAAGTACGAATCCCGGTAGCTGTAGGCGGCCTTGCCGGTGCGCGTGAAAGGCCCGCCGTAGGAGGCACCCTCGCAGCGCGAGCCGATACCCACCTCCGGATCACCGTCGCCGTCCATGTCGCCCGTGGCCAGGGACATCCCGAAGCCGCAGTACGTCCTGCCGTCCCCGTACCCGGCGGGCGGGGAAATGCTGGTGCCGCCCTGCAGCCCACTGGGCCCGCCCCACACGACGGTCACGGAGCCCCGGGAGTTTTTGCCGCCGACGCCTTCATCGGGCGTGCCGACGAGCAGATCCGCATACCCGTCCCGGTCCAGGTCGGCACTGGCGACTGTCGTACCGAAGGCATCCCATTCCTCGGGGTCGCCGGGGATCCCGGAGGTGGCCTGCGTGATGACCGCCCGGCGCGTGGTGCTCACCGATGACGCCGCCCCGTACAGGACGACGACGGCGCCCGCTTCCTCCACCGATCCGTTGGCAGCGTAGGGCGCGCCCACGACCAGGTCTCGGTAGCCGTCACCGTTGAAGTCGTCTTGGACAGCAGCGGTGTTGGCCCCCTTGTAAGGCGCAGTTGCGGAAGCCGTCGCCGGAGTGAGGGTGACGGCGAGGAGGGGGGCGAGCACGGCCGCGACCGTGACTGCTCTGTGCAACGGAACTCCTTGGCGGGGCGGCGGGGACTACAGAGTGACGAGAGCGACGGAGCCTGAAACTCAGTCGCCCCACTGGACACACGAAAGCCCCTCAAGGTTGTGCGCGACTGCCTACCCTCTCAGGGACGCATCCGCTCACTCAGACCATAGAGAACAAGCTAAGTGGGGCACCCGATACGTCTTTTAGAGGCGGCGGACGAGGCCGGCGGTGAACCACTGCACGAGGGTGACGGCGAGATGGACAGCCATCTCTGCCTGCTGCTGAGTTTCGTGCTGCGTGGGGTTCCTGACTGCTGCGGGTTTCGTCATCGAATCTCAGCGATTCTCAACTTCTGTTACAGCCGGGGTGTTGTCGGTGGCGGTCGGTAGGCTGACCGGGTGATCGTTACGCATGCCTACCGGTTCGCTTTGGACCCGACGGCTGGCCAGGTCGGGGCGCTACTGCGGCATGCGGGTGCGGGTCGGGTGGCGTTCAACTGGGGTCTTGCGCGGGTGAAGGCGAACCTCTCCCAGCGGGAGGCTGAGCGATGGTGTCCCTTGTCGTGGTGTACGGGATCAGTGGCTGGGAGTGCGCGGGCGTCTGCCCGGGGCGCACTTCCACGGGTGAGGACCGCTCCCTGAACAGGAGGTGGGCCATCGCGTAACTCTCCTTGGTGAACGCCCAGTTCAACCACGAGGAGTGCACGATGGCCCTGTCCCAGTCTGAACTGATACGGCTGCTTGAGTCACTACGCTCGACCGACGGAATCGAGCTCATCCGCGCCATCGCCGAGCGAATGGTGCAGGAGTTGATCGAGGCCGAGGCGAGTGCTCACATCGGTGCGGAGTGGAACGAGCGCACGCCGACGCGGACCAACGTCCGCAACGGGCACCGCGAGAAGGTGCTGACCACGCTGGCCGGCGACCTGGACCTGGAGATCCCCAAGGTCCGCACCGGCAGCTTCTTCCCCAGCCTGCTGGAGCGCCGGCGCCGCATCGACCAGGCCCTCTACGCGGTCATCATGGAGGCATACGTGCATGGCGTCTCCACTCGCAGCGTCGATGACCTGGTCAAAGCCCTGGGCGGGGACAGCGGGATCTCCAAGTCCGAGGTCTCGCGGATCTGCACGATGCTGGATGAGCCGCTGACCGCATTCCGCACCCGCCCGCTGGACCACGTCCGCTTCCCCTACGTCTACTTGGACGCGACCTACTGCAAGGCGCGGGTGAACCATCAGATCGTCTCCCGGGCCGTGGTCGTCGCCACCGGCATCACCGAGGACGGCAACCGCGAGGTCCTGGGCCTGATGGTCGGCGACAGCGAGAGCGAGGCGTTCTGGAAGGAATTCCTGCGCTCGCTGCGAGAGCGCGGCCTGTCCGGGGTTCGCCTGGTCATCACCGACCAGCACGCCGGGCTGGTCGCTGCGGTCCGCAAGGTGATGCTCGGCGCCGCCTGGCAGCGGTGCAGGGTTCATTTCCTGCGAAATGCCTTCAGCGTGATCGACCGGGATTCCGGTGAAATGGTCGCCGCGACGATCCGCACGATCTTCACCCAGCCCACCGCCGGCCTCGTGCGCACGCAGCTGGACACCGTCGCAGACATGCTCGGCACCCAGTTCCCCAAGGTCAAAGCGATGCTGCTGGAGGCGAAGGAGGATCTGACCGCGTTCGCGGACTTCCCGCCGCGGCACTGGAAGAAGATCCAGTCGACGAACCCGCTGGAACGGGTGAACCGGGAGATCAAGCGCAGGATCGATGTCGTCCAGGTCTTTCCCAACGACGACGCGCTCATCCGGCTGGTCACCGCCGTGCTCTTCGAGATGCACGACGAATGGATCGCCTTTCCCCGCCGCTACCTCCCCGAAGGCAGCATGGGCGAGATCTACCGCGAACTCCCCGAAAGCGACCCGGCGCTGCCCAACACTCCAAACACGCCCGCCAGTTGATCCCCAACACCACGACGAGGGACACGACCGGCTGAGCGCTCCTACGGCGTCCCGGATGGCTGACAGGGTCCGTCGATCTCGGCGGACCCAGCCCAGCCGTATGGAGGCCGTAACCTCTATCTCTATGCGCGGGGCTTGTCTGAGGCACGGGCGTACAGCCGCTCATAGAGCGTGCTGTGAGCTTGTGTGTCAGACCTGCGCGAGGCCTCGATCAGGTCTCGGGCACAAGCCTGGCTATGTTCACGAGTTACGGGTTCTGGCACAGATCTTGGGGAGCTGTCGCGGAGAGTGACGGTGTGTTCGATTGGAGGGAAGGTATACGAGCTCCAGGCACGTCAGCGTTCACGCATTCTGGTCCACCACCAGCCGAACGTCGCCAACTCGATGTAGTTGGGTTCAGGCAAAGTGCGGCGCTCGAATTCCTCATCGATGCGCGTGATCAGTCGGCCCAAGTCCCGCTTGGCTCCCAGAGGAAGGTGCCGCATCGCCCACTCCAGGTCATCACGGGCATCGTTTATCCCGGGCGAGCAGAACGCGGAGGCATCCAGGTATCGGCCAGGTTGCTCGAAAGCCCACTCGATACGAGAGAGCGCGTTAGCGACCGCGTTGGGCCACATCTCTTGGTCTTCGACCCTGCGGATCGCTGCACGAGTCCGCGCGGAGACACCGTGGACCTTCAGGACCGGACACTGCCATCGTGGCCGGCACCGCTCTGCGCGGACGGCCTTGGGACGCCTACGCGGCATCGCCCTTTCGGATCAACATGAGACCATCCTGCCACGGCTGGGCACCTACCTGGGCCTCGATCCGCACGCCCGCCGCAGGTGTTCCTGCTATCGGTCCCGGCGTAGATCTTGGGTGGCGTCTCGGGTTGCTATTGGAGCAGGATCATCTTGCGGAGTAGTTCGAATCCGGCTCGTCCGTAGAGCTGCCTCTTGATCTTCTTGATGCGATTTACCGCCCCCTCGATGCTGCCGGAGCTCCAGTCGAGGGTGAGTCCTGCTGTCACTGCGTCGAGGTCTCGGAGCAGGTGGAGTGCGAAGCCGGTGAGGCCGGGTAGTTGGCTGGCGTCGACCGCGTCGATCCAGGCAGGGAGCCTGGCCCCCAGACGGTCGCTGAGTATCTCGCCGAAGTCACGGACATGCCCGGCAGCCGTGTCCAGTTCGGGGCAGCGTGCCAGGACATCCTTCAGGCCGGCACGGTCGTCCTCGCTCAGCGCGGTGGGGTGCCGGGTGAGCCAGCCGGTCATCTGGCGCACCGTCGGAGGCCGGGGCGGCGCGCCGGTCGGAGCCCCGCGGAGGGTGGCGACGTGGGCGCGGACCATCTGGTAGGTGACGGGCGCGTTGTTGGCAACGAGTTCGCTGTGTAGGCGGGTGACGCTGGTGCATCCCTCGGCGAATCGGCGCTCCAGATAGGGCTTGTAGGGGTCCAGCCTGCTGGGTCGGGGACGGTTGTCGCGGATGGTGTCCTGCCAGCGCGTGGCGCTCGCGTACCGGAGTACGGTGTTCAGGCCCCAGCCCAGGTGCCGGGCGATCGCCCGGCGTGAGTGGCCTTGGGCGAGCATCTCGTGGACCAGGGTGTGCGCGGCCTTCTTACGTTCGGCCCGCCGGCCGAGGGGTCCCGAGCCGCTCAGCGGCCGGCCGGACTCCGGGCAGGTCGCCTCCGGCAGTGTGCCGCTGGTCGACGGGCTGCGCAGACAGTCTCGGTGGGCGGCGACACAGGTCTCCACGGCCCGGCCGAGGCCCTGCCACAAGTGAAACCGGTCAGCGACCTGCAGAGCGTCGGGGGCGCCGCGCCGGGCCCCCTCGGCGTAGGCGCCTGCCCGGTCCCGGCAGATGATCTCCACTCCTGAGTGACGGACCAGCCACGCGGCCAGCGGCCCGGCTGCACGTGTCGGGAGGACATCGACCACGCGATGGTCTTCGACGCTGGTCAAGACGGTGGAGTAGGTTTGGCCGCGCCGGATCGCGAAGTCGTCCACGCCCAGCACACGCGGCGTGCTGAACTGCGGATCGGGCAGTGCCATGACCCTGCGTAACAAGGTCATCCGTCCCGCGCCGAAGCCCAGCTGAGCAGCCAGCCGAGCACCGGCCCGCCCGGCCAGGGCGAGCCCCACTCGCTCCAGGGCATGGTTGAGCCGAGTGGTGAACCGTGCGTGCGGGGCGGCCAGCCGGGAGAACGGCTCGGCGAACGTCCGACGCGGGCAGTCCGCCGACCCACAGATGAAGCGCCGGACTGTCAGCCGGATCACAAAGCCCTGCTCAGCGAGCGGAAGGTCCTTCAGCCTGCGCAGATAACGGTCGTGGACACGGTCCGAGAAGCGGCTGCAGTCCGGACATGCAGCCCCGGCCGCGCGGCCTCTCGCCACCACCTCGACCATGCCGAACGCGGCCGTCATCGCCTCGACATCCACCTCGTCGATCCCCTCGAACACCAGCGAGTCCCAGAACAGTGCATCGGTCGACATGACCAGCACCATCACCGTCCACAGCCGACCACGGCAGAGACGGCCCAGCGATTGACGGAGCGTCAGTTCTGTCTTCTTGACGGCAAGGCGTACGCGGTCTCACGCGACCCAGCCCCTCGCAATCGAACACCGAGGTGACGCTCCGCAACTACTCCCCAAGATCGGTGCCTGATCCCGGTTTCGACAGCAGTTGTTCAGTGCTTCGGGAGGCACCCGGGCCGCGGCGTGTTCGATGTTCACGAGAAGCGACAGCACTCGCGCACGCCGATGAGGCGTTGCCGCTCCAGGCAGACCCTACGAACTACGGGATGCTCCAGCGGTGCGGATGGTCGGGATCGGTGGGCAAGCGAAGACGTTGAGCTCGCCGGAGCGGCCCACGGTGACCTCGGTGGGGGTTGCGGACCGAAAGGCGGGCCGGTCTCGGTCCTAGCGGCCGGCCCTCGGGTGCCACTCGCGGCGGAGGAGGCCGAAGACCCAGGAGTCGGAGACGTCGCCGTTGACGACGCAGTCCTCGCGGAGGGTGCCTTCGCGGACGAAGCCGAGCTTCTCCAGGACCCGGGCGCACGCCACGTTGCGGGTGTCGGTCTCGGCCTGGACGCGGTTCAGGTCCAGGGTGTCGAACGCCCACCGCAGGACGGCGTGCGCGGTCTCCGTGGCGTAGCCGTGGCCCCACGCGGCGGCGTCGAAGACGTAGCCCAGGGACGCGCTGCGGAAGTCCGGGTTCCAGCTGGTCAGGCCGCACCAGCCGATGAACGCGCCGTCGGAGAGGCGGTCGACGGCCACCCGCGATCCCGTGCCTTCCTCCTCGATCGTCCGGCAGGTCGCGATGAAGCGCTGGGCGCGGGCCGGTTCGGTCCACGGCGGGGAGTCCCAGTAGCGCAGCACGTTGGCGCTGCTGTGCAGCGCGTAGAGCGACGCCGCGTCGGCGTCGGTGAACGGCCGCAGTCGCAGGCGGGCGGTGTGCAGCTCGGGGGTGGGCAAGGTCATGCGGGGCATCCTGCCGCGTCCCGCTCACCCCCGACCATCCGTTTATCCGGACGGTCGGGGCCGCGTACGGCCGCGGTGACGCCGGACGCGCCGGATGGGCGGTGAGTGCATGGCGAGCAAACGGCGGCCGTACTGGCGCGCCTTCGGGACGCCGACCAGCCTCGTCCTGTACCGGACCCCGGACGGATGGAGGTACGCCGTCCACTTCACCGGGCCGGCCGGGATCGCCGACGGTACTCTTGCCGGTCCTCCGCCCTCGATCGAGCCGGACATCGCGCAGGCGGCCCTGGTTCAGAAGGTGGAGGAACTCATCCACCGCCGGCTCGACGTCCTCTGGCACGCACCCGATCAACCGGATTGGTGGACCGGCACGGTCACCGTCGCAGGGCCGCTTCCACCTGCCTGAAGCCGGCGCACCGATGCAGTCGGAGCACTAGACCCCGACGGCGTCGGCCATCGCACCCCAGCAGCAACTCTCCGTGCCAGTGCTGCTGTCGAAACCCGTGAACATTTCGATTCCCTCTCGGGCGGCGGCTGCCTCCCAAACCGGTGTACATCCGCTGCCCGTTCTCGGGCTCTGGTCCACTTCGTGTGGTCGCGTACGCAGCGTGACTGTCGATCTTCTCGTGATGGTGGCTGAGATAGCCCGAAAATCGCCCGGCCGGTGTGCAGTGTGGCCGACAGTGCTGCGCCGTGAACGAAGTACGGCCGCAACTCGCAGAGTTACTGTTCCCCTCGCTGCAGAACGTGTTGGTGGAGTCGGTCGAGGTGACCGACAGGGTCGTCCGAGTCGAGGCCCTGAGCACTGCCCGGCAAGCGACCTGCCCGGGCTGCGAGCGTCCCTCAGGGCGAATACACGGCTCCTATCTGCGCTTTCCCCATGACCTGCCAACTGCGGGCAAGTCCGTCGTGGTGGCATTGAGGGTGCGCCGGTTCGTCTGCGCGGAAGCCTCCTGTCCGCGCAAGACTTTCGCCGAGCAGGTGCCGGGACTCACCCGCCGGTTCGGCCGGCGGACGGAACGGCTGCGATCGACGCTCATCTCGGTCGGCCTCGCGCTCGCGGGCCGAGCCTGGGCTCGCATGACGGACATCTTCGGGACGCCGGTCAGTCGGAACACCCTGCTGAGGCTGATCGCCTCACTCCCGGATCCGCCCACTGTCACGCCCCGCGTGGTCGGCGTGGACGAATACGCCCAGCGCAAGGGACGGATCTACGGAACTGTGCTCATCGACGTCGAAACACGTCGTCCGATCGACCTCCTGCCCGACCGGCAGGCGGACACGCTCGCGGCCTGGCTCGCCGAGCGGCCCGGCATCGAGATCGTCTGCCGTGACCGAGCTCCCTTCTTCGCCGACGGCGCCACCCGCGGCGCCCCACAGGCCCTCCAGGTCGCCGACCGGTGGCATCTCTGGCACAACCTGGGCGAAGCCGCCGAGAAGTGCGTCTACCGGCACCGCGGCTGCTTGCGCCCCACGCCAGAACAGCCGGAGGAACCCCGGGAGGAGCCGGAGTCGGCCACGTCATCGCCCTGGCCGACAGGGCACCGGTTTGCCGAACGCACCCGCGCCAAGCACGCCACCATCCACGCTCTCCTCGCCGCCGGTCACAGCAAGCGGTCCGTCGCCCGACAGCTCGGCATGACCGGCAACACGATCTTGCGTTTCGCCCGCGCCGCCACCCCGGAGGAGCTGTTCACCGGCCAGTGGCAAAACCGTGCGACCAGGCTCGACGCCTATAAGCCCTACCTCGATCAGCGCTGGCAGGAAGGCTGCACCAACGCCTGGAAATTATGGGAGGAGATCAAGGAACAGGGCTATCCCCGCGGTTACGCCGGCGTCCGCGACTACGTCAGCAGGAACCTTCGCGGCAAACCCCAACCCATCGGCCCTCGTCCGCCGTCGGCCCGCGCCGTCACCCGCTGGATCCTCACCCACCCCGATGCCCTGCCCGAAGGCGACCCGATTCAGCTCAAGGCCGTCCTGGCCAACTGCCCCGAACTGACCGCACTTGTCGACTACGTGCGTTCTTTCGCCCACATGGTCACCGAACTGCAAGGCGACCGACTGCCGGAGTGGATCGCATCCGCCCGAACCACCACCGACCTGCCAAGCCTCAGCCGATTCGCCCAGCACCTCGAACGCGACCTTGACGCGGTCATCGCCGGCCTGACCCTGCCATGGAGCTCAGGCGTCGTCGAAGGACACGTCAACAGGATCAAGATGCTGTCGAGTAGCCGGGGGCATTTCAGCCCCCGGCCCTCACAGAACCGTACGTAACGATCTCTCGTTATACGGCTCTTGCTGCCCTGGTCACCAGACGACGGGGACTGTTGGTACCCAGGCCCAGTGGGCGAAGAACCGGGGCCGCTGGGTAACGGTCCTGTTCCACGCTTCCTGCGCCTTCTTCCGTCCCCGCAGTCGTTTGTATTTCTTGCGGATCCAGCGCATCAGGTAGGCGTTGATGCGCCCCAGGAGGGGATACAGCGCCGACCGGTAGAAGGCACCGTAGTACTGCATCCAACCTCGCACGACTGGATTGATAAGCCGGGCGAGATCCGCTTCAGAGACCTCAGTGTGCAAGTGCAGCCGCCAGGACCGCACCCGCCTACTGATCTTGTTCAGGGCGTCGTTGCTGATCGCCGGATTGAAGCCGGTGAACATTTTCCCGGTCTTCAACCGCACCTGACGGGCCCGGAACGTGAACCCGAGGAACGTGAACGCGGTGTGCTCGTGGGAGCCGCGCCGGTTGCTGTCCTTGCAGTACACGACCCTGGTTTTATCCGGGTGCAGTTCCAGTCCGACCTCGCCCATCCGCTGCTGAAGTGCCGCGAGCACATGGTGTGCTTGGGCCTCGCTGACGCAGTGGACCACCGCGTCGTCCACATAGCGTTCGAAGACGACGCCGGGGAATTCCCGGGTCATCCATGCATCGAACGCATAGTGCAGAAACAGATTCGCGAGCACGGGCGAGACCGCGGAACCTTGCGGGGTTCCCCGGTCCCGGACCTGCAACGAGCCGTCGGGCAGCATCATCGGCGCTTCCAGCCACCGCTTGACATACAGCACCACCCACGGCAACTCGGTGTTCGCCTCGACCGCCTTGACGACCAGGTCCCACGGCACAGTGTCGAAGAACTTCCGGATGTCCAGATCGATCACCCAGTCCGTCCTCCAGCACCGCTGTCGGCAGGCCATCACCGCGTCGAGCGCGGACCGCTGGGGACGATAGCCATAGGAGTCCGGATGGAAGATCGTCTCGACCTTCGCCTCCAGTTCCTGGGCCACGACCGTCTGCGCGATCCGGTCGGCAACCGACGGCACGCCGAGGATTCTCATGCCACCGCCGTGCGCCTTCTCGATCTCCACCGCGCGCACCGGCTGCGGGAAGTACGACCCTGAAGACATCCGATTCCAGATCTTGTAGAGATTGTTCTTCAGATCGGCCCCGAACTCCGCGATCGTCTGTCCATCCACTCCGGGTGCGCCCTTGTTCGCCTTGACCTTCTCCCACGCCTCCCAGACCGCCCGCTTCGAAATCTCGAACGGCTTGTCTGGTGCTTTCAGCTTGTTCACACGACTCCTCCCGGATCACTTCCGGTTGATCGAACAAACCAGCCACGGACAACCCGGTCCCTTCGCTCCACCCCCATTACAGGGACTTCACCGCTACTACGAACCAGTCCGCCGGCGCGCTCGGCGACGGTACTCAATCCCTTACGGGGTCACCGCTTGGGACACTCCCTCTCCCCCGCCCACACGGGCAGGGCATATCCGGGCGCGCCTTCTCCTGTTCCACACGGAAGCCGCAGACCGGGCTCACGTCGTCTACATGCCGGACACCGCCTGGCCAGTAAGCGGAACACCCGCCAGACTCCTCCCGGGATCCGCTTGACACCCCGGTTTTGATGTCGTCGGTATCTGTTTCGACACGTCAGCAACGATTCACTTGCGTTCGTCTTCCCGATCCCCACCTGACGCCTCATGGGCGCCTTTTCCTCATCGCTCACCACGACGGTCTTCAGCCAACGCAGCATGAGGTGGTTTGGAGCCTCCCTCCGCAGGGCGACTCCGAAGGGCCAAAACCTTCATCATCCGTGCAGCACCGCATCAAGAACTCGACCTACATCGACTCCCCTCTGCGTTCAGGACACACCAAGCGGCAGATGTACGGTCGCGCGGGCTTCAAGCTCCTGCGCAAGCGGGTACTGCTTGCCTCCTGACCTCACTGTCGGTGGCCAATGCGACGATCTCCCGACGGCCAAGCGAGGAGAGAAATGGGCACCTGGGACATCGGCCCCTTCGATAACGACACCGCCGCCGACTTCGGAGGTGACCTGGACGAGGCAGCACTGGAAGAACGCGAAGCCATGATCCGCAGCGCGCTCAAACGCGCCGCTGACCCTGCGGACTTCCTGGATGCCTCCGCCGGCGAGCGAGCAGTGGCCGCGGCCGCCCTAGTCGCTGCCCAGCACCCGGATGGCGAACTGACATGTTCCAACTACGGTCCGTCAGAGCCGCTGCCAGAGTTGTCCGCAGACCTTCGAACACTCGCCGTCGACGCTCTGGACCAAGTAGCCTCCGAGCGGTCTGAACTCGCCGAACTTTGGGACGACGCTGCGAACGGCTCGAAGTGGCGCCACGACATCACCCGCCTTCGCTACGTCCTTGACCCTCCGGTCCCTCCACAAGAGGAAACCCTCTTCGACGTCTAAGCGATCACCCACAGTGTCGGGTCACAGAAATCGGACCAGAGCCCGTTCTCGCGGACAGAGCCACATAGGGATGTCAGGCTTCTGTGTCATTGCCAGGAAGCGTTCGCAGGGTTCCAGTGTCCTTGCGCGCTGCCGTCGAGCAGCGGGTTCAGGAACGTCTCGGCAGCCTGGGCCGCTTCGGGGAAGGTGCCGCATCCTTGCAGCCCGATGACCAGTGCGGCGGCGGCTGGGTAGTTGTCGTGCCAGGCGGGCCCCGGCGCTTCGAAGGACTTGGGCAAGGTGAGGTCGATGCTGCGCTGGCAGCGTTGGTCGGCCTCCCGGTGAAGGTCTTGATAGACCGCCCGCCCGTTGACCTCCTCCTGCTGGCTGATCAGCAGCAGGTCGGCCAGGTCGCGGTAGCGGCTGGATGTCCCATCACCATGGCGCTCGTACAAGGCGCAGATCTTGTCGGCGATGTGGTCGATGAGGGGGTAGAGACGGAGACGAACAGTGGGCCAGTCGACGGGCCACGGCAGGTCGCCGGCGGAGGCCAGAGGACTGATTTCAGGGGTGCCGGCGAGGGAGCGGCGGACCGTGATGTCGACCTTGACGCTGTCGACTCGGGTGGGGCCAAGGAAGACCTGGAAGTGCTGCGAGCCTCCGCGGGCGGGGTCGGCTGCGGAGGTGCACTTGCCGGGTGCGAAGCGGAGGAAATCGTTGAGCGCGCAGGCGGCAGCCTCCAGGACGCGCTTGCGTGCCTCGTCCGGGGTCAGGTCGGGATGGGCGGCCTGCAGGTCTCTGTCGCCGCTGAGGCGGGCGGCTCCCCGGTAGCGGACGAGGAGAGCCTGGCCGCCTTTGATAAGCCATCCGTCGGGGTCCTGGGTGAAAACCCGGGCTGCGAGGCGGTTGAAGTAGAAGATCCGCATGAGGTCGGAGACGTTCATGCCCGTCTTGACATCTTCTTCGCTGACTGGTTCAGCGCAGCTCTGAAGGCCGTTGGAGTCGAGTAGGTCTTGCCCATCAATCGCCCCCCCTGGCGTGCTGACTTGAGTCCGCAGACTCTACGCCGGGGGGTGACCGTCGCTCAGCTTGGCTTCGTAGGTGACGGTTGACGCCACTTGTAGGTCAGTTCTGACTCCACCCGGTGCGTGGGGGTGCTGATTTTGTAGGTGAGAAATGACTCCACCTGGCGGCCCCGCTGTGGCGGGTTGAGCCCGTGTCGGGTCACCACTGGGTGACGAGCGGTGTGTCCGGTCCGTGCTGCCGCCAGGTTTCGGTGAGGCGGGCGAGGCGGGTGGGGGTGGCGATGCCGCGCACGGTTGCGATCCTGCCGCCTGTAATGTCGAATGTCACGGCGCCGATGACCTGGTCGCCGATCACGAAGAGAATGGCGGGGGCGCCGTTGACGAGCGCGTAGTGGATGGCGGGCATGCCGCCGGCAAGTCTCCGTTTCGCGGGTGTGGGTTTGAAACCGGCCCGTGCGATGGCGGCGATGCGCTGCGGAGTGTCGTACCGCAGCAGCGTCTTGGCCGGGCCGGCGGCGTTGGAGTCGGCGATCGCGGTCGCGTCGTCGGTGAGCAGAGCCACCAGACGTTCGGTGCGGCCCGAGGAGGCAGCGGCGAGGAATTCCTCGACGATCCTGCGGGCGGATGCCGGGTCGACTTCGCCGCCGCTAGGGCGCGCGGCGGTGATGCGGTGCCGGGCCCGGTGGAGGTGCTGCTGGCTTGCGGATTCGGTGATGTCGAGGATTTCGGCGATCTCGGCGTGGCTGTGGGAGAACGCTTCGCGCAGGACGTAGACGGCCCGCTCGAGGGGTGACAGGCGTTCCATGAGCGTCAGCACGGCCAGGGAGACCGATTCGCGCTGCTCGAACGTGTCGGCCGGGCCGAGCATCGGGTCGCCGTCCAGGAGCGGTTCGGGCAGCCAGGCGCCGACGGTGCGTTCGCGGCGGGCCTGTGCCGAGCGGAGCCGGTCGAGGCACAGGTTGGTGACGACCTTGGTCAGCCATGCTTCCGGCACCTTGATCCACTGCCGGTCGGTGGCCTGCCAGTGCAGGAACGCGTCCTGCACGGCGTCTTCGGCGTCGGCGGCGGAGCCCAGCAGCCGGTACGCCAGCGAGGCCAGCCGGTTCCGGCTGGCCTCGAACCGGTTGGTGTCGAAGCGATCAGTGGCGGTGCTGTCCACGCGGACCTTCCTCGTCAGGCGGCTACGCGACCGTCCTCTCGGCTGCCGCATCCGGTACGGCGGCCAGGTGGCGCTTGAGCTTGGGCAGGCCGAAGGTCGGGTGCGAGGTGGTCCACAGTGACATCTTGAGGATGCCCGCCTTGATCCGCGCGGCCTTGCGGCCGCCCACATACTTCGGCTTTGCTTGCGCTTCGTTGTCGACGATCTGCAGGATCCCGTCCCGCCGCCCGAGGCTGATGTGGTTGCCCAGGTACTCCAGCTTGGTGTTCGGGATCTTGCGGCCGGTCAGGCGTCCCACGATCGCGGCCGTGGCCTGCATGCCGGTGTAGCCGGCCGAAGCGCAGGACATCGGCAGCGGCCGGCCGTTGTCGCCGATGGCGTAGGCACTGTCGCCAGCGGCGTAGACGTTCGGGTGCGAGACCGACCGCATGGTGCGATCGACGACGATCCGACCGTTCTCGGTGACCTCCAGCCCGCTGGCGGAGGCGATGGGGCTGACCGCGAACCCGGCCGTCCACACGGTTGTATCGGATGCCAGGGCGATGCCGTCGGCGCACAGCACCCGCGTCGCTTCGACGGCTTCGACGCTGATGTGCTCCAGGACGGTGACGCCCAGCCGGTCGCAGGCCCGGCGCAGGTGGCCGCGGGCTCCGGCGGAGAGCGGGGCGCCCAGCTCGCCGCGGGCGACCAGCGCCACCGACAGGCCGGGCCGGGATTCGGCGATCTCGGTGGCGGTCTCGATGCCGGTCAACCCGTCGCCGACGACCAGCACACTCCCGTCCTCGTCCCGCCTACTCAGGCTGTCCAGGCGCTCGCGCAGGCGCAGCGCCGCCGGACGACTGGTGACGTGGAAGGCGTGCTCGGCCACGCCGGGGACGCCGTGGTCGGCGACGTGGCTGCCGAGCGCGTAGAGGAGGGTGTCGTAGCCGAGCTCGCCGCCGCCTTCGGCGTCGGCCACGGCGACGACCTGCCGCTCGGGGTCGACGGCGGTGACACGGGCCAAGCGAAGCCGTATCCCCGTGCCCGCAAAGACGTCGGCGAGCTGTGGAGCCTTGATCTCCTGGCCGGACGCGAGCTGGTGCAGCCGCAGCCGCTGGACGAAGTCCGGCTCGGCGTTGATCACGGTGATCTCGGTGTCCGCCGGGGACAGCCGACGGGCCAGGGTCCCGGCCACGTAGGCCCCGGCATAGCCGGCGCCGAGGACGACGATGCGGTGCTTCATGTGCTGCTCCTGTCGGTTCGCTTGGCTCTCCGTGACTTGAGCGGAACAGCGCCCCGATTACTGACAGGAACCACATGTGGCGTGCGTCA
Organism: Streptomyces sp. R41; assembly: GCF_041053055.1. Lineage (NCBI taxonomy): Bacteria > Bacillati > Actinomycetota > Actinomycetes > Kitasatosporales > Streptomycetaceae > Streptomyces > Streptomyces sp. R41. The sequence continues at coordinate 1,036,224 of NZ_CP163443.1, forward strand.
CAGCACGGCAGTGGCTACCTTGCACCGTGAGTCACGGATAGGAGTCCGGTCCCCACAGCAGAACGGCGCCGTCTTCGTCAGCCCGCAGAGACCGCCGCGGCCTGCTGTGCGGCGCGGGCGCGGGTGGCGGCCAGACGGTAGGAGTCGGTGCCGGTCTCGATGATGTTTCCGCCGAACGTCAACCGGTCCACGATGGCCGCGCAGAGCCTTGGATCCGTAAAGGTTTTGGTCCACCCAAAGGATTCGTTGGAGGCGATCGCCACAGAATTCTTTTCCTCACGCTCCGTCAAAACCTGGAACAGCAGCTCCGCCCCGCGACGATCAAGCTCCATATGCCCTAGTTCGTCAATACAGAGAAGGTCGACGCGGCCGTAGCGGGCGATGGTCTTGGCCAGCAGCTTCTCGTCGGCGGCCTCCACGAGCTCGTTGACGAGCTTGGTGGCCAGCACGTACTTCACCCGGTACTCATGCATTGCCGCCTCGGTGCCCAGCGCGATGAGCAGGTGTGACTTGCCGGTTCCGCTGTCGCCGATCAGACACAGCGGCAGGCCCTTCTTGACCCAGTCGCACTTGGCAAGGGTGTGGATGGCGGCCGCGTCGATGACAGGGTTGGCGTCGAAGTCGAACTGCCGGATCGACTTCTCACGCGGAAAGCCGGCCGCCTTGATCCGGCGCTCCGAGCGGCGCCGTGCCCGGTCGTCGCATTCGGACAGCAGCAGTTCGGCCAGGAATCCGCGATACGTCATCTGGTCACGGAGGGCGGCTTCGGCCAGTTCGGGGTACTGGGTGCGGATGGTGGGCAGCCTGAGCATCCGGCATGCCTGGTCCACGGCGGTGTCGGCGGCCTGTTCGGTCAGTCCGCGGTTGCGCTTGGCGGTCACGGTGCCTCTTCCTGGTATGCCTGGCCGTCGGCGGCACGCCGGCGGAATCGCAGCAGCTGGTCGTAGGCGGCTACCGACGGCAGCGGCCTGGGGTCGGGCGGCAGCGCGGCCAGGCGCCGCTCGGTCAGCGAGGTCACCGTCGCCCCGCCATCCACCCGGCGCGGCGCAATGTCCTGGCTGGCCGACTGGTCGGCGCCCTGGTCGACCTCGCCCCACTTGCGGGCCTCCAGGGCGACCGCGTCGGCGGTCAGCGCGCCAGCCCGCAGCGCAGTCGCGATCCCGGCCACCACGTGCTCGTGGACCATGTGCCGGTGCAGCAGCAGGACGGAGATGAGCGCCCGGGTGCCCTCCGCGTCGCCGTGGGCGGTGCATGCGGCCTGCCACCAGGCGTCGTGGACCGGGGTGAACTTGCCCGCCGAGCGGGCCTGGTCCAGCGCGGTCGCCCCGGGCAGCGCGCCGGGCTTGCGGACCAGCGCTTCCAGGTAGTGGTCCAGCTCCAGGCGGGAGCCGCCCTTGGCGATCAGCCGCTCGTGGCGGGCGACTTCCTTGTGCGCGTCGTAGACCACCAGCTCGGAGGCGTGCAGCACGACCCGCACCATCCGGCCGATCAACCTGACCGGCACCGAGTAGTGGTTCGTGCGCACGCTGACCTGGCTGTAGCGATTCACCCGCAGCGAGGACACCAGCCCGGTCTCGAACTCCTCTTCCGGCAGCGCCACCAGCAGCGGGCGCTCGACGGCGAACATCTCACCGATGGTCAGCGCCCGCTGCATGATCCGGCGGGCGTCGTCCTCCTCATCCCAACGCTCCACCATCGCGTTCAGCTCGGCCAGCGAGGCGACTTTCGGGACGGGGACCAGGTGGTTTCTGCGGAACCAGCCGATCTGCCCCTCGACGCCGCCCTTCTCATGGGCGCCCTCGATGCCGGGATTGCAGTAGAAACTGTTGATCGAGAAATGGGACCGGAACGCCGTCCAGCGGTCGCTTTCCACCCGGCCCCGGGTGTGGCCCAAAACCTGGCTAACCGCGGCGCGCAAGTTGTCGTAGCGGACCTTGCCGCGCGGCACGCCGCCCAGCACTTGAAGCGCGTGGACGTGGCCTTCCAGGAACGCTTCCTTCCCGCACGAAGCGAAGATCTTGTGCACGGCCTTCCCGCTGAACGAAAGGCGCAGCGAGAACAGGAACACCTTGGTGGACACTCCGTCCAGGTGGATCCACACGTCCCCGAAGTCGACCTCCGCCTCGTCACCGGGGCGGTGGGTCTGCGGCACGAACGCCTGCGGCGGGCCGCGGCCCTCCTCCCTCCGGATCTCCGGACGGCGTCCGGCGATGCAGGCGCGGACCATCGAATACGTCACGCCCTGTGCGTCGTGCTCGTCGATCAGCCGGTCGAAGACCCGCTTGACGGTGTGCCGCTGCTTGCGCGGCGCGTCCAGGTCATCCCGCAGGATCTCGTCGATCGTCGCCTTGAACGGATCCAGGCGCGAGATCCGGGGTGGAAGCTGCTTGCGCGGCGGCGGCGCCACCGACTCCAGCGCCATCGCGACCGTCCTGCGGCCCACCCCGTACTTGGCCGACAAAGCCCTGCTGGACAGCCCTTCGACCCGAGCGTCATGGCGTATCGCCGCGTACAACTCGACCTTCGAATAGGGCACTTGAGCCACCCAGGGCTAGCTGATGCACTCCGATACTCTCACCGCAAGGCCCCCAGTGGAGTCAGAACTCACCGACATCAACTGTCCGCCGACAGCACTGGAGTCAAAACCCACCCACCGCTGGCCTCAAAACTGACCTACAAAGCCACAGGGGATTTGCTGATGACGCAGACTGTTGGGGCTGATGGGATCCCCGATGCACGATGGGCTTCGGGCTCCGTCTCACAGCTGCGGGTCCGCGTGGTAGCGGATGAGGGCCAGGCGGCGCCGTTCGAAGTCGTCGGCCTGCTCGGTGATGTAGCCGGTGGAGATGGGCTTGTTGTACTGGGCGGTGATCCCGCGGGCAGCGCACTCCTGCGCAATGGCGTCCGGCGACAGTTGGTCGCTGCGCATCCGGTGCTCGGCCCAGACGTTGTAGACACGGGAGGGCAGGAAGTAGCGGCGCAGGGTGGACGGGCTGACCGGCTTTCCACCGCGGCCATGCATGCCCTTCTGCACGAGGTAGGCGGACAGTTGCTCGGCGGTGGGTTCGTCGCCGTGCTGTGTCAGGTAGTCCATCCACGCGAGGTAGTACCGGTCGACGACGGTGAGGTCGCTTCCCTCGGCAGGGCTCTGCGGCGGCGGTTGCTCTTCGATGGCAGCGTTCACCCGCAGGGCTCGCTTCTCCTTGGCTGCGTGCGCTCCTGCGTCGGCGGGCACCGATTCAGGATCCCCCTCTGATGGGCGAGGCTCATCAGCGGTCTGCTCGCGGGGATCTGCAATCGCCTCGTCGACTGGCAGTTCAGCGTCGCCGAACTCACGCTCCTGGAAGCTCGCGACGAAGGCCGCCAGCTCCTCGCCCGTGAAGGGCCGGCCATCGGCGCCCGCGACGCCGTCCCGCTCGTACACATACGCAGCAAGGACGCCGGCATCGGGATAGGCCCCGTACTGCTGCGCGTACGTGAGCCAGGCGTTGTAGAAGTAGTCGTCCCACGACAGTTCATCGACCGCCTGCTGCGGATCACCGGAGTCGGTCCCGGCTTCGATCGGCAGGCCGTAGCGCTGCTTCAGGACCCGGAGCAGCGGCTGCAGTTGTTCATCGGAGAGCGGGCCGCCGGCTGCGGTGGAGATGCCGTACTCGTCTTGGAGCCAGAAGGCGAACTGAGCGGGCGTGGGCTCGGACTCGAAGTTGGCGAGCCAGGACTGGTAGGCGTCGGCAAGCCGCCCGACGCTCCGCTCGTCCGCCCCCTCCGGGCCGTGAGACTTGTCCAGTTCTGCGAGCGGGTCCTGCCGCACGGGGTGCGGCTCGGCGCTCCCCGGCTGCGCCAGTTCCCTCTCCTGGTCCGCGGTGGCCCGTACGGGGCTCTGCCTCTGGGCCGCAACCGGGGGCCGCTCGACGGTGAACTGGATCGGTGGCTCGTCGATGCCGGCGGCGGCCAGGCCGGCGGGCGCTGTCTCGGCGAGGGGGACGCCGTAGCGGGCGAGCCGCAGCGGCATCATGGCCTCGACCGGGGCCTTGCGCCGCCAGGCGCGGCCGAAGCGGGAGCGCAGGCGGGCCTGGTAGACGAGGCGCTCCTGCTCCAGCTTGATGACCTGCTCGTAGGAGCGCAGTTCCCACAGCTTCATGCGGCGCCACAACAAGAAGGTGGGGAGGGGGGAGAGCAGCCAGCGGGTGAGGCGGACGCCCTCCATGTGCTTGTCGGCGGTGATGTCCGCGATGCGGCCGATCGCGTGCCGGGCCGCCTCGACGGTCACGACGAAGAGGATCGGGATGACGGCGTGCATGCCGGTGCCCAGCGGGTCCGGCCAGGCCGCCGCGCCGTTGAACGCGATCGTCGCCGCCGTCAGCAGCCAAGCCGTCTGACGCAGGAGCGGGAAGGGAATCCTGATCCAGGTCAGGAGCAGGTCCAGGGCGAGCAGGACGCAGATGCCCGCGTCGATGCCGATCGGGAAGACGTAGGCGAAGTTCCCGAAGCCCTTCTTGACGGCAAGTTGGCGGACGGCGGCGTACGAGCCCGTGAAGCCGATACCGGCGATGATGACCGCACCGGTGACGACCACGCCGATGAGAATCCGGTGTGTCCGAGTCAGCAGGATCCGGTCTCCCCGAGCCGGGCGGGGTATTTCGCCGCTCCCCGTACTCACGTCCCACTCCCCCATCTGAGCCTCACAACTGAGCAGATCTCACACTCCCACGATGCGCCGCAGGTTGTGACTCTTCGGGTCCGCTTGTCGTGGATCGTCGACGAAAAGTGATCACTTGCGTGCTTGATGCGCACCAGTGTCAGCTGCGGGAGCTCACCCTCTTTACGCCGTAACTGGGTCGCCCAGATGTGCGCGACCGCGACCACCGACCGCGCCACCGGGGACCCGGGCCAGCCCGGTGTACGGATCCGCCTGTATGCCGACCTCCGGCAGGCTCTCCCCCTCGACCCGCCACGGCCGTAACTGAGTCCTCCAGCACGCAGTGAGGCCTGCTCCGCCACCACGGGGGGAGTGACGGACCAGGCCTGCGTCCACGGTGCCACACCCACCCTTAACGCGCTCGCCCTCTGGGGAAGTCGGCGCAGGTGCGGCTCCGTGACAGGAACAGGATCGGGATGGCGTCCCGCCAAGTGGTGTAGCGGGACATGACCCTTCTTGGGTGGACGTGGCTACCTGAAGGCGCCGTCAGGTGAACGCGGCTGCCGGCAGCTCTGCCTCCGTCTTCTCCCACGGGAGGTAGATGCCAAGCTCGCCCTCCAGGAACCGCAGGAACGCGACGTCGCCCACCTCGTTACCGCTGTGAACGAAGCCAAGCGCCACTTCGGCTGGGGCGCCGTTCGTAAGGTGCGGCTGGCCGGGCTCGAAGGACGTCACCGGCTCGCCGTGGAGGGCGTAGTCGACGCGGCTGAAGCCCTTCGCGTTGCGATGGATGCAAAACGCCCGCCCGCGCTGGGACAGCGCCGCCAGGTAGGTCCCCGTATGGCAGTGGAATTCCTCCAGCGCATACGCCCAGCCCGCCACCGAGCCCGCTCGGACGATGGTGTCCGGCGGGGCGGGCAGAAAACCCCCGTTCGTCAGCCGGGCAATCGCCGCTTCGTCTTCCCAGTCCAGGAAGTCGAGGTCACTGATGTGGTCCTCCTCATCCCTGAGCAGCAGCTCGTGTGCCGCGGAGCGGGTCAGCGGGACAATGTGACGCTCCTCGGCGCCGACGCTGCGCAGCAGCTCGTACGGCGAGAGACCCTCGCTGAGTGTGAGCGTGAAGCTGATGTTGTAGACATTGGCTATCCAGCGCAGCCCGTTCTCCGTACATCTCCGGTTCATCAAGCGGCCCTCCCTGCATGGTGGTCCGCCGCGATGGCAGCCCCCGCGAGCAGAACCTAACGCTCGGCGCTCACACCCACTGGCGGTAGGCCGGTCGCCCACACCACTTGGTGGGACACGACCAGGATCGGTGCGGGGCCGCATGCGGGCCCACAGCAGGGCAAGCACGGCGGCCGCGTTCGCGCGGGATCGGTCCCAGACGGCGAAGTAGTCGGTATGTAGCTGGTCGAACTCCTCATCTCGGCCGGGCTCGACGCGGATGCCGCGGCCGCGGCCGAACACGAGGTTGATCTGCCGGTTCTGCTCCAGGCTCAGGCCTCGGAGGGGTGGCACCGGCTGGACTTGGTGGTCTACCACCATGACCGGCCCGTGGCTCGCCAACAGTGACGAACCCGGCCGGTAAGAGCAGCAACTGCGCAACGAGCAACACGCCGACCCCGCAGCCGCGGAGGCCTGGCAACCGAGGTCAGGCGATGGAGTGAAGGAATGCTTTGGCAGCAGCCAATTTGCCTTTGTAAGCATGCGGCAGCCGTCCATGCAGCGCTTCGAAGAGCTGAACCGCTTCCCGCGCAGCATCAATGGCTTTCACCCGTTGTCCCACCCCCTGCTGTTGCACGCCAATGTTGTACAGGGCGGCGGCGAGGTCGGGAGTGTGGACGTTTCCTTCCACTTCAACCAATTTGCGGTATAGATGAAGTGCCTCCGCAGCAGCCTCTAAGCCTTCCATCCGTCGTCCTGCCTCGTGCAGCATGGCTCCGAGAACGAGCAGGGCACGGGCGAGATCGGTGGTGTATTGAAGCCCCCGCACCAGTCCCCGCCACAGTTCAACGGACTCTTGGATGGCTTCCAGCCCCTCCGCCGGCCGCCCTACAGCATCCAACAGCACCCCGAGGGTGTGCGAGACGGCAGCAAGTTTTGAGGCATGGCCCTTCTGCCCGATAACCCCCCGCAGCAGGGATGCAGACTCCTGGACGACTTGCAGTGCTTCCGCCGACCGACCTGCCTCACCTAGGTCCGTACCGAAGCTGTGCAAGACGCTGGCGAGACCGATGATGTGGGCGTCCGGGGCCACCTCCACCAGCCCTCGCCACAGCTCAACCGACTCCCGGGTGGCCTCAAGCGAATCGTCCCACCTCCCCAGCGCAGGCAGCCGCATTGCGAGCTTGTGTAGAGCGTCGGCAAGACCGATGGTGTGGGCGTCTGGGGCCACTCTCACCAAGTCCCGCCATAGGTCCACCGACTCCTGGGCAGCTTCCAGTGCTACCTCCCACTGCCCCACCGCAGCCCTCTGCTCTCCGAGCTCGCGTAAGGCGTCGGCAAGACCGGCGGTATGGGCGTCCGGGGCCACTTCCACCAACCCCCGCCATAACGCAACCGACTCCTGCACAGCTTCCATCCCCTTCGTCGGCAGCCCCATTGCAGCCTGCCGCTTCGCGAGCTCGCGAAGCGCTTCGGCAAGACCGGCGGTATGGGCGTCCGGGGCCACCTCCACCAAGCCGCGCCACAACGCAACCGACTCCTGAAGGGCCTTCAGCGCTTCCAGGGATCCCGACCACGATCCCGATCCCTGGGCAGCCAGCTGCTTCGCTAACACGTGGAGAGCGTCGGCAAGACCGTCGCTGTGGACATCCGGGGCCACCGCCGCGGTGCTGGCCGCGGCCCGTCTGGTGTGCTGAGGATCGCCGCCGCCCTCGACCAGCGCGTCTCCGTCCTCGTCGACTGAGCCCGTTACGCCTCGGCGCGCACCAGCAGCGTGCCGATGTGCCCCGGCTTCGGTGCGTCGATGATGCGCGCCTCCGCGCTAGTGAATCCGGCAGAGAGCAGCAGGCGCTCCCACACCGCGGGGCGGTAGCTGTAGCGATAGGTGAACATGGCCTTGCCCGCGAAGCCGCCCTTGTACATGCCCTGCGGACCGTACGCGCCCGGGATCGCGGGCGGCTGGGAGAATACGAAGACACCACCCGACGCCAAGTGCTCGCGCACGAGCGGGAACAGCCGGGACGGGTCGGTGAACCAGACCGCACCGAAGATCGAGTACACCGCGTCGTACCGGGCGCCGTCGGCGGTGAGCCAGTCGAGGACCTCGCCCTGCTCGATGCGCACACCGAGCGGCGCCCACCGCTCGCCCGCGAGTTCCGTCATGCGCGGCGACAGGTCGACACCGGCCGCCTTCACCCCCTCCTGCGCGAGGTGGGCGAGGGCGCGGCCGGTGCCGCAGCCGATCTCCAGCACCGATTCCGGGGTGCCAAGGAGTTCAGGGCCGGGGCCGTGGCCGGCGTACTGCGTCCAGCAGAACGAGGGCTCGGCGTCCGCGTCGAACGCGCTTTTGGCGTAGGTGTCCCACAGTTCGGTCTCGGCGGGGATGTCGTGGGGTACGGGCACAGTTGTTCCTCTGGTCGTCGGGATGCGGGAGCCCCCGCCCTCGGGAGCCGTGAGGACGGGGGCGACTGTAGCGGCTCAGTGGCTGTCGGGGACCTTGTCGTCGCAAGGTGAGCAGTCCGCGCCGTCGATGGCCCATAGCTCTTCGTCGATGGCCCATCCCTGGCTCTTGAGGAAGTCGCCGGTGCGCAGGCACAGGCCGTCGCTGCGGCGCTCGATGAACGGTGCGTGATGCTTGAACCGGCCGCCGTTGTAGAGGCGGCAGATGCCCCACCAGACAGGTGTGTCGAGGATCAGCTGGTGGACGCCGATGTCGACGAGCTTGCCGACGCCGAGGTGCACGTCCGGGTTTTCGATTGAACCCATGACGTACATCACGCCGTTGGAGAGGATCCGTTCGGCCATGTCGCGGACCATGGTGTGGTCGCGCAGAAGCAGCGCGATTTCGCGGTCCCAGATGCTCATGGCGGAGTCGAAGACGTTCACGGTCAGCTCGGTGATGTGCGGGGCGACCGCGTTGAGGAGTTCCTTCGGGTCCCGTGTACCAGTGCGGGCGGGTTGTTCGAGGGTGACGGTCATGGACGTTCCCTTCTGGGGTGTCGTGCCGTGCCTTGCGGAGGAGCCGCCCCGGGGCTCGACCTGTCCAGGGTTGGGGCCCGGGGCGGCGCTTGGCACCCGTCCCGCCGGAGTCCTTCCGGGACCTCCGACGGGACGGGCATCTGTGGGTGCGGCCCTGACCCGGACGGCCGCCTTAGGGCCCCTGTTGCCGGGGCGGGCAGGGTGCGCGGTCGTCAGTGACGGCGCACCGTGTTGGCGCAACTGCTGTGAATCTGGCCAGCTGTGGCTGCGCCTCCGGACTGGCTGACGTTGTCGTAGGGCTGCGAGTCCTCGCCCTGCCTGATCGGCTTGTCGCAGGTCAGGCACATCGTGACGCCGGTCAGCGCCTCGTAGTGGTCACACAGGGCAGCGAGCGAGCGGCTCAGCTTCCGGGCGTATGCGAGGGCTCCGTGTGCGCCGGGGCCAGGTGTGGCGCGAAGCTTTCCTCGGGCCTCACCGATGCAGGCGAGCGCGCAGTACCGGGGGATGTCGTCTTTGGGCTGCTTGAGCGCAGCGACCTCGACCTCGGGGATGAGGAGCTCCATGTGTCCGCGCAGGGTGTGCGTGAGTGCGCCCACGCCCTGGACGGTGGTCGCGTCCTCGTCGGGCGGCAGAAGAAGAGCGATGGTCTGGCGCATGGTGGCCAAGTCCACGGGACTGGCACCAGGCACTGCGACGGCCTTCACCGGATTCCACCTGCCTGCCCGTGAAGCGGGCAGGCGCAGTCCGGGAACCTCGTGTTCATCCCTTCCTGCTCAGGCATGTAGTCACGGGGCACGCTCACCGTGGCGCGCGGCGGGCTGACGATACCCTCGCGGGTGACCGTGTAGACCGAGATCGTCATCTTTGCGCCCTGTGGGCGCGGGTGATGCCGGGCTGTACCGTTCATCGCGTCGACGCTCCCTCGCTGGTTTGAGCGTTGGCCATGCCCCGGGGCCGTTCGCGCGGCTCGCGGGGACTGATGCTTTCCGCCGGGTGCGCAGGCGCCCTGCCAGGGCGGCAGCCGCAGGTGACGATGAGCCACTCGCGGCTGCTGCCGCGGACGACCACCACGCCGGCAGCGCGCAGGGGCAGGTTGACGGCACCGCAGTAGAAGCACGCCTCGCCGTGAAGGCGGACGATGCTCACTGAGGGGTCGACGACCGCCCGAGCGAGCGGGAGTGCATCAGGCATCCCCATTCCCATCTGCCGATTCCTGCGCGTGGGACAGATGGTGGGGGCATGGAGGAGCCACAAGTACCCCGGCGAGGGGTAGTTGGGGTACAGGTCAGGTGGCGGCGCACCACTCAGCGAAGTTGGTGAGCGTCTCGGAGTCGGCCCGCTTCAGCCGACGGAGCGTGGCGGCGTCTTCGCGGACCCAGGGGTGTTCGCGCGTGTGCTGTGGGGCGATGCGACGGGCGACCTTCAGCGACTCGAAGGCGTCATCAGCGACTCCCGCCCACAGCTGGGCACGGGCGAGTTCGATGTAGAAACCGCTGCGCCGCTCGGCTGGCAGGCTGGCGGGCGGCTTCCATTCGCGGGCAACGTCGAGCGCCTGGCCGACGTGGTCCCCACCGAGACTGACGGCAACGGACACCTCGTGGGTCCTTACGGAGTCGGGTCCGAAGGCTGTGCCGTAGTAGACGTCTTCGGGTACTCGATCGGCAAGGGCGCGGGACTCGCTCAGGTGTGTCTCTGCGGCGTCCGCGTCGGAGGACCGGCCGGCGATGACGGCGGCTCGCATATGGAGGGCTCCGCGCGCCGCGGTCTCCGTTGGGGTAGTGGGCTCCGGGGCGGCGTCGAGCGCGAGCTCCAGGGAGCGGAGCCCGGCAGCGTGCGCCCGCGCGGCGAAGTAGGTCTCGGTGCGGACGTAGGCGACGGAGGCGGCGAGCAGTGGGTCTTCGGCCTCTGGGCTGGCCCACCGCATGATGTCGACCATGCGTGCGGAGAGGTCGCGGGCGCCGAACTTGTAGGCGACAGCGTCGGCCGAGCGGTAGGCGCTGACCACAAGGCTGGCCGCGTCGGCCCGCTCGTGTGCGGGCGCCGCGTGGTAGGCGCGAGCGAGTTCACTGAGGAGTGCGGGAAGCCTGCGGGCGATGCGTGTGTACTGGGCGCCGAGTCGCCACTTGGCGGCCTCGTCTACCGCTATCCGCAGTTCATGCATGGGACGGACTGGCCCGTCTTCGGGCAGATCGTAGGTGACGATAGCAGCGGAGAGAGCCGGTAACGCTTCGCGGACCTCTGTGTGGGCGGGGCCGCGGTCGCTACGCAGGCGAGACGGGTCGACGCCGAGAGCTCCGGCGATGGCCTCCAGCGTCGCGCCGGTGACGCCTCGCTCTCCTCGCTCGATCTTGCGGACCGTCCCGAGGGCGACTCGGGCCGCATCCGCGAGTTCCTGCTGCGTCATCTTCGGACGGACGACGCTGCGGTAGTAGGCGATTCGTCTGCCTACTCCGCCGTCGGTGTGTGCGGGCATACTGTCTCCAGTTCGGGCATCCACTCCGAACGGTACTCGCGCGGAGACGCTGCGTGTACGCGAACGGCCCCACCAGCTCGGTGGGGCCGCTTCGTTGAGGTCAGCGTGCAGCAATCTCGATCAGCTGGCTCAGGGTCTCGATGCGCCAGTCCGCTTCCTTGACGACCGCCGGATCGTCGGCCCACAGATGCCCCCACGGTCCCCGCCGCAGATGCGCGACACGCAGGCCTGCCGCACGTGCGGGGCGGACGTCGTTCGCCGGGTGATCGCCCACGTAGAGCGCCGTGTCGGCCGGGGCCTGCGCGAGCTCCAAGGCGCGCTGGAAGAACTCTGGTGCGGGCTTGGCGACGCCCAGCTCCTCGGAGGTGACAATGAGGTCTGCTGGCAGGTCGAGCGCTCGCAGCAACTGGCCTGCTCGCGCCGTCTGGTTGCCTGCGATGACGACGCGGACTCCGTTCTCGCGCAGCGCGGTCAGAGTGGGGCGGACGTCGCGGTAAAGGTCCGTCTCATCGAGGTGCTCGCCGCGGCCGGCTGCCTCGCGGGCCGCGTACTCGGCGGCAATGTCGATGCCTGGCCGGATGAGTCGAAGTGCTGCGGCGTTGTCATGACCTTGGGCGACGACAGCCCCGACGAGGGCGGAGAGCGTGTGCCGCGATACGCCAAGCCAGTCGGCCCAGGAAGCCCAATAGCGGTCGTCTCGGGTGATCGTCTCGCCGACGTCGAACAGGATGGTGTCAATCACGCCTGGGAGCCTACGGTGTCACGCAGGTAGGCCCGTTGTCAGTGTTCGACCGTAGTCTGTAGACATGTCCCGCAGCCCCGAACGCCCTGGTTCCGCGCGGTCTGCTGCCGATCTGAACGAGCAGATCCGCAGCCTGTGACTGCGTGCGGGCGGCACTCTGTCGGCGGCCGAGCGGCGGGAGTACGAGGCTCTCCTCATCGAGTGGGCTGCCGCTGTGCGCGCCGAGGTCGTGAAGGCGCCGGTTCCAGGCGGCAGTGATCGAGGTGCACTCCGTGGCGAACATGATTCGCCTCGAAGGGCACCTCGATCCCGCGATCGTCCTCGGCCGCTTCGAGCGGAAGCTCGCGACGCCTGGCACTCTGGCCCGAGCAAGGGAGTATCTGAACTTGCTCCGCGCCACCCAAAGCGAGTTGCTGCAGGCGTACTTGGAGCTGCGCCTGGTCGCCAATCCTGAGCCGCTGGAAGCCGCGAACAAGGTCCTGACGCGAGTGTCCGCAATAGCGGCCCCTGGCCGGCGGTGGCCTACAGGCCGACGAAGCCATTACCTCGGTGGTCGAGGCGCAGCGCGAGTTCACCGACATCTGCCGAGATGATCTGTGGTACCTGCCGAAGTGGTGGCAGGTATACCGGCCCGCCTGGTGGAAGGCGCGCCGCTGGCGCAGACGCCGGACTAATTGATCGTCCCGGTCCAGTGCGGGTCTTCGGCCAGCAGGTCGGCTTGCTCGTCCATGCGGGTCATGGTGACCACAACCTTGGTCCCATACGTCTTGTCGAGGGCGCTCTCGCTGGTGAAGGTTCCGGTCTGCGCCGGCGCAATGCGTCCCGTCATGGATCGTGAGCCCTTCTCAACGGACAGCATGGTCACCTCGCCGCCGTTGGTGGCCCCCTGTTCGCTCTCGGACCGCTGGTCGAGGTCGAGTGGCTTCTTGGTGCCGTTAGTGATGCTCCAGGTCACGCGGTACCCGGTCTGACCGGCTTCGGGGCGGTCGTCCCACTCGCCGAACTGTGTGAGCCTGCGGATGTTGGTGATGGTGACTTTCACGCCGTCGTTGTAGGCGAACGTGTCGCCGACCGCGAGTTCGGTGTTCGGCTGCTTGTCGGCCGGTGTCGCGCTGGAACACTGATCGATCCAGTCGGACTGCGAGAGCGTCGAGTCGGGGCCGCAGTCGGGCGACTTGGATGAGCTGGGGGCGCCGGCCGTGGCTCGTTCGGCCTTGCCTTGCTGGTGGTCTGCCCCGGCGCATGCGGTGAGTGTCGCCGCGAGGATGGCGACGGTGATGAGCGCAGTTCTGGCGTGCATGGTCCCCCCAAGGACAGTACTGAGCGCCGCCAGTGTGGGGAGGTACCGCCCGTACGGCGAGGGTATGCGCATGAGTCGTGGCCGATTTGTGACGGAGGCAAGTTCCCGTCCCCACAAGGGCGTAGGTCTGGTGACCCTCAGCCGTAACCCGTGACGCTCCCGCCTCATGATCCGCTGAGGAGAGTGTGGCCCCCGGGCGGGGTCAGGGCGCCTGCTCTCCGGGGAGGTACGCGGGCGCCGACGTGCAGGCGCAGGCTCGTTTTCCCCCCCGTGACGGGTCTGCCTCTGCTCGCATGAGCCGCCCGGGCACCCACCCCCCTATCGCTGCCAAGGGCGCTCTGGGAACTCACGGGGCTCATCGGGCTTCGGATTCCTGGGGCCGCGCCAGACTTCGCGAGCGAACCAGGAGCAGTACGGCGATGACGCCGGAGCCGATGCGGCCTCCGATGCTGCCCCGCAGGAACACGCCGCAGGCGGCGCCCACTCCCGCAAACCCGATCCAGAAGGCGCACCGGGTACCCCGGTCGCGTTCACCCTGGCCGCCCCCGCCGTCGCGCGCCTCCCACGTGGATTCGGCCCCTGCGCGGCGGCTTGAGCCGGGATCTGACCCTCTCTCGGGTCGACGTCAGGCTCAAGCCGCGCCAGGACGCGCTCGCAGCCGAGCCCTGACACCTCAACTACGCCTGCGGAAGGCGGCCACGCCGTAGCCGGCGGGGCAGGGAGCGCTGTTTGTGACTTGGGACGTTGGAAAAGGCTCAATGAGCCACGACCTCGCCAGAAGACCCGCAGCGGCCTGCCGAAATAAAACGAACCCCCATCCCTGAACAGCAATCAGCTGCAGGGCCCTGGGGAGTGAAAGTGCCGGAACCCGGCGATGATCGGGAACCGCTCGCAGAGCTGTCGAGCTTTCGAGCGAACTTCTACAACTGCCTGACGGCGCGGGCAGACGCATTCTTCGACCTGACGGACGCCTTGCTGTGTGCGGACGGCCCGGCCCGCACACCGGTGGAGCTGTCGCTGACCGCTGAACACCGCCGCGGATACGGCTCCTTCTACGCGGCTTTGAATGACGGCCGCCTGGACACCGATCGACTCCGCGACCTGCTGACCCGCCTGCCGCTGCCGCGCTTCGAGAGTGGAAGGATCGTGCTGAGCGTTGACGTATCTCCGTGGTTGCGCAGCGACGCGGCCTGCTCACCGGAGCGACTGTTCTGCCACGTCCACGGCCGCTCCCGCAGCACCGCCCAGATCATCCCGGGCTGGCCCTATTCCCTGGTCGCCGCCCTGTCCCCGGGCCCATCGTCGTGGACTGCCGTCCTGGACGCGGTTCGCCTGGGCCCCGAGGACGACGCCACCGCCGTCACCGCCACCCAGCTACGCGCGGTGGTCGAGCGCCTGGTGCGCGAAGGCCAGTGGCTGACCGGCGACCCGGAGATGCTGGTGGTGATGGACGCTGGCTACGACGTGACCCGCCTGGCCTGGGTGCTGCGGGACCTGCCCGTCGAACTGGTCGGCCGTCTACGCTCCGACCGAGTGCTGAGGGTTCCGCCGCGGCCGCTGTCCTTCACCTACCAACCCTTGGGACGCCCGCCGAAGCACGGCGCGGAACTGCGGCTGGCCAAGCCGGATACCTGGCCCGTGCCCGCACTGGTGAGACTCAATGACACCGAGCGCTATGGAAAAGCCCAGGCCCAAGCCTGGGACAGGGTCCACCCCCGGCTCACCCACCGCTCCTCCTGGCTCGACCATGACGGCGAACTCCCCCTGGTCGAGGGCACTCTGATCCGCCTGAAAGTCGACCGCCTGCCCGGCGATCGTGACGCACCACCACTGTGGCTGTGGTCCTCGAAAACCGGTGCCACCACCACCGACGTGGACCAAGCCTGGTCCTGCTACCTGCGTAGATTCGACCTGGAGCACACCTTTCGCTACTTCAAACAGGATCTGGGCTGGACGCGTCCGCGCCTGCGGAACCCGCTGGCGGCCGACCGCTGGACCTGGCTCGTGATCGCCGTCCACACCCAGCTCCGCCTTGCCGCCCCCGCCGCCACTGACCAGCGCAAGCCATGGGAGAAGAGCACCCTCCCCGGCACCACCATGACCCCGACCCGGGTCCGCCGAGCATTCCGGAACATCCGGCCCCGCCTGACCAATCCGGCCAGAGTTCCCAAACCCACACGGCCCGGCCCCAGGCGGCCCCCAGGCTCGAAGAACCGCCACCCCGCCACCCGCTACGACGTGGGGAAAACCATCAAACGACCCGAGACGCTGATCGAACGCGATCAAGCTCGACGTTAAGGAACAAGCTTACGGGCGGTCGGTGCAGGCGTCCGTGCGTTCGTCTAACGGTGGTTTTGTCGGAAGGGACCGTGACGGTGCCGTACTGACCCGTGAAGCCGTGGCGAGTTGCCGGTGCCGGTGCTCTCGCGCTTGGCAGTCAGGATGGCTGGACTTGGTCGAAGAGGGCGAGGGCTTCGGCGGGGTCCGGGCTCACGAGGCGTTCCAGACCAGCCATCGTGATCTTCGCCCACCTGCCGGCCCGTGCCCACATCCGTTCCTCGAAGGCGCGGACGGCCTCGTCCAGATCTCCAGGGCCGGGGGCCGCGGCGATGGACTCGGCGAGTTCGGCGCCTTCCAGCATCGCGAGGTTCGCGCCCACCCCCAACGGGGGCATCAGATGGGCGGCGTCGCCCAGGAGCGTCACCCCGAAGACGTGGGTCCAGGTATGGGACACGGGCAGGACGTAGAAGGGGCGGTGGACGAACGCAGTGCCGTGGCAGAGGAGGTCGAGGACGGGAGCGGCCCAGCCGTCGAACAGAGCCAGCAGGCTCGATCGCACGGCCTCGGCGTCGGCCAGGTCCAGGTTCGTGTGCCAGTCCAGCGGGGCACGGAATTTGGTGTACACCTTCACGTGGCCGCCGCTGTTGCGCTGGGCGACGAGGCTTCGGTTCACGCCGTACACAGCCACGGAACCGTCGCCGATCAACCGGGCAAGGTCAGGGTGGCGGGTGTCGACGTCGTCGAGGGAGGTCTCGATCGAGGTGACGCCGGTGTAGTGCGGCGTCACCGATGTGACTGCCGGGCGGATCCGGGACCAGGCGCCGTCCGCGCCGACCACGAGGTCGAACGTCTCCTGTCGCCCGTCCGCGAAATGGACCAGTACGCCATCCCGGGACCCCGGCACCGCCTGCGTCACGCCCCGACCCCACTGGACGTCGAGAGGGCCGAGCAGCAGGTCACGGAGTTGCCCGCGGTCGATCTCGGGATTGGCCCGGTCATCTGGACGGGGTCGCCAGTCGCGCAAGACGGTCCCGTCCGTGTCCAGGATGCGCATGGCCTGCCCCTCGGGGCGAGACAGCGCCTGGAACTCCGCCAGCAGCCCCGCCTTGTCCAGCGCGAGCTGGCCCAGCCCTTCGTGCAGGTCCAGAGTGCCGCCCGGAGGGCGGGCGTCGGGGGCGGGATCGCGTTCGAGGACGGTGACGGGGTAGCCATGGCGGTGCAGGACGCGGGCGAAGGTAAGGCCGGCAGGACCGCTCCCGACCACGGCGATACGATGTCTCATGTCGATACACTGTATTTCCCTATTGCTCTGCATCGCAACAGAACGGTGTGACCATGACTGTGTGGGACCGGCCGGAGCCGCCGGCTCAACCTGTGCCGCTCGACCGGGAGCGGATCGTCGCCGCCGCCATCGTGCTGGCCGACGAGGGCGGGCTGGAGGCGGTGTCGGTGCGCAAGGTCGCCGCCCGCCTGAACGCCGGCCCGATGCGGCTGTACGGATACATCTCCACCAAGCAGGAGCTGTTCGACCTCATGGTGGACGAGGTCCAGGCCGAGATTCTCCCCGAAGAGCAGCACGGTGAATGGCGGGAGGCGCTACGTATCCTCGCCCATCGCACCAGGCAGGCCGCTCTCCGTCATGAATGGCTGGCCGACCTGCTCGGCGGCCGCCCAACCCTGGGCCCGAACGGCCTCGCCGTAACCGAGGCCACGCTGGCCGCCCTCGACGGCCTCGCCGACATCGACACCGTCATGCACGCCGTGGAGACTGTCAGCGCCTACTTCACCGGCGCGATCAGGCGCGAGATCGCGAACCTGCGGGCCGAGCGCGCCACGGGCCTGTCCAAGCTCGACTGGCAGCGCGCCTCCGGCCCGCATGTGACGAGAATGTTGGCCACGGGCCGCTTCCCGGCGCTGGCCAAGGCCGTGTACGACGGCACGGACGTGGACGCCGAGACATCCTTCGCGACCGGCCTGGACTGGGTCCTGGACGCCGTGGCCGCCAAACTCACCCGGCCACCGGCGTGACGCTCATCTCCTGCCGAATGTGAGCGAGGCCGAGGGCCGTACTGCTCAACGGGCATGACAGAGTCCTTCACAGAGAACGCGGTCAGGGCGGCTGTGCTGAAACCGGAGGCGCGGCCGGTCCTGGTCGCGGAGCTGGGTGAAGTCGACGTCGAGTTTCCGGTCGTACGCCTCGGGCTGGATGCCGAGTTCGTGGGTGGAGTACTCGCCGAACCATTTGATGTGCTCGGTCAGGTACGGCGAGATGTGGGCCAGGTCCTCCGGGTCGATCTCCCAGCCCTCTTCCAGGAGCTGGCGGACGATCTCCGCGATGTCCAGGGCGGCCGAAGAACCCACCCGGTGGGGACCCTGGGCAGCGCCCTGCCCGATCAAGGAGGCTGAAGTCTCCAACCGCAAGCGCGTAAAGCGGCGCAGGGCCCGCATGGACCAGCGAACGCGCGAGCGACTGCCCGTCCTGGAGACCTTCGTCCGGGCTGCGGCCGATCACCACGCCCAGCATTCGGCCCGTCTTCAGGCCCTGCTCGCCGTTCCGCCCGGTGCCACCTTCACGATCGGTGACGCGGTCTTCGTCCGTACCAAAAACGCGACGACCGCTGGCGCGAGGGACGAGCATGGCACTCTTCGCCATTTCGGCCAGGCCGAGCATCGCGCGTTCTGGGCCTGGGCCGCGGTGGAATTCCTCCGCCACACCGGCGCCCGCATCAAGGAGATGCTGGAGATCAGCCATCACGCGATGATCCAGTACCGGCTGCCGACCACCGGCGAGATCGTCCCACTGTTGCAGATCGCTCCCTCCAAGACCGACCAAGAGCGAGTCGTGCTCGTCAGCCCGGAACTGGCCGACGTCCTGGCCACAATCATCCGACGTGTCCGCGACCCGCGGACCGGTGCCCTCCCGCTCCTGTCCGCCTACGACTATGAGGAACGCGTCTGGAACCCACCGTCCCCGCTGCTGTTCCAGTGGGACCGCGGCGGCGAGAGATCCCGCATGTCGGGCGAGTTCATCCGCAGCGCGCTGGGAGAGGTCCTCGCCTTCATCGGCCTCACCGACTCAACCGGCCAACCTCTGGTCTTCGCGCCGCACGACTTCTGCCGTCTGTTCATCACCGATGCCATCCGCTCCGGCCTCCCGCCTCACATCGCGCAGGTCATCGCCGGTCACGCCAACATCAACACCACGATGGGCTACAACGCGATCTATCCGGAAGAGACCATCGAAGCCCACCGCGCCTTCATCGCCCGCCGCCGCACCCTCAGGCCGGCTGAGGAGTACCGAACCCCGACCGACGCCGAGTGGGAGGACTTCCTCGGCCACTTCGAACGCCGCAAGCTCTCCGTCGGCACCTGCGCCCGCGCCTATGGCACCGCCTGCATCCACGAACACGCCTGCGTCCGCTGCTCCCTCCTCCGGCCCGACCCGGCACAGCGCGGTCGGCTCGTGGAGATCCACGGCAACCTCCTCGACCGCATCACGGAAGCCGAGCGGGAAGGCTGGCTCGGAGAAATCGAGGGGCTCCGCGTCTGTCTCGCCGGCGCCCAATCCAAAATCGACCAGATCGACTCCTCATCCGGCGGCATGGCGATCAACCTCGGCATGCCGCGCAAGGCCCCGGCTCGAACCGCCCTGAAGGAGGGAACAGCGTCGCTGAGACAATCACGGGATCAGCAATGAGATCCGGTTCGACTGCCAGCACCGTGGCGACGGCGGTCCGCTCGTGGTCGTCCCCCACATCGACGGAGCACCACTCACCGGGCTGATCGACGGGTTCGAGATCGCGGCTGGGATGCAGCCTGCAGGTGATGCGTACGGCGGTCCGATCCCGAAGTTCTTCCGGTTCGGTCCGATGCAGGACCACTTCCTCGGACTGTCCACTAGGAGCGTGGGTCAGTAACGGGCAACCGGCCGGTGGTCGGGTCGGCGGTTCACTGCGGTCGCCTGGTGAGTGGCTTCGGGACTGGTGAGGTGGGCGGCGGTCCTGGGATTTCGGTGCTTGGGGCTGGTCGGCCCGGCTGGTCAGGCAATCGCTGCGGTGATGCCGGCGCTTCCGACGTGCCGGAAGATCTTGCGGAGGTTGTGGCAGGCGGCCAGCAGGCGCCACTCGCCTCGGGCGCCGTCTTCACCGCGTAGGAGGAGCTGGCGTCCGCTCTGGCAGGTCATGATCTGACCGAAGGCGGGTTCGACGATGGCCTTGCGGCGGCTGTAGGCCTTGCGGCCGGGCTTGGTCCGCAGTTTGCGTGCCATGCGCTCTTTCAGCGTGGCGTCCTTGGGGATGCGTCCGCGAGGTGCGGGCGTGACCTGCTCGTCGTGGGCGAGTCGGCCGGTGGCCATGAACGTGTCGGTGCCGCAGGCCAATTGCCGGTCCTTGGCGGCTTCCAGGTTGACCTCGGAGCAGTATCCGGCGTCGACGAGGGCCTGCTCGGGGTGGGCGCCAGTGTTGGCCGCGGACTGGTCGAGCATCGCGGTGTAGTTCAGCGTCGGAGGGATTGCAGGTCACGTCGGCTGCGGTGATCACCTGGTGGGCCTCGTCGACGACGGCCTGGGCGTTGTAGGCCTGGATGTAGGCGCCGTCGCTGTTCTTCATGATCCGCGAGTCGGGGTCGGTGAAGTTGGCTTGGGCCTGGCCTTGGCGGCGGCCTTCTCGCCGGCGTTGGTGACGGCCTGCTCGTCGCTGGTACCGGCTCGTTCTTGGCGGCGGCGTTCGGTGTCCTGCGCGTGGCGGCGGGCCTTGTCGGCGACCTCGGCCTCGATCTGGGCGCGAGCGGCCTGCATCCTGGCCAGGCGCTTCTCGCGGCGGTCGAGTTCGCCGGGGAGGTCCACGTCTTTGCCGTCGGGGCCGAATGCCTGGTCCTCGGCCGCATCGGTGGCCTCGGCGTCGGCCAGCAGAGCCCGGGTCTTGGCCTCCAGGTCGGCGATCTCGGCTTCGACGCGCTCTTCTTTGGTGACCAGGCGGCCGTAGCTCATCGCCTTGTGCTTGGAGGCATTGGCTTCGGGCTTGGTGCCGTCCAGGGCGACGCGGCCCATCTTGACCATGCCCAGCTTCTGCGCGAGGTGCAGGGACTGGGTGAACAGGTCGGCGAGAGCGTCCAGGTGGCGGCGGCTGAACCGGGCGATCGAGCGGTAGTCCGGTGCCTGGTCGGCGGCCAGGAACCGGAATGCGACATCGTCCACGCACTTGCGCTCGATCGACCGGGACGAGCGGACGCCGGTGGTGTAGCCGTAGATCAGCAGCCGCACCATCAGCCGCGGGTCGTAGGTCGGGTAGCCCCGCTTCTCGGTGTAGTCGGCCAGGACCGGTCCGAGGTCCAGCACGTCGTCGACCAGCTCGGCGACGAAGCGGGCCAGATGGTCCTGGGGCAGCCAGTCGTCCAGCGACGGCGGCAGCAGCAGGACCTGGTGCGGGTCGAACGACCTGAATCGCTTGTCCACCGCCGCCGCACGACGTGGCGGCTGTTTGCCCTCGACTGGCTCGACCTCGAACAGCCCCTCCTGATCGCGCATACCGGGATCATCCCGCACAACTGATCACCAGACGCACGCGGGTTGCCGGTCACTCTGAGCATTGCAGCTGGCTGGCCCACGGCGGCGCGTGCGCCAGCCGTCAGGCGTCGAAGCGGCGGCGGGCGGCCTCGATGTGACCGAAGTACTGGTGGGTCCAGCCGCACATTCCGTCGACCGTTGCGCGCAGGGCTTGACCCGGCTCGGTGAGGGTGTATTCGACCCGCGGTGGGACGGTGGGGTGCACGGTGCGCTCGACCAGGCCGTTGCGCTCCAGCATGCGCAGGTTCTGGGTGAGCATCTTGTGGCTGATGCCCTCGATCTCGTTCCGCAGCTCGCTGAAGCGCAGGGTGCGATCACCGAGACCCTCGACGATGAGGAACGCCCACTTGTTGGCGACGTCGGAGAAGATCTCCCGCGCCAAGGAGCCCGCACGCGCCAGGTCTGCATCCTCGGGCGAGCCTGTGAACTGCTTGGTCACCATAAGGTTCTCCAGTCACTGAAAAGTGCGTTCTTCCACGTCAGCGTCAACTCTCTTACAGTTCCTGAGTAACCACAAGAGAGTGAGCGTCTTGGTCGGCGCGGACGCAAGCCCACAGGCGCTCAGGACGAGGAGACAGGCAGCATGGCCATCACCTTTATGAACCCCAGCGGATTGCCCAAGATCGACGTCTACCGGCAGGTGTCGATCGCATCCGGGTCGAGGCTGGTCTTTATCGCCGGGCAGGTCGCCTGGGACGCCGAGGGAGTCACGATCGGCGAAGGCGACCTCGCCGCCCAGGTCGAGCAGAGCTATCTCAACGTCGGCACCGCCCTGGCCGAGGTCGGTGGCTCCTTCGACGACGTGGCGAAGCTGACCTTCTACGTCGTCGACTGGACCCCCGACAAGATGCCCCCGCTCCTGGAAGGGATCTCCCGGGCAGCCGCGAAGCTGGGGATCACCCCGGCCCCGCCGACCACGCTGATAGGCGTTGCGGCACTGGATGTCCCCGACCATCTGGTCGAGATCGAAGCCACCGCGGTCCTCGACTGAACAGGTGCTCTCTGCCACTGAGCCAACTACGGCGCTCAGCGGCCAACCAGCGTGCTCAGTCACAGTTACTGACCCACGCTCCTAGCGCGATGGGGCCGAAGACACCCGTTCTCGGTTGTGAATGCGGCGAGTGGGGGTGCTGGCCGCTCATGGCCCGCATCACCGCGACGGCGGACCTCGTAACCTGGGATGCCTTTGAACAACCGCACCGCAAGACCCGCGACTACGTGGCATTCGGTCCGTTCCAGTTCGACCGTCACCAATACGATGACGCCTTGCGGGCCCTGAGCGCTGTGATCGGCTCCGACGCCGACGGCACGCGCGCATGAGCACTGCCGTCAGCCCGTCTTGCCGCAGATGGAGTCCAAGGGCAGAGAACAGCGGCGTGGGGACTCGTCATCACCCGCCGTCGACGGGCAGGTTGTGCCACCAGTGACCGCATCCGCCGGAGCAGAAGCGTTCGCGGCGCCGTTCGTCCGCGACCGCGAGTACCGCGACCAGCAGCCGGAACGCCTTGCGGCGTTCATCGACAGGGGTGAGGCCGGCGATCTTCCCCAGTTGCTGGTCGATCGAGCCGAAGGTGATCAGAACCGCAGGCGTGTGCGTCGGGCGCAGCCCGGCACGGCGGATGCTCTCCGATCCGTCTTCGGTGACGGCGCGGGCCTGCACACAGTGATGGCGCAGGACAGGAGTACCTCGGCCTGCTCCTCCGGGCCGCGGGTGTCGAACCACTCGATGCCCTGTGACATCGGGCGCAGGCCTTGGGCGAGTTCGTTGAGGATGATGTCTCGCTCGGTCATGATCAGCTCCCGCAGTCCAGCGAGACGAAGGCCTCAGCGCTCTCGTCGACGAAATCGCAGAGTTGCTGCACGGCCTGTCGGCAGTGTTGCGGGTCGAGGGCCGCCACGGCCCGGACTTCGAGCCATGGGTCCCAGGGACCGCCCGGGCCGAGGAACCGTGTTGTGTACTCGGAGCCGAGGATCTCATCGAGGTACAGGAGCGTCCCAAGGACGACTGCCTGGTCGTAGTCGAGGTCGGGACGCAACAAGTAGTGATCAAGGTAGGCGCTGAGTAGTTCGGCATCCGCTGCACTGCCGAACTTCGCAAGGGCGACGCAGTATGCCGCGCCCGCATAGGGCCCCTCGCTGGCCAGTAGGAGCCGGCCGATGAGGTCGCGGAACTCGGTCCTGTGGGCCACAGCCACCAGCCAGGCGGCAGTCTTGCACTCGCGCCATCCACCCCTCGAAGAGGATGCTGAGCTCCGCCGGAGTGATCTCGTAGGCAGCCTGAGCCAGATCCCGCACAAACGCGGTGCGCTCGACCGGGTTCAGCCGCAGAAGGCCCCCGCCCAACCGAAGGTATCGCCGATCAGGCGTGACGAACCGCCGAACCAGATCCTGCAACTCGGGATCGCTCTGGACATGACGCATAGCCGCATCCTGGCCCGGGACGGTACGCATGCGCCACAGGTTTGCCGACTGCCTCGACGGACCGCAATTACTGGTTCAGAGAAGTCACCAAACCGAACGAGATGGCGCCTGACCGATGATTCGGGGCATGGAAGACCTCCGCGAACGTGCCCCGAGAAAACCAGCCTATGGGCGGCGGCACAGTACGACATGCGCAGCAGGGAGGGCCTTCGCCGACAAGAAGTTGGGCAAGAACGCGGAGCGTAAGGAACTGTGGAAGTGCCTCGACTACCTCCGGCCCGGCCGCCTTCCTGGTGGTGCCCTCCCTCGACCGGTTGGGCAGCTCGATCCAAGACCTGATCTCCATCGTGTCTGGGCTACGCAAGCGCGGTTTGGCGGGCCGGGAGTCCGGCGAGCGTGCGGTCAGTAGGTGGGTCCGTAGGGGCTCCAGCCCGCATTGCCGATGCCCCAGTACACCAACTCGATCTGGCACCGCGCGCACGAGGACTACGGCATCACCCCGGATCCAGGACTCCTCACCTTCCACGGCTCCCGCCACAAGAACACGATCGAGTCCCTGATGCACGAGCGCAGCGTCACCCGGGCCGCAGGTGCATGCCCAGCATGACGTTCTGGTCGCTGTACATCGGGTCGCCGCTGTGACCGCCGCTCCCGCTCACGTCTGGCTCCGCCACCTATTCGCTGCGCCTGCTGTGCGGCCGTAGACACGGGCCCGAAGGGCACCGTGGCCGTTGCCTGGCAGAAATTCGTGCGAAACACACCCTTCCTAGGGTCGCCCCCACGTCGGTCATGGCTGCAACGGCCGACGGGTGACCGGCAGTCCGGCGCTAACCAGCCACCTTTCACCGCGTTTTGAGGAGGAAGGATGGCTGTGCAGCCTCCTGCCGACACGCGCGCCCCAGAAGCCGCCGCGCACCCCGTCGACGTACGACCGCCCCTGCACCGCATGGTGCCGCTGAGCCTGCAGCATGTGCTCGTCGCTTACTCGGGCCTGGCCACCATGCCGCTGCTCGTGGGCGTCGCGCTGGATCTGCCGGACGATCGGATCCGGCTGCTGATCAGCGCGAACCTTCTGGTCAGCGGTCTGGCGACGCTGCTGCAGACACTCGGTTTCAAGTGGTTCGGGGCGCGGTTGCCGATCGTGATGGGGTCGACGTTCACCGCGATCACTCCGGCCGTGCTCATCGGCCAGGAGCACGGCCTGGCCGCAGTGTTCGGGGCGACCATCGTCGCCGGGCTCGTGACGGTGGCGGTCGCGCCATGGTTCGGGCGGATCCTGCATCTGTTTCCGCCGCTCGTCACCGGCTCGGTCATCGCGGTCATCGGGTTCTCTCTGGTGCCGTCGGCGGCCGGGCTCATCACCGGAAGCGGGAACGAGGGCGGCAGCGGCGCGCGAGGGCTCGCCCTCGCCGCCGTCACCATCGCCCTTGTCGTCCTCGTCGAACGGCTGGCGCCCCCCGCCATGGCCCGCTTCTCCGTGCTGGTCGCGATGGCCGCTGGTGCGCTTCTGGCCGTACCCCTGGGCCTGTTCGACGGTTCGGCGGTCGGCGAGGCGCAGGCCCTGTCGGTGCCGGATCCGATCGCGTTCGGGGCGCCCACGTTCGTCGTGCCGGCGATCGTCGCCCTGCTCGTCGTGCAGGTGGTCAACATGGTCGAGTCGGTGGGCGACACCCTTGCCGTGGGACAGATCGTGGAGCGCGGCGACGACCCGGGGACCGTGGTGAGGGCGCTGCGCGCCGATGGGGCGGCCACCGTGGTCTCCGGCGGTTTCTCGTCGTTCCCGATCGTGACGTTCGGGCAGTCCGTCGGTCTGTTGAGCGTGACGCGGGTGATGAGCCGTCATGTCGTGGCGCTGTCCGGCGCGTTGATGGTGCTGCTCGCCTTCGTTCCCGTATTCGGGGCGGCAGTTGCGGCGGTACCGGGACCTGTGCTCGGCGGGGTGTCACTCGTGACGTTCGGCACCGTCGGCGCGGTCGGGCTGCGAATCCTGAGCCGCGCCGAACTCTCCGACGGGCGCAATCTGCTGACGGCGGCACTCGCGTTCGGTCTCGGCATGATCCCGGTCGGCGCGCCCGACTTCTACGCGCCGCTGCCGTCGTACCTGCGCACCGTCCTGGACAGCGGCATCGCGGTGACCGGGATCATCGCCTTCACGCTGAATCTGCTGTTCCACCACACGGGCCATACCTGTCGCGTCCCTTGTCGCAAGGAGCAGTCCTGATGTACGTCGACACGATCACCGACGTCTGTGTGTGGAGCGGTGGGCGGTGGCTGGACGCGCGGGACGTGCACGTGGCCAACGGGCGGGTGACGGCGGTTGTCGGGGCCCGCGAACTGCCCCGTGGACAGCGGGTGTTGGCGGCCGATGGCGGGCATCTGATCCCGGGCCTCGTCAACACGCACACCCACCTCCACCAGGCGTGCATGCGAGGCATCGGCGAAGGCGAGCCGCTGCTGTCCTGGCTGCGAACCGTCGGCGAGGAGACCGTCGCGCTCACTCCCGATCGCGCCTACGCAGCGGCCGCCGCCGCGGCGACGGAGGCCCTGCGCAGCGGCACCACCACCCTGGTGGACCACATGTGGCCGAACCCGTCCGCCGAGATCCACGACGCGGTGCTGCGCGCCCTGCACGACTCGGGGATCCGCGCGGTGCTGTGCCGCGGCGTGGCCGACCGGGCGGACCCGTCCCGTAAGTGGGGCTTCGATCCACGTCTCATGCAGTCGCTGGACAGCGCCTTCGCGCACACCGACGAGTTGGTGGACGCCACGGCGGGCAGCCGCGTCTCGGCGGGGCTCGCCGTGCCCAATCCGCGCAGCCTTACTCCTGCGGGAATGCGGCAGGTACGGACGTACGCCGAAGAGCGGGATCTGCCGGTGTCGATCCACCTCCTGGAGACGGCGACGGACGACTTGATGTGCCGGGAGCACACCGGTCAAGGTGCCGTGGAATACCTGGAGACGGCCGGATTCCTGTGGGAGCGGCTGCTCGCCGTGCACTGTGTGGAGCTGGACGCGGCGGGCCGTGCGGCGCTCGCTCAGCATGGAGTCGGCGTCTCCTACAATCCGCTCAGCAATATGCGGCTGGGCAGCGGCATCGCCCCCGTGATCGCCATGCGGGAAGCGGGACTTCGGGTAGGGCTCGGGGTCGACGGGGCCGCCAGCAACGACACCCAGGACATTCTGGAGGCCATGCGGATCGGGGCGTATCTGCAGCGGGCCGCGCACCGGCGGGCCGATCTGCTCGGCTTCGCGGAGATGCTGGCCATCGCCGCCGGCGGCGTCAACGAGGTGCTCGGGCTCGATTCCCGCGCGGACGGTGTGGTGGCCGGTGCCAGGGCCGACCTCGTGCTGCACCGCTTCGAGCGGGACTACGCGTGCCTTCCGGTGCGCGATCCGGGCGCAACGCTGCTGACCTGCGCGAGCAGCAGGACCGTGGACACGGTCCTGGTGGCGGGCGAGGCGGTGGTGTGGGAGGGGCGCAGTGTGCGCCTTTCCGAGGCGTTCCTCGTGGACGTGCTGTCTCGGTAACAGAACTGGTTCCTGGACGAAACACGGTGCCGCCAGGCTGACTTCATCGCGCATGGCCCCTGTCGACGGGGCGTATGCCAGCCCACGGCGCCGGGCCCAAGGACGGGTCCGAGGCCGACCGTGCCCGCGGACCTCTGTGTGTCCGCGGTGGGGGTGCAGGGGCGGTGACTGCACCCCGTAGGACTTCGGAGAACACCACTCCGACGTACTTCAGGAGTACTTGCCGCGATGACTGACATCACGACGCGTGCTGTGCCGCACACGACGCCTCAATCGACGTACGACCTCGCCGAACTCGACAAGGAAACCCGCATGGGCGGGGCCGGAACCGAGACCACGGCGCGGGAGATCCGCCGCATCGACCTCTGCGACTTCGAGGCCCGCAAGGCCGAGATCACCGAGGAGCTGTGGGCGGCAGCCACGGACATCGGGTTCTTCCAGCTCGTCAACCACGGCATCGAACAGGCCCTGGTGGACGAGGCGTTCACGAACGCCGAGGAATTTTTCGCGCTGCCCGAGGCCCACAAGGCCCGGCATGGGCTGAAGAAGGGCCTCAACTCCGGGTGGGAGTCCATGACCCAGGTCAGGCCGTCCGTCGGGACACCGGACCAGAAGGAGTCGTACCAGGTCACACGCCCTCACATGAAGGGGCTCTGGCCCGACGACGTCCTGCCCGAATTCCGGCTGCGCGCCCTTGACTTCGAGACGCGTTGCCGCGAGGTGGCCATGCGGGTCCTGTCCTGCTTCGCCGACAAGCTGGGCTTCGCCGGCGACTTCTTCACCCGCGCCCACGACCCTCAGAGCATGCACTACCAGTCCACCCTGCGGATGCTGCACTACTTCGCACTCCCCGAGGACGCCGAGCCCGACCCGAACGTGTGGCGGGCCGGTGCGCACACCGACTTCGACTGCCTGACGCTGCTCTTCCAGCGGGACGGGCAGGGCGGGCTGCAGGTGTGCCCGGGAAAGGAGGCCGAGGCCCAGGAGTGGACTCCCGTGGTGCCCTCGGCCGACGCCATCACCTGCAACATCGGCGACATGCTGATGCGGTGGAGCGACGACCGGCTTCCGTCCAACTTCCACCGGGTCAAGTCCCCGGGCCCCGGCGAGGACCGGGGCGCCCGCTACAGCATCGCCTTCTTTGCCCAGGCCGACCGTGACGTGGTGATCGAGGGGCCGGATGGCCGGTATCCGCCGATCACGGCGGAGCAGTACATCCAGCAGCGCATCGCCGCCAACTTCGCACGATAGAGGTGCTGTTGTGATGATGTCCGCGAAGAAGCGGGCGCCGTTCGGGCGGCTCGCGGTGCTGGGTCTCCAGCACGTTCTGGTGATGTACACGGGCTGTGTCACGGTGCCGCTCGTCTTCGGCGCGGCCGCCGGGCTCGATGCCACGACCATCGCTCTGCTCATCAACGCCGACCTGCTCGTCGCGGGCGCCGTCACCATGATCCAGGGCGCGGGCGTCGGGCGCGTGCTCGGCGTCCGCATGCCCGTGATGGCCGGCGCGGCCTTCACCGCCGTGACGCCGATGATCCTGATCGCCGGTGAGTACGGGCTCCAGGCCGTATACGGTTCGATGCTCGCCGCAGGACTCTTCGGCCTGCTCGTCGCCTGGCCGTTCGCCAAGGCAGCGCGCTTCTTCCCGCCGCTGGTGAGCGGTGTGGTGATCACCGTGGTCGGCCTGGCGCTGATCGGTGTCGGCGTCAACCTTGTCGTCGGCAGCGACCCCAAGGCGGCGGACTACGCGGCGCCGTCGCGCCTCGCCCTCGCCGCCCTCGTCGTCATCGTGATCCTGCTGGTGGCGAGGTTCGGCCGGGGCTTTCTGGCCCAGACCGGTGTTCTGCTCGGGCTTTTGGCCGGTACCGCGGTCGCGGTACCGCTGGGTCTGGTGGACCTGTCCGCCGCCCGTGGCGCCCACTGGATCGGGGTGAGTGCTCCGTTCCACTTCGGCGCGCCCGAGTTCCCGCCCGTCGCGGTCATCTCCATGTGTGTCGTGATGCTGGTCCTGTTCGCCGAGTCGACCGCGGACCTGATCGCGGTCGCCGAACTCACCGGCAAGGAGTTGACGACCGCGGACATGGCGCGCGGGCTGGCCGCCGACGGCCTGTCCGGGGTGCTCGGCGGAGTGATGAACGCCTTCATCGACACCGTCTTCGCCCAGAACGTGGGCCTGGTGTCAATGACCCGGGTGCGCAGCCGCCATGTGGCCACCGTCGCGGGCGCCATCCTGGTTGCCCTGGGCCTGGTTCCCAAGCTGGGGGCGGTGGTGGCCGGGCTGCCCGGACCGGTCGTGGGCGCAACGGGACTGGTCATGTTCTCCACGGTCGCTGCCGTCGGCATCAGCACACTACGGAAGGTCGAGTTCGAGGGAACGCACAACCTGCTGATCGTCGCCGTGTCGATCGGCGTGGGCATGGCGCCCGACGTGGCACCGGACCTCTACTCCCGTTTCCCGGACGGTGTGCGCATCGTGCTGGGCTCACCGGTGACGAGCGCGACCCTGATCGCGTTCGGGCTGAACCTGGCCTTCAACCGCAACCGCCCTGCACCCACGGCGGACGACGAGGCAGAGAAGCAGACGCGACCGACTTCCACCACCCCGGCGGAATACGTCCTATAGCGCGGGTGCCAGGGCGACCGCGCACGTCATCAGCGCGGCCTCGGTCCAGTTGCATCGGCGAGATCAGCCAGCAACCGTGCCCCTGCATGCCCGATCAGGACCCGTCCCGTCAGCGGACACCATGACCCTGGGACGGGAACCGATAACCTGGACGCAGAAAGTGCCTTCCGCCAGCGACGATCAAACCCCTCGACAAGGTTCATCGTCCCAGCTCAGGAAGGTACTTTCGCGTGTCGGCCAACATCCGCGCCAGCCCTGGGCCGCGGCATACAGCAGCGTGCGACTCTCCCGCGCCGACTCCTGGACGAAAGACTCGGCGTCCGGGTCGGCCAGCAGCTGATGGAAACGAGTAAGGAGTTGCGGTTCCGGGAGGCTCTGGCCCGACAGGTAACGCGAAAGCTGGGTGGGATCCACACCAAGCCCCTCCGCCAGGTCTGCGGAGATCATCCCCGCCCCCTCGCGCAGGCCACGAAAGTGCTCAGCGAAGGCTCTCTCCTTCTTCCCGAGTTCATCACTGAGTGGTGCCAGCGCAGGCGGCCGCGGCACGACGGCTCGTTCCGGCGACTGCTTCACTGATCCTTCTCCCCCCGGATTGTCTGCCCGCAAGATGCCTGGAGCACCGCAAGATGATCTTGCTCTCGGCCACAACAGGTGTGCGGCGCGGTGGGGTTGACCCTAGCCGGACCGCCCGGCCGGAAGGAGATCCCCATGCCCACCACCCCCTCACCGCAGCAGCCCCGGCCGTTCCCCGAGCTACGAGTCGGAGGCCTGCGCCGTGTCATCAACCGCCTCCCGCACCGACTGCCGGCACTGCTCAGTCGCACTGCCGGTCCGTGCCGGACGGGCGAATCCGACGGACGCGGACAGCGGTACCGCCGCCGGGTAAAGGCGCTGCTGTGGCGCGCAGCGCTCGGCGCGGCGTACGCCATCGGCGCGGTCACGATCGCGGTTCGCTGGGTCGTTGCCTCGCTCTGACAGAGCGTCGGCCGGCATGGGGGGATCAGCCCGCGCCGGCCGACGCTCGCGCTACAGGACGAAGCTCCTGCGCCGCCCCGACCGGTTGGACGGCCCCCGAGGACGACCGCACCCCGGACGCCGACCGCGCCTGGTGGGACCTGAACGCTGTCAGCCTGACGGTCCTGTTCGGTCTGGATGCCGACCGTCACCTCGCCGAATTCATCACCAGCCAGTACGCCGACAAGACCGGAGCCCTCGTCTTCGCCTGGCGGCCGCCGGGGTGCTCAGGTTCAGCGGGGAACGCGATCCCGCCGCGCTGACACGGTTCGTGCGGCTGCGGGTCATCGACCCGGAGGGTGCGTACTGGCGGCGGGGCATTGAGGGCGCGACGCGGTGGCGGCGCGAGACAGGCGCGAGCGAGTTGCGGGTGCCGTACACGTACGTTGCGCCGATGGAGTGGGGCGCGGTGGGTGGTTATCCGCTGGGGCGGTGGATCGCGGGCCAGCGGCGCTACTGTGCGGCCGGGAACTTGGAAGCCGAGCGCGTCGCTGAGCTGGAGGCGTTGGGGATGGTGTGGTCGGCGTGGGAGACCGCGTGGGCCGAAGGCCTCGCCGTGGCCCGCGAATGGGCGGCCGTGCACGGGCACTTCCTGCCGCCCACCACAGCAGTGTGGGACGACGGCTTCCCCATCGGCGTGTGGGCCAAGAACCAGCGCGCAGCCGCCCGCAAGGCGCGTCAGAACGCTGAACCGCGCGAGTACGGGGAAAAACACCGTCACGGGGGCTGGGGAGCTGCCACAGAGCCGGATGGACGCATTGGACGCGGTGGATCCGGCCTGGTGCCCCGTCTGGGGGATCGACTGGCAGCGTGCCTTCCACCTCACACATGCGCACCTGCGGGCCGGCGGGACACTGCCCGTGCGGGCGGGCGAAGTGATCGTGCAGGGCGAAGACCTCGGCGCCTGGACGACCACGCAGCGTGCGGGATGGGACAAACTGACGCCAGCACAGCAGTGGATGCTGGACAGGGTCCTCGGCCTGGCACCGGCGGACGAGGCAGAGCAGCAGCCCGCACGGCGGACACAGGCCGGCCGATGGGCCACCCACCTCGCCGCAGCCCGCCAGTTCCACACCTGCGAGGGGCACTTGCGCGTTGCGAGGAAGCATGTCGAAGAGATGGCAGCCGAAGACGGAGAGATCACGGCGGTTCGGCTTGGGGGATGGCTCGACAACACCCGACGCCGGGCAGACAAGCTCGCGCCGGAACGCCGGGCGGAACTCGATGAGCTCGGCATGCGCTGGTAGGTCGGTTGTTGCCTCCCCGCAGGCGTGTGCGTCGCCCAGATGCTTTGGATTCAGCAGTGAGCCAGCGTGGTGCGGGTCGCGGCAGAGGATGGATTCGTATCGTGATCCGCATGGCATCCCCGGCCGTCGGGGCTCTGGAGATTCCCCGCTCTCCCAGGGCCCCGATGCGTCTGCAGCACGGTTTCCTCTGCCGTGCCGTTCGCCTTGCTCAGGGCCATCAGTACCTGGGGATGCGGTGGGCAGATTGCTGCCCAGCCTGAGCGCTCGTGCGGGCGGCTGCCGAGCACGCATCCGCAGCGAGAAGGGCATCCGCTGGGGCGGACGCCCGCTCAAAGCCGCAGCCTGACCCAACTCAGCGAGCCGATGCGGTCACAGCACCTGGCGGACATCGACAGCGCCGCCCGTGGCATCGACACTCCAGTGCACGCCGTGCTGGACGAGGAACTCCAGGAAGTCGGCGGGTGGGTAGACCTGGGCCGGGGCGAGGACACCAGGCTTGGCGCCGTCGGCAACGAGCCGACGCGCGCTTTCGACCGCGATGACTGCTGTGCTCCCCTGCATGTCGGTGCCCTGGACGATGCCGCGAGCGTACCGGCCGTCCTCGCTGGTCGCCTCGACCACGATGATCCAGCGCGCAGTGCGGCGGCTGTCCACGGGCGGTCCTTCGGGAACGCTGTCGACGAGCGCGGGGGTGATGTCGGCGAATGCGGTCGCCAGTTCCGCACGGACCACACCCTCGACCCTGCGTGCCGCGACGTGGTGGGGAACCGTGACCACCGCCGGAAGAGGGAACTTCACCACCGGCACCGCGTCGGAGCCGTCGGGAAAAGTGAGTGCCGTGCGCCGTGCGGCGATATCGGGATGCCAGCGGCCGTCTTCGTAGCCGAGGCCGCCGCCGGTGAACGTGTCGATGTTCTCCAGCGCCGACCGGAGAGTGCCGCGGGACGGCATCGCGCCACTGCGGACCAGCTCCAGGCCGATGACGAGTTCCCGTACAGGACGGACACGTTCGGCGACGAGGTGAGCGAGCAGGTCGCTGGGCAGGCCGTCGTCGTTGGTGCCCGGGACCACTGTCACCCCGGCCGCCTCGGCCGGCGCGGCGAAGGCGCTGAAGATCCGATCGAGGTGGCGCTGTTCACCAGCGATGTCGACGTAATGACACCCGGCGGCGATGGCGGCCCGCACGACCGCTTCGCCGGACAGAACGAACGGGCCCGCGCAGTTGATGACCGCGGCGCAGTCCTGGAAGGCATGGACGAGTGCGGCGTGGTCCCCGGACGCGGCGCACCGTATTGCGGCGCGGTCGACTGCGGCGAGCCCAGCTCGGGCGGCTGCCTCGCCGAGGCGTTCGACGTTCCGCCCAACCAGCACCGTCTCGATGTCCCGCCGGGCCAACTCAGCGACGACGAGCTTGCCGGTGTAACCACCGGCGCCGTATACCGCGATCCGCATGTCCGATGTCCTTTCGACGACCTCCGAAGGCAGCGTATGGCTCTTGGACGAGACGGTTAATTCGTCAGCGTCTCCTCTGCATACGCAATCCTCTCGGGCACCAAGGATCCGAATACGCTGGCCGAATGGACCTGCTCAGTGACGTGATCGCCGCCATGCGCATGGGGCGGCCGCACTATGCGCGCAGCGAGCGGCGTGCGCCATGGGCGGTACGCCACCGGCCCCTCGCCGGTGCCGGCTTCCACCTCGTCCTGGAGGGCAGGAGCTGGCTGATCCCTCCGGACGGCGAACCGATCGAACTCCAGGCCGGAGACGTTGCCTTCCTCCCCCACGGCAGTGCCCACTCCGTGGCCGGTGATCCCGCCGTGCAGGTGGCCGACCTCCCCTCCTCGCCGCTCGCCGGTCCCCTCCAAGACGATCACCCCGACGGCACCGGGGCGGGGTCCCGGACCGTGATGCTCTGCGGCGCCTACCTCATGGACCGGGCCCGGCCCCACCCACTACTACGGGAGTTCCCGGAGCTCGTTCACCTTCCAGCCCGCCTCGGACACCACTCGTCACTGCGCGGAGCCACCGAACTCCTCGCGACCGAACTGGCAGAGCCCCGTCTCGGCAGTGACGCCCTGCTGCCCGCACTGCTCGACACCCTGTTGCTGTACGTCATGCGGGCCTGGCTCGATGAGCGGCCCCGGCACGATGCAACCACCGGCTGGACCGCAGCCCTGCACGACCCGGCCATCCACGCCGCACTCCAAGGCATTCACGGCGCCCCGCATCGGCCGTGGACGGTGGAAGAGCTGGGAGCACTGGCCGGGCTGTCCCGAGCGGCATTCGCACGGCGGTTCACCACCTTGGTGGGTCAGCCACCACTGTCGTACCTGACCTGGTGGCGCATGACCACCGCAGCCCGGCTCCTCCGCAACTCCGATGCTCCGCTGAAGACCGTGGCCAGCCGGATCGGATACACATCCGAGTTCGCGTTCAGCACGGCCTTCAAGCGGGAGCACGGCGTGACCCCCGGCGCCTACCGCCGCCAGACGACATCCACAGATCCTGATACCACGGACGCCGACCGCCGCGTCACCGGATCCGGCGAACGTATGCGGTCAGAGCACTAGGGGGCGGTGTTGGCGCAAATGGCGAAGAGATCCATCGTAATAGGGACGTCGTCGCCGTTGTAGATGCGCACGTGCCAGGCGGTACCATTCGTATTTGGTGCGGATGTTGTGACACTTAGCAACCCGAGTTGTGCCGTCGTGGGCGAAATATCATATCCTCCGCCCAGCACATGCTTCGTGCCCGGGCAGGGAACTTGAATGTCACTCAGGCTGGATCCGGGTTGCGTCTGTGTGCTGGTGACCACCTGGTAACCGCTGACCGGCCGAGGTGGCGGCTGTGCCTGGGCGTCAGTCGCCCACGTGAAGACCGTCAGCATGGCGCCCGCCAGTGCCACGGCGACTTTCCTCCGCTTCATGCTCAGCGCTCCCATCATGTGTTCGAAGGTGGCCCCACATAACTACTGCCTCGGTAACGACGCGCAGTTCGCCACGTCATATCGTCAGAAGAACACTCATTGGGAGCACTTCGAGGCATCGCGCGGGTGCCGGGTCGGTGGCGAGAGGTCGGCTTCAGTGCTCCGCGACGGCGGAAAGTATGAGGTCACGTGCGTGGTGACCTCACCCACGCACGGGCATGGACCACGACGAGACCCGCATTCGCGCGTGGGCTACCACGCCTGGGCGGGGTCCAGGGGCGCGCCGTAGCGCCCCTCGTACCACCAGCCTCGATCGTGTCCCGCGAAGTGGTGTAGTCAGTCGAGCTCGTTTGGTTCCGCTTGGGCAGGGATCTGCCGTTGCGGGGTCGGCTTGTCGCTGAAGAGCTCGGCCATGGAGCCTGGAGAGGTAGCGGAGGTCGAAGACCTGCCACTCGTCATGGAGTTCGGCCAGGACCGTGGCGGCGAGCCGGTCCAGGGCGGCGGGGTTGGGGAAGACCTGGACGACGTCGGCCCGCCGTTTGATCTCCCGGTTCAGCCGCTCCAGCGGGTTCGTCGACCAGATCTTCTTCCAGTGCGCCGGCGGGAAGTCCGCGAACGCCATGATGTCTCCGGCCGCCTCCAGCAGCATGGTCCTGACCGGAGGAAACTGCCGTCCGAGCATGTCGGCCACGACGTCCAGCTGGCTGCGGACCTGCTCGGCGGTGGTCTGCGCGAAGATGGTGCGGATGGTCGCGGCAACCATCTCCGCCGAGCTCTTTTCGATCACGGCAAAGACGTCGCGGACGAAGTGGACCCGGCACCTTTGCCAGGCCGAGCCGAGGAATACGGTGCGGATCGCAGCCACCAGCCCGCTGTGGCTGTCGGAGATCACCAGCTGGACGTTCTCCAGGCCGCGGGCCCGTAAGGAACGCAGGAACTTGGTCCAGAACCGCTTCGACTCGCTGTCGCCGATCACCAGCCCGAGGATCTCGCGGTGGCCGCTGGCGGAGATGCCGGTGGCGATGACCACGGCCTGCGAGACGATCCGGTGATTCACGCGGACCTTGTGAAGCGGTCCTGACAGCCGGTGGCCCGCCGCGCGGGTGGAGAGCTCGACCAGGTACCAGCACACCAGCAGGCACGGGACGATCAGCATGACGGTGCGCGCGGTGTGACGGGCCTGGGTGATGGTCAGTTCATGCTGGAAGCTGGGCGCGAGCTCGGCCACGGTGCCGAACTGGCGGATGACCTGGCGGGCGGCGTCCCGGCCGGGTTTCGGCATCGGGCGACAGGTCCCGCGCGGTATCCAGGAGCCCTGCGCGCGGTTCGTCCACCATCTGGGTCTTGAGCCGGGCCCGGGCCGTGCAGGTTGGCCGTCAGGTCCGCGAGGTGGGCTTCGATGGGCCGTCGGCAGGGATCTCGGGCGCCTTCACGTGGCGTGTCCGGGGGCCGGTGCGGGTTCCAGTACCGAGCCGATCGCTGCGGTGAACTCCCGCCAGTGGGTCCGCTCGGTGGCCAGGCTGCGCCGTCCGGCGTCAGTGAGCCATAGCAGCGCCGACGGCGTTCGCCCACCGACTCCCAGGCGCTGCTCAGCAGCCCGATCCGCTCAAGCCGGTTGAGGGTGGCTCCTGGACCGCGGCGATGATCGCGTAGCCGTGCAGGGGGCCGGATTCCAGTACGGACAGCAGCAGTCCGTCCAGGTGGCCGCGAACTGCGTCAGGCTGACTGGCCAAGTACCGCCACGGCCACCGCCCGGGCATAAGGGTTGATGACGCCCTCGTCATCCCCGCCTGCAGCGTCCTCGAGCAGCTCCACGAGCGGGCCGCGAAGCTGGGCGATGTCGACCGGGTTCCCATTGCGGAGTGACTCAACAGCACGGAGCAGCAGTTCGGAAGCCTGATCCGACTCGGGCGAACTCAAGGCTGACCTCCGTTGGCGAGAGGGCGGGGCATGACGAACCCGTATGGTCTCAGAGCCACCGCGCCGAGGTCAGACCTTAAAAATCAAGCTCAGGTTCCTTTTGAGCTGCGGAGAGCGGGCCTGCTTGCCGCCAGCGGGCGTACCACCGGGCAGCGGCGGGAGATCCCAGCCTCGGCGACCGCTGATCTCTGACAAGCGCGCCGTCGCGGGCCCCCAAGCCCTCCTGACCGCCTCTGCCGCGCCGGTCGCGCCTTCGGCCACCGCAGTCTGCAAAGCACTCACCTCAAGCGGACAGGGCCGTGACTTCTGCTTCCCCATGAGGTTAGGATCCCCCGCCGACCTGCGGGAAGTCCGAACAGGGGGCTTCCGGAGGTGTGGGGTGGACAGGACAGCGCAGTCGCCGGGCGGGCTGGCCCGATGGACCTGCGGCGTGCTCGCCGCGTACGCGTTGTTGACTGCGGCGGTCGGGGTGGCGGCGTGGCACAAGTACCAGGTGTTGCTGGCACCGCCACTGCCACCCCAGCCGGACGGCAGCGAGGCACTACCGCTGCTGAACGCCGACATGTGGTTCGGAAATCTGAGGGGCTGGTGGAACGGCGCCACCATTGCGACCGCGCTGTTCTTCATCCTCTGGATGGCCCGCATGCGCGACCTCGCGGAGCTGGTCTGGCCCGAGGGCCAGCGCCGCCACCGTGCCTGGCTGTTCTTCGGCTGGGTGGTTCCAGTGGCCGACCTGTTCATACCCAAGATGGTCGTCAACGACCTGTGGGCCGCCGCCCAGCCGGCGCCGCGGCGTGATCGCGGCCATCCCCTGCTCACCCTCTGGTGGCTCTCCGTCCTCGTCGCCGGCGCCACGGGCGAAGACACCCTCTCCGCGCTGAAGCACGCACACACAACCGGAGAGACCCTCCAGGCACTGCAGCAGGTCATGCTCAGCGACGTCCTCTACATCTGCGCCGCCGCGCTCTCCATCGCGGTCGTCTGGCGGCTCAGCGGCCTGCTGAAGCGCGCCGTGCAGGCGGCCCCGGCGTAGCAAGGCCGCCTCCGTCGGGCCGACACCGACCACAGAGCGTCGGCCTCAAGCATCACCTGGGACCAGACAGCCCTTGGGGCGGCCTTGAGGCCTTCCACCGGCGTACAACCTTTCGCCGACCTGGGAAGTCTGGAGACAGGCGCGGGGGCGGCTGACAGGTGACGGCAGATCCCTCCCAGGCCTGCCGCCCCTTGCAACCACCTCAATGGCACTGATGCCCACAGGCATCCCAGCATGCACTGGAGAAAAACCGCATGCACAAGCGCATACGCCGCGCTCTGGCGGCCAGCACCGCAGCCGCTCTCACCGGCGGCCTGCTGACGGCTGCCGCGAGCCCGGCCGCCGCCGACCCCGCCGCCAAGAACGACTTCAACGGAGACGGCAGAAGCGACGTCGCCGTCTCGGCCGGAGACGCATACGTGGCCGGGCACAAAGGGGCGGGCCAGATCGTCGTGCTCTACGGCGGTCTGACGCCCGACCGCCACAAGACGGTCAGCCAGAACACCAGCGGGGTTCCCGGCACCGCGGAAGCCTCGGACGGCTTCGGCTGGGGGAGCGCCATCGGCGACTTCAACCACGACGGCTACAGCGATCTCGCGGTCTCCGCCCCGTACGAGGACGTCGGCTCCGACGTCGACGGCGGCACGGTCGCCATCATGTGGGGTTCCTCGAGCGGCCTGTCCGGCGGCACCACCATCTCCGACCCCGCACCGAGCAGCCACGACAAGTGGGGCCGTGCGCTGGCGGCCGGTGACTTCGACGGCGACGGCAAGGACGACCTGGCCATCGGCTCCACCTCAAGCACCGTCTACGTCTACAAGGCCGGCATCAGCAAGAGCGGTACAGCCGGAGGTCGTTACACCGTCAAGGCGCCCGTCCAGTCCGGCGGCTCGGCCGGCCCGCTCAATCTCACTGCGGGAGACGTGAACAACGACGGCCGCCACGACCTGATCGTCAACGGCTACGAGGCCACCGGCACCAGCCACTGGAACACCAACTACTTCATCCCCGGCTCCGCCACCGGTCTGCGCGTCTCCTCCGCCGTCAAACTCCAGGGCGGCATCACATCCGCCATCGGCGATGTCAACGGCGACACCTACGGGGACATTGTCATCGGCGTCAGCTGGGACGGTACGAGCGGCGTCCCCGGGGCGGTCAAGGGCGGCAGGGTCCACGTCATCTACGGATCCGCCACCGGCCCGTCCAGCACCACGGCGTCGATCAGCCAGGACTCCGGTGCCGTCCCCGACTCGTCGGAAGCCGGCGACGGCTTCGGCTACGAACTGTCGCTCGGCGACGTCAACAGCGACGGATACCAGGATCTGGCCGTCAGCGCAGTCGGTGAAGACACTCCAAACGGCATGAAGGACGCCGGCGCCGTGACCATCCTGTACGGCTCCGCCGGCGGCCTGGACACCACCAACAACGTCCAGTTCTTCCACCAGGACACCCCGGGCTTCCCCGGAGCCGCGGAGGGCGGCGACCAGCTCGGCTCGGATGTCCAGCTCGCGAACACAGACGGTTACGGCGGCGCCGACATGGTCATCGGCGCCATGGGCGAGAACGGCAACGGGACCATCGTTTCCATGGAGAACAGCCTGGCCAGCCCCACATTCTCCGCCTACCGTGCCTCCGTCATCGACCCCTCCGAGGTCGGCGTCTCCACCACCGGCAACCCCTACTTCGGCGCCAACTTCGGCAACTGACGAGCAGTCGCGGGCCGGCGAGAAGCCGGCCCGCTCCCCCGCTGCTTGTACACGCTTCGCACTGTCGTGGGCGCTCCGTCCACAGAGGCGTTGATAGGCGCCGCTGCTCTGCTTGACGCACAGAGGGCCTCAATCCCATGCACTCTTGAGGACGCCGCTGCCGTAGGTTCGCCCGCTATCCAAGCGCTCATCAGCGCGTGGCTCGCGAACATGCTTGCGGCTCCCTTGGTCGCACGCTCCGAAGGCGCAGTAGTTCCCCCGGGCCTGGTTCAGGCTCAGGGAGCCGTTCGGGCCGCCTCGGACGACATCGGCGTCATGGTCGTCCTGCCCGTCGTCCTCCCAGAAGCAGACATCACAGATCTCGAAGCCTCCACGCTCGCGCAGGGTGAGATACCCACAGCACGGGCACTGATATGGCCCGGCTTCCGGGGCGCCAGCGATGTTCATGAAGGGTTCGAGCATGACCGCATTCTGGCTGATCAGGCGACGATGCGAAGGTTCAGAACGATTGTGACCATGACAGCGCGTCCTCCCCACCCGCCTCCTGGAGTCGGGCTTCACCTTCGCGTTCCCGTCGATCGAGGGGGCGTTGCGGGCGGCCGTGGGCTGACAGACGCACGCCGGGCCGCCCATGCCCTCTGACAGAGCGTCGGCCGGCGTGGGGGGACCAGCCCGCGCCGGCCGACGCTCGCGCTACAGGACGAAGCTTCAGACGCGTCTTTAGTCGGAGCACAGGATCAGATGAAGGCCGTGTTCACGTCCCCGGAATCCCCGCACGGGCGGTCATGTTCGGGGCATCGTTCGAGGCCAGACCACAAGAACAAGCTGAGCTCACACCTCATTCATGACACTCCCGAAGCCCTTTCTTGACCCATTTACCCTATTCGCCCTTTTGAAGTGCTTTTGCGTCTGTTAAGTGTTCGCAGCGAAACAGTTCGTCAGCTGACAAAAGGAAGCGAGGGGCCCTCGAGTGGTGTGGCGAGAATGGGTTAAGAAAGGGCCGCAGAGATTGGCCACCGTCTCCGCGCTGGTGGCCGCGACGCTGGTCGGACTTCCGTCCGCAGCGCCGTCCGCGGCCGTGCCCGTGCAGGAGGCTGCTGCGATGGGTGCGTATGTGGTTGTGCTTCATGACTCGGCGCGGGGACAGCTCGACGCGATCGTGAAAGAACACCGCGCGCGCTATGGGGAGGTGACGGGGTTCGTTTACCGGCATGCCCTGGTCGGCTATTCGGCCCGGATCCCGAACTCCCAGGTGTCGCGCCTGCAGAACGACCCCAGAGTGGAGATGGTGGCGCCTGACAGGCCTGTCCACGCCACCCAGCAGAGACTGTCGATCGGCGTGGACCGCGTGGACGGCGACGTGAGCAGCACGCGGTCCGGGAACGGGTCCGGGTCGGTGGATGCCGGTGTGGCGATCCTTGACAGTGGGATTGACCTCGACCACCCCGATCTGAACGTGGCCGGCGGGGTCAACTGCGTGAATCGCGGCAAGCCCCCTCAGGACGACCAAGGACATGGCACCGGCGTCGCCGGCATCGTCGGAGCCAAAGACAACGACGCGGATACGGTGGGCGTCGCGCCCGGCGCCCGGCTCTA
Source organism: Streptomyces sp. R41 (assembly GCF_041053055.1). Classification (NCBI taxonomy): domain Bacteria; kingdom Bacillati; phylum Actinomycetota; class Actinomycetes; order Kitasatosporales; family Streptomycetaceae; genus Streptomyces; species Streptomyces sp. R41. The sequence goes on from NZ_CP163443.1 coordinate 1,077,375, forward strand.
TGCGGTCAAGGTGCTCAACACCCGCCTGGCCGGGAATGACTCCAGGATTGTGTGCGGGCTCGACTGGGTGGCCCAGCACGCCCAGGGCAGCAACATCAACGTGGTGAACATGAGCCTCGCGGGAATCAGTCCCGACGACGGAAACTGCGGGCGCACCAAGCGCGATGTGCTGCACCTGGCGGTCTGCAAGGTCAACGAGGCCGGGGTAACGGTCGTGGTCGCGGCCGGCAACGACAGCACCGACTTCGCCAACACCTCCCCGGCCAACTACAACGAAGTCCTCACCGTCACCGCCATGCAGGATGCCGACGGCCAGCCCGGCGGCCTCGGCACGATCGCGCCCGGATGCCAGACAACGGTTCCGTACGACGACGCGGCGACAGACTTCTCCAACTTCACCACCATCGGCTCCGCCGATGCCGCCCACACCATCGCCGCCCCGGGCCTGTGCCTGCGGACCACCGCCCTCATCGACGGCCCCGGCGGGGGCAACGTGATCTGGTTCGGCGGAACCTCGTTCTCCTCGCCCCACGTGGCCGGCACCGCCGCCCTCTGCATCACCACGAGCTGCGCCGGAATGACCCCCGCCCAGGTCATCGCCAAGCTCCGTGCCGACGCCGCAGCCCAACCCGCCAGCTACGGCTTCACCGGCGACCCCCACACTCCAATCGACAACCGCTACTACGGCTACCTCGACTACGCAGGAAAGTACTGACCTGGGCAACCGCCCGGCTGGGTCACCCAGTGGCTCCAGGTATCGGTGTCCACGGCACTGTGCTCTCGCAGGCGCAGGTGGTGCAGTGCCGTCGACTTGCCTGTGCCGGACATCCCCGTGATCAATGGCGGGCACCTCCGTGTAGGTCCCGGACACGCCCTTCCAAAGGCTGCCCCAGCGCCCCTGATTGCGACCGGCCGTGGTTCTCGCCCAATGCCCGCCTCGGTCGCCCGGCGGGCTTCCCGCCGAACATTGCGATGCAGCAGACTCACCTCTGGCGGCCTTGGTCCTGACAATGTGAACGCGCGCTCTGGACAGCACCCAGGATCACGCCACGGCCGCCACCACGTCCCCTGAATCCCCAGGTGAGTGATCAAGTTCGAGACGCCGTTCGAGGACCGGAAGAAAAAGATCAACGGCGTGCGATCGCGTCCCGCGGTGGTCACCCGACCGCGTCGTCCTGTCGGCGTAGTTCGCCGCCCGCCAGAACGACACCGGCGGCCGAGGCAGACATCAGGCCCGCGATGGCGAGCATCATGCGCTGCTGGCTTTCGATGACGGCCTCGTACTGGCTCCGCGAAAGCTCCACCTTGACTCGGGGCGAGGTGGATTGGTCGTAGGAGAAGTACCGGCCGCCCTCGGCCGTGGGCGACTCCAAGGCCCCTTCCCCGCCCGCCGCGTTGATGATGATCATCGCGACGCCCAAGGCGATCAGCAGCCCGGGCACCGCCTTCACCCGGCCGGGCAGACGCAGGAAAACGGACCACCTCGACCGCGCGTTCGATCCGGTCCCGGCCATGGGCACGACGGCGGTCCCCAGGACCAGAAAAGCCAGCAGGATCACTGGCACCGCCCACCCTGTGCCGTCGACCGGCGACGGCCCCGGTAGCCAGGTGAGCGCGACAAACGACAGCACGACGGCGCTCAGCCCCGCCGCGAACCCGCTGTGCAGCGTGAAAGTCCTTCTCATGACCCGGAGCCTCGCACTTGCACCGCTCCGGGTCATTGCCCTATCCCGCAAAAAACAGCGCGGTACGCAACGTTCCTCGCCGGACTGTTGGCAGCGCATAGCTACGCTGCCCGGTGCTGATCCTCAGGCCACCGCGCGGCCGGGCCGCCCCTGGGCGTGCCGGCGGGGCCGATCGTAGTTCACGTGGCCCGCCCACGGGACGATCTGGTGGACCGAACTCATACAGATGATCTTTCCCGCCGAACGGGAAACCTCCTCCACCACGCCGCGCCGGATGAACTCCTTGGCGGCCTCCCGCGCGCACAGGAACTGGCCGGTCAGGTTGACTTCAATGACCTTGCGCCACTGGGCGAGCGTCATCTCCGTCACGGCTGCGTCCCGCTGGAGGCCCGCGTTGGCCACCATGATGTCGATGGTGCCGAACTCCTCGACCATCCGCCCGACCATGGCCACCACTTGGTCCTCGTCGGACACGTCAGCCTCATGGGCGTAGGCGCGGACCCCGAAGCCCTCGATCTCCTTCACAACGTTCTCTGCCTCATGCGCACCGACGACGTAGTTCACCACGACGTCCGCTCCGGCCCGGCCCAGGGCAACGGCGGTCGCCAGGCCGATGCCCGAGTTGGCGCCGGTCACCAACGCCTTCTGGCCCTTGAGGAGCTGCGCGGACATCGTCCCGCGGTTCTCGACTTTTGCTGCCACCACAATCTTTCCTTGGGTGTTTCGGACGGCATGCCCTCTGAAACGGGCGACGCGCGTGAGGAAGGCCGGGATTCGGCGGGCCCGCCAGGACAGACACAGGAGCCGTCGCACACCCGCCCCCCAGACGAAAGCACCCCCCGGCGCGGGTGAACCCGACCGGCACGCGCTGCCGCCGATTTCGGCGGGGCCGGTCACACGATCAGGCTACGAGCCGCCCGGGCCCCTTCCCTGGCCGGCGTCCTGCGGGCCCGCCGAGGGACATGGGATGAAGCTATGAACGATATCGCCCCAATCACTTTCAGGACGGCGTGAGTGCTCGTTGGGCCGGTGCAACCGTTCCCGCTCCATTTAATTATCGGCACCCTAAGAGCGGCCATTTTCAAAATGGGTGACCGAGTGGTGGTCGATTTCAATCGAGACTCCTTCTGCAATGCGCGAAATATGGAATGCCGGAGGCTTACGCAGCCTGGGTATCGGCGATAAAGAGGCTGCCATATTCGTTGCGGCAACAGTGGTGGATGTGAAGGAAGTTGTGGATCGCTGCGCTTCGTCGGCGTGTGCTTCTCAGAGTCAAGCTCTGGAACTGATTGAATCGTAGGCATGACGAAGAGAGACGTCGCGGAGCTGTTCGGTAACCGTTTCCTGACCCTGCCTGCCCCGTCGGAGAAATTCCCTGATGAGGGGATGCCGGCGACGGATGCCATGAGGCTGCTGGATGAGGACCTCGTCATGGAAGGCGACCCTCAGCGCAATCTCGCCACGTTTGTCACCACCTGGATGGAGCCGGAGGCGCAACGCGTCATCGCCGAGAACCTCCACCGCAACTTCATCGACCACGCGGAGTACCCCATCTCCGCCGAGATCGAGCAGCGCTGCGTGCGCATGCTCGCCGACCTCTTCCACGCACCGGGCAAGACCACGGGATGCCGGACCCAGGGTTCGTCCGAGGCGATCATGCTCGGTGCGCTGTCGCTGAAGTGGAAGTGGCGGGAACGCCGCCAGGCGACCGGCCTGTCGGTCGACCGGCCCAACCTTGTTTTCGGCGGTGACGTCCACGTCGTGTGGGAGAAGTTCTGCCGCTACTTCGACGTCGAGCCGCGGATCGTGCCGCTTGCCGAGGACAAGTACACGATCGGCCCGGAGGACGTGCAACCCCACCTCGACGAGAACACGATCGGTGTCGTCGCCGTGGTCGGCACCACTTTCACCGGTCACATGGATGATGTTGTCGGGATCAACAAGCTCCTGCGAGATATCCGTAAGGAGCGGGACCTCGACATCCCGATTCATGTCGACGGTGCCAGCGGCGGTTTCGTGTGGCCCTTCCTCTACCCGGATTCGAAATGGGACTTCCGGCTCGAGCAGGTCCGCTCCATCAATGTCTCGGGCCACAAATACGGCCTGGTCTACCCCGGCGTCGGCTGGCTGGTCTTCCGTGAGGAGTCCGACCTGGCCGAGGACCTCGTGTTCTACGAGAACTACCTCGGAAAGACCGACGCGACCTTCACGCTGAACTTCTCGACCGGCTCGGCGATGGTGCTCGCGCAGTACTACAACTTCGTGAGGCTGGGCCGCGAGGGCTACACCTACGTCATGGAGACGATGCAGAAGAACGCCCGTGCGTTGGCGGACAACCTCCGTAACAGCGGTCGCTTCGAGGTGATTGGCAGCGACCTCGAGCAGCTGCCGCTGGTCGCCTTCCGCCTCGCCGGCAAGCACGCCTATGACGAGTCCGACATCGCCTGGCAGCTCTCGGCCGAGCGCGGCTGGATGGTGCCGGCGTACACGCTCCCGCCGAATGCCGAGCGGGTGAAGATCCTGCGCGCCCTGGTCAAGGAGACCCTGAGTCGTGAGCAGATCGAGCGTCTGACTCAGGACATCGCTGACGCGTGCAGCACCTTGGACCACAAGGGTGCGACCACCGAGGTCGAGCGGGCTCAGGTCCACCGCAGCACCGGCTTCTGACGCAGCAACCGGCACCTTCAGGAAGAGCCACAGAGCTGGCCTCTCCTGGTCGGCACAACGTTGCTGGGCTGGATCCCACCGAGTTCGAGCGTTCCGTCGTAGAGACGCATGGTCGCTGAGGAGCAGCCGGCGCTCGGTAGTCCTGCTGGCCCTGTAGATGGCCCTCGTCGGCGTTCTGGCCCTCAGCGCCATCTGGTCGACCGCTCGCCTGGTCGTCGACCTCGTCCACGGCGGAACGGAGACCAGCTCCGCCGTGAGCTCAGTCCCTCGTCTCTCTGCTGATCCTCGGACTCCTCGTCGCCCGGGCGGTCAACGTGCTTGCCTGGCAACGGCGCGGACGGGCCGGGTCACCCGGACGGCTTTGCGGCGGTGCGTGCCGTACGCAGGTGCAGTGGAGTGGACCTCGACGTAACCGCCTCATGCCCACGGTCGGTCTGGGTACGGGCGTGCTCGGCGGATGTCCTCAAGGCACCCTCATCGGCGTCGAGTCGGGCACAACTGGTTCCAAGATCCCCCTGTAGGCGGGCGCAGGACTTGTGGACGCGCTTGAAATCCCACGTCGCCGAGCGGTGGAAGGAGGACGACCGTCATGACCGACGAGGACATCCTCCTGGGCATCGCCCTGACCGTCGCCCTCGCCACGGGCTCGCAGATCCTGGCGAACAAGCTGCGTGTCCCCGCGCTGATCATCCTGTTGCCGGTCGGCTTCACGGCGGGCGCCCTGACCGACATCATTCACCCCGAGCGGCTCATCGGTCCGGACTTTTCCGCACTGGTCTCGCTGTCCGTAGCCGTGATCCTCTACGACGCGGGCCTCGGGCTGAACCTGCGCAACCTGACCGGCCGTACCCGCGGAATCGTCACGCGCCTGCTGATCATCGGCATCCTGGTCACCTTCTTCGCCGTGGGGGGTATCGGGCCGGCTCTGTTCGACATCCCGCTGCGGGGGGCCGCGATGATCGGCATGATCCTCGTCGTGTCCGGTCCCACAGTGGTCGGACCCCTGCTGGAATATGTCCGGCCGACGGACAAACTGCGGCGCATCCTGATCTGGGAAGGAACGCTGACCGACCCGATCGGCGGCATCCTCGGAGCCGTCACCTTCCACGCCGTCGCGACTTCTCACCGGATCGACATCGGCCGGGGCTACCAGATCGGGCAGTTCCTCATCAGCATGGGCGTGGGCCTCGCGGGCGGCGCGGTGGGTACAGCCATCCTCTGGCTGACGCTGCACAAGCTGCGACTCGGCGAGACACTCGGCACCCTCGCCCAGTTGGCGACGGTGATCCTCGTTTCCGCGATCTGCGACATCGTCCGCGACGACACCGGACTCATCGCCGCGATCGTCACTGGACTGGCCATCGCCAACCTCCCGGGGATGGACATGCCGGCTCGTCGGCCCTTCCTCGAAACACTCGTACAGATGATCATCGGCCTGCTGTTCATCTCCATCTCCTCCGCGGTCACCCCTGCGTCCGTTGTTCCCGTCCTCGTTCCCTCGCTCATCCTGATCGCCGTGCTCGTCCTCCTGATCCGGCCGCTGATCGCATTCGCCTCGTCCAGGGGGTCCGATTTGACGGTGGGCGAATGGGGCTTCATCGGGTGGATGGCGCCGCGCGGCATCGTCGCGGCGTCAACCGCGTCCGCCTTCTCCGCCACCCTCGTGGCGAAGGGACTGCCCGGCGCGTCCAAGATCCTTCCGATCACCTTTCTCGTGATCGTGGGGACAGTCCTGCTCTACGCCCTGACCGCTGCGCCCGTGGCCCGGAAGCTGGGCGTCGTCCGATCGGCGCGGACGCGGCCTCTCCTGGTGGGCGGAGCCCCCTGGGTGATCGGCCTGGGGAAGGCTCTGAAGACTGCCGGGCTCGACGTCCTGATGTGGGCTGGGCTCGACGAGGAACGCAAGCGAATCACCACAGCCGGAATCGAACTCGCTCACGGAGAGATGCTGGCGAGCGCGACCAACCCCCGAGCCCGCCTGGAGGGCGTATCGGCGGTGTTCCTGCTCACCGACGACGACGATTTCAACGCCCTCGCCTCCGTGGTTATCAAGGACAATGTGCAGGGGCCCGTCTACCGGGTCGGGCCACCGCGGGACAGCCACGGCGTGGTCGCCCCCTACACCGGCGGCGACATCCTCTTCGGCCGCGCGCTCGTCCGGCACCGCCTGGCGGCTCGCTATGAGCAGGGCGCCCGCTTCCACGTGCAGCCCGGATCCGAGCCGATCCCTTCGGGCTACGACATCTTGTTCGTGGTCCGGGCCGACGGCCAGCTGGCCCCGGTCACCGGGGCGCAGACGATCACACCTAAGCCAGGCGACACCGCCGTACTGATGGGCTCCCCATGACCTCGTGGGCCGCACGCTTCCGACTACGGCAGTACGCCAAGGCGAGTCTGTGGATCGTCCCCCTGTTCGGGCTCGTGCTCGGTGTCGCCCTCGCCGAAGCGGCCTCCGCCGTGGACGGGGCCTCCTGGCTGCCGAAAACCTGGGACTACTCCGCGTCGACCGCGAGCGGCGTCCTCAGCTCCGTCGTCGGCGCCATGATCGCGCTGCTCGGCTTCGTCGTCACCATCGGGGTCCTCGTCATCCAGCAGGCCACCGGCGCCCTCTCACCCCGCTACATGCGGCTCTGGTACCGCGACCGGTTACAAAAGGCCGTGCTGGCCACCTTCACCGGCACCTTCGCGTTCGCCTACACCCTGCTGCGGAGCATCGAGACCAACTCAGTGCCCAACCTCGGTGTGACCCTGGCCGGTATCGCCGTGTCCGTGAGCCTCCTGCTCCTGCTGATCTACCTCAACCGCTTCACCCACAACCTGCGGCCCGTGGCCATCGCCGACATCGTGGGACGCCAGGGCGAACAGGTCCTCGACCGTATGGCGGCACATGTACGGAGCACCGCGGCGCACGCCAGGGTGCCACTGGCGGACGGCCCGGTGACCCGCATCCGGTCAGAACGCGGCGGTGTCATCCAGGCATTCGACGCACCCGGCATGGTCTCGCTCGCGGCGCGGCACGAATGCGTGCTCGTGCTGGCCGCCTCTGTCGGAGACTTCGTGCCACCCAGCGGCACCATCGTCGAGATCCACGGCGGTACGTCCTCCCCTGCCCCGCGCCACGTGACCGAGCTCCTCGCCCTCGGTCCGGAGCGGACGATCGAGCAGGACCCGGCCTTCGCCCTGCGCATCCTGGTCGACATCGCCATCCGCGCCCTCTCGCCCGCGGTCAACGACCCCACCACAGCCATCCAGGTGCTGAACCACATCGAGGCGTTCCTGCACGCCATCGGACGTGCCGGAACCCGCAGTCAGTACGTGCTCGCCGACGACCGTGGCAGCCCACGCGTCGTGCTGCCCGGCCGGCCCTGGGAGAGCTACCTGGAACTCGCCGTCACCGAGATCCGCGACTACGGTGCAACCTCCGTCCAGGTCTGCCGACGGCTCCGGGCCCTCCTCGAAGGTCTCCTCTCAACAATGCCGGAGGAGTGCAGGCCCGCGCTCCGTGCCGAACTCGCCCTCCTCGACAACGCGGTCGAAAGAGAGTTCGGCGACGCCCCTCGCCGCACCGACGCACGCACGGCCGACCCCCAGGGCATCGGGGGGCGCCGCCGCCCCGACGCCTCACCGCCCGGCCAGCCCGGCCCGTAGGACATCTACAAGGCATCCCCCCCAACCGGCCGCCAACCGAGGTGCCGGAGACAGACCCCCTTACGCCCGTGCCCCTGCCGGATGCATAGCAGCGGGTCGTGAGAGGCGTACTGCGGCGATGCGGTCGCCGACTCGCAGGGCGTTAGCCGTGACGGTCAACAACGGGTTCACCGCACCAATGCTCGGGACGAAGCTGATGTCGGCAACATAGAGCCCTGAGGGCGGGATCCCGCGGTGTCCGCCTGCTGCCGCAGGCGCGCCTACCGGGCATCGAAAGCTGCCCTGCTCTGCGGGCGGCCGGCAGGGTTCGGCCGCCCGGACCCTGCGGCCCATGCTCCGACTCAGTCACGCTGCCGCTGCCGGTTAATGGCCTCGTCCAGGGTCGATGCCGCCATGATGAGCGACAGGTGTGTGAACGCCTGCGGGAAGTTGCCGAGTTGCTCGCCACTTGGGCCGATCTCCTCAGCGAACAGGCCGACATGGTTGGCGTAGGTGTGCATCTTCTCGAAGGTGTACCGGGCCGGACGGAGCCGTCCGGCCCGGGCCAGGGCGTCGACGTAGAGATAGGTGCAGAGGCTGAAGGTGCCCTCCGAGCCGCGCAGACCGTCCGGGGAGGCGGCCGGGTCGTACCGGTACACAAGACTGTCCGATACGAGCTTGCGCTCCATGGCGTCCAGTGTGGACAGCCAGCCAGGGCTCTTCGCGGGGAGAAACCCAACACGCGGGATCAGCATGAGGGAGGCGTCCAGGACGTCCCCTCCGTAGTGCTGCACCAGGGCGCGCTCGGACTGGCTCCAGCCCTTGTCCATCACCTGTTCGAGAATGCTGTCACGGGCGTTGCGCCAGCGCAGAATGTCGGCCGGCCGGCTCAGTTCGGTCGCCAGGCGGAGGCCCCGGTCGAAGGCAACCCAGCACATCACCCGGCTGAACGTGAAGTCGTTGCGACCCCCGCGCGTCTCCCAGACCCCCTCGTCCGGACGATCCCAGTTGTCGGAAAGCCAGTCCAGGGTCCGGGCGAGCCCCTTCCAGCCGTGGTATCCCAGCTCCTCGCTGACATCCATGCCCTCGGCCATGGCGTAGAGGGCCTCGCCGTAGATGTCGAGCTGCAGCTGGTCGGCAGCCGCATTCCCGGCGCGAACCGGGTACGAGCCGCGGTAGCCCTCCCAGTGGTCGAGGATCTCCTCGCTCAGGTGCGGGTCCCCGTCGACCCGATACATGATCTGTAGGCGTTCACCGGGCAGATCCTCCCTGTCGCGCATCCGCTCACCCAGCCACTTGGTGAACGCCGACGCCTCCTCGGCGAACCCGAGGTCGAGCAGGGCCCTCACCGACAGCGCCCCGTCCCTCACCCACGAATACCGGTAGTCCCAGTTACGCTCACCGCCGACCTGCTCCGGAAGACCCATGGTGGCGGCGGCGACCGGCGCACCGGTCGGGTGGTAGGTCAGGAGCTTGAGCGTGATGGCAGAGCGGTTCACCATTTCAGCCCAGCGACCCCCGTAGTGGGAGGTGTGCAGCCACTTCTGCCAGAAGTCCACCTCACGCCACAAACTCGAAGTCACGCTCTCGACCGTGAGCGGAGGCGGCGCCTCACCGTCCACGTCGCACGTCGTGAACACGGCGACGGCCGACTCACCGACTCCGAGAGTGACCGCCCCCTTCACGTCCTGGCCATCCCGTACCAACGGAAAGCTGGCCTGCAGATGACCCGCGATACCGGGGCTTCGGAACACTGCTCCCTGCGGCCGCAGGTCGAGCTCGTGGTCGGCCCGGCCGTAGTCGAACCGCGGCCTGCACTCCAGAACGAATCGCACGGTGCCGCGCACCACGCGAATCACCCGCATCAGGCTGTGGCGGTCGCTGGGGACCCGCTTGGTGTTCGCCGGCATCCAGTCGACGACCTCGCCGACGCCCTCCGGCGACATGAACCTCGTGACCAGCACGCCGGTGTCCGGGTAGTAGAGCTGTTTGCACGTTACGTTCGAGTGCTCCGGTGCAAGCCGGAAATATCCGCCGCGGTCGTGATCGAGCAGCGAGGCGAAGACACTCGGCGAGTCGAACCGCGGCGAGCAGAACCAGTTCACGACGCCCTCAGAGGACACCAGGGCGGCGGTCTGCAGGTCGCCCACCAGACCGTGGTTGGCGATGGGTGGATAGCGGTCCATGAGTGTCCAATCCGGGAAGTGTCGGCGCAATCCACTATCTGACAGGCCATATGCGGCCGCCTCCCGGAACCTCGGACGGCCCAATCGGACCGAAGCCGCAGCTCGAACGGAGGCAAACATCACGCCCCTGATGCCAACCACGGCCAGCGGGGCGACGACACCCAGCCGACAGGGACGGGAACGCCATGCCTCACATGACCGCCTTCGCCAAACCAGTGGTTCTTGGTACAAGCGGTCAGTTCGCCAGAGCGGCTGGACGTACAGCCTCCGGTCCGAAGCGCCGACGGGCGCGGTCTGCGGCGGCTTCAGCCGCGCGGGCACGGGCATCGCTGGGGTCCAAAGAGAGCTGGCGATAGGCCCTGCCAGTTGGCAGCAGGTTGTCTGCGCGGATCACGAAGGCGCGTACTCTCGCTCGCTGCAATCCGAGACCGGCCAGCAGGCTCAGCACAGCCGCGGCGAGGGCGGGCGAGTGGTTGGTGGGTTCCGGCAGGGTGCGGGTACGTGTGGTGGAGCTGCGGTCGGCGTACCGCACCGTGAGGGTGAGTCGGCTGGCAATCTGGCTCTCGCCTCGCAGGCGTTGGCCGATCTGGTCGGCAAGTCCCAGAACTGCGCGGTGGTGCTGTGCGGGGTCGAGGCAGTCCCGCTCCAGCACGCGGTCGGCGATCAGATGCGCTGCCGGTTCTGCGGGGACGACCGGACGAGGGTCGTGGCCGCGGGCGCGCTCGGCCAACAGCCGCGCCTGGCCGACGCCGAGGAGCCGCTGCAAGGCCACCGAAGGCAGGTCGGTGATCTGGCCGATGGTGTGCAGGCCGTATCTGTGAAGCGTTTCCGCCACGGTGCGCCCGACTCCGGGCAGCGCGGTGACGGGCCGCGGGTACAGCCAGTCGGCCACGTGATTGGCAGGGACCCAGGTGGTCTCGCCCGGCGCGGACGCGTCGGCCGCCATGGCCGCCAGCATGCGATTGCCCGCAAGCCCTGCGCTGCTGTCGATGCCATAGAGAGCCTTCAACCTGAGCTTCCCCAGTTGCACGACGTGGTAGGCGGACAGATCGAAGTATCTGAGTGCCGAAGTCAGGTCGAGCTGGACGGCGTTGGGCGGGACAGCTTGGACGTGAGGAGTAATACCAGACATCAGTTCGATCACGTCGTCGAGCTGGTCCTCGGTCAGCCCAGCGTGCAGATGGAGGTGGGCGATGTGCCGCTGACGTGTGCTCATCCCGCGCTCCCGGGGCTTCGGTGGCCGAACTTCTTCAGGTCGGCGGAACGGGTGCCGGCGGGCTGGAGGTCGGCGTACGGATGCAGCCGTGCGCCCGCGGTGCCGTCGACCAGGGTGCGCTGCGGCGGGGCGGGGGTCGGGTGCGGGCGGCTCTCACCGAGGAGAGCGAGCGCGGCCTCGGGGCCGTTGTCCCGGCGGGCGGCGGCAATCTCGTCCAGGTCCCAGGCCATGGAGCCGACGACAGTACGGCGGGTGCCGCGCACCTGGACCGTGCCGCGCACCAGCAGCAGCCCGCTGTGGAAGACGGTGTGCGCGCAGGCCGGGTGGGAGTCCTCGAAAAAAGCCAGGTCGACCAGCCCGGACCCGTCCTCCAGCGTGACGAAGATGATCCGCTTGCCGCTCGCGATCGGCGGCGTCTGAGTCGAGGCCCGCACACCCGCCACGAGCACCTGCTGCCCCGCACGCATCCCGGCCAGATGCGCCGCATCGGTGGCGCCGATCTCGCGCAGCAGCCGGTGATGGTGCTCCATCAGATGCTTGGAGACATCGATGCCAAGGTGCTCAGCTCGGCGCTCAGCGCTTCCCGCCCGGTCATCTCCGGCAGCCCGCTCGGCTCCGCCCCGCCGACGGCGCCCGCGGCGATGGGCAGTTGCCCCTCGTGCGCTGACCTGGTCCGGGACTGCCGGTGCAACTCCGTGATCTGGAGCAGCAGATCACGCCGAGTGAGCCGGCCGTCGTGCAGGCAGTTCAGGGCGCCAATCTCCGCCAGGCGCTCGGCGACCGGCCTGCTGGGACGGGCCCGCTGCCGGAAGTCCGACAGCGATCCGTACGGCTGACTCTCCTCGATCCGCGCGCACTCGTCCTCGCTGATGCCGTGCACCGCGGACAACGCCAACCGCACGCCCCACTGCTCCCCGTCGGCCTTCTCCACGGTGTGCCGCACCCGGGAGCGGTTGATGTCGACGGGCAGGACCTGTACACCACCCCGGCGGGCGTCGGCGACGAGCACGCGCTTGGGCCACATCCCGGGGTCGTGTTCGAGCAGGCCCGCCAACAGGAACGCCGGGTAGTGCGCTTTGAGCCAGGCGCTCTGGAGAGCCGGTACGGCGAAGGCGACCGCGTGCGCGCGGCAGAAGCCGTACGCGCCGAAGGCCTCGACGGTCTTCCAGACCTCGTCCCGCACGGCCGCGCTGTAGCTACGCGCGCGTGCCCGCTCATGGAACCAGTCCTTGATCCGGGGCAGTCGCTCCTTGTCACCGAGCGCCCGCCGGGTGATCTCCGCGAAGGCACGGTCGCAGCCGGTTATCACTGACAGGGTCTCGATGATCTGCTCGTGCCAGATGGTCACGCCGTAGGTGTCGGCGAGGACCGGCTCCAGATCCGGATGGGCATACGACGGCCTGCCGCCATGGCGGGCAGCGAAGTACCGCTCGGGCATGCCGCCCGCGACCGGACCGGGCCGGAAGAGACTGATGTCGGCGATGACGTCCTGCGGATCGCGTGGCTGTTCGACGTACTGGAGGTCGCCGGGGCGGTACTTGTGGCCCGGCCGTACCGCGAGCGCCGCGCGGTGCTCGAGGACCTCTTCGCCCGCGATGTGCTCACCGCCCCGTTCACCTTGTGCCCCGCCACCACGGACCGGGCGACCGCTGTGGACTGGTTGGACCCGGCCTGGGGCACAGTCGGCATCGAGGGCGTCGTGGTGAAGGGGACCGAACAGGCCTACGCCATGGGCAAGCGCGGCTGGGTGAAGGTGCGCGCCCGTACGACGACCGAAGCGGTGGTCGGCGGGGTCACCGGGTCGGCGACGTCGCCGGGCACTCTTTTGCTGGCCCGGTATGACGCGTCCGGACATCTCCGGTTGATCGCCCGCACCACCCCGCTCGCCACCGCCGTACGGCGGGAACTCGGCGCGCAGTTGCCCCTGGGCGGGCCCGAACACCCTTGGCGCGGGCGCCGCTTCAGCGCAGGCTGGGGCACCCGCGGCGAGCTGGAGTACCACCCCGTGCACCCCGAGGTCGTGGTGGAGGTCCTCGCGGACACCGCGGTCGACGACGGCCGCTACCGTCACCCGGTGCAGTTTCTCCGAGTACGCGATGACCTCACCCCCGACCAGCTGCCGCTCTTCAGCACCTGACCGTCGGCCCACCGCAGCTCCGGTACGGGTTCAGCCGGCGGCCTCTCCGGCCGCTGCCGCTTCCGGGCCGACGACCTTGCTGAGAATCAGGTCGCGGACGGGCGGCGGCACCACCGCCGGGATCTGCAGGACGTGCCACTGGCAGCCGGGCACCAGGCTGTCGAGCATCACGAACATCTGGCACTGGAACAGCAGCATCAGCGCCGAAAACGCGCCCTTCGATGGCGACCAGCGGCGATCGCGCAGGGTCTCGATGACGGAGAGCCCGGACAGCAACTGCCTGCCGTGCACCCACTGGGTGACGGCCTCGCCCAGCTGCCCGGCATCCAGCTCGCCCTCCACCCGCTCGCACAGGTCGAGGGCCCACTCACGCACCTGCTGCGCCGTACGCCAGCCGGTGGCGAGGTCTTCCAACGACGCCGTGTCGGCCAACGCCCGGAGGAGATCACGGGCGTCACCGTCGGGGAGGAAGGCCAGTGAGCCGTCCTCTGCGAGGACCCTGTCCGCGGCCTCCGGGACATCGTCCTGGGTGGTCTCGACGAGCGAGGCGAAGGGATGGACGGGCATGCCCGGGCTCATGGCGCGCAGCAGGGCTCCGATGTCCTGGACGGGAACGGAGCCGCCGAGCGTCGCGGACACGGCGGTCAGCGTGGCGTCCTGCGGGGTGAACTGCGACGGCTCGGCGTTCTGGTCCAAGTCCACGATTTCGGCGGGCAGTTCACCGAGGATGCGGGCGATGCGCTCGTCGATGCGGCGTGCCCGGGCCGGGACCAGGGTGACGGTCTGGCCGCTGTCGGCGAGGGCGTTGGACAGCTGGTTGAGACGCTCGTCCAGCTCGAGGTCGTCGGAGGAAGGTTCGTCCTCGCCAGGAAGAGCGACGGCGTCCACGGCGGCGCGGAAGGCGGCACGGACCGTCGCTTCGGGTACCGGCACGCCCTCGGCGAACAGCAGCAGCGCCAGATCTGCTGGCCGCTTGCCCCGGCCAGCGAGGCGGGCGAGAGCGACGACCAGGTCGAAGCCCTCTGGCGTCGGCGTGGACGTGCTGCCCCAGCCCCGGCCGAGGCCGCCGCCGGGGATGTTCCCCGGCAGGAGTCCGGCCCGCCGCCAGACGGCGAGCTGCTTGACGGTGATGGTGAAACCGTGACGCGCCGCGTGCTCGATGAGCTGCTGGTCGGCGACGCTGGGCGGCTTGTGGGAGGCCATGGCGCGACGCTAGCGGAGCGCATCGGGTGCGCGCGGCTTTGGAGACCCCCCACCTTCGTCCAGTCATTGGCTGCTCGCGCTGCAGTGCGCACTGCGCGCCGACGGCCACGGACAGGTACACCTGCCGGGCGGACTCCTGCGCGGAATGCGCCTCGGTGGTCACGCCATGCCCTGGCAGGAACTGGAACACGCTGGCTGGCTGCGCTACCTGCCGGCGGGCATGAACAAGGGGCAGGGAGGCGTGGAAGCACAACTGCTCGATGCGGCGACCCTCGCGCCAGCGCCCGGCCGGACGGGCCGGGCACGAGCCGCGCACTGGGCACTGCACCCAACCCCCATGGCCGTTACCCGAACCGCACCGCCAGCGATACAGCTGACCGCTCTCGTGCTCGCCGCGCACACAGAGCCCGACGCCGGATGTGCCGATGCCGAACACCTCACTCGCCTGTGCGGCCTGTCGCAGCCCCAGTTGGACGACCTCTTCGACCAGCTGATCCGTGCGAACGTCCTGGAGACGTGGAACTGCGACGATGACGCAGGTGAAGTCCACTGGAAGCCGCGTCCGGGGCGCCAGCGTGAGTCATGGCTGTGGCCGCCTCGCTGTAACTAGTGCTGGGTTCCTCAAACGGTGTACACATATCGGCGCCGTAGTCGGCGGGTTGGCGGTGCAGGTCTGCCCCAGATCCAGGGGTTGGCAGGGGAGTTGAGCTGGCTGGTTGCAAGGGTGGTGGCGTGTTCGATGTCGTCGCGGTTGGCGAATGAGCGGCCGGCGAGGGTGGCTTTGCGGAAGATGCGCCACCAGCCTTCCTGCAGGTTGAGCCAGCACGCGCCGACGGGGATGAAGGCGTGGTGGATGCGGGGATGGTCTTCGAGCCAAGTCCGGGTGGACAGGCTGTTGTGACTGGACAGGTTGTCGGTGACGATCCAGAGCTCGCCGGTCGGGTTGGCGTCTTCGATCTGTTGCAGGAACTGCTGGTAGAAGACGCTGTTGCGGGAGGAAGCGGCCATGGTGATCTGCTGGCCGTCCCGGACGCGTAAGGCCCCGTAGACCCGGGCTTTCTCGGGTCCGCGGCTGTAGTCGAGTTCCGCTTTCTCGGACGGTCCGCCCATCATGCTCCCAGCCTTTCACAAGGAGCTGCGCACTCGGCGGGAAGTGCGCTAACGCCCGGACGACGCGGTGGGATGGCTGACGATGTAGGGCCACCTGACGGCCAGTTCATCCAGCACGCAGCGCACCACACAGCGCGTCGTTCTCGGGCAGATGAGCACGCGCGTAGTCACGGCCCGCGGCGGGCTCGCCGCCGAATGCGGTCGTGGCGTGAGCTCGAGAGTCGTTTCAGAGCCACCCGGGCCCTTCCGCGGCCGCACTGGGGCACCCTTCGCAGTCGGCGCAGGGGCACACCGTTAGGAACGGTGGTCCGGGCCAGCACGCCGTTGGGCCCCTGCCCGGGGGCAGTGGCCCAACGGCGTGCTGGCGGGAGCTCACCCGATGGCGATGCGGGTCTGCCAGTAGTCCTTGGCGGTGATGATTTCGGTTCCGGTGCCGGTGAGGGCAGTCTTGCTGCCGGGGTGGAAGCGTACGGATCCGTCGGAGCGGATGGCCCAGATGTCGGGGACGGTGTCTCCGTTGGCGTCGGGGGTTCCGATGAGGAGGGGGACGCTGCTGCTGTACCAGCCGGAGGAGCCGTACTCGGTGTCGACGCCGCCGGAGGAGTTGGCGGCGGATGCCAGCGAGTTGAGGTCGACGCCGCCGCTGGAGGCGGCGATGCCCTTGCGCAGCAACAGGCGCCCGGAGACGTCGGTGCGGTATATGAGGTCGGCGATTGCGTCGCCTGAGACGTCCTGGGCGGTGACGATGTCCCGGTCCTTCCAGGCGGAGGCGGACAGGCGGATGGCCTGGTCGATGGTGGCGCCGTGGTAGCCGGTGAGCGCCCACAGTTCGTCGTCGGTGCCGCCTGCGTTCTTGACGGTGGCCAGGAAGTCGATGCGGCCGTCGCCGGTGATGTCGCCTGCTGCCACGATCTGGGTGAGGCTGTCGGGGCTGGGTGCGCCCGCGGGCAGGAGGATCTCCTGGCGTTTGTCGGTGTTGACGGCGCCGTAGCCGTCTCCGGGGTAGACCCAGAGTTTGCCGTCGAGGCGGACGACGAGGTCCTGGAGGCCGTCGCCGCCGGTGATGTCGCCGTTGTGCGTGATGAGGGCGCCCTTGAAGTGGCCTGAGGGCGCGGCGACATAGGGCGGCAGGTCGTCGCCGTTGGGGTCCTTTTCGGGGTTGGCCCGGTAGGCGCCCGGCATGGAGTAGTCCAGGTCGCCGGTTCCCTTGTTCAGGTCGTCCTTGCTGGCCTGGGAGGGGTAGAGAGCCAGGTTGCCGCCCTCGGTGACGACCATGAGGTCGGGCAGTTTGTCTCCCGTGAAGTCGCCGGGCGCGTCGGCCTGGTCGCGGGGGGTGACGTAGAAGAAGTACCTGGTCGGTTCCGAGGGGTTGCCCGCGCCGTCGACGGTGCGGACGTAGAGCACGTTGGGTCCGGCAGTGGGGGGCTTGGCGTCGGTGATGGTGGCGCTGACGCTGGTGGCCGTGCCGGCCATGCGCGTGATCTGGCCTGTGTAGCTGGGGGAGTTGAAGCCGTACTCGTAGCGCACGACGTCCGTGTTGAGGGCGCGGAAGGTGAAGGAGCCGAGTGTGCCGAACTTCTTGGTGCTCCAGATGGCGTCCTCGGCGCCGCTGCCGAAGCCGTTCTCGTCGCCGTCGGCGTTGGGGAAGTCGGTGGAGCTGACCTTGGGCGGCCGGGGCGCTGCCGTGTCCAGAACGAAGCGGCAAGGCGTCTTGGCCGGGTAGTAGGCCGACGAACTTCCGGCGTCGTCGACCGCGCGTACCCGCCAGGAGTAGGTGGTGCCGTTCTTGAGCCCGCTGGTGGAGAAGCCGTTCGTCGTTTTCAGTGCCGTGTCGGTGTCACCGCCGACGGATACCTTGCCGGTCGATTTGAGCAGGTCGCCGGTGGTGTCCCACTGGCCGGTGGGCCAGAGGTCGAAGTCGAGGTAGTTGAGGTTCTTGTCCTTGTCCGTGGCCTTGGCGGTGAAGGTCAGGTCGCCCGAGCCCATGCGGACGTACTGCTTCGTGGTGGTGCACTTGCCGTCCGGGCCGAGGTCCAGGGAGTTGGGGACGATCGCGGGCTTGCGGTTGTAGACGAGTTCGAGGACGGGCGCGTTGTCGCCGTTGGCCTGGAACTTCTTCCATGCGTACTGGGAGTGTTCGTCGCGGGCGCGCAGTCCGAAGGTGATGGTGTCGTCGCCCTCGTCGGCGGTCTTCTGGGCACCCTTCTTCACGTCGAAGGCTTCATACGCGTCGCGGCATCTGGATGCCTTCCAGCCGTGCGCGAAACTCTTGCTGGCGAGTTTGTTGCCGTCGTGGAGCTTGGGTGCGTTCTTCCAGTTGGTGTGCGAGTTGATCTCGCTGGTGAGGTGCACGCTCATCGAGCGGTCGCTGCAGGACCAGGAATAGGTCTCCAGCATCCGCAGCTTCGCGCTGGTGATTTTGGTGCCCTTCAGGTCCTTGTCGAAGGTGATGTTGAAGAACGAGCGGGAGGTGCCCCAGGTGTCGGACTCGAAGCCGACGCGGGCCTCGTGGGTCCCTCCCCTGTTGAAGCCCTTGCCGTTGTAGAAGGTCGCCCTGGGGTGTCGGTCGTAGGCGGTGGTCCAGTTCTGGGTGTGCTTCTTGACCGAGGGGTCGATGAATACCGGGTAGGTGGTGGCCGGGTCGGTCAGGAAGTCCTGACCTGGGGTGATCGTCCACTGTCCCGCGGACAGATCGGTCTCAACGAGGTCACCGTGCGAGTCGGGAGAAGGACCGTCGAGTGAGGGCAGGCTCAGCGTGGCCGCTGAGCCGGTCTGTGAGGGCTCCGGGGTCGGCTCTGCAGGCGCGGACGGCAGCGGAGACTCCGAGACCGTCGGCTCGGGGCCGTCGCTCGCGGAGGGCAACGCCTCGACGTCGGTGTCGCTCTGCTCGTCGGATTCGACGGGGTCTTCTGCCGTGGCGGTCGGGGTGTCGCTGGGGTCTGGCTCGGCGGAGTCCGAAGGATCCGGGGACTCGGACTCGGTCGGCTGGGCGGTTTCGCCCACAACGCCGTCGGTGTCGGCCGGGGAGCCGCTGCTGTCCCACATCAGCGGTGTGGGCGAGACCGCGACCTCTTCGCCGTAGGGGTTTTCGGCGCTGATGATGCCGGAGGCAGGGTCCAGGCGGAAGGTGAGCTCGGCGGAGTGCAGACCGTAGACCAGCTGCTGCACATGCGGGTCGGAAGCCGCCTGGCGGTTCTTCAGCACGATGAGCTGCCCGAAGCCGTCATCGTCGGCGGTGAGCACCAGGTCGCCGCCCGGGAAGATCTCCGGGTACAGGGCGCGGTTGCCGTCGATGATGGGTGCAGGGACCGCGCCGGGCCAGGTGAGCTGGATGTCGTAGGCGCCATCGCCGACATGGAGGGTGACCAGCGGGGTCCCCGTGTCGGCTGCGGCCGCACCCTTGAGGAGGGAGACCCGGCGTGTGGTCGAACGGGACGCACGCTGCTGACCGTGTGCCGCGGAGCCGGCTGAGAACACCATGCGGGTGTTGGTGACTGCCGGTTCCCAGCCGTCCTTGGTGCGGTGCAGGTTCGGGTCGATCTTCTTCCACTCGCCGCCCACCTTGGCCCGGATCGGCGACGAGTACAGCTGCTTCATCATGAGGCCGTCGGGGCGCGCCCAGGTGGTGGAGTGTGCGGTGCGCGCGGAGGTGACCTCGACGGGCTTTCCGGTCCTGGCCGCCTGGTTGATGGCTGCGGTTTCGGTGACGGTCCTCGCGCTTCGGTCGCGTCCGGCGTCGCTGCCCTTGGCGTCGCTGTCCAGCCGGAGCCCTGCGTAGACGATGCCGGTCGTGGCGACTGCGGTGGCGAGTAGTGCCGCAGTGGTCCGGCGGCCAGGCATGCGGCGCCAGTTGCGCGTCATCGGGCGAGTTCCCCTTCCCCCATGGAACCGGCGCGTGACAGAGCGCTGCCGGGCCTGCCGATGATGACCTATGGAGGAGCTGTCGTCATCCTGTGCGGAATTCGCGCATATGGCGGGCGTGACCGCGGTCGGCGTTCCGTGAGCAGGAAATGGGCCGTTGACAGTGCACGAAAGTTGATGAGTCGTCAATTTTCAAAAGGGGCAGTGCTGCCCCAACCAGCCCGAAGTGCCTGACGATATGTCGGGAGAAGTTCATGCACACACCAAAGGGCATCAAAGGGCGGACCGACACCCCGTGAAGGGTTGTCCCGCATTCAGGCCTATTCGTTGCGTAGCAATGCGTTACGTTCCGTGATGATCATCACACAACCTCCCCATGTCTGGCGTTTCCTCACAGAGTGATCACAGAATCTTCGCTGTCTGATACATCGTCATGCGTGGTCCTTCACCGGTCCCGCTCCAAGTGGTTCGGGGGGACCTCGCCGTGTTCGGTGGACTTCCGCACGTCCGTAAGCGCCGCATCGCGCGCGCAGCCGTGCCCGTCACGGCAGCCGCATTGCTGGTGGGACTGCTGCCCGCGCAGTCGCTGGCGCTGCCTCCGGATCCGGCGACGGCGGAGACGGGGCGCGAGACGCTGAATCTCGAGGACCTCGGACGTGATCTGCCGGTGCCCGGCAAGGTGTTCAGCAGGCACCTCGGCACGCTGAAGGCCGAGGTCCCCCAGGACCTGCTCACAGCCCCCACGGGGACGACGACTCCGCCCTCCAACCTGACGGGCTCTGTCACCTTCGGCTCGACCACGACGACGGCTTCGGCCCGCACAGCCTCCACCACCGCCAGCCCAGCCGCCCTGTCTCCCGTCGGCACCCTGCCCGTCAGCCTCGGCCAAGCCCCCGACCAGCCCGCCCCGAGCGGTACCTGGCAGGTCACCATCCCGGACCGCACCTCGCCGGTGAGCCAGGGGGTGGACGGCTCCGTCCTGGTGGTCCAGCCCCCTGCCACCGGCTCGGTCCCGGTCTCCGTCAAGCTGGACTACTCCAAGTTCAAGAGCCTCTACGGCGCCGACTGGGCCTCACGCCTGCGGTTCGTGCAGTTCCCCGACTGCTACCTGACCACGCCGGACGACGAGGCGTGCCAGACGTACGAGGAACTGGAGACGGTCAACGACCCTGCGTCGCAGTCCCTCACGGCTACCGTCGACCCGGCAGCCGACGACACAGTGACTCCGGCTTCTGCGGCGTCATCGGGTGCCAAGAGCTCCGGCGTGGCACAGGCGGCCTACCGGACATCCGCCTCAGCGACCCCCGCGGCCGCCGGCGGCGCAGCGGTCGTCGGTGCGGTCGACTCCGGTGGCAGTGCGGGCGGCTCGTTCAAGGCGACACCGCTCGCCTCTGACGGCAAGTGGGCGGCCGGAGGCTCCTCGGGCGCGTTCAGCTGGTCCTATCCGCTGATGATGCCGCCCCCGCCTGCGGGGCCGGCGCCCAAGATCTCGTTCGAGTACAACTCACAGACCGTGGACGGCCGTACGGCGGTCTCCTCGCCGCAGGCCTCGTGGATCGGCGAGGGCTGGTCCTACGACCCCGGGCACATCGAGCGCCGCTACCGCACCTGCAAGGACGACCGCAAAGCACTCAACGCCGGGACTCCCAACAACACGGCCAAGAAGGACAAGACGTCCGACCTGTGCTGGGTGTCGTACAACGCGGTGATGTCGCTGGCCGGCCGGACCACCGAACTGGTGCGGGACGCCGCGTCCGGCAGCAAGCCGGAGGAAGACACCGAGATTTACCGGCCCCAGCAGGACGACGGAACCAGGGTGGAGCACCGGGTCGGCGGGAGCAACGACGACAACAACGGCGAGTACTGGATCGTCACCACCACGGACGGCACCCAGTACTTCTACGGCCTGAACAGCGTCGGCGGCGGTCACGCCGACACCCACTCGGTCTCCACCGTTCCCGTCTTCGGCAACCATCCCGGCGAGCCCTGCCACGCCGATACTTTCGCCGACTCTCGCTGCGGCTCCGGCAAGCAGCAGGCCTGGTACTGGGGCCTGGACAAGGTCGTTGACGTGCACGGCAACGCGATGGTCGTCAACTGGAAGCAGGAGACGAACTACTACTCGGTGAAGAAGAAGTTCAAGTCGCCCGAGCAGTACGACCGCAACGCGTACCCGACCACCATCGAGTACGGCATGCGCTCGGACCTGACCAAGCCGTCCGCCACCGTCGACTTCGGGGCCAAGCAGCGATGCCTGAAGTCCGAGACGGCCTGCGACGCCGCCAACTTCGCCAAGACCGACGACCCGGGCGCCTACCGCCCCTGGTGGGACACCCCCGGCAACCTCAACTGCAAGTCCACCTCCAAGCTGTGCGCGCCGTTCCCGTCGTTCTGGACGCAGATGCGCCTGGACACCGTGACGTCAAAGGCAGCCCGCGCCGGGCAGACCGGTCTGGGCCTCGTCGACCGGTACACGCTTCACCAGTCCTTCCCCGAGGACTGGTACGACACCTCACCCGGCCTGTGGCTCAACTCGATCACCCGCACCGGATACGCGCCCGGTGACACTACCGGCACGCTGCAGTCCGCGGACGGCATCAGCTTCGCGCGCTACACCGTCGGCGCCGACTCCCCCCTGCGCACCCGGCTGAAGGACAGGCAGCTGCCGAATCTGGTGCTCAACGGCAAGAGCGACCAGCGCCCCGGCTTCACCCGCCCCCGCATCGGCACGGTCTCCACCGAGTACGGCGGGGACATCGAGATCGAGTACACCGGCGGCTGCGCGGCCGAACCCGCTGAGGACAAGGGCAAGAGCAACGGCACCTGCTACCCGGTCCGCTGGTCACCCGACGGCGACGAGAAGACCCCGGCGAAGGCCTGGTTCAACAAGTACGTCGTCGACTCCGTCACCGAGACCGACAAGGTCACCTCACACGGAAAACCGGTCTTCACCAAGTACAAGTACAAGGACGCGGCCTGGGCCAAGAGCGACGACGAGTTCATGCGTCCCGCGCTGCGCACCTACAGCGACTGGCACGGCTACCGGCAGGTCACAGCCATCAAGGGCAGCAAATCCGCCTCCGAGGAAGGTGTCCCGCAGTCCCAGTCGTACTCCGTGACCCGCTACTTCCAGGGCGTAGGCGGCGCGGTCAAGGACTCCACCGGCGCCTACACTCTGCTCGCGGACGACGCGCCGCAGTACGCCGGCATGACCGCGGAGACCATCACCTACCGCGACTCCGACGGCAAGATCCTCAAGCAAGGCCTCACCTTCCCCTGGTCCAAGCAGACCGCCTCCCGCTCCCGCGAGAACGAAGACGGCACCGCGGGAGACCCGCTTCTGGCCCACCGGGTGGGCGTCAAGCGGAGCGACCAGATCCAGTGGGTCGACACGAGCTGGCGCGCCGTGCGCACGCTGACCACCGTCGATGACATGTACGGGCTGCCCATCGAGGTGGAGACGGCTGTCGTCAAGCCCAACGGCACCGGCGAAACCCTCTCCGACCAGTCCTGCACCAAGACGTCGTACGTGCACAACACCACGGCCTGGCTGATCGGCCTGCCCAAGGAACAGCGCACCACGGCCACGTCGTGCGCCGGCTATGACACGGCGGACCCCGCCACCAAGCTCAAGTCCGCGGCGCAGAACACCTACGACAAACTCGCCTACGGCGCGACACCGACCAAGGGACTGGTCACCTCGGCGGGCCAGATCAACGGTGCCGGCACCTCATACTCCGTCGTCATGACCACGACGTACGACCCGCTGGGCCGGGTACGCACCGTGACGGCACCGGGCCTTGCAACCACCGAGAAGCAGTACACCCCGGGTGACGCGGGCGGCCCGGTCACCTCGGTCAAGACCATCGATGCCAAGGGGCGGGCAACCACCACCACCTACGACCCCGGCCGTGACCTGCCCCTGACCGTCACCGACCCCAACAGCCGCGTGACACGCAGCGAGTACGACGCGCTGGGACGCCTGGTGAAGGGCTTCTCCGCGTCGCGTTCCTCGGGTGGCAAGTCGCCGAACGTCGAGATCGCCTACCAGACGGCGATCGCCACGCCCAAGGAGAACCGTCCGGCCGCGGTGACCGTGAAGACGCTCAAGGACGACGGCTCCTACGCCCGCCAGGTCACCCTGTACGACGGTCTGACGCGTCCGGTGCAGACCCAGTCCGAGGCCCACGGTCCCGGCCGGGTCATCACGGACACCACGTACGACGACCACGGCCTGGTCGACCAGGAGACCAGCGCCTACCTGGCCAAGGGTGAGCCGAGCACAGAGCTGTTCGCCCCCAAGTCGAAGTCGCTGATCCCCAGTTGGATCAAACACCGCTACGACGGGCTGGAGCGCGAGGTCCGCTCGTCGGTCTACCACGACGGCGACTACAAGTACGCGACGTACACCGACTACAACGACACCAGCACCTGGGTGAACCCGCCGGGGTCGACGGCCCCGACGACACTGACGTCGTTCGACGCGCTCGGGCGGGTCACGTCCGTCAAGCACTACACCACGACGGATTCGGACGCGAGTGCCGGGCGTACCACGACGTACGAGTACGACGCGAGGGGCTACCGGACCAAGGTCACCGACCCTTCCGGGAACGTCTGGTCGTACACCTACGACGCTCGCGGCCGGGTGACGTCCGCAACCGACCCCGACGCCGGCACCACGGACACCTGGTACGACGACGCGGACCGCCCCACTCGTGTCAGGAACGCGCGTCAGCAGGAGACCTTCACCGAGTACGACGATCTGGGACGTGTCCTGAAGGTGAGACAGGGCTCCGCGACCGCGACCCCGGTCAAGGAGTACACCTACGACACCCTGCCGGGCGCGGTCGGGCAGCCGGTGGCTTCGATCCGGCACACCGCGAACGGCGACTACATCAACCGTGTCACCGGCTACGACACCGAGTACCGCGCCACCGGCAGCGAGACGGTCATCCCGGCCAACTCCATGACCACCGGCGTGGCCGGCACCTATTCCTACGCCTACACCTACACGCCCACGGGCGCGCAGCAGTCGGTCACACTGCCTGCCACGGGCGGCCTGGCGAGCGAGAAGGTTGTCACCCGCTACAACGGGGACGGCCTGCCGGAGTCGACCTCCGGCCAGGCCTGGTACACAGCTGACGCCACCTACTCACCCTACGGTGAGCCGCTGCGCACGGTCTCCGGCTCGCAGCCCAACCGCGTCTGGACGACCAACTTCGTCGACCCGCACACCGGCCGGCTCCAGCGCACGGTGGCGGACCGCGAGACGTCCGGCCCGCACCGCATCACCGACAGCTACTACTCCTACGACACCTCCGGCACGATCACCTCCAACGCCCGTCAGCTCGGCGACCCGGCAGACAGCACCTGGGACAACCAGTGCTTCACCTACGACGCGATGGGCGAGCTGGTGCACGCCTGGACGTCGAAGACCACGCCTGATGGAAGCGGCACGGGCTGCAAGGCCGCGAATGGCACCACATGGGGTCACCGCACCTCCTACGCGGCCTCGTCAGGTCCTGTGGCCGAGGCCTCGGACGAAGCGGCCGACGCGACGAGCCCCAACACCTCGCTGACGTCGACGCTTGCGGCCGCGGCGCCCGACGCGGGGACCGTCTCGACGGGGGCAACGGCCTACCGCCAGTCGTTCACCTTCGACTGGCTCGGCAACCGGGCCACGGCGACCGAGCACGACACGGCCGATCCGACGAAGAACGTCACCTTCACCTACCGATACGGCAAGACCGTCACCGGCAACGGCACGACCCCGACGTACACGAAGCAGCCGCACACGGCCACCTCGATCAGTTCCAGTCCCTCCGGCAAGGGCAGCGCCTACACCTACGACGACAGCGGCAACACCACCGTCCGCGACCTGTCCAACACCACCCAGAACCTCGTCTGGACGTCTGAAGACAAGCTCGACTCGATCACCGACGACGGCAAGAAGACGGCCTACGTCTACGACGCCGACGGCAACCGCATCCTGGAAAACTCGGCCTCCGGCTCGACCCTGTATCTGGGCGAGACAGAACTGACCACCAACGCCACCGGCACGATCACCCGCGCCTCGCGCTCCTACACCCAGCCCGGCGCGCCCACCGTCGTCCGCACCACCACCAACGGCGCGACAACAGGCCACAAACTCAGCGTCCTGATCGCCGACCACGTCGGCACGGCGAACACATCCGTCGACCTGTCCACCGGCCAGCCGGTCACGCGCCGGGCCTTCAAGCCGTACGGCGAGATACGCGGAGCCAAGCCGGCCAGCTGGCCCAACAAGCGCAGCTATCTCGGCGTGGGCATCGACGACGCCGCCACCGGCCTGACCCACCTCGGAGCCCGCGAGTACGACCAAAACTCCGGCCGGTTCCTGTCAGCCGACCCGGTCATCGACCTCGCAGACCCGCTGCAGATGAACGGCTACACCTACTCCAACAACAACCCGGTCTCACACTCCGACCCCTCCGGCCTGTGCATGGCGGACGCCTGCGGCATCGGCTACCCGATCGGCGGCACCGGCTCCAACGGCGGCGACAAGGAGTACGTGACCACCGCCCCCAAGCACGCAGGCGGAGTCGGAGGCGACCACTACAGCGGAGCCGGATACACCGGAGACCTCCCCGCCGCAGCCCACGGCGACTCCAACCAGCTCGTACGCCTCAACAACGAGTGGTACCTCACCATCTACCCGGGCATCTACCTGCCCGCCCACCACAAGCAGATCGACTCGATCGCCGCAGAAATCCGCGACGAGATGGCAAAGACCTGCGACGGCCTCTCCTACGACTGCGCAGCCCCACGAGCGGACAATACCGACCCCCGAGCCCAGGCCCGCATGGTCGCCAAAATGCGCGCCTGCCCCAAGAGCTGCCACGGCGGCAAATACTGGGTCAACCCGGCCCTCATCGCAGACGCTGTGATAGCCAGCGGACTGCCCGGCCTCGGCAACAGCGTTCTGGGGGGCGGCAGCCGGGCGCCCGGGAGACTCCGGAGTGCCTCGGGGCGGACAATCCCCTGCAAGTGCTTCCTCGCCGGCACCGACGTCCTCATGGCCGACGGCTCCACCAAGAACATCGAAGACATCAAACTCGGCGACAAGGTCTTTGCCACCGACCCCGAGACCGGTAAGACCGGCCCCCGGAAGGTCACACGCCTCATCAGGACCGAGGGCGACAAGTACTTCAGCGAACTGTCCATCGCCACAAAGGACGGCATCGAAAAGCTCACCGCCACACACGAACACCCCTTCTGGTCCCCCTCCCAGCACGACTGGATACCAGCAGGCAGCCTCAAACCCGGCATGACCCTGCGCACCGACGACGGCCACACCGTCATCATCACCGGAAACCACCCCTTCACCCACCGCGCACGGACCTACAACCTCACCGTCGACGGCCTCCATACGTACTATGTGCTGGCTGGGGACACGCCGGTCCTGGTTCACAACAGCAATGGAGCATGTGGTGTCACCGGTATCTCCAACCTTCACGGGAAGAGTTTGGCCGACGCCGAGCTGGACATGTTTGGGCAAGGCTTCTCGTTCGCGTCGGAGACCAAGGGTGGATATCGCCGCTATGACCACCCTGACGGTAGCCAGATCTGGATCAGGCCGAACGGCGAAGTACAGAGGCTCGGCCCCTCGATTGATCCTGGTCCGAACCAAAAGAACTACCGTCAGAGGTACGGTCCGGATGGGCAGGTTACGCAGGAGCATTCCACGGGAGAGATGGTGATCCGGTGAGCTCACTTCAGACGTTTCTCGGAGTCGCCCCAGATTGCCAGGGGTACTTCCTGGACCGCCTCTCGCTAGAGCGCATCGACGACGTCGATGCGCTGGAGATAGGGCTCCGCTGGGGGCCCGAGAAGCCGGATATGACGCTCGCTTTTCGTGACGTCTACTTTTGCTCGATTGAGCGGCCTCCGGGCCCTGGTGACGCGCCGCTGGATCAGGTGACGGCAACACTTCTGGAGCCGAGCGATTCACCTTGGCCTGAAGGACTGGCTCTCGAACTGATCCGCTCATCGTCGCTCCCGGCGTTGATCTGGTTCCGAGCGGAAGGGCCAGTTCAAGTCAGTGTGCTAGCTGCGATCGCAAGCGTGTCGCTTGAGATTATGTAAGCGACCGCAAATCTGAAGTACCGTCAGGCAGCGCCTGGCGGTGCTTCAGCGTGGGGTGACGGCAGTAGTTGACGGCAACGTCAGTGGACGAGGGCCGTCGGGTGGCGGCTCGTTGCAGGTCGGTGCGTTGTTGGATGCGGCGCAGGCCGCTGCGGACGGCTTGGACAAGGTGGTCGCGGTCGCGGAAGACGACGTTGGCGGTAGTGCTGCGCCGGAGCAACGACCAGATGCCTTCGACCGGATTGAGATCGGGCGCATAGCTGGGCAACTGGACGATGGTGAGCCAGTCATGCGCCGCCGCGTACTCACGTAATCGACTGCAGCGATGCACATTCAGGATGTCCCAGATCACCACGACGGGACCGCCGAGCTGAAGGTGAGCCCGCACGAGAAGATCACGGTAGTCCTGCCAAGTGAAGCCACGCTGGGCACCTCGGTGATGGCCCTGGATGCGAGGACGGTAGATCAGACGGCTGCGTTCGCCGGCCTTGAAGCACACCAGCGCGGCCATCGAGATGCGGCCGCGGGAAGCGCCGTTGAACCGAACCACAGGCGTGCTCCCTCTGGGCGCCCAGGTGCGTGCCCGGTGCGACGTCATCGAGACAGCGGCTTCGTCCTCGAAGACCAGCCATGCCCCGAGCGCCGCCGCGATGGCTTTGCCCGCGGCCACGTCTCCTTCACCCATCCGGACACCGCCGCATCGTCCCGCTCGACCGCCCGCCGGGCAGGCTGCTGGCACGACCAGCCGTGCCGCCGCAACAGCTCCCACACTCCGCGGATCGACAACGACACTCCCAACTGGTCTGCAATCAGCAGCCGCACCCGCGAGAGCGTCCACCGCTCATCCGCCCAGCCCTGAGCCATCGCGCCTTCCAGCAACAGTGGCTCGAGCACGGCGACGTCACTGTCGCCGACCTTCGGCCGTTTGGCCAGCCCCGAAGGGCGCACGGCCTGCCGCCCTCCCTCACGCCATGACCGGCGCCACCGCTCCACCGCTCCACCGCTCCACCGCTCCACCGACCGGACACTGACCCGCAGTTCTCTCGCGATCACCGTGTTCTTCTCACCCCGCGCAAAGCCATCGACGGCCAGCATGCGCACCCCCTCCCGCACGGCCTGACCCTGCGGAGTGAGACCACCGCCCTGCGCATATCTCATGGCCACGGCGTACCGCAGGGATCTAGCAATGTCAGCCCCGACAACTGAACGGAAAGGTCAGTAGGTGTCAGGCGACGTTGACCCGAGTGACGATGGCGTGCAACCTGGAGATCGGCAACATGGACTTCCACGAGTTCGTCGCCGTGCAGGGCGTGGAGCCGTGGTGGGAGGGATGACCAGTGGTTCTCCGGGCGGATTAGGTTCGGCCGTGGTCGCCGGGGACGTATCGGCTCCAGGTTCCGCCCGCTTCCGTGCCACAGACCAGACGCACCATGGGCTCTTCGGCTACCTGGGACTGACACTGGTGAGCTCGCGTGTCGAGGAGTCCCGCATCCTGGTCGTGTGCGCAACCTCGTCACTTTGCATCAGCCGCCCGAGCGGGAGCCGGGGATAGGTGCTGACGGCGAGCACCCGGCGCCCTGAGGACCCTCGGAACTCTTGGAGCCCGAGCCGACCTTTGGCCGTCAGAAAATGTCTCCCTCATCGATCCCCGCCTCCCGCAACTGCGCGCGGAATCGCCGGAATCGCTCGTCCCGGTGCGTGCGCAGTTCGTCCAGCGGTGTCTGGCAGCCCAGTTCCTCCAGCAGGTCGAGGAAGCGTGGATCCGAGTCGACGCCGAGTGCCGAGTGCGAGCCGAAGTGGATCTCCTTCGAGGTGAACCACCGCGTCATGTCGAGACTCGTGTGGTACGCGCGGTAGGGGCGGGTCTGCGACGAGAATTGCAGGTTCTCGGGGTACTCCGTGCCGTCGAGGTTGTACGTGAGGAACATGCCGCCGTCGAACATCTCGCACCGGAAGAATGGCAGGTCACGGTGGAGGTAGACGTGGGTCGGGAGGGACGCGCGCAGATCGTGCAGGGCAGTGAGTGAGATGAAGACCTGCCGCCGTAGAGCCTCGATGCCCTCCTCGATGGAATCCGGCGTTCTGGTGCCGCGTTGTTCGCGCTGACGCATGATCACATGGGCCCGCAGGCATTCCTCGGCGCGCGGATCGAGGATGCACAGTCTGATCTCCAGCCGGCGAAAGACACGTTTCTGACTGCCTTGGGCCAGACGAAAGGTGGCGAACTCGGCGGCCGAGCCCTTGCTGTCGTACCGCGTGGACGTGACGAGCAGTGCCTCGAAGGCCTCACGGAAAGCCAGTTTCGGCACATCGGCCGACTCGAAGACCCCACTAGGCAAAGAGGCTTCGAAACGCTCTTGGAACTGGGAATGAGCGACGTCGATGGCATAGCCGGCGAGTTCCTGGGCCTGCAGTCGCTGTCGTATGGGATCGAGAAACAGCGACACCATCACATAGACGAGGACCGAGGCGATGACAGATTCCCCGATCGCCGCGAGCGCGGTCGAGAGGTCCTCGTCCAGGTCGAAGAAGACGCCCCACATCGTGAGGAGAACTCCCACCACAGTGGACGCCAGCATCACGATGACGGCCCATAACCGCGCGTACTTGGCGAATATTCGGACGCCGTCGATACCACCGGAAGCGGAAGTGGTCATGCGACCAGCCTTTCTGCCACCCATTCCATGAGATCCATGACGTCTTCGGAGCCGAGCCGGGTGACCGTGGTCGACTCGGTGCGCTCGGCGGCGGGGACGACCGTGGTGGTGCGCCGCACGTCTCTGCCCTGCAGAACGGCCGTGATGACGGGGTATCCACCCGCGGGATCGGCGCGGTGCAGGACACGGTGGTCGAGGGTGTACGACTCGCCCGGAGTGCGCCGGGTGCGGGACGTCTCACTCAGGCGTCCCACTCCGTCGGGCATGTACCGGTACTCGCCCGATGACGCACCCTTCGCCAATTCGAAGACGGGCGTCGTACCGGCGTCGCGGTCAAGGGCGAACTGCGTTTCCAGCAACTGGCCGGACAGGATGTACGAGGAGAAGTCCCATCGGTGGTCGTGCACATCGGATTGCGCCACGGGGCCGTCCCAGATGTGAACTCGCAGGGCCCAGGAGTCGGCGCCCGGAGAAAGCAGCTTCATTTTGTAGAAACCGTTGGGATGCCGATAGCACAGTGTGTCGGAAAGGTGCGCTCTGTCCTTCGTCGCTGCCGTCAGATGCTCGCGCAGCCAGCCATCTTCGCATACCGTCACGATGATCTTTTCCGGGTCGTGCGAGCTGGACATGGCGTCGTCGATGAACGCGAACAACTCGGTCATGGGCGCCATGCTACTCGGCAATCCTGAAGCGTCGTCAGGAACGAGAGAGTGACGCGATGACGGGTTGTTCGCAAGGGCGCATGAGGGGAGCACGGAACGCACAGGCGCCCCGTGCTGCTTGTCCCGCCCACTTGCCGGGCGCCGTCTGCCAGGAACTACGGGCCTTTATCGTCAGTTCGTCCAGTTCGGCGCGGACCCGGTCTTCAATGTCGCGGCTGCGCGCGAGTTCGTCCCGCACCCAGGACGGGACGGAGGCCGTCGTCTCAGTGCCGGCCCTTCCACGGCCACCCCGTGCCGGGCTCGCCCTCGAGGTCGATGCGGGCGGCCCTGAACCCGCCGCCGGGCCGGGCGAGCAGCACCTGCCGGTCCACGGCCGGGGACCGGGGCCGGCGAGCACGGTGTGCCATGCCCGGGCGGGGCTGTCGAAGACGCAGGCAGCTCAGTCGCGTGTGGGGGGTGAGCTGGAGGGTGGTGGCACGGGCGCCTTCGGCCGTCAAGGGTGGCACATAGTCGCTGTAACGGGCGTACTTGGACCGGTATGCGGCGTCGATGCGGTCATTGAGCGCACTGTCGTCGCCGCTCTCTGTGAGTGTGACGTCCGTGGCGATACCGCCGCAGTCGATGCGGGCGCGGTGGCTGGCCGTGGCGGGACCCCATATCCGAGGGGGTGTCAGGCATGTTGGCCATGTCTGGCAGGCGCCGGCTTCGGGTCGGTCGAGCCGAGTCGAGCGGGCGTTTCGTTTCGATCGAAACAAGATCGTGAGCCATGGGACGTCTAGGCGGTCGGCGGTGTACCCCATGCTGCGGTGCGTCGCCCCGGGCGGGAGTACAGAAACTGGTTCGGCCGAACCACTTCGTGGACACGCTCGCCCGATCCGAACGCGAGTGCAGGAAGTGTTTCGATCGAAACACCTTCCCGGCCCTGTCCTCGTGTAGCAGGGCATTCCGGCTCCGTCGGCCGCTGGCACGATCGCCCACACCGGGGCCCCCTCGGACTGACGGTCCACGGACGTAAAACTCCTACGCTCACCGGCTGAGCACGCCGACGAAGCCACCGCCAGACCATCAAAGTTGAGAATCAACCTTGGCCACTGACTCCAGTGTTGCCCGACCAGCAGAGCGAACATAGCTACGGACGGCCTAGGCCACCCTCAACTGACCTGCGCAAACAACGACTTGCGGCGCTAACCGTCAATCCTTCATCGTCATCACATCGGGCCGCTGGCCCACCGCGCTGCAGGGCTCCTCGGCCCGGCTGAGCCTGACCGGGCATCGGGCCGGGGGCCCTGGCGGCGGACCGAATCCCACCGATGAAGGAGATCCGTCATGAGCGACGGTAGCAAGACGGAGGACCCCGGCAACACGCCCGACGAGCCGGAGAGCCGCACGGCTCGGCTTCGTCGGCGGATTCGAGAGTGGCAGATCCGCCAGCACGTCGTCCGCGGCATGGCCTACGGCGTCGGCAGCGGCGCGGTCAGCCTGATCGTGCTGTGGGTGCAGACCCGGTACTACTGACTTTTGCGGCGTGATGTCGTTGAGGGATGACGATGTGTGATCGTCGCGGTATGCCGGTTGTGTGAGATATCCGCAGGGTGGTGGGCTGACGCCTGAACGGCAGGCGTTTCGCGAGCGGATCCGGCTGGAGGCCGCGGAGCGCTTCGCAGTCGGTGCCTCCACCGCCGAGGTCGCCAAGGAATTACGGGTGAGTGTGCGCTCGGTGCAGCGCTGGCGCCGGGCCTGGCACGACGCCGGCGCGGAGGGGCTGCGGTCTGCCGGACCGGTATCGCTGCCCAAGCTGAGCGAGAAGCTGTTCGCCGTGCTCGAGCAGGAGCTGGCCAAAGGGCCGGTCGCCCATGGCTGGCCGGACCAGACGTGGACGCTGGCGCGGATCAAGACGCTGATCGGGCGCCGGTTCCACAAAAGCATGACGCTGTCGGCGATCGCGCGGATGCTGCACCGGCACGGCTTCAGTCACCAGGTCCCAGCCCGCCGAGCCATCGAGCGCGACGAGGAGGCCGTGGCGGGCTGGGTGAAGGAGACCTGGCCGCAGGTGGAAGGGCCGTGGCGGCGCTCGACGCCTGGCTGTGCTTCGAAGACGAAGCCGGGTTCTCGATGACGCCGCCCACCGCACGGACCTGGGCCCGACGCGGCCACACACCCGTCATCCGGGTCCGGGGACGCTCCCAGCGCCGCTTCTCCGTTGCCGCGCTCGCCTGCTACAAGCAGGGCGAACACTCACGGCTGATCTACCGGCCCAAACGGCATCTCGATCACAAACGCGGTGGCAGACGCAGTTTCACCTGGACCGACTATCGCGACCTGCTCATCGCCGCCCACCGGCAACTCGGCGCACCGATCGTGCTGGTGTGGGACAACCTCAACGTCCACAAAGACCGCCGATTACGGGAGTTCATCGACACCCACGACTGGATCACCTGCTACTTTCTGCCGGCCTACGCACCCGACCTCAACCCCGTCGAGGGCATCTGGTCCCTGCTGCGGCGCAGCAGCCAGACCAACACCGCCTTCACCGACCCCGACCACCTCATCAGCACGCTTCGGCACGGTCTCCGCAGATTCAGTACCGCAGCAAGCGCATCGACGGATGCCTCGCCGAAACCGGCCTCACCTTGACGACATCACAGCGACAACGTCAGTAATCCACGGCATGGCGCTGGGTGGGCTGTCTTTGCATCCCCGCTCAGCGAGGCCTGGCCACCCGCGGACACCACCATCATTCCTGGCAGTCACGCAGCGCTGTCTGTTCGCCGTAGCTATGTCCAGCCAAGGTGAGCCCAAAAGCCGCCACGGGATGATCTTGGCCGATGAGGGCTTCCGTAGCGTGACGTAGAGCCGTCATACGCACGGGTCACCTTAGACGCCATCTCAATTGGTGACGAGTGGCGTCGATAGTCGCTGGCAGACGTGCTGTGGCGGCGGTTGAATGTCGTGGTGAGCAACTTCTGGACAACACCTGCGCATCACGCGGTCGAGCACGAGGATGCGGAAACCCTGGCCCAGATGCTGGCCGACGGCACCGATCCCGATGAGGTCTTCAGCAACATGACGCTGTTGACGCACGCGATCGATGCCGAGGGCGACGGCTCCCTGCAGAGCGGCAAACCGTTGACCGTGCACACCACTGCTGTGCTGCTGGCCTTCGGGGCTGACCCGGAGCTCGCCGACCCAGACGGTCGCACCCCCATGGACGTGGCCGAGTACTACGGCCACGACCTGGCGATGAAGCTACTGCGGGCCCACATCAGCGGCCGAGCCGCCGGTAACAGATGAGCGTGCAGGCGATACTCGTGAAGGCGAGGAAATGCTCGGCCTTGCGCTCATAACGACGGTGGAGGCGGCGGCAGCCGGCGAGCCAGGACATGGTGCGTTCGATCGTCCAACGGTGACGTCCCAATCGCTGGGAGGTCTCAACTCCTTTGCGGGCGATGCGGTGCCTGATGCCGCGGCTGCTTAGACGTCATCTCATTGGTGAGTCTGCGGTAGCAGATGAGGGTGCAGGCGATGCTGGTGAAGGCTAGGAAGTGGTCGGCTTTGCGTTCGTAGCGGCGGTGGAGTCGGCGGCATCCGGCGAGCCAGGACATGGTGCGTTCGACGGTCCAGCGGTGGCGGCCAAGTCGTTGTGAGGTCTCGATGCCCTTGCGGGCGATGCGATGCCGGATGCCTCGGCTGGATAACCATCGCCGCAGGTGGGCGTAGTCGTAGCCCTTGTCGGCGTGAAGTTTGTCGGGCCTGCGGCGTCGGCGTCCCCGGCGGGAGCGGATCGGAGGGATGCCCTGTACCAGGGGAATCAGCGCCTGGCTGTCGTGCGTGTTGGCGCCCGAGATGCCGACGGACAGGGGCAGGCCGGTCCGTTCCGTGATCAAGTGGATCTTTGACCCGTACTTGCCCCGATCTACAGGATTCGGGCCTGTCAGATCCCCCTTTTCAAGGCCCGCATGTTGACCGAGTCGATCGCGCACCGGGACCAGTCCAACTCACCGCGGGACCCGAGTTCGTCGAGGACCAGGCGGTGGAGTCTGGCCCAGACTCGGGCCTTCGTCCACTCGGTGAATCGTCGGTGAGCCGTCGCGCCGGACGGCCCGAACGACGCGGTCGGCAGCTGCTGCCACGTGCATCCCGAGGTCGCCACGAACACGATTGCGGCCAACACTTCGCGGTCGCCGTGCCGGCGCCGACCACCACCCTGAGGCCGCGACGGCGCCTCCGGCACCACCCGCTGGAACAGCTCCCACAACTCGTCCGGCACCAGCCGCTCAACGATCCCCGCCATGGTCGACAGCGTACTCAACCAAATGAGATGGCTTCTTAGGCGGCCCTGAGCTTGCTCCGCTTTGACGGACACCATCGGTGTGGTGGTCAGGCCGCGAGTGCGGTCTCGTACTCGGCGGGACTGCGGTAGCCGAGGCTGCTGTGCAGCCGGTGCAAGTTGTACCAGCCCTCGATGAAGTCGAAGATCGCGGTGCGGGCTGCGGCCCGACTGCGCCAGGAGCTCGTGTCGAGCAACTCCCGTTTGATGGTGGCGAAGAACGACTCGGCTAGCGCGTTGTCCCAGCACTGCCCGGTGCGCCCGACGGAAAGCCGAACGCCCAACTCCCTTGCCAGGGCGGCGAATTGCTGACTGGTGTACTGACAGCCGCGATCCGAGTGAAAGATCACCGGCCGGGCGGGACGACGCAGGCGACAGGCGGACCTGAGAGCGTCCGCGACCAGTTCGGTCCGCAGGTGGTCGGCGGTGGACCAGCCGACCACGCGGCGGGAGGCGATGTCGATGACGGTGGCCAGATAGAGCCAGCCCTCGTCGGTGGCAACGTAGGTGATGTCACCGCACCAGCGGGTGTCGAGGCCGTCCTGGGCGGGAGCGAAGTCGCGAACGACGAGGTCGGGCCGAGCGGCGGCCCGCGGGTCGGGGATCGTCGTCAGCTGCCGCCGCCTGCGGTGCCGGCCCTGCAGTCCGGCGCTGCGCATCAGTCTGGCGATGCGGCGGCGGCCGCAGCCCTCGCCCTGCCGCTGCAGGACGGCGTGGATGCGCGGGGCTCCGTAGGTTCCGCGGGAGGTCTCATGGACTTCGGTGATCTTCTCGGTCAGCTCGGCATCGCGGACCGCCTGCGAACCGGGCCTGCCACTGCGACGGGCATAGAAGGCGGCTCGGGAGACCTTAAGCAGTTCACACGCGCGCTTGACGTTGTGACCGTCTCGCTTCTCCGCCTCGATGAACGGATGCACCGTCACCGGGTCTCCTTCGCGAAGAAAGCCGTGGCCCGCTTGAGGACCTCCACGTCCTCCCGCAACCTGCGGTTCTCCCGCCGCAACGCGGCCAGCTCCTCGCGCTCGCTGCTGGTCAGCCCGTCACGCTCGCCCGCGTCGACCTCGGCCTGGCTGACCCACAGCCGCACCGCCGTCTCCGTCAGATCGAAGTCCTTGGCGACCTGACCAACCGAACGGTCACCGCGCCGGCACAGCTCGACGATCTCGGCCTTGAACTCCGGCGTGAACGAACGGCGAGGCCGAGGCTTCTTCTTCCCCATGCTCTCCATGATGGACATCCTTCCGGGGCAGAACCCCTGATCTCAGATGTCCGTCAAAGCGGATCAAGCCCAGCCCGGCGGTAGCGGTCGCCGTGGTGGCGGTCGAACACCCAGTGGTGTGCTTCGGGGGGTTCGTCGCAGTCTTCGCAGATGCCGGGGCGCAGGGCCACCTCAAAGTAGTTGTGAGCGAAGCCGCCGGGGCCGTCGTAATCGCGTTGCGCGGCGCTCTGGCAGTCCCGGCCGGGCCAGCAGCGGCCGCAGCAGTCGTGACCGAAGATGGTCGGATCTACCTTCTTCGCACACCCCATGTGACTGCACACGAAGTAGCCGCCTACATGGTTGGTCCACCGGCGGGTGATGAGCAGGTCGGTGTCCTCCGCCTCCTCCTCCGACGCGGAGGGCGCAGTCGCGCGGGGGTTGGAAAGGGAGATAAGGATGACTCCGGCCACTGCAACGGCCACGCCGCCGATCACAACACCTGCTTGGCGCACGTACCCGAGGCTGTTCCATCTGTCCGCGATGCGCTGGCGCAGGGTCCGTTGGCCGTCGCTGCCGTCTGGCTGCGGGTCGGAGGGCTGAGGATCACCACTCTGGGATGTCGAATCGTCCGGCGCAGCCACCTGACGGGCCGTCCTCTCTGCTCTGGGAATCGAGAGTTTAGAGGCGTGCCAGGGGCAGCGGCAGCCGCTAGTGGCTTCGCCGTCGGTTGAGGGAGTGGCATGTCCACCAGCACTTGATGCGCGGCATGGCCCATGGCGTCGGCAGCTCTACCTATCTAGGTGTGGTGGTCCACTGGCGCAGGTCATGTGGATAGCGGGCGATTAGGCACATGAGGCATGTAGATGCCTGGGCGACGAGGTCGGCTGCAACCAGTCGTACACCTTGCTCAGTCTTGTCGGTCATGAGCCCACGTCTACCCCGGCGCCAGGCTGAACGGCGCGGCCTGCGCCTGTGGCCCGTCGGCATCGTCTTGGTCCTGGCCTTCACCATTGCGGTTCTGGTTGCCGCCGCAGTGTTCTACACCGGGTGGGATCTGCTCGGCGCACGCGAGTTGAAGCCCGAACGACGCATCGACTCCAAGACGCTGTTCGACCTGGTCAAGCTCGCCTTCGGTGTGGTCGCTGGCGCGGGCGCCCTGGTCGCCCTGGTCGTCGCCTACCGCCGCCAGCGCGTCGACGAGGACGGAGCCCTGCGCGACGCCACCCGCCTGCACACCGAACGCTTCACCACCGCCGTCTCCCAGCTCGGCGACGAATCCGCCGCTGTCCGCCTCGGCGGCGTACACGCCTTGGCCGGACTCGCCGACGACGCCCCTACCCGCGCACTGCGCCAGACCTGCATCGATGTCGTGTGCGCGTACCTCCGACTGCCTTACATCGCCGAAGCCGATCTGCCGGCAGACGACGCGGAAGCCCGCCACACCTACCTGGCTCTGCTGGAAGTCCGGCACACCGCCATCCGCCTCATCCGCAACCACCTCCGACTGCCACTCGAGCATCACCACTCGTGGCAAGGCCACGACTTCGACTTCACCGGCGTCATGTTCGACGGCGGAGACTTCAGCGAAGCGGTGTTCTCCAGCGGCGTGGTCGACTTCCGAGGGGCAACGTTCTCCCCCAGCGGCGGGCTCAACTTCAGCAGAGCGGTGTTCTCCGGCAGCCTGGTCGACTTCCGAGGGGCAACGTTCTCCCCCGGCGGCCAGGTCAACTTCAGCCAAGCGGTGTTCTCCGGCGGCATGGTCGACTTCATCGGGAATATCTTCCCCGACGACGCGCTCTTCTTCGGCTCGGCAACGTTCTCCGGTAGCACGGTCAACCTCGGCGCGACGTTCGACGGGCGGGTCTTGTTCGGCGGGGCAACGTTCTCCGGTGGCACTGTCGACTTCACCGGAGCCACGTTCTCCAGCGACTCGGTCAACTTCCACTACGCAGTGTTCTCCGGCGGCACAGTCGAATTCCAAGAGGCGAGGGGGGCCGTCCCGCTTGGCCTGATTCCGGCAGCGGGATCTCCCCTGCCGGATGGGGTCAACCTGGCGACAGCCTGGCAACCGACAGGCTCCTAGTTGGGGTCAGGGCCGCATATGGCTAACGTGCCTCATGACCCCGTGTATACCCGTGAGGCAAGTACGCGATTTTGGGCGGTGCCTCACATGCCTCACGCCTTCTCGAAACCCCAGATAGCGGCGCCGTAGGCCTCATCATCCTTTTGGTCCGGGGCCACCTTTGACCTGGTGGGAACGGCTGTGCCCCACAAGGCGGGGCCCAGCACATTGCACTAGGCCCTCCCGCCCTCCCGGACGCGCGCCCCGAAGCAGACGGCGGTGCGGTTCTTACCGACACCCCTTCTTCCGGGACCAAAAGATCTTGCTCAGGCTTTCAACCGTTCTGGCTCGCTGGCCTTGTAGTGGGGAGGACTGTGGCATGGGGCCACGGCGGGATGCAGGCGGAGTCGCCCGGTGAGTGTTGAGGTTCTGGTCCCGATAGGGACTGTACTTCTGGCCGTAGTTGGGCTGGTCTTGCGGTCCCGCGCTGGAAGCTCGAATCTCTGGGACGTCCTGCACGAGCTCGCGCGAGGCCGGGCCAGAGCTGGACTGGAGCGGGAGCGCCGGGCCACTTTGGTCGCCATGCTCGATCGGCTGCCCGGCAACGGGTTGAGGGTGGAAGATACAGCCCAGGGTCGCCGCACGGTCATCGCCGGAGACAGCGTCAGAGAGCGGTCTCCTGGTTGAGCGGGCGGCAGGGGGAGAGGGGTACATGCGTGGAGCCGGGAGCGGAGGAGTTCGCTCGATTCTTCACCCAGTGGGAACCTCAAGTCCGGCGCTATCTGATCTGGTTGGAAGGCGATCTCGCCTTGACCGACGACGCGGCCCAAGAAGCAATGATCGCCGCGCATCGGTACTGGAGCCGGATCCAAACGCTGGAGAACGTGAGGGGCTGGCTGTTCAAAATCGCCCGCCAAAGGCTGAGCCGAGAACAGATGACCAGGCAGCGTCAGGGCCTGAGCACGGATCCGCATGAGCTTCCGGGCCAGACGGCAGGCGGTCGTGACGCCCTGGCGTTGAGGGAAGAACAGCTCACCATTCTGGAAGCTGTCCGCAAGCTGCCTTCGCGGGACGGCAATCACGCGATCGGCTTACGCAGCCGCTGCCTCACGTCCGCCAGGATTTCGCCGGCAGCCCGCTCCCCCGTCTCGACGGCCCCGTTCAGGAAGCCCTGGAAGTCGATCGACGTGTGCTCGCCGGCGAAGTAGCAGTTCCCCTCCCGCTCGCGCTCGACTCCTGCGAACTTCGTGTACTGACCCACCTGCCAGTACGCGTACGACCCCTTCGTCCACGGGTGGCCGAGCCAGAAGTCGATCGTCGCGAGACCGTTCCACTGCGCGCTGATCCCGGGCAGGACGGGCTCGATCTGGCGGAGGAACCGACGCGCCCGGGTCTGGGGCGTGCCGGTGCCGAAGCTCGCCCCGATCGTGCCTCCTGTGTAGTCGACGAGGATGCCGGAGGCTCCCGGCTGGGCGCGGCTCACGTCCCATGTGCTCTGGTAGCCGGTGTCGGCGAACGTCTCGCCGTTGGAACCGAGGCCTTCCCAGTGCCTTGTCCTGAACTGGAGGTGGAGCTTCGAGTTCGTGCCCATGCCCAGCTCGGCGATCGCCGTCTGCTTGAGGGCCTTGAAGCCGGCCTGTGTGAAGTCGACCGAGGAGCGAAGGATCGAGAAGGGCAGCGTGAGCACGACCTGGTCGGCCGTGACGTCCTTCACGTTGGTCCCCTGCTGGAAGGAGAGCGTGTAGGTGCCGTCCGTGTTCAGCCTGATCGCGATGAGTTCGGAGCTGAGGGTGATCTGCCCCGGGAGGGTCTCGGCGAGGCGGGCCGGGATCTGATCGTTGCCGCCTGCCACGTGGTACTTCTCGTTTGAGGCGCCGAAGATGTGCAACTGCCCTTGACCGTGATAGCCGAGCAGGTAGAGCAGGTTGAGCGCGCTCTGCTGGGTCGAATCGCCCCCGTACTCGATGGTGTAGGCGACGTCCAGCAGTTGCCCGAGCTTCGAGCTGACTCCACCGGGCACGCTTTCGTTGATCCAGTCGACGATCGACATCTGGTCCAGCTGGCGCCCGCGCGGGGTGCTGCTCGTGTAGAGCGTCGGGTAGCCGGCTGCCACGACGTCCGAATGCAGTTTCCTCCAGACCCGCCGCAGGTCAGCAGCTGCCTGCGCGAATGTGTAGGGGGCGCCGTCGAAGAAGCCGAGCGACTCGGTCCCGTTCTGCTCCGCGACCAGGAGATTGTCCAGCCTGAGGCCGAGTTCCTGCGCAAGGTGGCGGATCGCGGTATGGCCCTGGTCGATGAGCTCGCCGCCGTGCTCGGCCTGCTGCCCGTCCGCGAACGCCCCGCGCAGGGTCCAGCAGCGACCGCCCACCCGGTCCGAGGACTCGTGCACCTGCGCGGTGTGGCCGGCCTGCTTCAGCCGGTAGGCCGTGGTGAGGCCCGCGAGCCCCGCGCCGACGACCACGATCCGGGGGGCGGTCGCCGCATTCGCCGACGGGGCCAGCCACCCCAGAGACTTCGCGCTCGCGGCGGCGAGCCCCAGCATCCCCGCGTCTCGAAGCAGCCCCCGCCGCGTCAGCCCGCGCGGAGCGCTCAGCGTGGCGGCCAGATCCTGAAGCGACTGTGCAAGCGGCGTGCGGGCCATAGGTCTTTCCTAATGATCAGGTTTCATAGGAAGTGCGAGGGTTCTACGCAATTCTCCCCCTGCCATGCCAGAGACCCGACTGCGACACCTCAGGCAGATCCACTTTTTCCAGCGCGCCAAAGGCGGCCGTGGGGACCATCGGTACAGCTGGTTGGCGCTAGACACTCGATCTTGGTCGCGTAGCACGTCGGACGCACGATCGTGGGGCCTTGGCTGAACCTGGGCGGTGGGCCAGCGGGGGGCGGCTGACGTCGGCGAGTCTGTTGCCGTACGAGAGGACCCGTGCGATGCCCGGCGGATCTGTCACCCCATGAGCAAGCTGGAGTTCTTCATTGACCGCACCCGGCGCTGCCTGGCAGATCGCCCCGAGCGCGACGGCAGGCATGGTGTCCGGGCCCGCCTACGGCCCCTCACCAGCCACGAGTGTGAAGGGCTCCCACGCCGCAGGAAGCCCCTCACGCATCGGGCCCATCATGTGGAGACCCGGGGCCGTCTACGTGACGGGTCGCGCCACACCACTTTCGTCGACGATGAACCGCCCGTTCGGGGCACTGTTAAAGGTTCCACTCTTGATCCACTCGATCAGCGCCGCCTTGAACGTGGCATGAGGTCCGGCCCAAGGTTCATCGGGGCGCCCCGCCGTAAGGGGTTCCCGATTCTGGCGTGCAGCGTGGGCCGGAGCAGCCCTGCTGCAGGAAGACGTGACTTGCGCACTGCACTTGCAGCAGCACCTTGTTCGTCATCGATGCCGGGAGAGCGTTGTAGATGGTGGTCGCGTTGGCCGGCGCCGCGTACAGCTCGGTCCTCGACTTCAACATCATCGGCGGCCCCCAGCGGTATGGAGCACCCCCATGCTCCCACCGCAAGCCCCCAGGTGTTGCTGGAACTCGTCAACACTGTTCCCCGCGAACTCCCGGCGTTGCCCGCGCTGAACGACAACCGTTGCTGGAACTCCCCTACATACTCAGCCCTGCGCACGCTGCGGCCAGCCCACCCACCGGTACGGATCGGGCGGCGGCCCGCTGTGCCCGGTGTGCCGACCTGAAGTCGAGCAGACCCAGCGGAAGTAACCGGGCGAGCAAACGACGAAGACCCGCACATAGTGCGGGTCTCGCCGGACGGAGACACTGGCGACGAACGGCGGGCGCGTCGCGAGGGCCTACACGGAATCAACGAACCGTCCGGCAAGTGGTCACTGGCCGTCAGAGTCCTGGCTCGGACACCAGGGAGCAAGCCGCTCGCCACATGTGTGAGGGGCTCCCACGATGTGGGAGCCCCTCACACATTTTGGGGCGGCACTCATCTGGAGGCCCGTGAGCGGCTCTATGTGCCGGAGCTCGCCACGCCACTCGCGTCGACGGTGAACTGTCCGTTCGCGGCGCCGTTGAAGGTCCCGTTCTTGATCCACTCGATCAGTGCCGCTTTGAGCGTGGCATGGGGTCCGGCCCAGGGTTCGCCGGGGCGCCCGCCGTACGGGGTTCCCGATTGTGGCGTGCAACGCTGGCCGGAACAGCCCTCGTTGAGGAGTGCGTGGCTCGCGCATTGGACCTGCACGAGCACCTTGTTCGTCATCGATGCCGGCAGAGCGTTGTAGATGGCAGGCGCGTTGGCCGGCGGCGCGACCGTGTCCTCGAAACCGTGGATGACCAGAGAGGGCGTGGTCAGCTGTCCCGCGACGGTGGTGTTCCAGCCGTAGCTGGAGAACACCGGTGATCGGGTGAGGCCGGTCGGGTTGTTGGGGTCGGTCCCTCCCCACTCGCGCCCCACGGTTTCCTGCTCCAGCATCTGCGACCGCAACTGCTCCGGGCTGCCCGGTACGACGTGGCCGGTGCAGGCCGCCTCGCGCTCTGGCGGCATGCGCCAGAGCGCGGCCGCGGCGGATGAGGGGTCGCTGACGCGCAGCGGGAACGTGGCGAAGCCGGTCGGCGGCGGCGTTTCCTCGGTCGGGAAGCCGAAGGCCGACGACAGGAAGACGACGCGATTGACCTTGGCGATGTAGCCGGCGCTTCCGGGAAGGACCGGATTGGCCGCGTACAGCGTCCGGGCGGCGAGCTGCCCGCCGAACGACCAGCCGAGCAGGGTGACCTTGCCGTCCGTCGGCTTCGAGCGCGCGATGGCGTCGTCGATGACCTGGCGGATGTCCCGCACGAAGGTGTCGACGCGTGCGAAGCGGACGTTGCTCGAGTGAGCGCGCCGCTCCCCGCCCAGCGAATTCGTCAGGAGCAGCGTCCCCTGCTGATCGAGGGGGAACGGGACATGAGTGCGGTCGCACCCCTCGGGGTGGGGACAGGTGCCATCCGCGTTGTAGGGCCTGAGGCTCGCGTTGCCGGGATCGTCCAGACCGTCCTCGAAGTGCGTCGAGCGGCCGAAGCCGATCAGATTGGGGGCGAAGGTGTCGACTCCCGCCCGGGCGAGGGCCTTCTGCACACTCAGCTCGCCGCCGCCGGTGGCGGGGTGTCGCAGGTCGAACACCGGCGGCCCGGTTTGGGTCCCGCCGTGGATCAGCACCGCAGCCCTGTTGGGCACCGACCGGCATTTGCCGTTCGCGTACACCGGGCTGACGCGGTGTACCTGGAGCCTGGCCGGGCGCCCGTCGAACTGCGGGTCCGGCATCAGCCCGGGCGGCACCCTGAACCTCAGCCAGTGATCCCGGACTGCGACGCCGGTCGGTACCTCGTCGCAGAGCTTGGACAACGGTACGAGGCGGCTGGAAGCAGCCATTGATTCGCCAGAGCCGACGGCACCCATGATCAGGCACAGAGACAGCACGAGCCACCGCTTCCGGGCCCCGGCCCCGCGGAGCCTCCCGGAGCGAAGGGTTCCGGACAGCCATGCCCGTCGCCGGTTCCGCAACCTCGGTCTGTGGTTCGCGTACCCGTCCGTCGGGCGCTCGTGACTGTCTGGTCTGGCGTGCATTGCATCTCCTGCCTGGGCTGTTGCGCATCGGGCGG
Source organism: Streptomyces sp. R41 (assembly GCF_041053055.1). Classification (NCBI taxonomy): domain Bacteria; kingdom Bacillati; phylum Actinomycetota; class Actinomycetes; order Kitasatosporales; family Streptomycetaceae; genus Streptomyces; species Streptomyces sp. R41. The sequence goes on from NZ_CP163443.1 coordinate 1,121,689, forward strand.
GTACGGCCGCCCTCGTGCCGTACCCGCCTGTCGTCCGGGGTGGGCCGTCAGCAGCATCCTTCGGTGGGGCGTGGCACCCTGCCAGGCAGGCTCGGCCGATCGGACGCGGACCCGCACAGGCAGCCTCCCGCGCAGATGGGCCCGGCCATCGACGCCGCCCCGGAGGTCGCGACGAAGCCCACGAGAGTGGTGGGCTACGTGGTTGACGACGAGGTGTTGGTCGACGAGGTGGTCGATGGCAGTTCGCAGGCGGCGTCCCCAGGGGCGTCAGCCGAAGCCGCAGGCCCCCAGCTGTGCGTATCTGGCGGACAAGTGGGCCATGTCCCGTTCCGCGCCCTCGTGCAGCCATCGCTGATACATCCCCGCCGCCTGCTCCGCCTCCAGGGCCCGGTCGGCGACCGCCGCCGTCAGCGAGCCCGCCGTCCAGCCGGACAGGAGGGCCCGCAGCACCCCGTGCGAGGAGGCCGGGTCCAGCAGGACACCCGCGTCGCCGGCCAGGAACCAGCCCGGCCCGGCGGCGGCCGGACACAACCGCCAGCTGACGTCCGCCGCCCGTGCCGGCCCCTCCGGCACGAGGCCCGCGAACTCCTCCGGCAACCCACTCCGCTGCGGCTGCACCGGTACGAAATCCAGCCGCATCCACTGGTACCGCTCGGGCGCCACCCGCGCGGTCCACGTCCAGCCGGTGCGGTCCGCGACGATCGCCGGTGCCGCGTCCCGCTCCGGGCAGGACCCGGCGGCGTACCCGTACCGGATCAGCAGCCGGGGCGAACGCAGCGGGCCGGTCAGGCCGAGGGCTCGGCTGAGCCAGCGGGCCCGGCCCGTGGCGTCGATGACGGTACCGGTGCGCAGCGGTGCCGCGGCCCCGTTGAACCGCACGCCGGTCACCGCACCGCCCTCCACCACCGGTTCCAGGACCCGGCAGCCGAGCCGGACGTCCGCGCCCGCCTGCCGGGCCCGGTCCAGCAGCAGCGCGTCCAGCCGCTGCCGGTCCACCTGAAAGCCGCGCCAGGACCCGTTGCCGTCCTGCCCGAACGGCTCGAACCGGGACGCTGCGCCCCACCCGACCGTGATGCCCTCGTGCCGGGCCCCGACCGCGTCCCCGAAGCCGTCGGGCAGCAGCCGGGCCAGCAGGGTCTCGGCGCCCGGATGCAGGGCCTCGCCCGGCCGTGCCCCGGGGCCGGGCGCGCGCTCGGCGAGGACCGTCCGCAGCCCGCCGGCTGCGCAGACGATCGCCGCCGCGCACCCGGCGGGCCCGGCCCCGGCGATCAGGACGTCGGCGTCGGCACCGACGCGTCGCGCGTCCATGGGCCTCCGTCCCTACGCAGCAGCACCGCCCGGCCGTCGGTGTAGGCCGTCACGTCCTCGGCGATCTCCACCAGGACCTTCTGGATGTCGCCCGGATCCCGGCTCTCCGCTCCCGGCCGGTAGACCCTGAAGCGGTAGCGGCGCGGGCCGGCCAGCCGGCTCCTGGTGGCCTGCTCGGCTTCCGCCAGGCCCGCGTCGCCCGCCTCCACCACCGTGAACGACAGGACCGCCCACGCCGACTTGGCCTTGAGGATCTCGATGACCGCGCGGTCCCCGAACCGGGCCGCGAAGTCCGGGTCGTGGATGCCCAGACCCCAGTACACCGCCGACATGGCCAGCACCCGCGCCTTGGTCTCGGCAAGGTCCACGCGGGCGGTGAGGTGCGCGGTCAGACGGTCCTGGGTGGTGATGTAGTCCGCCCGGTCGATGTCCTGGTACCGCGACCACCTGGCGCCCGCCGACGGTCTTGGCCTCAGGCCCGCGGATCCCGTCCCACGGCAGCCGGCCCAGCCCGCGGACCACTTCCATGCCGATCTCCGCGTCCGTCAGCGGCACGATCGTCGGCCATGGATAGGCGAAGCCGGGCGCGTCCTTGAGCGGGCTGAAGGTCCGGGTCGCGTCCGGCGCCACGGACGGCCAGTAACTGCCCAGTGCCGCACACAGCTTGGCGTCCTCCAGGAAGGGCGTGCCCAGGCTGTACGCCTGCATGTACCGCTGGAGCGGTGCTCCGGGCTCGTTGTAGACGAGCCCCTGGCTGACTTCCCAGCCCGGGTCGGTCACTCCGGCCGCCGCGTCCGGCAGGCCCGTGTACCGGCCGCGCGCGTCGTCGGGCAGGGGCCGCGTCACCGGTTGCCCGGGCGCAGGCTGTCCGACCACCGCGGTGAGCGTGTCGTCGTAGATGTCGAAGCCCTTGGGGAGGGTGATGTCGCCGGCGAACCGGAACTCCGAGAGCGGGCGCGGCGATACCGCCCACAGCGCGTCCCGGATTGCCTCGGGAACGGCCGTACGCCACCACACCGCGAGATCGTGCTGGTTGACGTACGGGAAGAAGTCGGGGGGCGCGACACTGCAGAAGGCCGGCTTGAAGATGTCGATCTCCCGGCTGAGCTGCGGGCAGTGGACGGAGACGAAGCCGTCTCCGGCGAAGTCGATCCAGTGCTGGGCCCGGTAGCCGCCTTCCCGGATGATCGCGTCCATGTCCGGGTCGAGGTTGAGGTCCTCCAGTCGACCGTCGTCGTTCAGGCGGTGCCGGATGTTGACGTACTCGGGTGACCGCCGGTCGTTGTCGGGTGCGCTGCCCTCCTCGTACGTCGGCTCGGTCTCGACCGCGCCGGGGATCAGCTGGACGGAGGAGAAGTACAGGATGCCTGGGTCCTGGACCAGGTCGGAGGAGACGTTGAAGGTCAGCCACTCCCCTTCGAACCGGGCCCGGTTGGCGAACGGGTGGGGCCGCGGGGCGAGGACCCCCGAGCCGTGTGCCTGCTGCGGGGGCAGCAGGGCCGCGATCTTGTCGCCGTTGATGGTGAAGGGGAACGCGTCCAGGTCCTTGCCGGTCCACTCGGTCGGATAGCCCTGCTCCCGCAGGAAGAGGTGCATCCGCTTGAGCTTCTCGTTGACCAGGTGGGAATCGAGGGAGAGCGACAGGTCCAGGCCGGCCACGCACTCCCGGCCGGGGAACAGCTTGTGCAGCGGCACCCAGAAGGACCGATCGTCGTCGCCGGACACGACGTCCCGGGGCCCGAAGAGACGGTCGTCTGCGCCGGTCACCTGCATGGCGATGTACGGGGCGAAGCGCTGCGGCACAGTCCGGAAGACGAACGGCCGCTTCGGGTCGAGCGGGACGAACTGGCGGTTCCGGGCGTCGTAGTGCGGCCCGGTCTTGCCCATGCGGGTGATCCCGGTCCGGGAGAAGCAGAGGTCCGCGTGCCGGCCGTGCACGGAGCCGGTGGCGTCGCGGTAGTCGAGGGCGAAGACGACGACGCCGAGCGGGTTCTCCCCGGCAGTCTCCCGGAGCTTGTCCAGGGTGGGTGGCCGGACCCCGTAGACGTAGTTCTCCACTGCCTCGATCTCGGCGAGGGTCGGGAACGCGCCGAGGGTCCGCCCGTGGCCGTCGGTGAGTACGGCCGCAGAGGCGAACGCGTGGTAGAGCAGGCTCCGTGCCGGGTTGCCCGGCTCGATGCCCCGGGCCGGGAGCGTCGGGGCGAAGTCCCCGAAGCCGGGGACCGCACGGTCGAGGTCGGGGATCGGCTTGGTCAGCTCGGCCGCCAGATCCCGGGCCCCGATGTCCAGCACGCCTCTCGTCACGGTGCGCAGGAGCGTGCGCCAGCCGTGGTCGGCGAGCCGGGCGCAGGCGCCCGCGACCGGCTCGGCCAGGGGTCTTGAGGGTGACGCGGCCACTGCCTCGTACTGCACGGTGAGCCCGGGAAACCCGAGCAGGAGCCCGCCGGCGGCGGCCCCCTTCATGAGATCGCGCCGCGAGAGCACCACGCCGTCTGCCTCCTGGGGTGTGGCCCCCCTCACCGATCGGTGATTCTGGCGGCTCGCAGGCGGGGAGTCCGCGACCGACGCGGACTTGCCTCCTAACGGCCTAACTAGTGCGGGAAGCGGCGAGGTGGGCGAGTGACTATGGATTCGCGGAACTCGGCAATCCGCGAGTGGACTTGGCGCATCAGGTGGGTGTCCTCGATCCGATCCAGGTAGAGCCAGCGGGCTGCCAGGCCCGGAAGGTCGAAGGCGAAGTACAGGGACATCAGCGGGTTCACGAACAACTCGCTGCCCCGGGTGCGGTCATTGAGCCCTCCCCCCGCTGAAGCAGGAGGGATTCCTGGCTCAGGCTGCCTGCGGGTCCAGCGGACCTACGGGTCTTACACCCTCAACACCAGCCGGGTCGGAACCTGCCCGGTTTGGCTACAAGCAAAAGAGTTGCTGTGCCGGCTTGGCTCTCGCTCAGCACGGTGTGCGCGCTTGGTTCTCGCAACGCACATCGAGCACGTTACCCGACGGTCTTTCGCCCTGGAGGCGAAACCCCGTTCCCTGCCCTGCTCCGCAGGAGTCCGATTCCTCCCCGGCCTGAAGGCCGGGGCATCCTCGGAGAGAGCAGGTGAAGTCGCCGTGCTGCAGGGCGAGTTCGTGCTCAGTGCCCCGGGCACGGCGGCGGAACTCCATCTTGGCCAGGCGTGGGACGGTGCCGGTCAGGCGCGGGCTTGGAGCAGAGCGAGAACGGCGGCCGCGTATGCCCGGGAGCGGTCCCACACCGCGAAGTAGTCGGTGTGCATCTGGTTGGCCTCTTCCATCCGGGCGCTCGGGATGCGCATGCCGTCGCCGCGTCCGAGGAAGAGGTTGGCGCGGCGGCTCAACTCCGGGCTCAGTCCGCGGGTCGGCGGCACCGGCTCGCCCTCCCCCTCGGCGCCACTGAGGACGTAGGCCTCGTACAAGGAGTCCCGCTTGCGGTAGCCGAGGAGGCTGGCCTGCAGCAGCCGGGCCTGCTTGGCAACCTCCTGCACCAGCAGGTCGTCCGGGCTGCCGATCCTCAGCTCCGGTCCCGGGGACGGGATCGCCCGCCAGATGCCCGCGTACGAGGAGTTGATACTGCTCATCCACCACTCGGGCACATAACCGCCAGGCAGCACGCGCGGCTGCGGCAGGCGCCGGGGAGGACGCTTTCCCTCCGCACGCCGGGCGAGCAGCCTGCGCGCCGAACGCAGCAAGGCAGCGTCGTGGGCCTTCATCAAGACCACCGCGACCCTCACCGCAGGTGGCTCCACCAGCCGTAACCAAGATCGGCTGGACGGTCGCCGCTGGAGAGCGCGGAGCGTCCGGAAGGATCACGTATCACTTGCGAGTCCGCAGGTCTGCGCTGGTGAGGCGGGCCCTCCCAAGGAGCTGCACCCATGGCACAACCCTCCCGCATGCCAGCAGGGCACGCTGCTCCGCAGCTCCCCGTTGGCGGAATCCTGCCGTCAAAACCCCGGCTTCGTGTTGGTGGCAGGCACTGCTCTCCCCTCGGGTCCCGGTGGCCGCCGAAGGCGATCCTGTCCGCGGCAATCGTCCTCCTGTCCACCGGATCGTTCGGGAAGGCTCAGCCGCCGGTCAACTCCGAATCGTACGACCCAAGGCCGTCCGCGGGTCCCGCTCAGGAAGGTCCAGGGGCATCAGCAGTGCAGGGCGGGTCCAGGCTTCACTCCCTTCACCAGCGACTTCACCAGCGTGAACAACTCGCCGGTCTGGGGGGCGTGCTCCAGTCGGGTGTCGACCGGCGCGACCGCCACACGGTACGCCGCGAGCTGCGCTGGACTGGCTTGCCCCACGACCAGCCCTCCCGCGCAGAGTTGGGTGAGCTCATCCGCATCCTCTGACTGCAGTTCCGACATCGTGTCTTCGAAGGCGGCGGCCGCGGCCTGGGTGAGCGCCTGGCGTTGCTCGGGACTCAGGCGCTTCAGCGCGGTGTCACTGATGAAGGGGACGACCATGCGGGGCCACAGCACCTGATTCCCTGTGAGGTACTTCTTGGAGGAGACGTAGCCCTCGTGGTTGAAGGAGGCGATCGAGGACTCGATGCCGTCCATGTCGCTGACCGACCCGGACAGCGGATACCAGCGGGTGCGTGCGCCCAGAGCGTGGAAGGTGTCGTCTGCCAGCTTCGACTGTGCCACGCCGACGAGCCGCCCGTGCAGACCGGTGGGGGTCGGGGCCGAGCGACTCGCGGTGAACAGGTAGCGAAACTGGCCCGGGAGCAGGCCGAGGCCAGTGATACCGGGGACGCTCAGTGCGGTAGCAAGCCGCTTGTAAAGGGGGCTCTTGAACAGCCGTTCCTGGGCCGCGTAACTGGTGATCAGCTCTGGCGCGCTGAGCATCCGCACCGGGCCGGGGAAGGCCCGCGTGCCTGCCACCCCCAGATCCGCTTTGCCCGCCTGGACGTCCGCGATCGTGCCGTCCTCGTAGGCGAGCTGGCCCGTCCGCCACTCGAGCTTGGCGTCGATCTGCAGGGATCCCCCGGTCGCCTCGCCGACCTGTTGGATGAACCGGTCAACCGAAGACGTGGTGCCGTAGGGCACGGCCATCGTCAGATGGACCACCTTTGGGGACGCCCCCGCCGAGGCGGATGTGGACTGCTGCGCCTTCGGTGCGCCCGACGTGCAAGCGGCGAGCGCCAGCAGTGGCGCGAGCAGCAGCGCCGAGACTCCCAGGACCCTTCTCACCTTGACACCTCCTTGCGCCCTCGGGCGCTCCCTCGTTCACAGTGCAGTCACCGCGTCGGGCGCAGGCTCGCCCGTGCGCGCCGTGCCGGGCACTCCGACCGCCCCCGCAGCACCAAGTCGTGCAGCAGGAGCGTGGATACCTCGTTCAGCAGCTGCGCGTCGTCCACTGCCACAAGGAGCTACCCTCATCGGAATTTGAGGGTTCGGAGCATGCCTTCGAACCGTGTGACGGCGGCCGAATGATCCTGGACCTGAGTGAGATCTATCGAGGTCCATGCCACCAGCGGCCTGCTAGGAGCGTCGATGACGACCACTCGAAGCTCGTAGTCGTCGAATGTGAGGGCTTAGCGGCTCGTCCTGCGCCGCCACCGCAGGCCGCCACAGCGAGCAGGGCGCACGCGCCCACAGTGGAAACCACTATTTGACGAGCGCGCGTACGCCTCATCCGGCCACCCCCCAGGTCGTGCAGTACAACTTTGGGGTCGCTGCATCGGCTGCGGCAAGAGCGAAGACGGGTAAACCGATCGTCACGGTTTCGGTGCTGCACGGGTTATCACCCAAACGTCGTGTCCCAGATACGCATGGACGGCCGGCGGCACGCATCATGCGGTGGCAGTAGCCCTCCGGCCGGCCGCCCCGCCCCTGAAACGACGCCGGAACGTGCAGCAACGGCCGAATGACCCGCCACTCCGCGTCTGTCAGATCCGAGCCGTAACACCGCACGCGGTCGGAGATGGGTGCAGCTCTCCTCCGGGGAAGCCTTGAGCTGGGAGAACGCTGGTTGAGGGTGTGGGCGGGGTAGGTGTCCTTCTACTGTGGCGGTGGAGCCGCTGTCGATTCCGGCCCAGATCCGTTCCAGGAAGTGCTGGAGCCTGAGCCGTTGGGCGTGGTGCATCGGCAACCGCTCGATCTCTTCCGGCGGCACGAACCGGAGCTCGGTGGACTCGTCGGAGATTGCCAGCGTTCGGACGCAGGCCGGATGAAACACGGAAAGGGCCCGCCAGTATCGCTACTGGCGGACCCCCGCGAACTTCACCGCCGGTGTCGCTTCACCGCCGGTTTCCAGCGACCGTGGTCAACTCGCTCCGTTCGTCACCGGCGATCCCGTCAGGCTCTCGGCGGCCCGATTCCTCAATGAGCTGAACCATCCCTTTTGAGGTTCGCAGAGGACACCGGTTCGGATGAGCTCGTGACACTGTTGGAGGAGAGCGGATTTTTGCGGGACGGGGGTCACACCCGCACTCGCCGCGAACCTCTCCAGCCGCCAGATGTCAAACGCCTCCCAGCCACCCGGCAGTAGGTCAATGTCGACCTCCATTCCGTCCGGACCGGTCAAGCGGCATCCTCGCCCGTGAACGGAATAGACGAGGCCGTCGGCTGTCCGCGCCGTCCGTGCGAGCGCTCCAGAACGAACACCCTGCAGCACGACGTCCAGCCTCTCGAACTCCGGAAACTCTCGAAGCATTGCGCTCCTGTTGTGATCAAGGACATTCAGGAATCTCTCGACCACTGGTACGACCGGATTCTCGACTGAACTCACCATCCCCTACGCTCCCTTCGAGCTGCGAAAGGAAAGTCTCGGCCCACTTCGACCGCCGACCAGGTGACATGATCAGCGTCCCTGTAGCCGTAGGCCTTCACCTCTTCGAGCGAGATGGACCGATACTGGACATCGATACCTGCCTTCTTGGCGGCAGCAACCCGATGATGCCCGTTGATCACATACTTGCGGTTGTTCTGTTCGAAGACCTCGATGGGGTCACCCTGCCACCCTGCTGTCGGCGATCTCATCAACGCGCTGACGCGAGGCAGCTCTGTCGGCGTACACCTGAACGTGGCTCTGGCAAGATTTTCGTAGCCGGAGATCATCTCGGTGTGGCGGTCACCGGAGCCGCGTATCGGCGGCGTAGGTGGGCGATCAGCACGACTCGGTGACGCAGGAGCGGGACCCCAGCGCGTCCCGCGATGATGCGTTTCTGGAGCTTGACGTCGGTGATGCGGCCTTCGTTGACCCTGGAGTTGTAGGGCGTGGAGATGCCCTGGGTGACCGCCTGCTGGTCTTCGCGCAGGGCTGTGGCAATGCCGGCGAGGGGCGCCAGCCCGCTGGAAGCGAGCTGGTCGAGCCAGCCGGGCAGCAGTGCGGCATCGCGGGCGCCGAGCATGCCGGCGAACTGGCGGACCAGGTCGTGGGTGTGGCGGAGTTCCGGGCAGTGTCCGAGGAGCCGATGCAGGCTCTGTGCGGTCTGTGGACCGTGCCTGTCGGGTGCGGTGATGATCCAGCGCGCGGCCTCACGCGGGGAGGGCGGGCGTTCACGCGGCTCGTCCAGGGGCAGGCCCCGCCGCAGGGGTGCGACGGCCATTTTCACGCGCTGGTAGTGGCCCAGGTAGCCTTTGGCCAGGAGTTCCTGGTGAAGGATCTTGGCGCTGTGTTCGCCCTCGTCACAGCGTTGTTGCAGGTAGTCGAGGTAGGGGTCCAGGGTGGACGGGCGGCGCATCACCTCGTGCCAGGTGCGGGCCCGGGCGTACTTGCGGACGGTGCGTCGGTCCAGGCCGAGTTCGCGGGCCGCGGCGCTGTAGGCAGATGGAAGCGGTCGCTGACCTGGACAGCCTTCGGAGCACCGTTCGCGATGCCCTGCCGGTAGGTCAGCGAGCCGCCCCGGCAGGCGACTTCGACACCGGGATGCGCATGCAGCCACCGGCTGAGCTGTTCGGCTTCCCTTCCTTCCCAGAGCGTCAGCGGCAGCCGGGTGGTCGCGTCGACCAGGAGAGTGCCGTAGGTGTCGCCGTAGAGCGCGAAGTCGTCCACCCCCAGCACTCTCGGTGTGACCAGCGGAGGCAGGGGTATGCGCATCAGCTGGGAGAGCACGGTGCACCGCGAGAGCTCGATGTTGAGGACGCGCAGCATCCGGGTCCCGCCTCGGCCGGCCAGCATCACACCGACTGCCTCGACCAGGTGCTGCAGCAGCGGCGTGCGCCGCTGATAGCGGACCGTAAGCTCCGGCACCTGTTCGGCAAAGGTCACCTTCGGGCAGACCGTGTTCTCGCAGTACAGACGGCGCACGCTCAAGTCGATCCGCACCGGGCGGCCGCCGAGCGCGGTGTCAGCGAGATGCCGCACATAACGGCTGTGGCACCACTCGCTTCTCGTCCCGCACCCCGTACACCCCGTCGAGGTGCCGGATCTGGTCCGGGCCCTGACCACTACGCAAGGGCCGGAGACATCGACCGTCTCCACCAGCACATTCGCCAAATGCGGTAGCACAGAGGGAAGTTCAGCAGACCACAGCCTGACACTGCCCGTTATGCAGCTCCGGTGACCGCCACACCGAGATGATCTCCGGCTACGAAAATCTTGCCAGAGCCAGAGAAGTCCGTACGCCGACACAGCTCCATCCAGCGACTCGGTCCGCTCCAGCGAATGAGGACTGACAGTGCAGTTGTGGACGAGCACGGGCGTGGCCCCTGCCAGCACATAGTACGTGTGGAGGGTGCCCGCGGTGAGGTCGTATGTGGTGGTGTGCTGGTGGAAGTTGCGGACGCCGAGAATGACGACGGTAGTGCCGTCGGCCTGGCCCAGTTTGTTGCCAGGGCGGCGACCGATAAGCGTCGGCGGGAGCGGCCGCGGACCCGCACGATCGGCGTGTGGCCGCGACGGGACCAGGTGCGATTGGTCGGCGGCGTCATCGAGAACCCGGCCACGTCCTCAAACACGAGCCAGGCGTCGAGCGCCGCCGCGGCATTCCACGTGCGGCCAGGTCTCCTTCACCCAGCCCGCCACCGCTGCCTCGTTACGCTCGACGGCCCGACGGGCCGGAACCTGGCAGGTCCAGCCGTGCCGCTTGAGCAGTGCCGCGACACCCTGAACGGTGTAACTCCTGTGGAAGCGGCGCCCGATCAGGGTCTTGATCCGCGACAGCGTGCAGGTATGGTTTGGCCAGCCGTGCGCGAGAGGACCTCCAGCTCGAGGACCGCGAACAGCTCATCGCTCAGTAGCGGCAGCGAGGCCGGGCCCTTCGAGGCCAGGGTCTGTGGTCCGTCCTCGCTCCACGCCTTCCGCCAGCGCTGCACCGAGCGGACGGTGACGCGCAGGTCGCGGGCGACAGTGGACGCGTCGTCACCTCTGGCGAATCGCTCGGCCGCCTCCATGCGCAACCGCTCCCGAAACGCCCGGCGCTCAGCGGTCAGTCCGCCACCCTGCGCGTACCTCATGAAGATGGCATACCGCGGGGATCACCAATCGTCAGCCTCCCCGACACCACGCCTTGAAGGTCAGTAGTATCACCTCAAAAGGAACTCAGCCTTTTCAGAGATCTCAGCTGCAAGCGGAGTCTCCAAGACCGATGAGAATCTCGCTCCGATATCCTCGATAACATCGTAGAGAAACCGACCTATGGCTTGCCGAAATTCTGAGAGCCTACAGGACCCCTGAAAATCTCCGAAGCTTGGAGAAATTGTGACCATCTCGCCAGATCGATGAAACCGAATCTCGGCATCAGATTCCGTGAAGTAATACTTGGCGTCAGTGTCGCCAGCTACGCCAAGCGTCGTGTAGATGTCGGCAAGCGAGAGGGAGAAATGCAAAAGCGGTACCCACCCCAGGTTCGTCTCCCAGCAGTTGCTATCAACCCGGATAGAAACATCGCCTGGGAAGAAGTACCACAGAAGCTCGCCTCGCGTAGCGGACGCACAATCGCGTCGATGCTCCCATCCAACAGGATCCGGCCGCTCTTCAAGCCTGCCACGGAATTCGATCATCGGATTGGGTGCATCGTTTGGACGTTGCGGTCTTCATCAACCCAGACCCGCACCTTGGTCTCACCGTTCTCGCCAACAACTCGACCAAGATCATGGTCGTGAGCGTGGTTGCCGGTCACAGAGTCGACCTTACTCGGCGTAGGACTCCCGCTTACAACCTCATTTGCCATGTCTTCAAAATCATCCGGATCGACATCTTCACTGAACTTGCTTCCCGTAGCAGGTGAGCCCGGTCCGTGCCTCGGCAAAATGTGCGTGTCGATCCTCTCGTCGGACAGACTAACCGGGCCGCCACAATTGTGAACGAGTACCGAGGTGGCTCCCGCCAGCACATAGTACGTGTGGAGGGTTCCGACGGTGAGGTCGTACGTGGTGGTGTGCTGATGGAAGTTTCGGACGCCGAGGATGACGACGGTAGTGCCGTCGGCGTGGCGGAGTTTGGTGCCGGGGGTGAGGTCGTGGGCGTCGGTCCAGCGGTGGTGGGTGACGTCCCAGAAGGGGTGGTGCCATGTCGTGGTGAGCTTGGCCTGGTGGCTCGGCGGCGGCCCGCGCTTGGGCGCCGTGCCCATGGTGAGCTCGGTGAAGTCCTTGTCCGTAGTGGTGATGATGACGTTCTGGACCGGCTCCGGGGCCGTGACACCGGTCTGCGGGTCGGTGGCCAGGACCGTGTCGCCGGCCTTGACCGTGCTGATCGGTTTCGATGAGCCGTCCGCCAGGCGGACGCCGGTACTGGGTATGAAGCTGTGCACCGCGCAGCCTGCCGCGTCTTCGGCCGCGCCAGCCCCGGCGCTTTCGGCCTTGCGGGCTTCTGAGATGGCGTGTTCGGCCTTGACCGCGTCCTCCGCCAGTTTCGCGGCTTCTTCTGCGTCCTTGACCGCCGTGTAGGCGCGGTCGAGGGAGCGCCAGACCTTGAAGGCTTCGACGCCGACCTTGATGGCTTTGAAGATCTTGCCCCAGGGGACGGCTGTCAGGGCTGTGTTGATGCAGCCCATGACGTCGCCCTTGGTGAAGCAGTTGTAGGCGTCGGTGAGGCCGATGACGTCCGCGACCAGGTTGAGCAGGCGGTGTTTGAGGCCGGATGCCTGCTTCTTCGCCGCGGCGGCGGCCGCGTCGGCGGTGGCCTTGGCCCGCTGCACGGCGCGGGCTTCGGCCTGCGGGTCGTACGTCTCCTTGCTGATGTTGCCGCCGCTGGCGCCGAGGTTGTGGCCGTCGGAGCACTTGCCGTGGTGGCAAACGGAGTGGTTTGAGCCGCCGGGGTCGACCGGGCCGGTTGTGACGTAGCGCTCGGGGTTGCTCTTGCTGGTGCCGGTGCCGCCGATGGGGTAGCCGACGCCGCACTGGTCGGCCATGCACAGTCCGGACGGGTCGGAGTGGGTGACCGGGGAGTCGGCGGAGTAGTCGTAGGCGTTCCAGGTTTGCGGGGCGCCGGTGTCCAGCAGGGGGTCGGGGCTGAGGAAGCGGCCGATGGAGGGGTCGTATTCGCGGGCGCCGAGGTTGGTCAGGCCCGTGTTGTCGTCCTGGGTGCCGCCGACGTATCCCCGTTGCCCGGTCCAGGTTCCGGACTGGTCGCGTGTTTCGCCGAAGGGTTTGTACTGGCGGCGGGTGACCTGCTGGGTCTGGGAGTCGATGGCCAGGGTGCTGGTGCCCTGGCGGTCGGGGATCAGGTAGGTGAAGTGTCCGTCGGAGGAGTGGGTGGCCACGGTCTGGCCGGCGATGGAGATGTAGCGCACCCCGTCGGCGGTGGTGGCGCCCTTCTTGAGGGTGATCTCCTCGTCGCCGGTGTAGAGGGTGGTGGCGTCGGGGCTGTGACGGATCAGCAGGCTGCCGTCGGCGTCGTAGAGGTACTTGGTGTCGCCGCACGTGGCCGCGGCCGAGGAATTCTGTGCCGCCATATCGCTGCACAGCCCACCTGGAGCGTTCGCCCGCGCTCGGGGGCACGAGGATGCAGTAGTGGTGGGTGCACAGGTCGAGGAAGACCAGGCCGCCCTGACCCAGAGGCGGCAACCGGCAGCTCAAGCGAGCGATGTTCCTGTCCGCGTTCGCCGCCCTGCACGATCCCGCCTCCCGCACCTACTACGATCCTCGGGCCCGATGCCGAGTTCGGCGAGCACGGCGCGGATGTCGTCCAGTGCGGCTGTGACGTCGTCCTCGTCGACGAAGGTCTCGACTTCGAGGAACGTCCCGTCGATCTCAGGGACGCGGACGAGGGTGGCGAGCATCTGCCGGCCGCGGGACTCGAAGTCGTAGCACTCGGCGATCCAGCGGCTTCGCGAATTTCTGGCTAGCTCGTCGGCGCGTTTTGAGGAGAAGCGGGTCGGCGAGTACGACCTGAGCATTCGTGCGGAGAGCCTCGGCATCATGGACACCGGGGGTGTCGACGGGCATCGGCCGATTCTGGTCTCTCTCATGGGGCCTGGTATCGGTGACGAGGCCGTCTTCGAAGCCGAGCACGCCGACGAAGTCGACCAGAAGCCTCTCATCGGCTTCGCCCCGACCCACGCGGTCGACGTCATCGCGTTCTGCAACAGTCCAGTCGACCACACCGTTGCAACCCTTTTGACCGCCGCCATCATGGATGTGATCGGCGGTGTCGCCAACGCCGAACTGCGGGAGGACCAAGTGCCGATCGTCGCTGGCCTGCCGGGCATCATCGCAACGATGACCAATCCATGGCTCGCTGCGTACGGCTCGGCGGAGTTCCTTAGGGCGTGGACCGAACAGCCCGGTTTCCGGCTCCTGAAGTAGCCGGAACTCGTCCAGTCGGCTCACGCGAGCAGTACCCGTTTGCGCAACAGCGGGAAGCGGGCGCGGCCGAACGCACCAGTCAGGCCCAGGCCGGGGCGGGGTGCCGCCCCGGCCTGGGCCCTTCGGGTCAGTCGCCGGTCCGCGGCAGCAGGGAGACGATCTTGCTGCCGTTCCGGGCGACCAGCACATCCTCGTAGAGCAGGAGTTGGGGCGAGTCCCCGAGGCCGGGCCCCGGTCCCGGCTCGGCGGTGTCGACGTGACCGCGCCAGACCTGCTCACCCGTGCGCAGATCGAGGCCGGACAGATCTCCGGTCGGGCTGAAGAAGTACACGACCCCCTGCCCCGCCGACACCACGGGAGACGCGATGCCCGACATCGTGTCCTTAGCGGGCATCTTGACGCCCACCGGGCCTGTCCACAGAGTCTTTCCCGTGGTCAGCGAGTAGGCCGAGGCCTTGCCCTTCCAGGACACGGAGATCAAACGATCACCGACGACATCCGAGTTGGCCGCCTGCCCCTCGATCCGATAGGAGTGCGAGGTCTGCTCCCCGGAGCCGCTGATGGTGGTCAGCTGCATGTCCTTGCCGGCCGCATCCTTCACTCCGATCAGGACCATCCGGTCCCCCGAGGTCCCGACGAGCTCCTGCCTGCCGGGGAGGGTCATGACCTTCTTGGCACTTCCGGTGGCGGGATCGAGACGGAAGACGTCGGTGTCGCCCGGCTCCTCGGTGTCCCGCGTACACAGGAGATGGGGCACACCGCTCAGCACCGCCCGTTGACACACGATGCCCTTGTCCCAGGTGTGGCGCCACTTCTCCTTACCGGTCAGCGGATCGAGGGCCGACATCGTGCGAAGCGACGGGGTGTTCGCCAGCACCGCGCCGTCGATGAGCATGGCGGCCTGGCCGGTGCGGTCATCCTGCGGCATCTCGATCGCCCACAGCACATCGCCGGTGTCGGCGTCCACCGCCATCAGATCGGTGCCGCCCGCGTAGTCCCCGTTCGGCAGCTTCTCCGCGGTGTGATTGCGGTAGGCATAGACCACCCCATCGCGCACGGCGAACGGGTGGTCGATCCCGTCGCCTTCGCGATTGACCTTGACAGTCCACAGCCGCTTGCCGGTGTTGGCGTCGAACTTGGCGGCGTCGTACTTGGACCCACTGCAGTACAGCGCGGAACCGTCCACCAGGCAGCCCCGCTCACTGGCACCCGGGGCGCCGCTCTGCCACGGCTTCCAGCCCTCCGGCGACACCGCCGGCCGCACAGGCCGGTCATGCTCGGCCGCACCGCCGCCCCCGAAGCCGAACACCGCCCCCACAGTGATCGCGGCAACGGCCACCGCCGCCCCCGCGGCCTGCGAGAAACGGCGCCGGCTGCGCCGCCGCACCACCTTCTCGACCAGGTCCCCGGGCGCCCGCACCCGGTCCAGGGCGACCGCGTGCAGCGTCTCCCGGACCTTCTCCTCCACCTGTTCCGTCGTCATCCCTGGATCCCCTTCGACGTATAGCTGAGCGGCCGCACCTGTTCCGCATGCCCTTCGGGCCCGAGCTCCGGTACGAGCACCCGGAGCTTGGCGAGCGACCTGTGCGCCGTACTGCGCACCGTGCCGACCGGGCACCCCAGCAGCGCCGCGACCTCGGCCTCCGGCAGGTCCTCGAAGTAGCGCAGCACGACCACGGCCCGCTGCCGCTTCGTCAGACGACCGAGCGCCGCCCACAGCGCGATCCGCAGCTCGGAGTCCGACCCGGCGTCGGCCTCCCCGCCGGACTCGGGCAGTACCGGCACCGTCGTCTCGGCGCGGTGCCTGCGCAGCCGCCAGCGGTTGACCTGCTGGCGATACATCACCTGGCGGACATACGCCTCGGGCTGCTCGATGTGCGCCCAGCGCCCGTAGGCCTTCATCAGCGCAATCTGCAGCAGATCCTCCGCGGAATGCCGGTCCCCGCCGGTGAGCAGCACCGCGAGCCCCAGCAGCGCGGTGGAGCGCATCGCTACGAACTCCCGGAACTCGTCGTGACTCGAGGCCTTCATCGACCCTCCCCTTCTCTCAACATCACGACGCGATGAGCCACCCGCAGCTATCCCTCAGCGGGCGAGATTGTGTGTTCACACCAAGTTGGTGACAACTTTCGCGCTCCGCCACGAGATTGACGCGCGCGACAAGCCCACTCCGTCACGGAGTCCTCACCGCAGGTCCCATGACCCGCCGCCCCGCGCTTCTCGCCTCCGCCATCGCGACCGCACGCGCAGCAGGGCTCGTCACCGTCCCGTAGCCCGCCGTCACGGCGGAGCCGAGGATCAGCGACACCCGGGGCAGGACCCGCATATCCCCGCTGGACGGGCAGCAGGTGTCAGGGAGTCCGCGTTACGACAAACTCGCAGTCGCTACGAAGCCACCGGCCAACTCGCCCTGATACGACACACACTGTGACCACATCTCAAACAGGCCTTAGCGGAACGGGGCGCAGGCTGCGCAGCGCGCACTACCGTCTGGCAGCCACGTCGCGGTCGCATAAGGGAGGAGTTCGTTGATGGCGCCTGGTACTGCGCACTGATCAAGCTGGCTGCGCATTCCTCTACCGAAAGAAGCATCGACGCAGGGTCAGATGCGCGCCACAGTCTGGACAGGGTATGCGCTACTCACCTTGACTGAGCGATCACGCACACTCTCCGCTCAGTGCAAATGCACAACTCACAGCCCCGGCACCTCAGTTGCCCACACGTACGGGGATGTGGTCGCCGTCAGTCGGCCACCGAGGCTCCGAACAGGGCCCCGGTCGCGGGCAGGCCCATGGTGGACGGGCCGAACGAGAAGGAACCGCTCGCGGTGATGCCGCTGGAGGTGGCCGAGAAGACCCACGCGGCACCGTTGTTCGCGTTCTCCGCCCAGTCGCCGACGACCATGCCGTCCTTCTTGTCGCCGTTGGCGTCGACGAGGGCGGTCTCGCCGCCGAAACGGTCCAGCTTCTCGGCAGTGCCGGGTACCCCGGCGGTGTTCTGGCTGAACGACTTGATGCCGGTGGTGGTCAGACCGTTCGCGCTGCCGCGCAGCACGAGCACGGTGCCGGCGTCGGTGAGGCCGTCGAAGTCCTCGCCGGGCAGGCCGGTCACCACGTCGAGGTAGCCGTCGCCGTTGGTGTCGCCGATCGACAGGCCCGAGCCCATGCCGTCACGCCACTCCCCCACGCCCGGCACGCCCGCGGTGTCCTGGTTGATCCACACCGGCTTGCGGGTGGTGGACACGCCGTTCGGGCCGCCGTGGACGACGGCGATCGCACCGCCCTTGACCGGGAGGCCGACGTCGTAGTCGGTGCCGTCGACGGAGTGGCCGACGACGATCTCGGCGTGACCGTCCTTGTCGAGGTCGCCGATCTCGACGTCCTCGCCGCGGACGAGCCGGCCCTGGGCGTCCTTGAGGAGGCCCTTGTACGTGAACCCGGACGGACCGCCCACCAGCAGGGCGACCCCACCAGTACCGATCTCGCCGTCCTGCTGCCTGGCGCTGACCGCCAGATCGGCAATGCCGTCGCCGGTCACGTCACCGGCGGCCATCGCGATGGCGTACCACTCCTCGCCGGGGACGAGGGTGAAACGGGTCGTCCTCGCGCTGCCGCCGTCCCGCTGGAATGGGCCGTGCAGCACCGAGCCGTCGCCCGGGGTGTTCTCGTCGCCGTAGTCGTCGCCCGACGCCGCCACGTCCGGGTTCTTGTCCCCGTCGACGTCGGCGACCACGAAGGAGCCGCGGGAGTTCGCCGGCACGTTCCTCAGCAGGATCGGCGTGGCGGACAGCCCCTTGGGGCCGCCCCAGTTGACGGCCAGGAATCGTCCGTTGTAGCCGCTGATCGGCGACATGTCCACGAGCGACAGCAGGTCGGCGTAGCCGTCCCGGTCGAGGTCGCCGCTCTGCAGGTCGCTGCCGTAGCGCGTCTGTGGCTGCGTCGTCGACCGGCTCGACCAGGTCAGCACCTGCTTGCGCGAGGTCGACAGCCCGCTGGACGAGCCGTACAGCACCCTGACGGCCCCCGCCTTCGCCTGCCCGTTCAACGTGGTGCCCGGCGCGCCGATCGCCAGGTCGGGGTAGCCGTCGCCGTTGAAATCGTCGTGCAGGCGCTTGGTGCTGGGCGTGGTGGCGGTCGTCGCGGCCGGGGTGGCGGCGTTGACGACGGGAGCCAGCACGGCACCGCTGACAAGGGCGATACCGGCGGCGAGGACGAGCCGACTGCGGCGCCGGGGAAGGGAACGGGAAGCCATGGTTGTCCTTACGTAGGCGGAGAAGAAGGCGCGTAACGTAGGCGGAGAAGAAGGCGCGTAACGTAGGCGGAGAAGAAGGCGCGTAAGGGGGGATCAGCGCGGGAACGCGTCGCCGAGCCAGGCGCCGCTCGCGACCGTGCCGAGAGTGCGGGCGCCGAAGGGGATGGAGCCCTTGGCCATGACACCGGCGGACCCAGAGCGGAACACTTATACGGCACCGGCGTACGCGTCCTCACGCCGCCCAGTACGACTCACTAGAGCGACGGTTGGTTGTGTTGGGGTACGCCGCGACTTTCCCTGCCGTTAAGAGGTCGTTTTCTCCTGCTGTTTCATTCCGTGATGCGGATTTGGTCCTGTGATGTCGGGTCGCGCCAGGAATGGTGGCTCCACCGGTGAGGCGGCGGGCCATCAGGTCGGTCATCGTGGGGTGGATCATGGCTTCGGAATGGTGGGGGTGGGTTTCGTAGTCGCGCGCGAGGCGGCGGCGCAACATCAGCCAGGCGTCTCCATGCACGCTCACGAAGCGCACCTCAACGCCGAAGTGGCTCTGGTCGACATCTCTGGACGGTCACGATCGTTGTGAGCTTGCTCCGCTTTGACGGACACCATCGGTGTGGTGGTCAGGCCGCGAGTGCGGTCTCGTACTCGGCGGGACTGCGGTAGCCGAGGCTGCTGTGCAGCCGGTGCAAGTTGTACCAGCCCTCGATGAAGTCGAAGATCGCGGTGCGGGCTGCGGCCCGACTGCGCCAGGAGCTCGTGTCGAGCAACTCCCGTTTGATGGTGGCGAAGAACGACTCGGCTAGCGCGTTGTCCCAGCACTGCCCGGTGCGCCCGACGGAAAGCCGAACGCCCAACTCCCTTGCCAGGGCGGCGAATTGCTGACTGGTGTACTGACAGCCGCGATCCGAGTGAAAGATCACCGGCCGGGCGGGACGACGCAGGCGACAGGCGGACCTGAGAGCGTCCGCGACCAGTTCGGTCCGCAGGTGGTCGGCGGTGGACCAGCCGACCACGCGGCGGGAGGCGATGTCGATGACGGTGGCCAGATAGAGCCAGCCCTCGTCGGTGGCAACGTAGGTGATGTCACCGCACCAGCGGGTGTCGAGGCCGTCCTGGGCGGGAGCGAAGTCGCGAACGACGAGGTCGGGCCGAGCGGCGGCCCGCGGGTCGGGGATCGTCGTCAGCTGCCGCCGCCTGCGGTGCCGGCCCTGCAGTCCGGCGCTGCGCATCAGTCTGGCGATGCGGCGGCGGCCGCAGCCCTCGCCCTGCCGCTGCAGGACGGCGTGGATGCGCGGGGCTCCGTAGGTTCCGCGGGAGGTCTCATGGACTTCGGTGATCTTCTCGGTCAGCTCGGCATCGCGGACCGCCTGCGAACCGGGCCTGCCACTGCGACGGGCATAGAAGGCGGCTCGGGAGACCTTAAGCAGTTCACACGCGCGCTTGACGTTGTGACCGTCTCGCTTCTCCGCCTCGATGAACGGATGCACCGTCACCGGGTCTCCTTCGCGAAGAAAGCCGTGGCCCGCTTGAGGACCTCCACGTCCTCCCGCAACCTGCGGTTCTCCCGCCGCAACGCGGCCAGCTCCTCGCGCTCGCTGCTGGTCAGCCCGTCACGCTCGCCCGCGTCGACCTCGGCCTGGCTGACCCACAGCCGCACCGCCGTCTCCGTCAGATCGAAGTCCTTGGCGACCTGACCAACCGAACGGTCACCGCGCCGGCACAGCTCGACGATCTCGGCCTTGAACTCCGGCGTGAACGAACGGCGAGGCCGAGGCTTCTTCTTCCCCATGCTCTCCATGATGGACATCCTTCCGGGGCAGAACCCCTGATCTCAGATGTCCGTCAAAGCGGATCAAGCCCAGTTGTTCGCAGCGATCAGCTGTGTGGGGTGGGAATGCCCAGGTCGTGCAGGTCATGTCCGTGGTGCCGCAGCTCTCCTTCCAAAGGCGACCGGATGGGTGCTCGACCGGTTCATCGAAGCGGACCTGACGGTTGTGGTCGAAGCGCCCGCAGTGCTTCGACCACCGCTGCGTTTGGGGAAACGGCGTGGTCGGTGCAAGGGACGCATAATCTTGAGCCTGTTGGGGACATCCGTCGATCGTCGGGGGAGCGATGGCAGCGGAGCGGGTCAGAAAGAGACGCCTGCGGCAGGTGCGGGCCGTCTGGCAGGTACCGGGGGCCCCGGGCAAGAATCACGACGCCGTGGGCGGTTGGTGCACGGCGGGACTGGTGGTCCGAGGGCGTCCGGACGGGCTGCACGGATACGACGTGGAGACCGGTGAACCCCGCTGGTCCTGGATCGCTCCTGACCGCAGACTGCTGCTCGCCATGAGCCGCGCGGCCGAGGACGGGGTGGGCCTGGCTGTCCACGCCGACGAGAACGGCCCAGGTGAGTGGGGCGCCGATTGCGCCGTCACCGCTTTCAGCACCGAAGACGGCAACGCCTTGTGGTCCGTTCCCTATGACTTCAGCAACGAGCCCTGGAGATACGACTACGACCGCTTCGCCGACGCCATCGCACTTGCCCCGGACCGGGCCGTCGTCCTGGCACAGGGAAGCCCCACGGCCCACGCGCTGCGCAGCGGGAACATCGTCTGGCCGCCGATAGCACCCCTGAAGGGTGACGGCCGGCTTGCGGTCTGCGGGCACGGCATCGTCCAGATCGGGCTCGCCGACGGCCACGTCACCGTCCGCTGCCTCGACGCCTCCGAGGGCGCCATCCGCTGGGAAGTCAGGCCGTCCACCGACGGTCCCGTCGGGGAGGTCCACGTGCTGTATGAGGATCCCCTCGCCATCCTCTGCCTGGGAAAGGGACGCCGTGCGGAAGAGATGCTGCTGGTCCTCGACGGCGAGGACGGGCAGCCGACCGCCCGGATACCGGTCCAGGGCCTGCACGGTGAGCTGTGCGTCCAGTCCCCGTACGGGCTGCTGGACGACCAGCCGGTGGCGGCCGTCCGGGACTTGCTGGTCGCCATGGTCCGTCCCCCGGGTGCCTACGGGGACCATCTGACCGCGTTCGCCCTCGATGGTGGAACGCCACGTTGGACATGGCGGTCCAAGGGAACGATCAGCGGCGTCTTTGCGCTCGGCGACAACGTTGTGGCGGTAAGCAAGTGGCAATCCTCTGAGGGACCGGACGGCACCGTCCATGTTCACCAGCTCAACGGCGCCACCGGTGCGGTGATGAAGGTGCGCCGGCTGCATGGATGCCAAGCCGGCATGCGCGGCCGGTATTACCTCGATGGAGACCGGCGCCTCGTCCGCATTGCCCGCTGGGGTGAAGGGACCTGGCATCCGGTGCAGATGTTCCGGCTGCGCTGACACGTAAGGCTAGGGTTGCGAACAGCACGGTGTCGGTCTCCGTGCAAGCATGACGGGGGAATTCGCGCCCTGATCTGTGATCGTTAGAGGGCGGTCACAATCGCAGCAGGACACGGGTGCGGAGGAGCCGGAAGGATCCGCGGCCGTACATCTGCCGCTTGATCACCATAGACACCTGACAGGTACCGCTTACCTGCAAATGGGTTACGCGGCGCCCCGGTGACCAGGGATTGGGTGCCCACCATCTGTCGTTGCCTGTCGTGGTTGGCCACCCTCGGACGGCCCACAGACGGCCCAGTCTCGGCCCCCGAGGAGCCGCTAGTGCTAGCGACAGGGGCCGCTAACGTTAGCGGCCCCGCTAGCGACCAAAGCCGCTCGGGATCAGTGTGTTAGCGGTTAGCGAGCCATCCGGACAGACGCCAGAATCGTGCCGCTCGGGGTCCTGAGAGGAGCGCCGGCCGGACGCTACGCGGCCGTAGTCACGCGCGAACGGCCAGGCGCCTGCGCACCTGGCCGTTCGACAGCCGCCGTCAGGCGCTTTGCCAGCCGGAAGTACGCCCGCCCCGCCAGACAACTTCGATCTGAGTGATTACGGTGCCGGTCGGCGCGTTGAACTCATAACAGCTGCCGTTGGCCCCATCACCGTCGGCAACGTCGTAGATCTTGCCGCCGGTGACCTTGAAGCGGCCGTAGACCCCCACACCGTCCGCTTTCTCGTCGCATACCGCCCCCCTCGTGTGGTCGTACGACGCCCAGATCGACCCGAGCAGCGTTCCGTCCGCGGCCTTGACGAAGGCGGACCCGTAGTGGGCCGCCGCGGGCGTCGCAACGGCGAGCACGCAGGCTGCCGAGGCAGCAGCGGCGACGGTAAGGAATGAGGTGGTTCTGATCAACGTGATCTCCCTCGTGAAGGGTCGTCTTCAGGACGTCTTCCAGCCAGAACCGCGCGGTGGATCGCTCCGCAAGACTGCTTCGAACTCGATGATGTACTTGCCGATCGGCGCGGTGAACCCGGGGCAGATGCCCCCAGCACCATCGGAATCGGCAACGTCGTAGATCTTGCCGTCGTTGAGCTTGAAGCGGCCGTAGACGCCCAGACCGTCCGCATCCCTGTCGCAGACACTCCCATGCTCGTGGCCGTCGTAGACCGTGGTCTGCGCGGCCACCACAAAACCGGCATGCGTATAGACATAGGCATTCATCGTGTGGGCCGCTGCGGGCGTCGCGAAAGTCAGCATGCCGGCGATCGTGGCACTGGCGACGCCCAAGACTGGGATGGTCTTTCTCAAGGTGATCCCCCCGTGAATGTTCGAGTCGTCTGTGATTCAAGTCACGCGAGTCGGAATGCTGGCATGTACCGCACAAGGCGTCAATGGCCCCACAGAGGGTGCCTCCCCACTTCATGTCCGCAGCCGCCGAGCGCGCCGCCGGGCGCGGGCCTTGATGAGGTAGAGAAATCTGCAGCTCCGGTCTTCCCGCGGTCCGTGTTCCGTCCTCTGCCTTGTCGCTTGTCGCTTGTCTTGTCGCTTGTCGGCTCGCAGGTCAGAGGCCGTATCAGAGTGCCGCTGCAGTACGACTTTGTCTGAGGCGACAAGCGACAAGCGTGCCGACGGGCCGCCCCGCGACGCGGGGTGCGTCATGAGAAGAGCAGGAAGGAGCGGCCTACGGCCGCGCGACCCTTCGCAGCTCGCTACGCTCGCGCGGAGACCCGCCGTCGGGGCGAAGGCGGGGACGCCTTCCTGAGGGCCCGGACCCCCTTGCGCGGGGTGTGGAAGGTGCGTAAGGGCGTGAACGGCCACCCATGGCCCCGTGGTTGCGTCGACAGCAGCAGTTTCCGCCCGCCCTACGCGCGCATGCGCGTAGGGCCCCTCCCCGGAAACCCCAGCGACTCGGAAACCCGCAGGTCGGAGCCAGTTGCAGGGGTCAACTGGCGCTGTCGACGCAACCGACGGCATCAACCGCCGCAAATCGGGCGGGCTGGCGACCCGGTATAACGACCGCGTGCACAAGCAAGAGCACGCCTCGCCCCGTGGTGCTCCTCTTGCTTGTGCACGCGAGGACGGCAATCCAGGGGGCGGCGGACGCGCCCGCCTGGAATGCCGTCCTGGGGGCCTTCCAAGGGGTGGACGGCGATGTGTCCGTGCATGCTGATGATCAGGTTGGCGAGGGTGTCCCCGCGGAGCTCGCGGCATTCCTGCGGGGTCGCTGTCCGCGATGAACGCACGGCTGCCGCATCCAGAAAAAGGGGCCCGCCATGGCCGCTGCCGCTGTCGTCACCGCCGCGCCCGCGCTGCCGCGCCAGGCGGTCTGGGGCATTTCCGTCAGCATGCCGATCCGGAGCCGGTTGCCGTCAGGGGCGCACAGCTCTCACGCGCCCACGGAGCGCCCTTGTCCATGTCGCCCCTCGCCGCAGATCGGCCGACCGAGGAGGGGCGGACGTGACAGGGATCTGCCGCAGCGCTTCTCTCTGGCTGTCAAAATCCCGGACCCAGCCCGACCGAAAGGCCGTTGGCAACCTTTTCGCCTCCTGCGGCAACTGAGGAGCGCAAGACCTACTCGCTCTTCCGAACGGATGGACATGCAGGAAACAAGGCAGGCCGCGCGGCACCGCAAGCGCAGACGCGGGCTGATGACGGGCACAACTGCGGCGCTGATCATCGCAGGCCTTCTTGTCTGGCTGGTCGTGACCATGCAACCCGACAGCAAGACCGATGCCAGGCGTGCCACGGCCACGCCCGTTGCCGACTCCCAGAAGACTCTCCCGCCCACATCGCCGGGTCAGAAGCCGTCCACAGCCTCCCCGTCCCCCGCCTCTGCGACCGGCACGGCCTCCGCGACCACTCCGAAGGCCTCCGCGACCACGTCGACGCCTCAGTCATCGGCCACCCCGCGCAGGGCTCCTGCCACGGCATCCTTGGCCGGACGGATCCGACCCAAGGTCACCTACCAAGGAGTTGCCACTGTCTACAAGGCCGGGACCGGGGACGGCGCCTGCTCGTACGGCCCGAGCAGCGACATGATGATCGCGGCCATGAACACCACCGACTACGAAACGTCCAAGGCCTGCGGGGCATACGTGCTCGTCCGCGCGGCGAACGGCGCCTCCGTCACGGTTCGGATCACCAACGAATGCCCACTGCCCTGCGCACCTGGGCAACTCGACCTCAGTGAACAGGCCTTCGCCAAACTGGCCGCTCCCTCGACCGGCCGGATCGCGATCACCTGGAGCCTGTTGAGCCCCAGCACGTCCGACACGATCTCGATCCGCTACAAGACCGGGTCCAGCCCCTACTGGTGCGCCATCCAGGCGATCGGCCACCGTAACCCGCTCGCGCGGCTGGAGGTCCGCACCAGCAGCGGCTGGCGCCAACTGACCCGCACCGGCTACAACTACTTCCTCTCCCCCGACGGCAGCGGGTGCGGCGGCGCCATAAGGATCACCGACATCTACGGAGAACGACTGACCATCAACGGGATCACTCTGCGGCCGGAAGCCGTGCAGCCGACGCGGCTCCAGTTCGCACGGCACTGACCCGCAGCCCACCCTGGCGCCCCTCCGAACGGAACGCTCGGCCACGAGGCACTGCCGCCTACGAGTTCGGCTACGGCTTGGCCGCCGTCCTGTACTCCAGCGATACGCAGCACCGTCCCACCCCCGGCCGCCACGACCCCCCTCGGCTGTGGCGGCCATGGCTCCACCCCCACCAGCTCTCGCCAGAGGCAGGTCCAGATTTCTTCAGGGGCAAGTAGCTAGGGGCGGTCCGGGTCCAGGGCGTCGCGGACGGCGGCCATGATGGCCTCGGTATCGGCGCCCAGCGCGCGGGCGGAAGAGGTGAAATCGCGCGCAAGGGTGGCGAGTTGGGAGGCGTATGGGCGGGTCGGGCCAGCTGGAAGTGCCGCGACCCGGGAGCCCGCCCCGCGCCGGGTGCGGATCAGCTCGGCGGCCTCCAGCTCGCGGTAGGCGCGGGCCACGGTGCCTGGTGCGAGGCCGAGGTCTGTGGCCAGCTGGCGCACGGTCGGCAGCCGGTCGCCCTCGGCCAGCTGGCCGGTGACGATCAGCGCGCCGAGTTGCGCGCGGATCTGCGCGTACGGCGGTACCTGGCTGGCAGTATCGACGCGGACGGCGGGCTCATTCATCGTCGGGGGACCCCTTTGCCGCATCGTCGTCGACGGCCCGGGGGGCCACCACGGTGATCAGGGACCAGGCGACGGTGAACAGGTTCAGCAGGGCCAAAGGGTAGAACACCCAGAAGGTGAGCGCGCCCATCGAACCGGCGCAGCCCGTCTCCGTGAGCGAGATGGAGATCATCAGCACGGCGTACAGCTGCTGGCTCGACACCAGCAGGCCCCAGGCCCCGGTGACTGCCCACGCGCGGTCGCGACGCTGCTGCTCCCCGCCCGGTCCGTGGGCGATGCGGCGCAGAGCCCACACGCAGGTTGGGGTGGCTATGGCGAGGGCGCCGAACGTCGGGAGGCTGTAGTACATGCCTGGCCAGGGGCCCAGGGACGCCGGCATCCCGTTGCAGGTGACGGCGATGACCTTGCCCGTGCTGAAAATACGGTCGGGGTCGACGGAGGCCGTGGCGGCCGTGATGGCCAGCAGCACGGCAAGCGAGACCCCCTGAAGGGCAATCAGGGGGCCCATGCGTGGTGGCACATGGTCTCTGACCAGGCGCGGGGCGAGACTCGCCGTGCGTACCGCGTCCTGGGGGATCAGGGTCAGCGCGTCGGCAAGAAGGACGCCTGCCACCGCGCACAGGCCGAAGGCCGTGATGCAGAACACGACGCGCTGCTCGAACTCGACGTGCCCCAGTGTGGACAGCGCCTGTGCGGCCACGATGCCGATGGCCAGGCCGGACCAGCGGGCGTAGTAGTTGGCGTGATCGAGGAAGCAGCGCTGGAACGGGGCGGTGCCGAGCATAGGGAGATCCCCTCAGATCATCTTGTACCAAGCAGCAAGCACAAGATGCCCTAGTTGGAATCTTGTGTCAAACATCCGATACAAGGCGATGCAGAGGGAGGTGGATTCTGGCGCGGGACAGCCCTTGGGACTCCAGCCGGACTTCTGCATTCGTCCTGGTCAACGGCTCGCTGGCGTCGGTTGCGGACGACGAGATCGGCGTGGCCCTCGAACTGCTCTGGGGCACCGCGGCGATGAACACGTGGAACTCCCGCCGGGCGGGAGTGCTGTCCTGGCTCGGCTGGTCCCGTGAGCGCGGCTACGAGGGGCCGACGGTCCCGGCCTGGGCGAAGCGGCTGGCTGTGCCCCGGACCTCTGAGCGCGGATGGCGCCATCGTGTCGGCGAAGGCGATGTCGCCGAATTTTACGGGCAAGTTGGGGCGTTGTGCTGGGACGATGACTGTGCTTCTCCTCTGGGGGCACCGATGCGCCTGTCGAAACTGTCGGCGGCAATCCGCCGAAGTGGGCTCATCGACCGGGCTTCACCCCGTCGTCCATGTCCACGCGGTCACGCTGTCGAAGTGGACCCGCTGGGCGCTCTGGCTCCACTGACCGGCAGCATCGTCTGCCCGGGGCCGCGCGCCGCCCCGCCGTCGCGCGCGAGAGGGCAGGGTGACGCCCCGATCCCCTCGCCCGCTGCCAGCGCTCCCGCCCCACCCCCCTTTCCTTTCCTGGTGTTCGAGGCGGGCGTGGGTGGCGTAGAGGGGATGTCGGGCTGGCGACCACGGCCGGACCAGCGTGGTGACCTGCGTGTATGCAGACCGGGCCCGAGAACGGACGGGCGGCTGTCGTACTCGAGCTGTAGTGGGCTTGATCCGCTTTGACGGACATCTGAGATCAGGGGTTCTGCCCCGGAAGGATGTCCATCATGGAGAGCATGGGGAAGAAGAAGCCTCGGCCTCGCCGTTCGTTCACGCCGGAGTTCAAGGCCGAGATCGTCGAGCTGTGCCGGCGCGGTGACCGTTCGGTTGGTCAGGTCGCCAAGGACTTCGATCTGACGGAGACGGCGGTGCGGCTGTGGGTCAGCCAGGCCGAGGTCGACGCGGGCGAGCGTGACGGGCTGACCAGCAGCGAGCGCGAGGAGCTGGCCGCGTTGCGGCGGGAGAACCGCAGGTTGCGGGAGGACGTGGAGGTCCTCAAGCGGGCCACGGCTTTCTTCGCGAAGGAGACCCGGTGACGGTGCATCCGTTCATCGAGGCGGAGAAGCGAGACGGTCACAACGTCAAGCGCGCGTGTGAACTGCTTAAGGTCTCCCGAGCCGCCTTCTATGCCCGTCGCAGTGGCAGGCCCGGTTCGCAGGCGGTCCGCGATGCCGAGCTGACCGAGAAGATCACCGAAGTCCATGAGACCTCCCGCGGAACCTACGGAGCCCCGCGCATCCACGCCGTCCTGCAGCGGCAGGGCGAGGGCTGCGGCCGCCGCCGCATCGCCAGACTGATGCGCAGCGCCGGACTGCAGGGCCGGCACCGCAGGCGGCGGCAGCTGACGACGATCCCCGACCCGCGGGCCGCCGCTCGGCCCGACCTCGTCGTTCGCGACTTCGCTCCCGCCCAGGACGGCCTCGACACCCGCTGGTGCGGTGACATCACCTACGTTGCCACCGACGAGGGCTGGCTCTATCTGGCCACCGTCATCGACATCGCCTCCCGCCGCGTGGTCGGCTGGTCCACCGCCGACCACCTGCGGACCGAACTGGTCGCGGACGCTCTCAGGTCCGCCTGTCGCCTGCGTCGTCCCGCCCGGCCGGTGATCTTTCACTCGGATCGCGGCTGTCAGTACACCAGTCAGCAATTCGCCGCCCTGGCAAGGGAGTTGGGCGTTCGGCTTTCCGTCGGGCGCACCGGGCAGTGCTGGGACAACGCGCTAGCCGAGTCGTTCTTCGCCACCATCAAACGGGAGTTGCTCGACACGAGCTCCTGGCGCAGTCGGGCCGCAGCCCGCACCGCGATCTTCGACTTCATCGAGGGCTGGTACAACTTGCACCGGCTGCACAGCAGCCTCGGCTACCGCAGTCCCGCCGAGTACGAGACCGCACTCGCGGCCTGACCACCACACCGATGGTGTCCGTCAAAGCGGAGCAAGCTCAGTAGATCGTGATCCGAGAGAGGCGCGTCGGCGAGGGACGGCCGTTATTCCACCCACATCCCGTCGCGCATGATGACTCTCCCGCGTAGTTCCGGCTCGCCGCGCCAAGCGCGCACAGTCCTCGGGACCACTCGTACATACAGAAAGGAACCCTCTTCCACGCGTGGATCCCACCCGAACTTGTCGGCGAACGCCTCCGCTGCGCCTCCGGGCACCTCTTGGTCCGGGAAGCACTCCGCCTCACCCTGGAGGAGCACGACGTCGAAGGTGTCCGGTAGCGCCAGGCGCACGCGCGGCTCTTTGCGGACGTTCCGCGCAGTCACGGAAGTGGCGCTCGTGCACATCCACACTGCCCGCCCATCCCACAAGAACCACAGCGGCACCTGATGCGGCCCGTGATCAGGGTGAGCCGTCGACACCCATACATCCCGCTCGTCAACAAGCCGCTCCAGAGCGTCGCGCATACGCTCCGCCGTCTGGCGGCGAGCGATTCCCGTGGTCTCCATGAGGACCGACCCTAGCCAAGCAGGCGCGAAGCGCGCCTCAGGCG
This sequence comes from Streptomyces sp. R41, assembly GCF_041053055.1. NCBI lineage: Bacteria > Bacillati > Actinomycetota > Actinomycetes > Kitasatosporales > Streptomycetaceae > Streptomyces > Streptomyces sp. R41. The sequence continues at coordinate 1,150,862 of NZ_CP163443.1, forward strand.
CAGGACCTACTCCCAGCGACCGATGAACCCCTCAGCTTTCGGCTCGGGCGACCGACTTCGGTGCTCACAGTGGCCAGCGGAAGTGCTCAGTCACCCTTGTCTCCGGTAATGGCTGGCTCGTGATCGCGCCCGGTGGCTGCGTCGCCAGGCGGACCAGCTGAGCCGGTGGGCCGGGCCGTGAACGGGCCGGACAACAACACTGAAGCTCGGCCATCTTGAAGTGTGACGTCCGCTGTTGTTCGTTTCTGCGCCGTTCCTCTAGGCTCAAGGAGCGTCTGCAACTACCGCATGACATCTGCCCGGTGACGAAGTCGGCGTGGGGTGCGCGTCCCCGCTCCACGCCACTACTGGACGGCTTCAGGCGCAGCCACGGGTCGGGTCATTTGGACGCCGACGACCCCGTGTGGCGCGTCCCGCCGGGCGGCGAAAGGGATGCGCCGTGCCTTCGGCTTCGGCGAACTACCGTGCTCTGCTGCGCACTTCGGGTGCCGCGGCCTTCTTCCTTCCCGCTGCTGCCGGGCGTCTGGGCATCGCCATGACGGGGATCGGCATCGTGTGGCTGGTGCACGCACGCACCGGGTCGTATGCCGCCGCGGGTCTCGTCACCGGCGGATTCGCTGTCGCGGACGCCGTCGCCGGGCCCCAGCTCGGGCGCCTTGTCGACCGGTTCGGGCAGGCGCGGGTGCTTCCCTGCGCGCTGGGCGCACATGCCGGGGCCGTGGCGCTGCTGCTCGCCGGCGCCGTTCCGGACCTCGTCGCCGGAGTGCTCGTCGGGGCAACGCTGCCCCAACTCGGTGCCCTGTCCGCCGCTCGCTGGTCCGCTCTGCTGTCCGGCGAACGGGCTGCCGCGCTGCCCACCGCCTTCGCCCTGGAGGCCCTCGCCAACGGCGTGTCCTACCTGGCCGGCCCGGCCCTGGTGAGCGTCCTCGGTGCGGCGGGCCGCCCGGGCGCCGGGGTGCTGCTCGCCGCCGGGCTCGTCGTCGGCGGCGGGCTCGCCCTCGCCGCCCAGCGCCGCACCATGCCGCCCCTCACCGGACGCGCCGAACGCCGGCACGCCGGACGCGCTCTGCTCCGCTCCGCATTCCTGCGGCAGGTCGCGCTCGGCCTCGCGCTCGGGGTGTTCTTCGGCGCGATGCAGGTGTCCGTCGCCGCGTATGCCGTCGGACGCGGCACGCCGGACGCGGCAGCGCTGCTCTACTTCGCCTCCAACTGCACCAATCTGGTGGGTGGTTGGGCCTACGGATCACGGCGCTACGGCGGCTCGCCCCGGCGCCGCCAGGCCGCAGCCGCCGCCTGCCTCACCCTCGCGAGCCTCCCGCTGACCTTCCTCGACGCGCCCCTCGCGGTCGCCGTCACCCTCGCCCTGACCGGACTCGCCGTGCCGGTCCTACTGATCCTCGCTTCCGTCCTCACAGAGTCGTCGGTCCCGCGCGCCGTCCTCACCCAGGCGTTCATCTGGGGCAACTCCGCAAGCGCCGCAGGATCAGCAGCCGCCGCGGCGGTCGCGGGGCGGGTGGTGGACACGGGCGGCGCACACAGCGGTTTCGGTGTGGCGGCGGGGGCCGCGGTGGCGATGACGGTCCTGGCGCTCGGCGGTCTGCGGGACTCATCGCCAGACGTGCCGAAGTCGTCCGCACCCGCGGAAACCACGGCGCCGAACCCGTCGGCAACCCCGAGACTGAACGCGGCGCGCGCACACGAGTCCGGCGCAGGCGGCGAAGCCGACCGCGGGCGCCGCGTAGTCGTGCATGCCGGCTGGGTTGCGCGGTGCCGGTAGGCGTCGGATGACGATCGTCGGCGCCATGGGCCCCCTGAAGATTTGACTCGCGGAGGAGACCGTATCTGCTTGCCGGTGAGGGCAGTTGGGCTGCGGACTTCGTGGTCATCCGGCATCCCCGCCTTCGACCAGATCGTCGCGTGCACCAGCACGACGCGGGGTTCCGCCCGATAGCGGAACGCTGCCGGGGCGGCTGCCCCGGCGTGGGACGTGAAGGGTCCCGCGGTCGCAGCATCGCAGAGCCGATCCCCTCCACACCGTCACGCCCGCTGACAAATCTTGGGCGTGCGCGTCCAGTTTGAGTAAGCATGTTTCCGCCCGAAACGGCCTGTTCTCAGAAGAAAGACACGCGCTATCGCGGTCCTGCAATGTAACGAAAAGTCGAAGTTCGGAACGTTCAATGCATTTGGTGGATTGGTGACTCCTTTGCCGTGACCGCCGACTTCGCGCCGTCATGGCCTCCCTGCGATAGCACGGCGTTTCCGGGATGTTTCTACACGTTGCAAATATGTCCATTGGCGGCATAGGTGCACCTCGGGTATTGGAGGTGCCATCCCGTGAGGCTGAGCCGGCTAATCGATTTGCAGGTCATGTGTCATGTTTTGCAACGAACCATTCCCCGGTGCGATTACGCCACATTGATGAGCTGTCGTAGGGTGGCCGCGCCATTAACTGTCCAATCCGGTACCCGAGTTGACGGTTGGTCGACGGTGTACCGCCGTGTACCCCCAGGCTGATCGAGAGGACTCCAATGTCTGAATCGCCGACATATGCAGTGCGCTCGGAGCCCGGTCGTACGGCCGCTGCGAGCCCGGAACGAAACAGGCACGGCAAGCCGCCGGCACAGCATGGGGAAACAGACCCCGAAGCCCGCTCCCGTGCGATACGCCTCGCAGTCTTTCCCGCAGCCGCCATGGCAGCTGTCGCCGCGGCCGTGGTTGTTTTCGTTCTGCGCGCGCAGGCCGGCACGGCCGACGCCGCTACCTGGGGCGTTCTCGCCGGTAGCGCGGTGCTCGGTTGCGGTGTTCTGATCGTTGCCGCGCGGGCAGCCTCGGCCGATGCCCGTCGCATAGCCGGACGCCACGCATCCCTGCGCCGCACCGTTGCTCAGGGCGCGGCCGATCTGCGAGGGATGGTGCTCCAGCTGGAGCGGGGCGACGTGGTGGAGCAGTCGCTTTTCGCGCAGCCTGCTCCGCCCGCGGATGACCCCATCAGCCGTCTCACGTATGAGCTCACTCTCAGCCAGCTGCAGACCCGGGACGTCATTGCGCACGCCTCGCAGATAGCTCAGGGAACTGCCTCCGACAGCGAGGAGAACATCGAGGTCTTCGTCAACCTCGCCCGGCGCCTGCAGTCTCTGGTCCACCGGCAGATCAGCATGCTCGACGAGCTCGAGAACGAGGTCGAGGATCCCGAGCTCCTCAAGGGCCTCTTCCAGGTCGATCACCTGGCAACCCGTATCCGCCGGCATGCGGAGAACGTCGCCGTTCTCGGCGGCTCCGTGTCGCGCCGGCAGTGGACCAAGCCGGTGACGATGATGGAGGTGCTGCGGTCTTCGATCGCCGAGGTCGAGCACTACTCCCGGGTGAAGCTCGTTCCGCCGCTCGAGGGGACGCTGCGCGGCCACGCGGTCGCCGACGTCATCCACCTCTTGGCCGAGCTAGTCGAGAATGCCACCGGCTTCTCCGAGCCGAATACCCAAGTGCTGCTGCGGGCTCAGCGGGTGACCGCCGGACTGGCCGTCGAGGTCGAGGACCGAGGCCTGGGAATGTCCCAGCAGGAGCAGGACCGGATCAACTCCCTGCTCGCATACCCCGACCGCATCGACATCAGCAAGCTCCTTGCGGACGGCCGAATCGGTCTGTACGTGGTCTCTGCGCTTGCTCGCCGCCACGGCATCGCGGTCCGGCTTCAGAGCAACATCTACGGCGGCATCCAGGCAGTCCTGGTCCTGCCGCACGGACTTCTCGGTGACGTGACCGCCGAGGCACCCCACCAGGCGGCCACCCAGGCACCCCGGCCGGTCCACGCCGCCCCTCCGCAGCGTCCCGCCGTGCAGCCGGGGCCTGAGGCGCGATACACACCGCCGGCGCTGGACACCTCGCAGCCGATGACGCAATCCCACCAGATGCCCCAGCGCCAACCGCAGCCTCAGCCCCGGCAGATGGCCACCCCGACACCCCCGCCGCATCAGCCCACGCCCCAGCAGCAAGCCCGGACCGCAGAACGTCCAGCGCCGCCGGCCCCCGGGCCGTACGACAGTGACGACCTGCGCACCGGGCGGCCGCGGCTGCCGCAGCGCCGAGCGCAAGAGCACCTGGCTCCGCAACTCCGGAACGCACCGACCACGCGCGCGACGGGCGACGCGGAACCCGAGCACGACCCGGGACTGATGGCCGCCTTCCAGCGAGGAGTCAGCCTCGCCGACGACGATTCCGACGAGAGCCCCAGCTGACAACTCTCGCTGGCGCAGGCCCCGTACTCACCCCCAAGGAGAAAGACCGCCACCATGGTGAGCGACACGCGTACTGGTTCGAACCAGAACCTCGACTGGCTCCTGCAGAGTCTTGTCCAGAGGGTTCCGCATACCCGCAGCGCACTGCTGCTGTCGTCCGACGGGCTGACCAAGGCCGTTTTCGGGCTGGAGACAGACGAAGCCGACCACATGGCAGCCCTGGCGTCCGGCATGTACTCGCTCGCCCGCAGCGCTGGTGTCCGCTTCGCCGATGGCGCTGACGTACGTCAGGTGTTGGTCGAGCTGGACACCGCCCTGCTCTTCGTATCCGCGGCGGGTTCCGGCGCCTGCCTGGCCGTGCTGGCCACACGGGACGCCGATGCGGCCGTGCTCGGCTACGAGATGGCCATGCTGGTCAAGAGCGTTCGCCCCTACTTCTCCACGCCAGCCCGACACCAGGCCCCCGCCACGCCGCGTGATGCGGGGCACTGAGCATGTCGGACGCGCAGGACGGGGCGTGGCTCGACGACGAGGCCGGACGACTGGTCCGGCCCTACGCCGTCAGCAACGGGCGCACCCGTCCCACCGCGCACTTCGACCTTCTGACCCTCGTCATGGCCACCGGTACCCGGCCGAAGACCTACCTGGGCCCCGACTACGACCAGGTCCTCGCCCTGTGCGGCGGCCGTCCCCTGTCGGTGGCGGAGGTCGCAGCCCATCTGCGGCTGCCGGCCGCCATCACCAAAGTGCTTCTCTCCGACCTCGTCACGCACAGGGCGCTCACCACGAGGGCGCCCCGCCCCATCGAGGCGGCTCTCCCGACCGACCGAAACCTCCTGGAGGCGGTGCTGCATGGACTACGCAAGCGGCTCTGACCCCTTCCCCACTGCCGTGAAGATCCTCATCGCCGGAGGATTCGGGGTAGGCAAGACCACCTTCGTCGGAGCAGTCAGCGAAATCGCACCGCTGAGCACCGAGGAGCTGCTGACCCAGGTCAGCGCCCGCACGGATAGCCTGGTGGGCATCGAGGACAAGACCACCACCACCGTGGCGATGGACTTCGGCCGCATCACCCTCAGCCAGGACCACGTCCTTTACCTGTTCGGCACACCCGGGCAGGAACGGTTCTGGTTCATGTGGGACGAACTGTCCAACGGGGCACTCGGAGCTGTGGTGCTCGCCGACACCCGCAGGCTCGACCAGTGTTTTGCCGCCGTCGACTTTTTCGAGCGCCGCGGCATCGGCTTCGTCGTCGCCGTCAACGAGTTCGAGGGCGCCTACAAGTACGACGCTGACGAAGTCCGCGCGGCCCTTGACCTCAAGCCCGACATACCCGTGGTGATGTGCGACGCCCGGCAGTGCAACTCCAGCACCCAAGTTCTGATCGCACTCATCGAGCACCTGCTTGCCCCGACTCCCGGCATGCCGGCCGCGGAGCCTACCCAGTTGCACTGACGCACGCCCAGCGCCGTCGAATGGAGCCCGCATGTCCGCGCCTGTTCCCTACACGCAATACGACCCGACCGGCCAGATGCTGGTGACGCCCCAAGACAGGGACGCACCGGCCCGGGTAGCCCGGCTGCGCGAACTGGGCATCGAGAATGTCCCCGTCCCGGAATTCGACGCGTTCGCCCGCAACTTGGCCCGCGAACTCGGCGCCCCGTACGCGATGGTCAACTTCATCGACGAGAACCGCCAGTACTTCGCCGGCCTCTTCACCCCTGCGGACGACCAGCCCGGCGTTGAACTGGAACCGCAGCAGGGGGCCAGCACGGGCCGGGTCATGGCGCGCGATCACGGCTGGTGCCCGCATGTCGTGGTGCGGCGCAGGGCGCTGGTGCTGGAAGACGTCTGCGACTACCCGAGGTTTGCTGGGAACCCCGTGGTGGACGAGATCGGCATCCGCTCGTACCTGGGCGCGCCACTGATCGATTGGAACTCAGGCATTGCCCTCGGCACCATCTGCGTGATCGACACGGACATCCGCCCGTGGGGCCGGGAGGGCTTGGAGATCATCAAGGCTAATGCGCGGGAGATGGTCGACCTGCTCCATCAGCGGGAGGACAGGGGCGGAATCTGACCGGGCACGGGCTGCCGCCGCTCTCGGCGGAGGTAGCCCCGACACCAAGGCGGGAGCTGCGGGCACGACGCTGTGTCCGTAGCTCCCCGTTCTTTCACACCCCAGCCGTCTCCAGCCGGCCTTCTTCCAGGTGGTCCGTCGGCCCCAGGCGTACCAGGTCCGCCAGCCGCTCAGACCAGTGCCCCTTGGCCGTACCGAGCGCGACCTCCCCCAGGCGCAGGAGCTGGATGTCAGAGGTGCCGGCCGGTGCGTAGATGTGGTGGGCGTCGCGCAGATAGCGCTCGATGGGGCGGTCGGTGAACAGGCCGCTGGCGGCGTGGATGTCCATGCCATCACGGGCCGACTCGATGGCGGACTCCACATTGAGGTACTTGGCATTCATCAGTTCCACGTCACACGGCAGACCCTGGTCCAGCAGATGCACGGCGTAGTACGCAGCCAGCCGAGCCGTCATCAGCCGGTGTTTCATCATTCCCAGCTTGATCTTGATGTTGCTGAGCTCCCCGAGCGCCGCGCCGTACCGCTCGCGCTCAATGCACAGCGCAGTCGTCTCCTCAAATATGGCCTGGTGGATGCCGAGGCTGACGGCCGTCAGGTTGGGCCGGCCGTAGAGCACGCTGGAGGAGTACGCGACAGCGAGGCCCTGGCCCTCCCCGCCGAGTAGATTCGCCATCGGTACCCGGCAGTTGTCGAAGATCAGCTTGCCGAAGCTGAAGCCGTGCAGCCCCATCGCCGACTGCTGCTGGGCCAGTGAGAAGCCGGGCCGGTCCGCCTCGACGAGGAAGGCTGACAGTCCCTTCGATCCCTCACCGGTGCGCACGATCACGCCGTGCAGGTCGCCGACATGGCTGTTGCCGACGAAGACTTTGTGTCCGTTGAGGATGTACTCGTCGCCGTCCCGGACGGCGGTACTGCTCATGCCGAGGACATGGCCCCCTGACTCTTCCTCAGTGGTCGCGATCGTCGGCAGGCAATCGCCGGCGGCGATACGCGGCAGCCAGGTGGCCTTTTGGACATCGTTGCCAAAGTGGATGATCTTGGCCACGCCCAGCTGGGAAGCCTGCACCATGGCGCCCATGGCTCCACTGACCCGGGCCAGTTCCTCGATGATGATCGTCTTCGCCAGGTGCCCGGCTCCCATGCCCCCGTAGGTCCGGTCGATGGTGACGCCGATCCATCCCTGCTGAGCGATGAGCCGTGACACCTCGTGCGCTACCGTCCGGGACGCCTCCATCTCCGGTATGCGGGGCCGTACCTCGCGCTCGGCGAACTCCCGCACACGCTGCCGCAGATCCTCGTGCCATCTCTCGGTGAAGTACCGCTCCACAAGCCCCTCCTCCACGCTGCCTCCGGGTCCGAACGGATACGGAGGGACGTCCTCTTCGGGCAGTGGTTCTCTGCCTCCAGGCAGACCGTCTGTAAGATTGTCTTCTTATCGATCCATCTCGGCCAAGATCGCCAGCCACCTTTGACTCAAACTCTGCGTCTTGCGAAGCGATCCCAACTGTGCGATGTGGTAGATCACTTGCTCACGTCGGGACAGAAGCGGAAGTAAAGCGGCGAGAGTGCGAGCAGCGCCTCCCGATGCGGACGCCTGCCCGCCCACCAGGCAATTGCCCGGCGCACAGGCCGTCGTGCCGGAGCCCAATCAAGCACCCTCCTCGTGGCCGATAACTCCCTTCCCGTGAAGACCGATCGACGCTCCGTCCAGCGCACTTCAGCCATAGTCGCGGGAGTGGGGGTATACCGGTCCATCCATGGGCATGCATCGTGCGGCATTCTGCCGGTTCAATGAACGCCCCAGTCGCTCCCGGCCGGACCGCGCGCACTTGGCGACCGCGACCTTCGACGAGCGCTCCAGGGCCTGGCACAGCAGCGAATAGGGCTTCGCTGCTCCCCGCCCATCCGCCTGCGGGTAATACCCTTCGCCGATTCGGATCGGGTCGACGCTGCCGTCCGGCACGAACGCTTCGATCTCGATCGCCGTCGGCAGCTGCAGCTCCCGCAGCTCCTCATCCAGCACCGGGACGATCGTGTCCTTCGACAGCTGATTGCCGTTGCCGATCTTCGCGGTCGACACCTCGCGGTCCTCGACTTCGCACGCACATGTGCGACCGCGCCGGCAGACAGGACAACCCGAGATCCCGGCCAGCCCGGCGTCCGGCTGCGTCTCTTCCTTGACCTGCGCCAGACACTCCCCCATCAGGACGGGCCATAGCTGCTCACGTGCCGCCGCCGCGGATACCGGATGGCCCCGACGCAAGGGGCATGGCCCGCCGCTACGGGGGAGAGCGACGGGCCACGTCTGGCTCTACCGTGCCACGCGCGCCTCTTGCATGGGCGGTTTCTGGGTGAACTGGCCTGTCCTCACCGCGGCGTACGCGTTCGGAGCCGGCGGGGCCGTCGGCGGTGAAACGCAGCAGATGCTCGTGCTGGCGCGGTCGGCCTCGATGCGGATCGTCATTCCGTGGTCCAGTCGCGAAGCTGGGCGGCGATCTCCTGGACGCCGGCTCCCTTGTGCTTGGCGCGCATGACGAGTGCGAGGGCCTGTTCCGGCTCGTACTGCATGTAGTGCCCGTTCGCGTTCAGGAACACGTCGGCGACCAGCACGCGAAAAACAGGTTCTTGTTCTCCAGCGGCTCATGCAGGGCGACCGACTCGAGCACCGCGGCGGCCTTGAGCCAGTCGCTGGAGTAGTCACCGACTTCGTCGGTTCCGGGCTCAACAACTTGCTTCACAATGAGGGCCAGCCACAGCCGCATCGGTGACACGCCGTGCGCCTTCTGCCTCGCTCACAGTCCCGAGACCACCCTGCCTCGTGTGGGCGGCCGTCACAATCCGGGAGCCGGCGGCATCCAGGGCTTCGGCGTAGTCGGGTGACGTCCGATTTGTGCTCGAGCGAGGCCGACGTCGACAAGATCAAGACGGTTCGCGCAATCGCCATGCCATGGGAGGGGGCGGCGGCGTCCAGCCATGGTGTGAACCCGCCGCCCCATCCTCCGCCCCAGCGCTTGCTTCACCTATCGAAACTCGATAGATTCCCATCGTAACTCGATGGAAGGATGGGTCGTGGGGAAGCTGACAGTGCGTGCGCTGCGCGCCGTGCTCGCGGTGGTGCTCGCCGGCACCGTGTTCGTACAGGCATTGATGGTGTGGGTGTTGGCCAGCGGGAGCGACCCGGAGGACGGGTCGCTCCCGCTGACCCCGCTCCGCGTGATCACGTTCCTGGGCATGGTGTCGGTCCAGGTCGCTCTGGTCTGCGTATGGCGGCTGGTGACGATGGTGCGACGCGGAACCGTGTTCTCCCACGCCGCCTTCCGGTACGTGGACGGCGTGATCGGCGCGATCGTGGCGGTTGCCCTGTTGTGGTTCGCGGTCACGGCCCTCAATGCGCCGGGCCAGCGGGACGACCCGGGGGTCACCGTCATCATGGGCGGGATCGGCATGGCCATCCTCGGGGTCGCGCTCATCGTGCTCGTGCTGCGGATGCTGCTCGCCCAGGCCGTCGCGCGCGACGTCGAAGCGGCGCAGATGCAGGCAGAGTTGGACGAGGTGATCTGATGCCGATCGCCGTCGACATCGACGTGATGCTGGCCAGGCGGAAGATGTCCGTGGGCGAGCTCGCGGACCGGGTAGGAATCACGCCCGCCAACCTGGCGGTACTCAAGAACGGCCGCGCCAAGGCGGTCCGCTTCGCGACGCTCGCCGCGCTCTGCGAGGTGCTCAAGTGCCAGCCGGGCGACCTGCTGCGCTGGGAGGCCGAGGACGCCGCCGGCGGATGACGTGCCCCGGGGCAGGCGTGAAAACGCCCGACACCACCGGCCCGTGACACGGCACATGGACCGCATGGACATGGATCGCCGATCACCCACAGCACCGTCCCGACACCGTGGGCAGATCCCGGTTGACCTGCACCGCACCGCACCGTCCCTGCCGACGATCGCGACCTGCGAACGTGCCCCCACCGCAAGCCCCCGCCCTTCCAGCGCGGAAGGGCGGGGTTCGTCGTTGGGCCGGCAGCCAGGGCTTCGCCGTAGTCGCTTGACGCCCGAATATGACGAACTGCCAGTTCGCGGGCCTGACTGCGCAACTCCACCCGGGCCGCCGGCTCTTTGCCGGGACTCGACCAGAACGGATGCCACCAAAGGCGAATCGACGGCATCAGCAGGCGGCGACGGAGCGTCGTGTTCGCCGTAGTACGGGGCGCGGCGAGGGCGTCGTAGGTGCGGTTCCAGGTTACCGAGGGGTGCTTGAGGAAGCCGCAGCACGGCTCCTCGCCATTCTGTACCGATCGGTGTAAAAGTGTTACTGTCCATGCATGACCACGAACCAGCGCCCAGCACTCGGCCGGCCCCGCGCCTTCGACGTCGACCAGGCGCTCGACCGTGCGATGCAGGTTTTCTGGCATCAGGGCTACGAGGGAGCCTCGCTCAGCGACCTGACGGGCGCCATGGGCATCACGCGTACCAGCATGTACGCGGCCTACGGCAACAAGGCGGATCTCTTCCGCAAGGCACTGCAGCGGTACACGGCCGGGCCGGCCGGCTACGTGTACGAAGCGCTCAAGGAGCCGACCGCGCGGACAGTGGCCGAGCGCATACTCCAGGGCGCGGCTTGCGCGACCACCCTGCCGGGCCGGCCGGCTGGGTGCCTCGGCGTACAGGGCGCGCTCGCCGTCGGCGAGAGTGGCCGAAGCGCGAACGAGGCTCTCATCAGGTGGCGCCGCGACGGTGAGGACGCCATCCGGGAGCGGTTCGTGCGCGCCCGCGCGGAAGGTGATCTGCCCCCGGACGCCGACCCCGCGGCCCTGGCCCGCTACCTCCTCACCTTCGCCTACGGGATTTCCGTCCAGGCCGCCACCGGCGTCCCCCGTGACGAACTGCTCCAGGTCGCACAGAGTGCGCTGCGGGCCTGGCCCGCAACCTGAACACCCAGGCACGCCGGGCGGGGCCGGCAAGGACCAGCGCACCGGACCCGACCTCCCGGGCGGCGGACGCACGGCGCTCGCGGGACTGCACAGTGGCGCGACGTGATGGCCGACTCTGCCGGTCAGCAGCGGACAGGGGCGGCAGGCTCCTTCCCGGAAAGAGGCAGACCTCACCCCCCTACCAGCAGTCATGCGCAATGACATTGACATTGCGTGCTCTCCACAAGGAAAGGCTTTGATCATGACTACGCGAGACGTCGTCGAGAAATTCTTCCACCTGCTGGCAAGCGGAGACCCCGACAAGATCACAGATGTCTTCGCCGACGACATCGACTGGTACGTTCCCGGGTCGGCGGATCTGCCCTGGACGGGGCCGCGCACCAAGGGCAGCGAGGTAGCCGACTATTTCAGGACCCTGGGCGCGAACATCGTGCCCGAGAAGAACGTCGACGATATCGAGGCGCTCCTCGTCGACGGTGAACACGCGGTCATGCTGGGACGGTTCACCCGAGTGGCGAAGGGCACGGGCCGGACGTTCATGACGCCCATCGCCATGCACCTTCAGGTGGCAGGCGACAAGATCGTCAAGCTGCATCTTTATGAGGACACCCTCGCGGTAGCCGAGGCATACGCCAAGTGAGCAGCCTCGGCCGTACGGGGATGAGCGCGGGCGCGCGCCTGCATTCGGTGCGACACGCAACGTGGAAGTGACAGGCGCTCAGCGATCGCCCGGCACACTGTGCTCTCCCCCAGGCATCGCCTCGACTTACCGACCGATCGAGTCGACGGCACCGATCATCACCATCAGGGACGACACCGCGATCTTCTACAAGAACTGGGATACCGGGCAGCCTGTGGTCTTCAGCCATGGCTAGCCTCTCAACGCCGACGTCTACGACCCCAGGCCCAATCGATGGCCGACAACGGACTCCGTGTCATCGCCCATGCCCGCCGAGGGCCGGGACGCATCCGACGCAGAGACAGCGGCCCTCGACATCTCTTGCAATCTGTTGGGTCCGGTGATTCAGCGACCTGCACATGAATTTCGCGATCCCATTCATTGGTTTTGCTGCGTTGCCCTCCCTGCGGGTCAGGTCTAGCGTGAGAAAGACGGCAACCGGCGCCATCTGCCGCGAGGCACCACGCCGCCGAGGGAAAATAGTTCCCGAGCCTCCACGGCGACCGTCCTGACCTTGGTCGCATCCAACCGGGTTTTATACGGGCGGATTTGACGCCCTCCCGCGCCCGTGGGCGCCCGGAGGTTGATGTGCTTCCCACACGACACAAGACCGCAACCATCAAGGGCCAAGAAGTCTTCTACCGCGAGGCCGGCCCCAGCGACGCACCGGTCGTGCTGTTGCTGCACGGATTCCCGAGCAGTTCCCACATGTTCCGCCATCTCGTCCCCGCGCTGGCCGACGACTATCACGTGATCGCCAGCGACCACATCGGATACGGCCACTCCGCCATGCCCAAGGTGGACGCATTCGACTACACCTTCGACAACCTCGCCGGCGTCACCGCCGGACTGCTCAACCACCTGGGTATCAAGCGCTTCGCCATGTATGTGCACGACTACGGAGCGCCGATCGGCTGGCGCCTTGCGCTCGACCCTTCCTTCGACGTCAGCGCGATCATCTCGCAGAGCGGCAATGCCTACATGGAAGGCTTCGCCAAGCCCTTCTGGGACGACTTGTTCGCGTACGCCACCCATCCCGGCCGCGACACGGAGCCGGGCGCACGGGCCAAGCTCAGCCCGAGTACGACCCGTTGGCAGTACGAGAACGGCGCACCCGACACCAGACTGGTCAGCCCCGACACCTGGACACTCGACCAGCTCCTGCTGGAACGGCCGGGCAACGACGAGATCCAGCTGGCGCTGTTCCGCGACTACCCGAAGAACATCGAGGGGTACCCGAAGCTGCACGAGTACTTCCGCACCAGCCAGGTTCCCCTGCTCGCGGTATGGGGCCAGGGGGACGAGATCTTCGGACCGGACGGCGCACGGGCGTTCTCCCGTGACCTGCCCGAGGCGGAAGTCCACCTGCTGCCTGCCGGGCACTTCGCCCTGGAGACGCACCTGGACGCCATCAGCGGATACATCCACGGATTCCTCGGACGCGTCCTGACCTGAAGCGTGGCGAGACCCGCGCACCTCCAGCTGAACATGATGTGTAAGCGGCGGAGAAGCACGTACCGATTCACGCACGGTTCAGTCGGCCGATGCCAGGTCGGCCGTCGCAGGCTCTTTCGGCGCGAGGCACTACATGGTGCCCGGGGACACAGCCCGATGTCGCATCGGGCTGCCCCAATCGACACGGCGGCCAGAAGGTCAGAAGCTGACGCGACGTGCTTCCCTGTCGGAGCGCGCACGGGAGGCATCGCAGGAGAGGTGGCGGGTGGCCACGGCACGGGCCGGGGGCGACACGGGTGTGTGAGTGCGCGATCCCCAGCACTGTGTGGTGCGTGCCCCAGCCCGGTTCGCGGCGATGCAGTGAGTGCGCGTCGACGCCAGCGGCCGGGACTGGAACGGGGCGGCGGCTACCGCGCCAGTCCCCTGCGGCCGATGGGTCCACCGCATCCGGCCGGCGCGGTCAGGCCGCTCCCGTGCCGGGTATGCGCTCCCACGCCATCCCGTACAGGACGACCGACACTGCCATCACGCCCGCCGCCGTGAAGACGCCCGGCGCCCAACTGCCCGTTGCGTCGCGCGGGATGCCGCTGACGACCGGGCTCGCCACCGCGCCGATCTCGGCCACCAGATTGAACAGGCCAAAGAGCGAACCGCGGTGCTCCTCGGCGGCCAGGTCTCCCAGGATGCTGTGGACGATCGGCTGCAGCGCATTGAAGAAGAGGCCGGAGCAGAACAGGATCAGGCCGAGCAGCAGGGACGGCTTGCCGTCACCGAGCAGGCTCACCCTGAACGCGATGGCAAGGAGCGTGTGCACCGCCGCGCAAGTCGAAGACGTACAGCGGCATGCGCCAGGCGCCGCCGCCCATCCCCCAGTTGCCGCCCCAGTCGATGAGGGGCGGGGTAGCGACGATGCCGACGGTCAGCGTTCTGGGGCGCTGGATGCAAGCCGTCACCGGGCATAACGCCTGTCGGCAGACGTGGTGGCAGCCCGGTATGGGTATCAACCGCCGACGTCCTGCGGGTACGTCTTCCAACGAGCCGGGCTCCATGAGGCAGATGCCGGGTCAACTGCGTTGCCACGTGGCGGCGTTCGCGTTCCCTGCACGCGGCGGCCCGCCCGGTACTGCGTCGGCCGACGCCCTCCACCATCCAGCCCGGCTGCACACATCCCACCCGCAGTGGACGTCCGCCTCACCCAGACTCCCGAACGACAGGCAGCACACCGCCACCGTTGAGACGGACACGCGCCCACGCCCCCGGCGCCCGTCGAAGGCGCGCAGGTCGGGCATGGTTGCACTTCCCGCAGCCCCCTGTCAGGAAAACAAGGACTTGAGCAGTCACGGATTCCCATTTCTTGGCTGCTGCCGCTGCGACGGATACGTTGGTCCGCAGGCAGGCACCGATCGAGAGCGTCACCGCCGGTGTTCGCCAGACATGAGGCGGGGGCCGATCATCAAGACCGACCCCCTTGGGTGAGCGCGTCAGACTAGACGGCTGAGCTGCAGGGTCAGATCCAGCGTCCACTGGATCAACATGACCACCAGCGTCCAGAACGTCCAGTCTGGCGACTCATCGAGCTTGTGCACCTACTACCTCCTTCCTCTTCCGGGAGCTCCACCAGAAGAGAGCGAAGGCCGCTCGACGGCTCGCTGAGAACTCTATGGGTGTTCCAGACGGCCAAGACCCAATCTCCAGCGAATAACAGAAGTTGTTCGCACACAGCCCTGAAGTAGCTGATAATGCCGCCCCGTTCGGGGACCCCGAGCAAGCGAACACCTCGCTGACCTGGACCGACGTCGGCTGAGCGGCAATCGCGGCGTGCAGGTACTCGGTTGGGATGCCGACTCAGCTCTCCGCGGCCATGCCGGATGCGCCCTCAGCGCCAACGTCCGTGCTGTCCGGCCAACGGCACGGAGGCCGGCCAGCGTGCAACAGAGCCAACTGCCGCCCCGAGGGCACCGCAGCCCTACGCAGGCGCGCCGCTTGGGCACCGCCGGGGACGGCCTCGGGGTGTTCTTCCAGACTCGCCGCGATCATGCCGCTCCCTCTTCGCAGGCAGAGCAGGGCCAGCCATCTGGACTGGTGCCTGAACCCCATCACGCACTGTTGCGGATCGTGCGCGCCGCGCACCGGTCGCGGCCGGTCGGGTTTGGACTGGTTTTTCCCGGTCAGTCGTATTCATAGATCGCACAGTCGAAGCAGTGAGGACGTGATCCGCAGTGGCCAAGAACCAGAAGGCGCGGGCCAAGACGGAGCAGGTCAAGGGCAAGGCCGAGGAGGCCGCCGGGCGTGCTGTCGGCGACGAGCGTCTGACTGCCGAAGGCAAGGCGGAGCAGGTGAAGGGTGACACCCGCCAGGCCAAGGAAAAGATGAAGGACATCTTCCGGCACTCACGATGACATGACCCAGGGCCCGCCGCACGCTCGTGCGGCGGGCCCTGCACCTGCCCAGGCGAGCGTCCCGGGCCGCGCTTGTGCTGATGAGGTCAGGCCGTGAGGGCCTGCCGGGGTGCACTTGCCGGGGCCTGTGCGCCGCGCACGGCGGGGCGCACCGGGTACGTGGTCTTCGCCGGATCGACGACCGGCTCCCCCAGCACGATCCGGCCCGCCGCGTGCAGCGCGTCGCACTCGTCGGTGGGCAGTGCCACATAGCAACCTCCCTGACCGGCACCCGAACTGAGGGGCTGCCAGTAGCCGTACCGGCGACGGCCGTTGGCGTGCACGGTGAGACAGACAGGAACGCGCTGCACGGTGATGAGACGCAGAACCTCGGCACCGCCGGGGCCGAGTGGAGCGGGCGTGCGCGGGAGGGTTCGGAGCATCGTCAGCGGTCTCCGCTCAGGGCTCGCGGCACGGCGCGGCGGTGAAGAGTGGGCGTCATGTGCGAGCGGGCCTTTCGACGGACGGGTTCGATCACGTACCGCCGGGAGCGGTGGCGTTCTCGCTGCCAGGGCATTGTTCCTGAGGGCACTGACAACGCACTCAGGGCCATTCCGGAGCACTCCCCGAAGCCCACCGGCAGTGAGCGGCGTCTGTGCGCGACAGCACCGCTTGAACGTGAATCGACAGGGTCGGCCGCGCGCGTGCAGGCGCACGAGGACGCGTGGTCAGCGCGGCGGGGACGCGAGGGTGGCAAGATGGAACCGAGCGTGAGCGACGCGGGCGCTTCAACAAATAAGCAGGTGGCACATGTCGCACGAGCACGGCGAGGTCTGGGAGGAATTCGCTGTCGCCCTGGCGGACATGGCGCGGGATCTGCTCGCCCAGGACTCGGTCCAGGACACGTTGGACCGCATCGTGGATCATGCGACGGTTCTGATCAACGGATGCGACGACGCCGGCATTCTCACCGTGCGGCGGGGTGAGGTGCGGGCTCTGGCGGCCACGAGCGAGGTGGTGCGCCGCGCGGACCGGATCCAGCAGGATCTGGGCGAAGGCCCGTGCTTCGAAGCCGTGGCTGACCGTCAGCAGATCTACGCCATCGAGGACTTGGGCCGGCCGAATGAGCGCTGGTCCCGCTTCGCCCCCGAGCTGAGGAAGCTGGGGATGGGGAGCATGATGGGCATCCTCCTCTTCACCGAGGACGACGAGCTCGGCGCGCTCAATCTGTACTCCCGGCGGCCGCACACCTTCGACGAGGCCGCTCGGCGGGCCGGCTGGATCCTCGCCTCTCACGCGGCCGTGGCCTTCTCCGCGGCCCGTACACATCAGCAGCTCGGCCACGCCCTGGAGACCCGTCACGAGATCGGCGAGGCCATGGGCATCCTCATGGAGCGCTACGGGTTGACGGAGGACACGGCCTTCAAGCTGCTCAAGAAGGCATCGCAGGACCACAACATCAAACTGCGCGCGATCGCCCGCCAGATCTGCGAGACCGGAGAGAAGCCCGGCTGACACCGATCCCCTCCTGGCCGAGGCGGCCGCGATGCCGCACGACGTCCGGCGGACGCCGGGCGGCACGTCCGGCTCAGGCGCCGTGGACACCTTGCGCCGGAGCAAGGTGAGGGTCTTCACGAGCATCGCCCCGCGAAGACCTCCTGGCCACGAAGGGTGATGTCCCGCCGGGCGCGAAGTGCCGCGACGGCGCCTGCTCATCAGGCGGGCGCCGGGGATCGCCTTCTGCCCGGAGCCAGGGGGCCCAGTGCGAGCCGTGTGACGCGCGACCAGTCGGCCGCGGGTCGGCTCGGCGGTGCTCCCGGGCGGTCGCGCGGCACGCGGACCCGCAGTGCCCCGGGGGCGATCCGGCACACCACAGGTGCCGGCAGCATCACGTGTTCCCCGTCTATGCCGGCCGGGACGGTGTCCGTGTCCGCTTCGACGACCACCTCGTGAGCGGTGAGCCGCAGGAGGCCCGCGGAACGGGCGCCGCGCACCATCCGCGCCGCCTGCGCGGCGTTCTCGACCCGCACGCACAGCACGCCGAGCAGTCCGGAGTCCAACCGCTCCCTACGCCCGGGGTGGGTCGAGTCGACGGCGCGCAGATAGGGATTGTTGCTGACGAGCAGCGCCTGCAGCCCGTCGGCGCGCGTCGCGTCGGCCCGCATCCGCAGCCTGGGCGCGTCGGGGCCGGTGAGAAGTCCCGGCAGCGCCTGCAGGGTCGTATGCACTTTCGCGTCGCGGTAGGCGGGGTCGCCGACAACAGCCGCGTAGGTTCCGAAGGAGGCGTTGTTGACGAACACCCGGTCGGCGGCGAACCCGAGGTCGACGCGGAGTTCGATGCCGTCGGCAAGGGCGTCCAGACCCGTCGTCGGATCGTCGCGGTCGAGGCCGAGGTCGAGGGCGAAGTGGTTGCGGGTGCCGGCGGGAATCACCAGGAAGGGCAGGTCGTGCCGCGCCGCCACCTCGGCCACCAGGGCCTGGGTACCGTCTCCGCCCGCCACCGCCAGCAGATCGGCTCCCTCGGCCACGGCCTGCCGGGCGAGTTCGGTCACGTCCTGCCCTTCGGTACCGAGCAGAACGACACGGGCGCCCGCCGCCCGCGCCTTGTCGACCAGGTGGAAACGTCCCACCTTGCCGCCGCCGGAGCGCGGATTCATCAGGATCCAGGGATGGTGGGGTGCCTCGGCGGGCTCACGCTCGTGTGCCGAAGGGATGTGTCCCGGCGCCACGGCGAACCGCGCCGCCGCCATGGCCAGCACCCACAGGGCCAGGGAGAAGAGGGCCGGCCCGAGCATGCCGTAGGCGGCGTACAGCGCCAGGACCGTGACCGGTGCGGTCAGGGACAGGACCACTCCCGCCACCCGCACCACACCGGTGTGGGCCAGAGTCCACCACACCCCGACGGCGGCGAGGGCCAGTCCGGCGATGCCGACCAGCGCCCAGAGCACGCTCCGCAGACCGGCTGCGACGAGCGCCACCAGCACGCTGGTCAGCAGGGCGAGCAGTGCCAGCCGCGCCCACCCGGGGCGGCCCTCACCGCCGCCTGCCGCGGGGTGGCCTGCTGGCCCGCTCGCCTCCGTGCGGTGTCGTCCCACGTGGCGCCCTCCCGCGGTTGCGGCTCGTGCGGTTCCCGCCGCCGGTTCACGGCGAGCGCGGGAACGGGCCGGAGGACCCTTCCTCCCGGGCCACGCACAGGGCCCAGATGACGAACCCGGAGAAAGCGATCATCACGATCGACCAGACCGGGGAGTACGGCAGGGAGAGGAAGTTGGCGATGATGATGAATCCGGCGATGACCACCCCGGCCACGCGCGCCCACATCGCCGTCTGGAAGAGTCCGAGACTGACGATCACGGCGACGGCGCCCAGAACAAGGTGGACCCAGCCCCAGCCGGTGAGGTCGAACGCGAAGACGTAGTTGCGTGTCGTGACGAAGACGTCGTCCTGAGCGATCGCCATGATGCCTCTGAGGAGGTCGAGTACGCCTGCGATCATGAGCATGACGGCTGCGAATGCTGTCAGACCTTCGGCCCAGTGTCGCTTGGCCGGGTGTGCGTGCGTGGTGTGAGTCGTCATCGTGCTGCCTCGTTTCGGTCTCGTGCGGTGCTGTCAGCCACTGGAGCTGGAGGAGCCGGCGCCCGAGCGTTGCGACGGGCCGGAGCCGCTCAGGACCAGTTCCTTCGCCCTGCGGAACTCCTCGTCCGTGATGTCGCCGCGGGCGCGGATTTCGGACAGCTTGGCGAGTTCGTCGGCGCTACTGCGGCCCTCGCCGCCCTTTGCGGTCTCCCGGACGTAGCTTTCGAAGGCCGCCTGCTGCTCCCGCGCCTGCGCCACCTCCCGCTGGCCCATGTTCTTGCCACGGGCGATCACGTAGACCAGGACGCCCAGGAAGGGCACGACGATGACGAACAGCAGCCAGCCGGCCTTGGCCCAACCGCTCAGCTTGTCGTCCCGGAAGATGTCGACGATGACCCGGAAGAGCAGGATGAACCACATGATCCACAGGAAGAACCACAGCATGGACCAGAAGACGCTCAGCAGCGGATAGTCGTACGCGAGGTACATCTGCGCGCTCATGTCTCTCCTCCGTCCCGGGCCTCGGCCCGGCAGCCGTTCTGTGCCGTCTTCAGCGTGCCCACGGCACGGACCGGGCGGCCTCACCCGAGACGGGTGAGCGGGTTTCCCGACCATGGCTCACGGCTGGTGCTCGTCCTGGCCCTGACCGTGTCGGCCGTCGTCGCCGTCACAGATCCCACGCCGACATCGAGCGGAGCGCCTCAGGCCGTCTCGCCGCTTCCGTGCGGCCCCGCGACGCCGGACCTGCGGAGTGCGGCGCGCCATGCGAACGCGACCGCCACCTCGACCAGGCCGAGCAGGACGAGCCACAGACCGAGCAGCCGGGTCAGCGCCCGGGCCGACTCGGTGGGCAGGGCCAGTACCACGATCCCCGCGAGGACGGCGATCACCGCGGCACCGATGACGAAGCCGCGGTGGGGCAGGTCCTTGGCAGCGATGGCTCCGTAGAGGGTGAGGATGCCGGACACCAGCCAGACGATCCCGACGATCAGCGAGAGCGCGGCGATGGTCTGCAACGGGTTCCGCAGACACAGCACCCCGGCCAGGACGAACAGCACCGCGAGGAGCAGCCCGGGCAGCCGTTCGCCGAGCTCGTCCCGGCCGAAGGCCGCGACGAACCGGAACGCCCCCATCACGAGCAGGTACAGGCCGATGAGGACCGCGAGGACGTGCAGGGTCTCGTCCGGCCAGACCAGTACCAGGATGCCCGGCACGAGCGTGGCGACCGCCGAACCCAGGATCCACGTCCACGAGCGCCCGAGTTCCGCCAGCACGTCCGCGGGGTCGCCGGCCGGCTCGGCCGCCCCGTCGGGCATGTGTTCCGGTCCGGTACGCGGTTCCGGACCACGCGACACGGTCATGGCTCCTCCTCGCGCGATCGAGCGGATCGCTCCCGGACCGCCGACGGGGCGGTGTGTGGGGATCTCACCGGGCCAGCGTCCCGCCCGTCGCCGGTCACCGGGTCACCCCAGGCGGGTGATCCGTGCGCACAGCCGGGGCGATGAGGTGGGTGCCGAAAGAGATGCGACGGCGTACGGCGGTAGGGACGAAGAGACACGATATGAACGATCCAGTGGCTCCCCGGACGGGGCCCGCCCGGTTCGGGCGGGCGACGAATCGCCGACGACCCGGCCCGGGACTCCGGGCGAGGGCCGTGCCCGTCGCGCGAGCCGTGTTCGTCACGGCGGCCCTCGTCACCGCGTACTACCTGCTGCCCTTGGACGGAGGCAGCACGGGTGCCACTGCGGCCCTGTTCGCGTTCGGTCTGCTGGGGGTCGTCGTGGTCTTCTCCTGGGAGGTACGGGCCATCGCGCGCTCGCCCCATCCCCGTCTGAAGGCCGTCGAGGCCCTGAGCGCCACGCTGGCGTTGTATCTGGTGCTCTTCGCGAGCGCCTACTACCTGCTGGAGCATTCCGCCCCGGGCTCCTTCAGCGAACCGCTGACCAGGACGGACGCCCTGTACTTCACGCTGACCACGTTCACCACCGTCGGGTTCGGCGACATCACCGCCCTTTCCCAGACGGGGCGGGTGGTGACGATGCTTCAGATGACCGGCGGACTGCTGCTCGTGGGCGTCGCCGCACGGGTGCTCGCAGGTGCGATCCGGGCGGGGCTGCGCCGCCAGGGCCGTGATTCTCCGCCGGAGTAAAGGATCGTCGGTACGGGACGGCGGTCCAGGAGGTTTCCACGGCCACACCGGACACCTGCGGGACTTCGAGGCGTTGGGCGCCGCCACCCGCTCCGGCAGGATCCACGCCGAGAACCCCCGAGGGCCCCCGCACGGACGGACGCGTCACTCCGACTCCGGCAGCTGGCGCATCTCGAGGACCCGTAGACCCAGCGACTGACAGCGGGCCAGCAGCCCGTACAGATGCGCCTCGTCGACGACGGAACCGAACAGGATGGTCTGTCCGGACATCACCACGTGGTCCAGCTCCGGGAAGGCACTGGTCAGCGTCTCCGACATGTGTCCTTCGACGCGGATCTCGTAGCGCATGAGCTGCTCTCCCCCGGGTGTCCTGGGACCGGCGGGCTGCACCCCTTCCCTGCGATCCTCCGCCGCGGCACACCGCCCGGCCTCACCCCGTAGAGGTGATACATCGCCCGGCACGCGCTCCACCTGCGTCAATGCTTCAGGAAGAGCTTGAACGAGATGATCAGCAGACCGAGCAGCAAATTCACCGAGGCGGCGACGGCCACCAGGCGCCACGAGGCACCGGCCCGCCGTGCCGCGGCCGCCGACCAGCCCACCTGGCCTGCCACGGCAACCGTGAGCGCCAGCCAGAGAGCGCCCGGTACGTCGAGACCCAGGAGAGGGCTGACGGCCACGGCCACGGCCGGCGGGATGGCGGCGTTGACGATCGGCCACTCGTCGCGGCACACATGCAGCACGGTCCGGCGATCGAGGTTCTGCGCCGCCAGGCGCGCCCCGAACAGCTGGGCGTGCACATGGGCGATCCAGAACACCACGCCGGTGAGCAACAGCAGCAGCACCAGCTCCAGGCGCGGGAAGGCACCCAGCGTGCCGGCGCCGACGACCACCGAGGCGGCGAGCATGGATCCGTAGACGCCACCGGTGTAGTCGGCATGGGTCCGCCGCTCGCCCGTGCGCGCTCGGGCCGGGACGTGCTCGGTCTCGGACATCGCGGCCTCCCTCGAAGTCAGCGGCGCGAGCCGATCGCGTCGGCCGACGCGCCGGGTTGCTTGGGACCGCTGGCACGGGTCGGCAGATGCGGCGTGACCAGGAAGCCGGCCAGCGTGATTCCCCCGGTGGCGAGGATTGCCGCCTTCAGGCCGTCGAGCTGCGCCGACGCGTACGAGTCTGTAAGGGCGTCGGCCTCGGACGGCGGCAGCCCGGCTTGTTCGGCCGCCGAGCGCACCTGCTCGGTCGGCACGAAGGTGATCCCGGCTTCGAGGGCGACACCGGTCTGCTGGCGGGTTTCCTCCGACAGCCTCGGGTGGTCCTCCACCTGCGTGGTGAAGGCGTGGGCCAGGGCGCCGATGAGTATCGATCCGATGAGCGCGGTGCCCAGCGCGGAGCCCAGGTTCTGGGCGGTGAACTGCAGCCCGCCGACCTCGCTGCGTTCCTCCTCGCCCACGCTGGACTGCACGACGTTGCCCAGCTGCGAGGCGAGCAGGCCCATGCCCACACCGAGCAGGGCCATGGCTCCGGCGAACTGCGCGTCGTCGATGACCGGGTCGATGGTGGCCAGCAGCCACACGATGGCGGCGGCCAGCGTCGCCAGCGCCAGTCGGACCACCCGGCGCGGTCCGGCCACCCGCCCCAGCCGGGCGGCGATCATGGAGGCCGCGAGCATGGTGACGGACACCGGGAGCAGCCGCAGCCCCGTCTGGAAGGCGTCGAAACCCTGAACCACCTGCAAGTACAGCGGGATGGTGAAGAACAGTCCCAGCAGGATGAGGTTCTGGCTCAGCAGTGACATCAGGCCGGATCGCAGCGCCGGCTTGTGCAGCAGGGGCAGATGCACCAGGGGCTCGGCACCGCGGGCCTCCCGCCGCCGCTCCCAGTGCACGAAGAGGGCCAGCACGGCCACCCCGGCGCCGACGACGAACAGCGTCGGCGCGAAGCCCAGGACGGTGAAGGGCGGGTTGCGGGGCTGCACCCATCCCCAGGAGCTGCTCTGCAGCACGCCGAGCACGCCCAGGGCCAGCCCGGCCGCCGATAGCGCGGCGCCGACTCCGTCCAGCCGGGGGCGCGGACCGGTCCGGGGGGATTCCGTGATCACCCGGTGGAAGCACAGCACGGCGATGACGACCACGACCTCACCGGCGAACACCAGCCGCCAGGTGAGGTACGTCGTCACCCAGCCGCCCAGCAGCGGGCCGACCGCGATTCCGGCCCCGGCGAGTCCGCCGATGACGCCGTAGGCGACGGCCCGGTCCGGTCCGCGGTAGGACTCGGCCACGAGGGCCGCCATGGCCGGCAGCACCATCGCGGCACCGAGTCCTTCGATGACCGACCAGCCCAGCGTGAGGACCCACAGGGTGGGAGCCGCGGCGGTCAGGGCCGACCCGGTGCCGTAGACGACGAGGCCGAGGAGAAAGAGACGACGTCGTCCGAAGATGTCTCCGAACCTGCCACCGATGATCATGAACGCCGCCATGACCAGCGCGTACAGCGTGATGACGGCCTGGATGGCGGTGACCTCGGTGTCGAAGTCCTCGACCAGTTGGCTGATGGACACGTTCATGACGGATGTGTCGAGGACCATCAGGAACTGGGCGGTGCCCAGCACGATAAGCGCCCGCCAGTGCGTCACGGTGTCCACCTCGCCGAGTCGGCCCGGGACGCCGGCGGAGTCGGCCGGGCAGCGACGGGCACCTGCCCTGCCGCCACCCCCATCGCATCCGAAGTACTCACCCGGCGCCTCACCCACCACGGGCGAGCCGGACGAGCCGCCGCGGCCCGTCATGGACCCGACCCTCATGGCCCGTACCCGTCCTTGGCGGCCCTTCACGATCGCGGTGACAGCAGCCGCAGCTCGCGCGCGCGCCGCACCGCGTCGTGGCGCCGGTTCACCGCCAGCTTTCGGTACACGCTCTTGAGGTGCGTCTTGACCGTGTTCACCGACACATACAGATCGGCGGCGATCTCTTCCGTCGACATCATCTGAGCCAGTCGCTCCAGCACATCGCGCTCGCGTCCGCTCAGCTCCTCCACGACGGGCGCCGGTGGCTGGTCGCCGGGCCGAGGCAGCCCACCGTGTGACGGCGTTCCCGGTGTGAGCCAGCCCGCGGCCAGCTCTCGCAGGGGCACCATGCCCAGCAGAGGCCGGATCCACGGTCCGGCTTCGAGGAAGGGGCGCCGCAGCCGCTCGCGCCGTGCCTCATGGAGAGCCTGGGCGACGAGCCTGCGCGAGGTGGCGGAGTCCCCCGCCCCGTCCGCGGCCTGCGCCCTCACCAGCGAGGCCCGGACGGTCACCGCGGGGCCGGTGCGGCCCTCGGGACGCACTCTGTCGAGCAGGTCGATCGCCTCGACGGGCCTGCCCGCGGCGAGCTGGGCCCGTGCTGCCCCCACGACACACGCCGGCTGGTCGTCGGGCACCGCCTGCAGCAGCTCCGCTGCCGTCTCCGGCCGGCCTTCGGCCAGGTGCGCGGCGGCGGCCACCAGCGCCGTTTGCCCCTCCGCCCAGGGGGAGACCACGTCGGCGGCGACGGCCGGTTCCGCCGCTTCTAGCGCGGCGTGCGTGTCGCCGCGGGCCAAAAGCAGACGCGCGGTGGCGATGGCCCGCCCCGCTTCCATCACGGGGTCCCGCATCGCGCGGTGCGAGTCGGCCGCCGTGTCGAGGAGGGCCTGGGCCTGCCCCAGTTCGTTGCGGTCGACGGCCACGGCGGCCAGGACCAGCAGCTCGATGCCGGAGCCGGACGTCTGAGGCAGGCCGAACCGCTCCGTCTCCGTCATCGCCGCCAGGGCCTTGCGCTCCGCCCTGCCGAGCCAGCCGTTCAAGTAGTCGATCAGGGCCAGGTGGCCCAGGGACTCCTCGCGCGGGAGCGCCGTCGACGCTCCCTTGGAGCAGCTGGCCGCTGTGGTCAGGGCGGTACGTGCGTCCTCGAATCGCCCGGCCCACAGCCGCGTCGAGCCAAGGTGGGTCAGCAGGAGGGCGCTGAGTTCGGGATGCTCGTCCAGCAGGTGGGTGGGCAGCTCCTCCTGGAGTCTCTCGGCCGCCTCCGCGGCGATCTCCGCTCTTGCGGGCGAACCGGTCAGCCGGGCCGCCAGGGCTTCCAGCAGGGCACAGCTGAGGCGGGCCGCCGCCAGGCCGGACGAGTCGGCCCCCGCCGACGTCTGCTCCTCGGCCAGGCTCTGCTCGGCGTGCCGCAGGTGGCCCAGGCCGCGGTCGAGGTCGCCTCGGGACAGCTCACGGGCCGCGCGGACGAGGTCCGTGGCGGTGCTCGTGGCCTCGGGCCCCATCCGTGAGAACAGACCCGCCAGGTCGTCGCAGCGCAGGCCGGTGAAGAGCTGACCGATGGCGAGGTCGTCCACGAGGGCACCGGCGGTGAACTCCCAGTCGCCGGCGGCCGCACCGTGCCCCAGCGTCTCCGCGAGGGATCCGGAGCGCCGCAGCCATGCCGCGGCCCGCCGGTGGAGTTCGGGCTCAAGGCCGGGAGAGCGCACCTGCAGATGGGCATGGAGGATCTCCCCGAACAGCGGGTGGAGGCGGTACCAGGCGTGCCCGAGGTGCTCGACGAACGCGTTCTCGCGGTGCAACCCGGCCAGGATGGCCCCGGCGTCGGTCCGCTCCGTCAGCGCGTTCGCCAGCTCTGGACAGAAACGCTCGAGAACGCTGACCCGCAGCAGCAGATCCTGCGTCTCGGGGGTCTGCCGCTTGAGGACCTCCGCCAGCAGGAAGTCGGCGACCGTGGTGCGGTCGGCCTCGAACTCCTTCAGATACGTCTCCGGGTCCGGCATCTCCTGTGCTGCCAGGGCGCACAGCCGTAGTCCGGCGGCCCATCCCCGGGTGCGCTCCACGAGCGCGCCCGCGGCGTGCACCGGAAGGCACAGCCCGTGCAACTCCAGCAGCGCGGCCGCTTCCTCGGGGGTGAAGGCCAGCTCCGCGTTCCTGATCTCCGTCATGTCGCCCGCCGCCCGGTAACGGTGCAGCGGCAGCAGCGGTTCCGTGCGGGTGACGAGGATCAGGCGCATGCCCCGTCCCGCGTGGTGCAGGACGAACTCCAGCTGCTCCGCGATCTCCTGGTCGGTCACCCGGTCGTATTCGTCGAGCACCACGATCAGGGGCCGGTCCCGAGCGCTCAGATCGGCGGCGAGCCGTGCCAGCAGCGTGTGGTCCACGCGGCTCGCGTCCGCGGGGAAGCCGACCTCGGCGGGCAGCGGCACACCGGAGGCGCGCAGAGCCTGGAGCAGATACGCCCAGAACATTCCGCACCCCTGCTCCGAGGCCTCGGTGGTGAGCCAGGCGACGGGCCGGTCCCGCCCCGCGGCCCAGTCGGCGACCAGCAGGGTCTTGCCCGCACCCGCGGCTCCGTTGACCATGGTCAACGGGGTCAGCAGAGCCTGGTCGAGGTGCTTGACCAACCGCTCCCGCCGCAGGAACGTCACGGGGCGCTTCGGCACGGCGAACCGCGTGCGCAGAAACGGGTCTCCCTGGGGATCAGCACTCGGCGTGGTCGATTCCGGACCGTTGTCCTGGAGCCCAGTCATGGCGCTCACCACCACTGTTCGTCAGGTCATGGGCAGCGCTCCTGCACTCAGCATCCCAGTGTTCCTTCGTGTACGCGCGCCACAGAGGCCCCAGTGGCCCCGCCCCAAGGGCGCCACGGCGGCCGCCGGACAGCTCACGTGGGTCTGCGGGACAGCGTCGCATGATCGGTGCTCCCTTCCGGCCGGAGCGTCCCGGGCACACGCGCGTCCCGGGCGCCGTATCGCGCCCCGCGTCTGCCACCCTCTTCGCGCCGGACCGCGCCGGGCCTCCCCGCCACGGGTGAGTTCCGGGCGCGCGGCGCCGGGAAACGGGTCCCGCACCCTCGCCATTCCTGCCCCGGCGCTCTGCGGGTGCGATCGCGCCGACCGCGCAGCACGCTGGAAGCACGCCCGGATACGGGGCAGTGGTGCGCAGGACGGAGCTCGGAGGTGGTCGCCTTGGCGCACAGCGATCCCGGCCGGCGAGTGGACGAGACGGCGGCCTCGATGCTGGAGGCGCTGTTCACCCAGTCACCGATCGGGCTGCACCTGCTGGACACCGATCTGCGGGTGGTAAGGGTCAACACCGCCACCCCCGTGATGCGTGGCGTGCCCCTGGACGACATGAAAGGGCGCCCGATCCGCGACGTCTACGACATCGTCGAAGGCTGCAACGTGGAGGCGCTCCTGCGCGAGGTGCTGGAGAGCGGAGTCCCCCTCCTGCAGCGCGTCGTCCGGGCGCGTGGCGAGGGGAACCCCCCGCAGGAACGGCAATTCGAGATCAGCGCGCTGCGCCTGGAGAGTCCGTCCCGCTCTGTGCTCGGATTGGCGGTCACCGCGATCGACGTCACCGAGCGGGAACGGGCCCGCACCCGCACCCAGGTGCTCGACGCCGTGCGCCGACACGTGGGACGCACCCTGGATCCGGCCGTGACCGGCGAGGAACTCGTCCCGACCGTGGTCCCCGCGTTCGCCGATATCGCGATCGTGGAGGTGGTGGAGGCCGTGATCCGCGGCGACGACCCGCCCCCGGCCCCGCTGTCCACGGGCACGCCCCTGATGCGCACCGCGTTCCGCAGCGACCGCGCGCGGCCGCCGCAGGCCCATCCGGTGGGCGACGTCCATCGCCTACCGGCTCCGACCCCTTTCACCCAGGCCATGGCCGACCTGCGTCCGCGCGTGGTCGCGCTCCATCCGACCACCCCTTGGCTGTCCGTCGATCCCCCGCGCGCGCACGCGATCCACGCGTCGGGGGCCCATTCACTCCTCGTGGTTCCCCTGGCACTGCGCGACGCGGCCCTCGGCGTCGTCAGTCTGTACCGCAGCGGACACTCACCCCCCTTCGACGAAGGTGACCGGGAGCTCGCGGTCGAACTGGCCACACACACCGCGTTGTGCATCGACAGCGCGCGGCGCTACACACGGGAGCACACGGTCGCCGCCACCGTGCACCGCCGACTGCTGCCCCGCCGCCCGGAGTCCCACGCATCACTGGAGACCGCCTACCTCTCCGCCACCGGCGCCGATCCCGGCGCCTGGTACGACACCATCGCCCTGTCCAGCGCCCGCACCGCCCTCGTCGTCGGCAAGGTGTCGGGAGGCGGCCTGAGCGCGGCCGCGACCATGGGGCAGCTGCGCACCGCCGTACGCTCCCTGTCGGCCTTCGACCTCGCCCCCGACGAGCTCCTCGCCCGCCTGCACGACACGGCGGGCCAGCTCGCCGCCGAACGGGCGCATCTCCCGCTCGGCGATCCGCTGCGCTGCGAAGCGCTCACCGCCGACTGTGTGTACGCGGTGCACGACCCCCTGACCGGCACGTGCGCGATGGCGGCGGCCGGCAATCTGGCCCCTCTCGTCGCGCAGCCCGACCACACTGTCACCAGCTGCGGCACACCGGCCGGGCCGCGGCTGGGCACGACGGAGGGCGCGCCCTTCGCGTCCGTCGACGTCGAGGTGCCGGACGGCAGCGTCCTGGTGTTCACCAGTGATCCGCTTCTCACCTCGTATCTCGCCGAATCCTCGGGCCCGTTGTCGTCGGCGGCGGACTATCGCGACCGCCCGCTCCAGGACCTCTGCGACGCCGTCGTCTACGCGGTCCCGGCAGGTCTGGGGGCCGCCGATGCCGCGGTGATCGTCACGCGCACCCGGTCCTTTCCCCCCGACCGATTCGCGGCGTGGCCGCTCGATGCCGACCCCGAGGCCGTGGCCGTCGCCCGACGCCGTACCCGCGCCCAGCTCGCCGCGTGGGACGTCGACGACGAGACCGCCTTCAACACCGAGCTCATCGTCAGCGAACTCGTCACCAACGCCGTCAAATACGGAACCCCGCCGCTCGAGCTCCGCCTGATCCATGACCGCACCCTGACCTGCGAGGTGCGGGACGCCGGCTCGGCCGCACCGCACCTGCGCCATGCCGGCACGGTCGACGAGGGCGGACGCGGTCTGTTCATCGCCGCGGAGCTGGCACAGGCGTGGGGCACCCGTTACACGGCTCCGGGCAAGACGATCTGGACCGAGCAGCCGCTGCCCGGCGTCACCGCGCGCGAGGGCTCGTTCTGACCCGCGCCGCGGGCCAGAACGCCTGGACCGCCCGCCTGGCCGTCTCGCCCGTACGGGCGGATGAAACGCGGACATACATCGCTATAGATATCTCTTGCTGACATAGTGCCGCCATGAAGATCACGACCGTCGGCAACCGAGTCACCCGTACGGCAGGGAGCCGCGCCCGTCGAACGACCGGCCGCCGCGCCCTCCGGCCGATGAGCAGCCGCGTGTGCCGACCGGTCGCATCCCATGACGCCCACCGGTTCCGCCGGTGAAGGCGTCGTTCACGAGGTCCCTGAAGGGTCGTCCCCGCCGCACGGCCCTCGCCCTTGCCCTCACCGGTGCCGTCGGGATCACGGGCATCGCCGTCCTCGTCGGCACCCTCCCCCACGGGGGTCACGGCTCCCCCGCACCCGGCCCCTCCGCCGCCTCGTCCGGCGAGGCCCCGTCCCCCGGCGCCCCGGGCATCGGCGATCCGCTCGTGCCCCTCGACGGCAACGGCGGCTACACGGTCCGCCGTTACACACTCGCCTTCGACTGGCGGGCACCCAGGACGCCGTTCGACGCGAGTACCACCATCAGCGCCACCGCCACGCAGGCCCTGTCCCGCTTCGACCTCGACTTCGCGGGCAACACGCTGCACACGGTCACCGTCGACGGCGCACCGGCGACCACCGCACGCCACGGCGACGAGCTCGTCGTCACTCCCGCCAAGCCGATCCCCCACAACAGCACCTTCACCGTGCGGGTCTCCTACACCGCCGACCCGACCCAGCAACGGCACCGCGGCGACGCGATCCAGGACTACGGCTGGGTGCCCACGTCCGACGGCACCGTGCTCTACGCACAGCCCAACGGCGCCAAGATGATCTTCCCGGCGGACGACCATCCGAGCCTGCGGGCGCCGATCACCTTCCGCATCACCACCCCACCCGGCCTCACCGCAGTGGCCAACGGCCGGCTCGTCGAGCGCGTCCGGCGACCCGACGGACGGGTCCAATGGACGTACGACTCCGAGCAGCCGGTCGCGGCGCAGCTGGTCCAGCTGGCGATCGGGAAGTTCGCGTTCGTCGACAGCACCGGCCCGCGCGGGCTGCCTGTCCGGGACGTGGTCCCGGACGGGCTGGTCACCGACACCCAGGAGTACCGCTCGCTCACCCCCGAGCACCTGGCCTGGCTCGAACGGCGGCTCGGCCCGTACCCGTTTCGCCGCTACGGGGTGCTGGTCGGGGACACCGACCTGCCGGTGGCGCTGGAGACGCAGTCACTGTCCGTCGTGCCGAGGGCCGACCTGCTGGGCGACCGGGTCGACGCCGAGCGCAACCTCGTACACGAGCTGACCCACCACTGGACCGGCGACAGCGTCGCCATCCGGCGGTGGTCCGACCTGTGGCTGAGCGAGGGGCACGCCCGCTTCTACGAACGTCTCTACGCCGACACGCACGGCGGCGCAGGCATCGAGTCCGCGATGCGGGCTGCGTACGAGCAGCACGACCAGTGGCGTCACGACGCCGGAGCGCCCGCCGAACCCACCGAGCCGACCCTCTTCAAGCAGATGCGGTACGACGGTTCGGCGCTGGTGCTCTACGCGTTGAGGGAGAAGGTCGGCGAGGAGACCTTCGACAGGATCGAGCGGTCCTGGGTGAGCAAGTACCGAGGCCGGGCCGCCGGCACCCGGGACTTCGTCGCGCTCGCGTCCGAGGTCGCGGGCAGGGACCTGAACCCGTTCCTGACCCCGTGGCTGTACGGGGCGCACACCCCGCCCATGCCGGGGCACCCCGACTGGCAGGTGGACCCGGTCCAGGACTGAGCCGTCACTCCGCCGGAGGCGGGCGAACCGCTCGGTACAGGGGCTTGCGCCGGCTCCCGCCGGAGGGGACGTGCTGCCGCCGACCGGGTGGCCTGTGCCGTGCGGCTGGTCCACCTCGGTGACGCTTGGCGCGACGTGGCGTGAAGGGCACGGAAGCGTACGAGGGGTGGCGTGAAGGGCAACTCCTTTGTCCTGGTTGCGTGTCCTGGTTGCGACGAGCATGGTTGGAGACCCTTGCAATGAGAAAACCTGTCGCCCCCCGTATCCCCCGCGCGACGGTATGCGGGTGCCGCCGGATCGTGTGCGTGACCGCATCGGCGGCGATCCTGGTGCCCCTGCTGCTCGGCCCGCCGGCCTTCGTCGACGTGGCGGCCGACCAACGCCTGCAGAAAGCTTTCACCACCGCCGCGGACGAGTACCACGTACCGCGAAGCGTGCTCATGGGCGTGTCCTACCTGCAGTCGCGCTGGGACTCCCATTCCGGCGCTCCGAGCGTCGTCGGCGGCTACGGGCCGATGCACCTGGTCGACGCCCAGCAGGCCCAGGCCCAGGCGAAGCCGCCTCGCGGCAGTGCCCGGCCGCACGCGGTGGCGGCGGGTCCGCCGGACTCACACGAGGCGAACCCCTCGGGCAGCGGCTTGGAGGAGCCGACGGACCTGCGACAGGCCGCCCGCCTGATCGGGGCCCCTGCCGGGAGACTGCGGACGGACGCCGCCGCCAACGTGCGCGGTGGCGCGGCGCTCCTGGCGGCGGTGCAACGACGGCTCGGCAAGCCGCTCAGCGCCGACCCGGCGGACTGGTGGGAGGCGGTGGCGGAGTTCCCGGGTACGGAGGACGCCGCGTCGGCGGCGACGTACGCGAACGACGTCTTCTCGGTGATCCGCCAAGGCGCGCACCGCACCACCGACGCGGGGCAGCGCCTCACCCTCCCCGCAAGCCCTGGCGTGCGCCCCCGCACCTCCCCGCAGGACGCCGCGCGATCGAAGGACGTCGAGTGCCCGGTGGAGCTGCACTGCTCCTGGCTCAGCGCGCCGTACGTCGAGATCGACGACGGGAACTACGGCAATCACGACCTCGCCGACCGGCCCAGGGACCAGAAGATCGAGTACATCGTCATCCACGACACCGAGGCGCCGCTCGCATCCATGCTCCTGACCGTGCAGGATCCGACGGAGGCGTCCTGGCACTACTCGATCCGCTCCAAGGACGGTCACATCACCCAACACGTCAGGACCAAGGACATGGCCTGGCACTCGGGGAACCAGTTCGTGAACGCCCGCTCGATCGGCATCGAGCACGAGGGATTCCTCAGGCAGCCGCACACCTGGTACTCGGAACAGATGTACCGGGCTTCGGCCCGTCTGGTGCGTTACCTGGCGAAGAAGTACGACATCCCGCTCGACCGGCAGCACATCTTCGGCCACGACAACGTCCCGTCCCCGACCGCCGGCTCCATCCCCGACATGCACGACGACCCCGGCCCCTTCTGGGACTGGCGGCACTACTTCGACCTCCTCGGCGCGCCCCTGCGTGCCACGGCCCGATCGAAGAGCGACATGGTGACCGTGCTGCCGGACTTCGCCACCCACAAGCCGCCGTTCACGGGGTGCACCAAGAGCGGGGTGCCGTGTGCGCCGCACGGCTCCAGCGCCGTCCGCCTGTACACCGAGCCGCACGAGGACGCCCCGCTGATCCAGGACCCGGGCCGGAAACCGGACGGTGAAGACTCCACGGAGGACGTCAACGACCTGGGGTCGCGCGTCTCCGCCGGCCAGACCTTCGCGGTCGCCGATCGCAAGGGCGACTGGACGGCGATCTGGTACCAGGGCAACAAAGCATGGTTCAAGAACCCGAAGAAGCACCCGACCGCCGTCGGTGCGAGCGGCCGGATGGTGACTCCGAAGGACGGCTTGAGCGAGATCCCCGTGTACGGGCGTGCCCTCCCGGAGGAGGACGCCTACCCCGACGAGGTGCCGGAGCAGTCCGAGTCGCCGCTCCCGTACAGCATCCTCGCCGGCCAGCGGTACGTGACACAGGCCCGCCTCGCCGGTTCCTACATCGACAGATCGTCCTTCGGCGACACACCCAACCCGGTGGTGAAGGGCCGGGAGCAGTACTACGAGATCCAGCTCGGCCACCGGCTCGCCTACGTCCGGGCGAGCGATGTGGACGTGGTGAGCTCATCGGCTACCGCAGGCCCGCCGGCAGGACACACGCCGCGCCCTCCTGCGCGGTGACGGGGCATGGTCCAGCGGTGTCGGCCGAGCCGGACCTTGTGCGCCTGCGGCGCGGCTTCCTTCCGGGTCAGGCATATGCCACTCGTATGCAGTAAGACGCGACCGGTGCGCAGCTCATCGACGTCCTGTCGGGCGCGATCGCTGACGAGGAGTGAATCGGGCGGCGAACGCCCGGCGCTGCCGACGTCAGGCGTCCGGCAGCGAGGCCGTCCGGGCGCCGTCGCGAGCTGCTGCCGCGCCAAAGCGATCGAGTTCGAGTGGCAGCCCGACGGTGGACATTGGAGACTTAACACGGTTTTGGAACCCGTCAACACCTCCCGAACTCATGACTTCCGGATAGCTCGCTCCGGACATCAAAAAACGCGAGTACAGGGCGCCGACCGTAGTGGCCGAGTGCGCTCGACAGTTCCTCAAGGAGCTCGCATGGAGGAGAAGTCCGTCGAAGTCCTGACGCCCGGGCCGGATGAATCTGCGATCGACAAGCGCAGCGATACCGGCCCGAAGAACGGCATCGAGAGGGACCTCGCCGAGGTTCTGGCCGACGTCATATCCGTCGAGCGGGTGTCGGTCGACAGCCACTTCTTCGACGACCTCGGCGCCAACTCGTTGGTGATGGCTCAATTCTGTGCACGGGTCAGGAAACGGGCAGACCTCCCCTCGGCGTCGATGAAGGACATCTACCGGCACCCGACGATCCGCAGCCTGGCAACGGGACTCGCGGACGCAGCGCCCGCCCCTGACGAGTCGTCGCCCCCGGCGCCGACCGAGGCGGTGACACCGGCCGGCCCACTGCAGTATGTCCTCTGCGGAACGGTGCAGTTCCTGCTTTTCGTGGGATATTCCTTCCTCGCCGGATTTGTTGCCGACCGAGGCTATGCATGGGTCTCCGCCGGCGTGGATACGATCGACATCTACCTGCGATCGACCGTCTTCGGCGGCATCGGCTTCGTCGGTCTGTGCACCTTCCCGATCGTGGCGAAATGGCTCCTGGTCGGCCGGTGGAAATCGCGCGAGTTCCCGGTCTGGGGTCTGACGTATCTGCGCTTTTGGACCGTCAAGGTGCTGATCCACGCCAACCCGATGATTTTCTTCGTCGGCAATCCCCTGTACGTGCTGTATCTGCGAGCCCTGGGCGCGCGGATCGGCAAGGGGGTCACGATCCTCTCGCGCAACGTTCCGGTCTGCCCCGACCTGCTGACGATCGGCGCCGGCACGGTGATCCGCAAAGACTCGTTCTTCCACTGCTACCGGGCGCACGCCGGCCGTATCCAGACCGGCCGGGTCACCCTGGGCCGGGACGTGTTCATCGGTGAGAAGACCGTGCTCGACATCGACACGTCCATGGGCGACGGGGCGCAACTCGGCCACACCTCCACGCTGTACAGCGGCCAGGCGGTCCCGGACGGCCAGCGCTGGCACGGATCCCCGGCACAGCCCACGGAGCATGACTACCTGAGGATCGGGCCGGCCAAGTGCGGCACACTGCGCCGGGCCGGATTCGGCCTCGTCACCGTGCTTCAGCTGTTCTTCCTGTATGTGCCGCTGACTGTCGGGGGCGCGTACATGCTCTTCAACCTGATTCCGGCGCTGCACAACCGACTGGGCCCGGGCGCGGTGGGGTTCACGTCGCCGGCTCTCTACATCGACGCGCTGATCCTGTCCTTCGTGCTGTTCTTCGGCTTCGTCGTCGTGGGCCTGGCCGTACTGTTCACCGTTCCGCGCCTGCTGAACGTGCTCGTCAAGCCGGACAAGGTCTATCCGCTGTACGGGCTTCATTACTCGACACACCGGGCGATCGGGCGCATGACCAACATAAAGTTCTTCAAATGGCTGTTCGGTGACAGCTCCTACATCGTCCACTACTTGCACGCCCTCGGATACGACTTGTCCCGGGTCGAGCAGACCGGGTCGAACTTCGGCACGGAAGTGCAGCACGAGACCCCGTATCTCGTTTCCGTCGGCAGCGGAACGATGGTCGCCGACGGGCTCTCCATCGTCAACGCCGACTTCTCGAGTACGTCCTTCCGGGTTTCCCGGACCTCGATCGGGCCACGCAACTTCATCGGGAACAACATCGCCTATCCCTCCGGGGCCAGGACGGGCGAAAACTGCCTCCTCGCGACGAAGGTGATGATTCCTCTCGACGGTGAGGTACGCGAAGGGGTGGGCCTGCTCGGCTCACCGTGCTTCGAGATTCCCCGGTCGGTGGAGCGCGACTCCCGCTTCGACCATCTCCGGAACGGCGAAGAGTTTCGCCGCAACCTCGCCGCAAAGAACCGCTACAACATCCGCTCGATGGCCCTCTTCCTGCTCGTGCGGTGGCTCTACTTCTTCGTGATCACGGTGGTCGGCCTCGCGGACGTCGATCTGTACGATTCTTTCGGGCACGTACTGATCGCCGCTTTCCTGGTGTTCAGCCTCGGGTTCACCCCTGTGTACTTCGTACTCGTGGAGCGCGGCATCGCGGCATTCCGTACGCTGCGACCGCAGTTGTGTTCCATCTACGACCCGTACTTCTGGTGGCACGAGCGCCTCTGGAAGGTGCCTGACGAGTACCTCAACGTCTTCAACGGCACCCCTTTCAAGAACGTGATCTGGCGGATGCTGGGTGTTCGGCTCGGCAGCAGGGTCTTCGATGACGGCTGCTATTTGACGGAGCGAACGCTCACCACCATCGGGAGCGACTGCACGCTCAATGCGGGAAGCAAGATCCAGTGCCACTCGCAGGAGGACGGCACCTTCAAGTCCGACCGCAGCACGATCGGCGTCGGCTGCACCCTCGGTGTCGGCGCCCACGTCCACTACGGCGTGACGATGGGCGACGGCGCAGTGCTCGCCCCCGACTCCTTCCTCATGAAAGGCGAGGAGGTTCCGCGGAGCGCTCGATGGGGCGGAAACCCCGCCGTGGAGATGCGAGATGCCCCCCATCGGCCTGCCGCACTCGTACGGACAGACCCGGCGGGACCGTCTCGGTCGACACCCCCAACTGGCTGAAGAACATGACCGACCCGCAGATCAGGCGAGAAAACGGCGACGCCTTAGGCGTCGCCCTGATGGGCGGCCCACAGCGCCGTGGCGACCGTGAGTGGTGGGGGCAAGATCCGATGGGAGTGCACGTGGAAGCCGACCAGGAGTTCTGGCGCGGTGAGCTCGTCGCCGGTGGCTTCACCGCGATACCGCGGTGGACCCTCAATCCGGTGACGGGCGTCGTCGACCACGAGACGACGGTCCCGGAAGACGTCGTAGGACCGTTGCGCCGCCTCACCGAGGACCTGGCGGTGCCGCTCAACTCGGCGCTGCTGGCCGCGCACGCCAAAGTGCTGGCCGCGCTGTCCGGTGAGCGTGAGGTCGTGTCCGGCTACGTCTCCGCAGCGGGCGACCGGCCGTTGCCCTGCCGGCTGACGACCGAACCCGATACATGGCGGGCACTGCTGCTGAACACCCATCAAGTCGAGTCGGAATTGCTGTCGCACAAGGACTTCCCGGTCGACGATCTCCGGCGCGAGATGGGCCTGACCGAACCGCCGTTCGAGACCGTGTTCGACCCGAGCGGCGTCGGGGGCGACCTGGCCGAGGACACCGTGCTGTGGGTCGGGTTCTCCCGTCATGGCGGCCAGCTCGTGCTGCGGCTGCGGTACCGGACGGACGTGCTCGACGCCGACTGCGCTGTCAGGATCGCCGGTTACCACGTCACCGCGCTCGCGCTGATCGCCGCCGATCCGGACGCCGCGCACGGGCAGCAGAGCCTGCTCTGCGCCGAGGAACTCCACTTCCAGCTCGAAGGGCTCGCCGGACCGCGCCGGACCCTGCCGGACCGGCGGGTGCACGAGCTGTTCGAAGAGCGGGTGAGGACACACCCGGACGCCGTCGCGGCCGTACACGGCGAGCGGCAGTGGACGTATCACGAGCTCAACTCCCGGGCCAATCGGCTGGCACGCGCTCTGCTGGCGCGGGGGCTGCGCCGCGAAGGTGTGGTCGCGGTGGTGACCGAGCGCAACCTGGACTGGCTGGCCGCGGTCCTGGCGGTCTTCAAGGCCGGGGGCGTGTACCTGCCCATCGAGCCGCATTTCCCGGCCGGTCGCATCGCCACCACGCTCTCTCGTGCCGAGTGCGCACTCGTGCTCACCGAACACGGCAGCACCGCCACCCTCGACCACGCGCTCGCCTCGCTGCCCGGGATCCGGACCGTCTACATCGACGCAGCCTACGAGGAGGATCATGCCGACGGTGATCTGGGCACCGATGTCGCCCCGGACCAACTCGCCTACATCTACTTCACCTCGGGCTCCACCGGAG
The DNA here is from genome assembly GCF_041053055.1 of Streptomyces sp. R41. Taxonomy (NCBI): domain Bacteria; kingdom Bacillati; phylum Actinomycetota; class Actinomycetes; order Kitasatosporales; family Streptomycetaceae; genus Streptomyces; species Streptomyces sp. R41. The sequence goes on from NZ_CP163443.1 coordinate 1,188,733, forward strand.
AGCCCAAGGGCGCGATGTGCGAGCACGCCGGCATGCTCAACCATCTCTACGCCAAGATCGACGACCTGGAGATCGGCGAGGGACAGGTGGTCGCCCAGACCGCACCCCAGTGCTTCGACATCTCGCTGTGGCAACTGCTGTCCGCGCTCCTGGTAGGGGGGCGGACCCTGCTCGTGGAGCAGGAAGTGATCCTCGATGTCCAGCGGTTCGTCGACAAGATCATTGACGGCCGGGTCGCCGTCCTCCAGGTCGTACCCTCCTACTTGGACGTCATCGTGTCCTGTCTGCAGCAGCACCCCCGCGAGCTGCCGGACCTGCGGTGCGTGTCGGTCACCGGCGAGGCGCTGAAGATGGAGCTCACCCAGCGCTGGTTCGCCGCCCAGCCCGCGATCAAGCTGGTCAACGCCTACGGGCTGACCGAGACCTCGGACGACACCAACCACGAGGTCATGGACCGCGTGCCTGCCGGAGACCGGGTCCTGCTGGGTCCGGCGGTCAACAATGTGCACGTCTACGTCGTCGACGAGCACCTCAACCCGGTGCCGCTCGGCGCCCCCGGTCTGATCGTCTTCTCCGGCGTCTGCGTCGGCCGCGGATACGTCAACGACCCCGAGCGCACCCGGCAGGCCTACCTGCCCGATCCGCACCGTGACGGCGCCCGGCTCTACCGGGGCGGCGACTACGGCCGCTGGACGCCCGAGGGCAAGTTGGAGTTCCTCGGCCGCCGGGACACCCAGGTGAAGATTCGTGGCTTCCGGATCGAGATCGGCGAGATCGAGAACACCTTGCTGCGGGTGCCCGGCGTGCGCGACGGTGCTGTGGTGGTCGCCGAACGGGCCGACCAGAGCCAGCACTTGGTGGCGTTCTACTCCGGCCCACGGCCACTCGAGGTCGACGTCCTGCCGGACCGGCTCGGTGAGTCGCTGCCCGAGTACATGGTCCCGTCGGCCTTCCACTGGCGGGAAAGTCTGCCGCTGACGGCCAACAGCAAGATCGACAGGAAGGCTCTGCGGGCGCTTGCGGGGGAACTCGACGTCGTTCAGGAGGACTTCCGCGCGCCGCATACGCCGACCGAACAGCAGCTGGCGGCCGCATGGGCGAAGGTGCTCGGCATCCCGCAGAGCCAGATCGGACGGCGGGACCACTTCTTCGACCGGGGCGGCACGTCGCTGTCGGCGGTGAAGCTGGCGATCACCCTGGACCGCGCGGTGTCCCTCAAGGACGTCACCGGTCACCCGATCCTTGCCGATCTGGCCGGGCTGGTCGACGGCAGGTCCACACCGCGCTCCGGGCCCGTCGACGGCAGTTCCGAGCGGCGCTCCGGGCTGCTTCAGCCACTGTCGGAATCGGACGGGACGCAGGCCACTGCCCTGGTGTGCTTCCCCTACGCTGGCGGCAACGCGGTGAACTTCCAGCCGATGGCCGGGGCACTGCCGGGCGGCGGGCCGGCGGTCTACGCCGTTGAGCTGCCGGGTCACGACCTGGCCGCCGAGAGCGAGCCGTTCGCGCCGATGACACAGGTGGTCGAGCAGGTCGTCGTCGAGATCATCCGGCGTGGCCTGACCAGGGTCCTGCTGTGGGGCCACTCCTCGGGCACCGCGTTCGCCCTGGAGACGGCCGGAAAGCTGCGCGAGCGCGGAGTGGACGTCCAACGGGTGTTCCTCGGCGCGCAGTTGCTCGGCAACGCCGCCGACCGGCGCGCCGCCATCACGGAACTGACCGGGCGGAGCAACGCCGAGATCGCCGCGAGGCTGAGCGCGGACGGCGGGTACACCGAGCTCGGTGAGCTGGATACGCGGCACGCCGAGCACATCGGTGCCGCCTACCGGCACGACTGCGTGTCCGCACACCGCTATTTCGCCGATGTCCTGGACAGCCCGCCAACGCTGAAGCTGTCCGCGCCGGTCACCGTGGTCGTCGCCGCCGACGACCCGAGCACGACGGAGTACCGGCGCCAGTACCGCGACTGGCAGCTCCTGGCCGACCAGGTCGACCTGCACGAACTCGCCGATGGCGGCCACTACTTCCTGCGCACCCGTCCGGCCGAGGCGGCACAGGCCGTGCTGCGCGCCGCCGAATTGTTCGCTTCCTCCTGAGTGGCAACGGAAAGGAAATCGAGATGTCGTCCCAATCCACGGCGTCGCTGGTCGACGTGGAACTCAAACCCGGCAAACCTCCGCTTCTGCGGGCCGAGGCCACCAGCGGCGCGCCGAGTTGGGCGGCCGAGCACCGGGACGCGCTGCGCGCTGTCGTCGCCGAGCACGGATCGGTCCTGGTCCGCGGCCTCGGGCTGCGCGACGCGGCCGACACCGGCGCCGTCTTCTCGAGGCTGGCCACTGGTCTGATGACCGAGAAGGAGGCCTTCACGCCCCGGCAAACCTACTCCGACGGCGTGTACTCCTCGTCGAAGTGGCCGCCGAACCAGCCGATGTGCATGCACCACGAACTGAGCTACACGCTCGAGTTCCCCGGCCTGATGATGTTCGCCTGTCTCAGCGCGCCCACCGAGGGCGGGGCGACCGCGGTGGCCGACTCGACGACCGTACTTGACGCGCTGCCCGCCGAGTTGACCGAGCGGTTCGAGCGGGAGGGCTGGCTGCTCACCCGCAGCTACAACGACGAGATCGGGGCGTCCATCGCCGAGGCGTTCGGCACCGAGGACCGTGACGCCGTCGAGAGCTACTGCCGCGCCAACGCGATCACGTTCGAGTGGCAGACCGACGGTGGGCTGCGGACCAGGCAGCGCCGCAGCGCCGTGGTGCGTCACCCGGGCACCGGCCGACGCTGCTGGTTCAACCAGATCGCGTTCCTCAACGAATGGACGATGGCCCCCGAGGTGCGCGAGTACCTGGTGGACGTCTACGGCGCCGACGGGCTGCCGTTCAATACTCGCTTCGGCAACGGCGACCCGATCGGCGAGGACGTCGTGCAGCTGCTCAACAGCGTCTACGAGGCCAACACCGCACGCGAGCCGTGGCAGGCCGGCGACCTGATGCTCGTCGACAACGTCCGCACCGCGCACAGCAGGGAGCCCTTCGAGGGACCGCGCGAAGTGGTCGTCGCCCTGGCCGACCCGGTGCATCTGTCCGACTGCTCGCCGACCGTCGAGGTGACCGCACGATGACCACCATCGATTCCACCGCAACCGATTCCGCGATGCCCGCGCCGATGATCGTGCCACCGTTCGCGGTGATCTCCGGTGCCCAGGTCCAGCGCGCGCTGCACGGACGCGAGAAACAGATCGTGGAGTTGGTCGAGGCCACCTACCGGGTGCACGGCGCCGGTGATTCGGTGAACCCGCCGTCGTACTTCCTGCGTTTCCCCGACCGCCCGTCCTCCCGGATCATCGCGCTGCCCGCCTCCATCGGCGGGGACGTACGGGTGGACGGCCTGAAGTGGATCTCCAGCTTCCCGGAGAACGTGAAGGCCGGGATCCCGAGGGCCTCGGCCGTGCTGATCCTCAACGACCATGACACCGGCTACCCGTTCGCCTGTCTGGAAAGCTCGATCATCAGCGCCACCAGGACGGCCGCGTCGGCGGCGTCGGCGGCCGACTGGCTCAGCCGCGGCCGGCCCCGCCCGACGCGTGTCGGGTTCTTCGGAGTGGGCTTGATCGCCCGCTACATCCACACCTTCCTGGCCGGCACCGGCTGGTCCTTCGACGACATCGGCGTGCACGACCTGTCCGCCGACAGCGCGGCAGGCTTCCGGTGCTACCTGGAACAGGCGGGCGCCACCGGCCGGATCACCGTGCACGACAGCGCCGAGCAGTTGATCCGAAACAGCGACCTGGTGGTCTTCGCCACCGTCGCCGGTCAACCGCATGTCAACGACCTCTCCTGGTTCGCGCACAACCCACTGGTGCTGCACGTGTCGCTGCGCGACCTCGCACCGGAGATCCTGCTCTCCTCGACCAACATCGTCGATGACATCGAGCACTGCCTGCAGGCCAACACCTCGCCGCATCTGGCCGAGCAGCTCACCGGCAACCGGGAGTTCCTGCACGGCACGTTGGACGACGTGATGGCCGGGCGGGTGAAGGCGCCGGCGGACCGGCCGGTGGTGTTCTCGCCCTTCGGCCTCGGGGTCCTCGACCTCGCGGTCGGCAAGCACGTCTACGACGAAGTGGTCCGCTGCGGGGAGTTGCACATCGTCGACGACTTCTTCCACGACCTGAGCCGGTACGGATGACCCTGCCGAGAGCCAAGGAGGCTTGTCCAGGGCTGACCCCAGGAGAGATCGCCGGTCAAGTCGCTGCAGGTCAGGACTGACGAGACAGCGGCCACTGACGCAGGGCCCCTCCGGCCTGGTTGGACACGGGCTCCCGCCCCCGAAGCGAGAAGCCCGCTCACGGTCGGACGGACGTTCCGAAAGTGCTCTGCTCCAGATAGAGGAGACCATCGTGCCCGTCATATCCGTTCCCCACGACTTCAACGAAGAGGAGCTCTATGTCGACCTTCGGCCGACATTCGGGCACGCCCTCTTCCTGAAGTGTGAGGGCTTCAACTTCGCCGGCTCGATCAAGTTGAAGGCCGCGACCGAGATGGTGGAGACCGCGGAGCGAGATGGACTCCTGAAGCCGGATTCGATCCTGGTCGAGTCCTCGTCCGGGAACCTCGGTGTGGCTCTGAGCATGATCGCGGCAAGCAAGGGCTACCGGTTCCTGTGCGTGACGGACTCCCGCTGCAACCTGTCGACCAGGATGATGATGGAAGCCCTGGGCAGCCAGGTGCACATCATTGCCGGCCAGGAGGCCAACGGCGGCTTCCTCGGCGCGCGGATCGAGTACGTCCGCGCGCTGTGCGCCTCCGATGAGCGATACGTGTGGCTCAGCCAGTACACCAATCCGAGCAACTGGAAGGCGCACTACCGCAAGACGGGGCCGGCGATCGCCCGCCAGTTCCCCGAGCTGGACGTGCTGTTCCTCGGGACCGGCACCGCCGGGACCCTGATGGGCTGCGCGCGCTACTTCCGGGAGTGGCACCGGCCGGTACGGATCATCGCACTGGACAGCGTCGGCTCGGTGGCCTTCGGCGGTACCCCAGGGCGCCGGATGATCCCCGGCCTGGGGATGAGCATGCGCCCGCCGCTGCTCGACGAGTCCTATGTGGATGAGGTGATTCGGGTCGAGGAGGCGGACACCATCCGTGCCTGCCATCGTCTGGCCAGGCGCGGATTCCTGTTCGGCGGCTCCACCGGCACGGTGGTCAGTGGCGCCATGGGCTGGCTGGCCCAGCATGACGAGCGCGAACTCACCGCCGTGGCCGTCGCCCCGGATCTCGGCGAGCGCTACCTCGACACCATCTACCAGACCAACTGGCTGCACGATCTTTACGGCGCAGACGTGCTCACATCGGACGAGGTGGCCGTCGGTCCCTGGGCATCCTCCCCCACGCCACGCACACAGTGGGGCCGACCGCTGGACCTGAAGAACGCCGACCGCAATGGCAAACGGCGCCATCAGTTCCAAAGACGTAAGACCTGGTGAGCCGAGTTCCACCCGGAATCAGGTGGACCTCGGCGGTTTGATCCACCCCAGCGAACGCTCGACGGCGCGCTGCCAGTTGTCGTATTCCGACTCCCGCCGCTCGGGGTCCATGTCCGGCAGCCATTGGCCGGCCCGGTGCCAGTTGCGGCGCAGGACTTCCAGGTCCGGCCAGTAGCCGGCGGCGAGGCCCGCGGCGTAGGCGGCGCCCAGGGAAACCGTCTCGACGACCATCGGGCGCACCACGGGCACGTCGAGCACGTCGGCCACGAACTGCATGAGCAGGTTGTCCGCTGTCATGCCGCCGTCCACCTTGAGCTGCTTCAGGGCGACCGAGAAGTCGGCGTTCATGGCGTCGACGACCTCTCGCGTCTGCCAGCCGGTGGCCTCCAGGACGGCTCGGGCCAGGTGTCCCTTGGTGATGTACGAGGTGAGGCCGACGATGACACCGCGTGCGTCGCTGCGCCAGTGGGGGGCGAACAGACCCGAGAACGCGGGGACGATGTAGCAACCGCCGTTGTCCTCGACCGTCCGCGCGAGCGTCTCGATCTCCGGCGCGCTGCTGATCAGTCCCAGACGGTCACGGAACCACTGGACCAGCGAGCCGGTGACGGCTATCGAACCTTCCAGGGCGTAGACCGGGGGCTGGTCCCCGATCTTGTAGGCGACGGTCGTGAGGAGTCCGTGCCGGGAGCGCACGACATCGGTACCGGTGTTCAGCAGCAGAAAACTGCCCGTTCCGTACGTGCACTTCGCCTCGCCCGGGGAGAAACAGGTCTGGCCGAACAGGGCGGCCTGCTGATCACCGAGGGCGGCCGCGATACGGACCCCCGGGAGGACCGAACGGGCATCGCCGTAGCCCTCGGCCGAAGACCGGATCTCGGGCAGCATGGGGCGGGGCACCCCGAAGAACGCCAGCAGCTCCTCGTCCCAGGTGAGCGTGTGGATGTTCATCAGCATGGTGCGGCTGGCATTGGTGGCGTCGGTGATGTGCAGGCCGCCGTCCGTGCCCCCGGTGAGGTTCCAGATCAGCCAGCTCTCCATGGTGCCGAAGAGCACCTCGCCGTCCTTGGCGCGCTGATCCAGTCCACTGACATGGTCGAACAGCCAGCGGATCCGTGGCGCCGAGAAGTAGGTCGAGGGGGGCAGACTGCAACGCTCGAGGAAGAATTCGTCTCCTGGTTGGTGTCTCAGCTCCTCGACGATCGGTCCTGTGCGGGTGTCCTGCCAGACGATCGCCCTGCCCAGCGGAGCACCCGTCTGCCGGTCCCAGAGCACCGTCGTCTCCCGCTGATTGGCAATCCCGATGGCGGCGATCTCTCCCGCGCCGACACCGGCCTCGGACAACGCCTCGGGAACGACGCGCTGCAGATTGCGCCAGATCTCGACGGCGTCGTGCTCGACCCAGCCGGGCCTCGGGAAGTGCTGCTGATGCTCACGCTGGGCGACCGACACCAACCGCCCATGGTGGTCGAACAGAATGCATCGGGTGGAGTTAGTGCCCTGATCGATGGACATCACATACCGTTCAACCATGATCGGATCTGCCTTCCGATGTGTCGAGGAGGCGGGGATTTACCAGCGAGCTGCTCCCAGGTCTCTGGAGATCGCCCGTGCGGCCTCACGGAGCAGGGTGATCAGGCTCGGTCGGGGACGGCCTTGGCTGTCGCAGATCCTCTCGACCGGCCCGGACAGGCTGATGGCACCCACCACGAGGCCGCCGTGCCCTCGGATCGGCGAGGCGACACCGGCTTCGCCCATGCTCATTTCCTGGACCTCGGCGGCCCATCCGAGTTCCCGGACCTCGGCGAGCGCCCGAGTGAGTTGCTCCGGGACGACCAGGGTGTGCCGGGTGTATGCCTCCAGCCCGGCTTCCAGGGCCGGATCGAGGGGCGCCGTCCCGAAGGCCAGCAGAACCTTGCCGAGCGAGGAGGCGTGGAGGGGCAGCAGCGCACCCACGTCCAGGGTCTGGAGGGTGTCATCCGGCCGGAAGACGTGGTGGATGACGAGGACGTTGCCTTCCAGGGGGGTGCCCAGGCGGACCGCTTCCCCGCTACGGGCGGCCAGGGCATCGGCCCAGTTGATCGAGCGCGACCGCAGCTCATTGACGTCGAGGTAGCTGGTGCCGAGGTGCAGCAGGGCGGCCCCCAGCTGGTATTTTCCGGTCGCGGCATCCTGCTCCACGAAATCCACATGCTGGAGGGTGCGCAGAATGCCGTGGGCGGTGCCCTTCGCCAGCCCGAGCGAAGCCGCCACCTCGCCGAGGCCGAGCCGACGGGGCCCACCGGCGAGCAGACGCAAGATCGCCGCCGCCCGTTCGATCGACTGGACTGGGCCGGCCATGAAACGAGCCTATTACCGCCAGGGAGGGTCCGCTTTACGTGCGGGTGGGTGCTTCACCACTGAATGACCGTAGACGTTCGGTAATGCCGACCGCCATTCATTGACCCTCCTCGCCGCCCTCCATAACGTGCTCGGAGGCCCGGCAACGTCCGCTGAGGCCCGGCATCCGGCCGACAGCGGTCACCGGAGGAGAGCACATGGCGGTACAGCTCAATACGATGCCTCGGCAGGCAGTCGAACAGGTCTTTCCGCTGCCGCATTTCACCGGGGCCGTGTCGGCCGTACGCCGACGGGTGAGAGCACTCCTCGCCGACTGGAACGTCTACCCGCAGATCGTCGATGACGCACTCCTGGTGGTGACGGAGCTGGTCACCAACGCGATCGTGCACGCCCTGCCCCCGGCGGAGCTCCGGCTGACCTGGGTCCGCAGCGACGGGCTCGGCACCCTGCGCGTCGAAGTCACCGACGCGGGACGTGTGCTTCCGGCCGGGCAGTCACCCGCGGGAATCGACCCGGACGAGCACGGCCGGGGCGAGGAGATCGTCCACGCACTGGCGACTCGGCACGGCATACATGTCCACGTCGGCGGGGTCACCCGGTGGGCCGATCTCGTCGCAGCATGAAAAAGGCGGCCCTGCTGGTCGGCCCCGGTTGGAATTGCCGACAAGAGCGGACAGGGTCAGACGGTGATGTCGGCGGTGACGCCGGCGAACAGGTCGTCCTCAGGGAGCGAGGTGTCGACCAGCGAGCGGGCCAGCTCGTACTCCTCGGTCGGCCAGACCTCGCGCTGGACGTCGAGCGGTACCCGGAACCATGGGCCGTCCGGGTCGATCTGGGTGGCGTGGGCGATCAACGCCCGGTCGCGCACCTCGAACCAGTCGGCACACTGCACACGGGTGGTGAACTCGCGCTCCTTGCGGCCCTCCTTCTCCCAGCCGGCGATCCACTCGCCGTAGGGGGACTCGTGGCCGTGTTCCACCAGGTAGGCGTGGAGGGCTCGGATCCGGGCCATCGACATGCCGTGGTTGTAGTACAGCTTCAGCGGCTGCCAGGGCTCACCGGACTCCGGGTAGGCGTCGGGGTCCCCGGCCGCATCGAAGGCGGCCTTCGTGATCGTGTGGGTCATGATGTGGTCGGGGTGCGGGTAGCCGCCGGTCTCGTCGTACGTGGTGATCACGTGCGGGCGGAACTCGCGGATGAGCCGCACCAGCGGCTCCGCGGCCTTCTCCCCCGACTCCAGGGCGAAGCAGCCCTCGGGCAGCGGGGGCAGCGGGTCGCCCTCCGGCAGGCCGGAGTCGACAAAGCCCAGCCATGCCTGCTTGACGCCGAGGATCTCCCGTGCGGCATCCATCTCCTTGCGCCGGACCTCGTGGAGGTTCCCCTCGATCTCCGGGTCGCCCTGGAGCTTGGGGTTGAGGATGGAACCGCGCTCTCCCCCGGTGCAGGTGGCCACCAGGACGTCCACGCCCTGGGCGACGTACTTCGCCATGCTGGCCGCGCCCTTGCTGGACTCGTCGTCCGGATGGGCGTGGACCGCCATCATCCGCAACTGCTCTGTCAACGCATGTTCCTTCCGAATCGCCCCGCTGCGGGGCGGGAGTCCTCAGCCGGGGCCCTCCGCACCGAACAGAGGACCACTCACCGGCCTGCCATGCCTTTCATGGCCGTAATGTTGTGTGCGTATCGGTCCACCGTCGCCGTGGCGGTCAACTCGAGTTCTTCGTCGAGCATCTGGGTCCACGTCATGGTGTAGACGCCCTGCCCGGACGCCGCGGGCTGTTCAGCAGGCCGTTCAGCCTCCACGTGCCGTCGGCGTCGCACCGGGTTGCGGATCGCGTGGCTCAGCTCGTACGCCCCCGTGCTCCTTGTCGAGCCCGTGGGTTGCGCGGTGAGGTGGGGCCCGGAGCGGGACACCCGCTGCGGCGGCCGCGATCCCGATGCCCGACGCCGGGGGGCTGTCAGACCGGTCCGCGGTCAGGCGCGGAACAGCAGCACGATCGTGGCCACGAGTACGCCGAGAGCCACCGCGGCGACGCCGTAGCCCGCACGGTGCGTCCGCACGCCGGGCAGGTGAGCGTCGAGAGCGAGGCGGCCGGGCCCGCTGAGGGCCAGGGCCGCCGCCCCTGCGGCAAGGGTGAGTTCGTACTCCACACCCGTCGGGGCGAAGAAGCCGCCACCCCACTTCACGGCCACGGCGTTCACCATGATTCCGACGACCGCCGCTCCGGCGAGCGGCGTCAGCAGCCCCAGGGCGAGGCCCAGCCCGCCGAGCAGTTCGCTCAGCCCTGCCATCACGGCCATCGCCTTCCCGGACGGATAACCAACGGAGGTGAAGAACTGTCCCGTACCGTCCACACCTCCCCCGGAGAACCAGCCGAACAGTTTCTGCGCTCCGTGGCTCGCCATCGGCAGGCCGAGGGCCAGGCGCAACAGCAGCAGCCCGGCGTCGTGGGCGTGCAGCCGGGTACCTGGCTCACCGGCTCCGAAAGCGCGGGAGTCGGAGTGGTCCAGAGTGTCGACAGGCAAAACGGACATCTGGGAGTCCTTTCTGAGGATGCTTTGTACGGCCTGCGAGCCCGACGCCGCGTCGCGCCGCGCGACCCATGAGGGCGCAGCGACTGCATGGCGAGGAGATGCCGGGTCGCATGTATCGGTCCGGAGGTTCCGGAACGGGAGATCAAGCAGGGCGCCGACCGGCGGGCTCGCAGTCGTCCAGGACCTTCCTGGCGCGCTTGGGTGCAGCCGGGCGGCGTCGGACGGTGTGAGGACGCGCGGGTGCGTGCAGGACGGGTGCACCCTTGCGGCTTCGCCTTCTCGGCTAGCACGGGCCGCCACGCAGGAGGACGGCCCTTCATTTGAACTTTCATGTCACACTCTAGAGCAATGACTCATGAATGTTCAAGTGTGACGCCGCGAACCCGACCCCACCAACGGCCGCTACACCCAAGCGATCCTGACCGAAGCCGGCCACGCCCACCTCGCCGAAGCCGCCCCAGGACACGTAGCCCGGGTACGCGACCTCGTCTTCGACATCCTCGACCCCGCCGAACTCAACACCCTGCGCACCACCGCCGAGAAAATCAACGAGACGATCGACCGCCAGGAGAAGAGCGGCTGAGTGGGCCGGGAACACTGCTCCGCCCACAAGGGGGCCAGTTCGCGATACTCACCGACGAGGGTGTGGCGGTCTGCGGCGCACGACGCCGGGCCGTGTGACCGCCGTGCGCCAGGCGCTGTTCGAGCGGCTGGCCCATCCGAGCAGCAGAGAGCCTCGACGAGAACATGAGATCGTCGCCGAGGGTCTTCATCTGAACCTAGCGGGTGTGCACCTGCCCCGGCTCCGCTGAGCCGCTCATTCAGGAAGCCGGGACAGGTGCCGGGGATCCGTGCCTGCACGGCGTCCCTCAACACCCCCACGACAGGTTTCCTCAGGGCTACCCGGTGCCTCAGTGGGCAACCACCGGCACCGCCACCTCGTCCTCGACGCCCTCACTGCCCGCGCGTCCGGCGTTGACCAGGGCCAGGACGATCAGCGTGGCGATCACCAGCATGCCGACGGCGAACCAGATGGCGTTGGCGTAGCCGTGCACCACACCCTGCAGCTGGACCAGCTGCCACTGCGGCTCCGTCGCGGCGTCGGCGATGTGGTCCTTGACGTACGAGGTCGTCGCGGAGGCGGCGATCGTGTTCAGCAGGGCCGTGCCGATCGCGCCACCCACCTGCTGCGAGGTGTTGATCATCGCGGAGGCGACACCGGCGTCCCGGGGCTCGATGCCCAGGGTGGGCAGGGACATGGCGGGCGTGAACGTCGTACCCATACCGAGACCCAGCAGCACCAGCGCTGGCAGGACGGTCGAGGCGTACGACGAGCTGACCTCCAGCTGCGCCAGCAGGAGCATGCCAGCCATGGCCACCAGGAAGCCGGGGCCCATCAGGAACCGGGGCGGGACGCGGGTCACCAGACGCGTGCCGATCTGGGTCGAGCCGACCATCATGCCCGCCACCATCGGCAGGAAGCAGAACCCGCTCTTGACCGGCGAGTAGCCCTTCACGACCTGCAGGTAGTACGTCAGGAACAGGAAAGTGCCGAACATCGCGATGACCGCGATACCGAGGGAGAGGTAGACGCCACCGCGGTTGCGGTCGGTGACCACGCGCAGGGGCAGCAGCGGTGCCTTGACCTTGGCCTCGGTGAAAACGAAGGTAAGCAGCAGGACCACCGACACGACGAACAGGGAGATGGTCGTGGTGTCGCCCCAGCCGTCGGACTCGGCACGGGTGAAGCCGTAGACCAGCGAGACCAGGCCCAGGGTGGACAGGACGACGCCGGGGATGTCGAGCGGCGAGTGGTTGCGGCCGCCCTCGGGCTCACGGACGACGAAGTAGGCGCCGGCCGCCGCGGCGATCGCGAACGGGACGTTGACGAAGAACGTCCAGCGCCAGTCCAGGTACTGGGTGAGCACACCTCCGAGGATGAAGCCGACGGCGCTGCCGCCACCGGCGATGGCGCCGTAGATGCCGAACGCCTTGGCGCGCTCCTTGGCGTCCGTGAACATCACGGCGAGCAGCGAGAGCGCGGCCGGGGCGAGCAGGGCGCCGAAGACGCCTTGGAGGGCGCGGGCGCCGAACATCATCGCGCCGGTGGTCGCCGCGCCGCCGAGCGCGGAGGCGGCGGCGAAACCGATCAGGCCTATGACGAAGGCGCGCTTGCGGCCCCACAGGTCGCCCACCCGGCCACCGAACAGGAGCAGACCGCCGAAGGCCAGGGCATATGCCGTGACGACCCACTGCCGGTCACCGTCGGAGATGCCCAGATCCTGCTGGGCGGAAGGCAGGGCGATGTTCACGATGGTGGTGTCGAGGACGACCATCAGCTGGGCGAGCGCGATGAAGACGAGCGCTTTCCAGCGGTTGGCGTGCGCGTCACCGGGAGCCTTGAAAGCTGTTCGAGACATGAAGGTATCCACTTCGGAACTTCGTGAGGAAAAGGCTGGCTGAAGGTGCCTGAGGGCGCGCCTCGAAGGGATCACCGCTCTCCGCGAGGGCCTCCGCCACGGATGAGGTGATTACTTGTCCGGCCATTCCCGCTCGCGTCGTCGCGTTCGGCAGTACTGCGCCCCCAGACCCCCGCCCCCGTGCCCGGTCAGGGCGTGAGGTCGATGATGCGGAGCGGCTGGTCCCTCGGACGGCCTGCCCCGTGGACAGTCATCCACTGGGCCGGCCGTCCTCGATCGGGGAGTGGCGAAGGCGGCTAGGCGGACAGGGCCGACACGGTGAGCGAGTTCCCAGCGGTGGCGACGGCCAGAGAAACTGTTGGACTCCTCCCCGCCGTCCAGGTCGATCCGGACGGCAGCGGTACGCCGCATCGTGAAGCGGCCCGAGGGGCCCTCCCGGTCGAAGAACCACTCCGTGGCCGGTAGCGGGAATGGTGGGGCTCTCAGGTGCGGTCCCGGAACTGGAACGCAGTCCGTTCCGGGACTCACCTGAGAATGGACGGTCTCCCCGTCGCCCGCCTTCCGACGGGCGAGGGCGTCAGACCCGGACGGTCTTGAGGGCGCGGGCCCAGGACTCGAGCTGGTCGAACAGGGTGGTCGCGGCAGCGTCGTGCTGCTCGCCCGGCTTGAAGACGGAGAAGTTCTCGAAGTCGGTGAACAGCGAGAAGGACAGCTGCTGACGTACGTGGGCCAACTGCAGTTCGCTGGCCACGCCCCGCAGGTGCTCGATGGCCCGAGCGCCGCCGAGCGAGCCGTAGGAGACGAAGGCGGCGGCCTTGTTGTTCCACTCGCCGTACAGGTAGTCGATCGCGTTCTTGAGTACGCCGGAGGTGGAGTGGTTGTACTCGGGGGTCACGAAGATGTATCCGTCGAACTCGGCGATCTTGGCCGCCCACGCCTTGGTGTGCTCACCCTGGTACTGGCCCATGGCCGGCGGAATGGCCTCGTCCAGGTGGGGCAGCGGGTAGTCGGCGAGGTCGACCAGCTCGTACTCGACGCCGGTGCGGGCGCCGGACCGGTCCACCACCCAGTCCGCGACAACCTTGCCGTTGCGACCGGGCCGGGTGCTGCCGAGGATGACGGCGATCTTCAGGTCACTCATGGGGGTCTTCTCCTTGATGGGCCGCCGATGCGAGGCCGGCCCTTTCATATGAACTTTCATGTCACACCCTAGAGCAGTGACTCATGAATGTTCAAGTGTGAGCCGCGACTCCTGAACGTTCATGCCAGATAGACTCCGGGCATGCCTGAACAGCCTCCGCACCCGAACGATCAGCGCCGCTGGCTGACCCCGGCGGAGCTAAAGACATGGCAGCAACTCGGCCTGATGATGCAGAGATTGCCCAGCGCCCTGGAAGCGCAGCTGCAGCAAGACGCGCACCTCAGTTACATCGAGTACTACGTCCTCGCCGGGCTGTCCGAGCAGCCGGGACACCGCATGCGCATGAGCGACCTGGCCATCCGCGCCAACTCCGAACAGTCCCGCCTCTCCCACCTGATCAGCAGGCTGGAACGCCGAGGATTCGTCCGCCGCGAACCCGACCCCACCAACGGCCGCTACACCCAAGCGATCCTGACCGAAGCCGGCCACGCCCACCTCGCCGAAGCCGCCCCAGGACACGTAGCCCGGGTACGCGACCTCGTCTTCGACATCCTCGACCCCGCCGAACTCAACACCCTGCGCACCACCGCCGAGAAAATCAACGAGACGATCGACCGCCAGGAACAGCAGGCCAACCCCCGCAAGAACACCGCCCCTCGGCAACCACAGCAGGACACCACGCCACAATGAACCTCGACGCGAGCAACGCCGGACATCCGACGTCGCACGCAACGGCGCCGGCAACAGCCGTCACGGTGACGCCACTCATCCCCATCCCAGACGTCGTGAGATCCCTACCGGACCCGGGGCGGTTTCATCACACCGCTTGGTCCGGGCAAACGGGCGGGACCGGCCGGCGGCAGCCGTCGCCGACGCCCATACAAGCCACGCGCATGTACGGGGGCAGAGACCTGAAGCCCAGAGAGATCATGAGTGAATGACCCGCCTACTGACTCGAAGTGACTTGCAGGCCGTGCTGGAGCCGGTGTCTTGCATGGCTGCGCTGCGCGACGGCTTCCGCGCCGCCGCCTCCCCGATAGCCGGACAAAGAATACGTACTGACCTGCCATTTCCCGGAACGGCCACGGCTCTGATCCCCGGTGTACTGCCTGGCATCAAGGCGTACACGGTGAAAGTCAACGCCAAGTTCCCAGGTGCCCGACCAGCTCTGCGCGGAGTTGTCTGCCTCCACAGCGGTGATGACGGTCGACTTCTCGCGCTGATGGATTCCGCCACCATCACCGCATGGCGCACCGGACTGGCTGCGGCCCTGGGAACCCACCTTCTGGCCAGCCCCGCCTCGGCGGCCGGGTCAGTACTCGGAGTGATCGGCGCAGGCGCGCAGGCCGAGCTCGTGATGCATGGTCTGAGTGCCTTGCGACGGCATCGCGAGATCGTCATTCACGACTCGGATCCGGATCGCGCCCACGCCTTCGCCTCACGCCACGACGGCCGCCTCCTGACATCTGCCACACAGGTCGCCGCAGCCGCTGACATCGTCCTGCTCGCCACCTGGTCACGCTCACCGCTGCTCCGGCTGGCCGATACCCGGCCAGGACAACACATCACAAGCCTAGGAGCCGACGAACCCGGCAAACAGGAACTCGCCGCCGACCTGCTGGAATCTGCACTCCTGGTCGTCGACGACCGGGAACTCGCCGCGACCACAGGCGCGCTGTCGGCCGCCGGCCTTGCGGCCTGGGCTGCCGAGGCCACACTCAGCGAGGTTCTGCGTGGCGACCATCCGGGACGTACCCGCGCGACGGACCGCTCCGTCTACGCGCCTGTCGGACTTCCCTGGCAAGACCTCGCTCTGGCGTGGGTCGCCTACCAGCAGGCAGAGCAGCATGACATCGGACAGAAGATCGACCTGCTCTCCTGACGCTTCTCCGGCAGGTGGACCCACTGCGTTCCGGTCTGGAACTTGTAGGCGATCGCGTCGATCACCTCCCGGGCAACGGCTCGAACCGAGCCCACGGCGCACCTGTTAACGGCACCCCCGGACCGACGACCGACCGATCCAGACGAAACCGCCTAGCCCCTGCGTCGCAGCCGTGCCGAGAGATGGTGCTGCATGGGCTGACCGACCGCCTCGAGGTCGTGGTCGAACGTGAGTGTGTCGTCGGCCAGTGTGTAGCGGCGACGGGTGGCGTCGACCTTCTTGGCGGTGGGGGCGAGGGCCACCTCGTGGCTGGACAGGTCGACCGTGTTGTCGGTCGCACGGCCGACCATGATCTCCGCGATGCCGGTGGGCTGGGTGATCAGCGCCTCCACCCGGCCGTCGGGCTGGAGCCGCCACCAGCCGCTCTCCCGGGCCGACGGACGCAGCGGTGCGTCATCGGCGTCGAGCAGCCAGGCCCGGGCCTCGTAGCGCAGGAAGGGGCGGCCGTCATGGCTGAAGGTCACTTCCTGCGCGTACGTGAAATCCCTGGTGAGGGTCGGGTACCCGCCCTGGCCCCGGCCGTACCAGGAGCCCAGGAGGCCGAGCACGGGCTCGAGCAGTGCGTGCGGTGCGGGCGCCTCGTCCGGTCGGTGGCTGTCGGGGTACGGGTACTCCGGTGCGGGGTCGAACACGGTGTGCGCTCCTGGGGTCGGTGCCGGTGCCGGGTGGCAGCCTAGGGTGTCGATCCACTCGGCGACGCGCACGGGAGGCGGTCCTCCGGCCCGTCACCTCGTGCGGACCACTGACGAGCAGGTCGCAGAGCGACGCTTCCATCGGCAGCTGGGTCCATTCGCGCCCCGCACTCCGAAGCGAGAAGAATCGGAACATGAACTTCCGCAAAGGGCGGGCAATCTCCTGGCGCGGGCAGACCGTATATACGGGTATGCAAGGGTTCCGGTTTTCGGTGGGCCGCCTTCCGGACGAGGCTCTGCTGGCCGGACTGGCCACCGGTGACCCGGAGCTCGCCGTCACCTTCGTAAGAAGGTTCCAGCACACGGTCTTCGGTGTCGCCATCGCCGTCATCGGGGATCCGCAGCTCGCCGAGGACATCGCCCAGCAGACGTTCGAGCGTGCATGGCGTCATGCGCAGATGTACGACTCGCGCCGCGGCTCGGTGACGACCTGGCTGACGACCATCGCCCACAACCTCGCCATCGACGCCGTCCGTTCGCGGCGGCCGGAGCCGGTGGCGCCAGAAGACCTCGACGCCATCCTGGGCATCGTCAGCGAGACTCCCGAGCAGCACGCGTTGGCCGACGAGGCGTCGTCCCGGCTGCGGGCCGCCGTGGCGGAGCTGCCGCGCGAACAGGGGCGCGCCCTGGTGATGGCGGGTATCTACGGAATGACGGCCCAGCAGATCGCCGACTGGGAGAAGATCCCGCTGGGCACCGCCAAAACGCGTATCAGGACAGCGATGGGGAAGCTGCGGACCACGCTCGCGTCTCCGAAGCGAGGCAATGATGTCCAGTGACGTGACCTGCGAGAAGCTGCGGGAACTCGGTGCCGAGCTGGCTCTCGGCGTGCTGCCCGGCCGAGAGCGGGCCGGCGCGGTCGCCCATCTGGACCACTGTGCGGACTGCCGGGAGTACATCGAGCAGCTGACCCTCGTGGGCGACGGGCTGATCGGGCTGCTGCCGGGCAGTGAGCCGCCGGTCGGGCTCGAGACCCGGGTGACGCAGGCGCTGACACAGGCGGCGTCGGCGCGCGAGGGGCATCCGCAGGCTCACGGCTCCGGCATCCCTCGCATGGGCCTCGGCGGCCGGGTACGCCTGCGCGTCGCCTCCTCCGTGGCCGCGCTCCTGCTCGCCGTCGGGTTCGGCGGCTGGGCGGTCGGCACGGCGATCGAAGAGGTCACGGCCGGCTCTTCCCAGTCCACCGAGGCCGAGGCGGGCCTCTTGGAGGGAGGACTGACCTCGGCGCGCGCCCCCGGGAGGCCGACCGGTGATGTCTACGCCCACCCCGGGTCTCCGGGCTGGATCTACATGACCGTCAACCTCGCCGTAGCCGGCACTCCGTACAGCGGCAAGGTCACCTGCCTGCTGGAGAACAGTGACGGCAGCGTGGTTCGCGTCGGCAACTTCACCTTGCACGAGGGCTATGGCTTTTGGGGTGGCCCGGCCTCCGTCGACCCCGCGGCGCTCTCGGGCGCCCGGCTGACGTCGCCCGACGGCACCGTGCTTGCCACAGCCCACTTCGACACGGACGACCTGGCGTAACCCGGCGGGCTACGCAGCAGCGAGGGCGCCGGACCCGACCTCAGGTGGGCACCACGCGAAACCTATGGCCCGGCAACACCGCGGCGAGGGCCGCCGCCAGCTCGGGGACCGTGGGCCGGACAGACGGGTCGTCCCGCAGGCAGCCGTCGATGCTCGCGGCGAGAGCTCGTGGCAGGCGCCGCCGGGACGCGATCGGCGGGGCGCTCGCCTCCAGCTGCGGATACCAGTCGTCCCGGCCCCCTGTGGCCTTGTCGTCCTCCGCCTGTGCGGTCCCCCCGTCGTAGGGCTCATCCGTGATCTCGTCGCAGTCGAACGGCACGTCACCACTGGCCACCTCGTACAGCGTGATGCCGATGCCCCACACGTCGGCAGCGGCCGACAGCCGTCCGCCACGCGCCTGCTCCGGCGAGAGGTAGCAGAACGTGCCCACCCCGGCAGGAGCGACCCCGGGCGGCCGCGCCACGCTGAGGTCGAGCACCTTCGCGTGGCCGCAGTCCACCACGATGTTGGACGGCTTGAGGTCCAGATGCAGCACGCCCTGCCCATGCAGGTAGTGGATGGCGGAACACAGCTGCACACCGAGCAGTGCCACGTCGGCACCGGCCGGCCGGCGCCGCAACCGGTCGATGAGGTGGGACAGCGTCTCCCCGGTGAGCGTCTCCAGGACGACGAGCGGCTCGGGCGAGTCGAAGGTCTCGTACGCGCGGACCAGGTGCGGATGGGCGAAGGTCCGCAGCCACCGGCCCTCCCGCAGCAGTCGACCGCGCAGCCGCGCATCGTCGCGGCGGTCCGGACGCAGCACCTTGATGACGCAGCGGCAGGCCCGTTCCTCGCTCCAGGAGTCGTACAGGTCCAGCCATCCCGTGCGCGCCAGGTGCCCCAGGATCTCGTAGCCCGGAACCGGACGGGTGCCCGGTGCCAGGGGCGGGGCCGGTTCTGCCTGAGCATCGGTCATGACAGCACCGTTCCCGGTGACGAGGAGCTCGCCTGGGCGGGTCCGGTCATCGCGTGCAGCCGGTGGAGCCGGGCGTACGTCCCGCCGTGCACGAGCAGGTCGTCGTGGGGCCCGGACTCGACGACCCGGCCACCGTCGAGCACCACGATCCGCGTGGCGTCACGGACGGTGAGCAGGTTGTGCGAGATGACGATGGTCGTCCGCCCGGCCATGAGGCGGCGCAGCGGGTCCATGATCCTTCGGCCCGACTGTACGTCGAGGCCGGTGGTCGGTTCGTCCAGGAGCAGTACGGGCGCGTCCCTGATCATCGCGCGCGCGATCGCCAGGCGCTGGCGCTGTCCGCCGGACAGCGTCCGACCGCGCTGGCCGACCATCGTGTCGTAACCCTCGGGGAGCAGCTGAATGAACTCGTGGGCGTCCGCGGCCGCCGCTGCCGCGACGATCTCCGCCTCCGTCGCCTCGGGTCGGCCGTAGGCGATGTTCTCGCGCACCGTGCCGTGGAAGACGAGCGTCTCCTGCAGCACCACCGCGACGCTCTCCCGCACGTCGGACAGGAACAGGTCCCGCAGATCGCGCCCGTCGAGACGGACCGTGCCCTGATCGGGGTCGTAGAAGCGGAGCTGCAGTTTCGCGACCGTGGACTTGCCGGCCCCGCTGGCCCCGACCAGTGCCAGGGTCTCGCCGGGGGCGGCGTGGAACGACACACCGGACAGCGCCCAGCGCGACGTACCGGGATAGCGGAAGGACACGTCGTCGAACTCGATGTCGCCCCGCGCCCGGCCGATCCGCCGGGCGTGGGCGGACTCGACGACCTGGGGGCGCTGGTCCAGCAACTCGATGATCCGCTCCGCGGAGGCCGACGCGGCGTAGAAGCTGTTGCCGAGGCGGGAGAGGTCGCGGATCGGACTGTAGAGCTTGCCGATCAGCGCCAGGAAGACCAGAAGCCCGCCCAGTGTGAGCTGGCCCTGCGCCAGTTTCCAGGTGCCGAGCCCCATGACGGCGAGGGCGCCGGACACCTCTATGGTCTCGACGAGCGGTCGGTAGACGGCACGGATCCGGGCCGACGCCATCGCGGCGTGGAACTTGCCGACGTTCTCACGCTCGAAGCGGCGCTCCTCCCAGCCCTGCCGGTTGTACGCCTGGACCAGGGCCACGTTGCCCAACGACTCCTCGGCGACCGCGCTGAGCGAACCGCTGCGGCGTCTGCGCTCCCGTGACGCCTCCTTGATCAGCCGGGAGAAGTGCCGGGCGGCGCGCCAGAACAGCGGCACGATGACGAGCGCGAGGAGCGTCAGGTCCCATTGGAGGTACAGAAGAAGGCCGAGGAAGACGCCCAGCCGGATCACCTGGTAGAGCGCGTCCGCGACACCCGAGAGCAGGAAGGTCTCGACGGCGTCCACGTCACCCGTGACACGCGACAGCACGTCTCCCAGGCGCCGCCGTTCGAAGAACCCGAGTGACAGTCCCTGGACGTGCCGGAACACGTCGGAGCGCAAGGCCACGAGGAAGCGCTCGCTGACCCATGTGGACGTCATGTCGTCGGCGAACCCCAGAAGGCCGGAGCCGACGATGAGCCCCAGGTAGGTCGGCGCGATCCACAGAAAGGGCTTCAGATCTCGCGGGACGAGCACCTCGTCCACCACGATCTTGAAGAGCCACAGTTCGGCAGCGTCGACGAGGGGTCCGATCAGGCTGAAGAGGACAAGAGGGACGAGCCAGCGCCGGCGACCGCGTGTGTAGGGCCAGAAACGCCGGAACACCTCGCGCGGGGGCAACGGTGGCGCGGCCGCCACCACGGCATCGGCATCCTCGCCCACCGACAGCAGACGTCGCAGAACGTGCCGCGGGATACGCACCATGGCAAGGGTCCGTTGTAGCTCGACGACGAAGCGGACCGGGCCCTCCAGGCCCCGGTCCGCTCAGCCCTCAGTCGTCGTGGTGGTCGTGACCGTGGTGACCGTTGTGACCGTGGTGACCGTCGGAGGAACCGCGACGATGGCGGCGGTGTCCCCTCATCGAGGTGTCGTCGCGCCTCGAGGTCGAATCATTCCGGTGGTCACGGTGTTTGGCAGGAAAGAGATCACTGAAGATCGCCATTGCATTCCTCCCGCTGAAATTTCCCTCGTAGGAGATACGCGCCGAGGCCGGAATTGGATGGCGTCTCCCGGAAAAAAGACGGACTTCTTTCCAGGGCTGCGAGTGTCGGGGGTGGCATCGGCGGACGCGGAGCCGCCTGTGGTCCGTCGGCCGTGCTTGCTGGACGAGGAAGGGGACGGCCCACGACAGGTGCTGCGCGCACTCGGTTCAGGTGGGTCCGCGCGATCGGTCCGGCTCCGGCTCCGGCTCCCGGTCCCGGTCCCGGTCATAGCATGACGTGCTTGACCTGGGTGTAGTCGAGCAGGCCGGTGAGGGAGAGGTCGCTGCCGTAGCCGGAGTGGCGTACTCCGCCGTGTGGCATCTCCGACACCGTGGTGCCGTGGGTGTTGACCCACACGATCCCCGTGTTCAGCGCGCGGCCCGCGCGCATCGCCCGGTCGTGGTCGCGCGTCCAGACACTGGCGGCGAGCCCTTGTGGCACCCCGTTGGCCATGCGGAAGGCCTCCGCCTCGTCGGCGAACGGCTGGACGGTCACCACCGGCCCGAACACCTCGCTCTGCACGATCTCGTCCTTCTGCCGCACCCCGGCGACGACGGTGGCCTGATGGAAGAACCCGGGGCGGGTCAGAGCGGATCCACCCGTGACGACTTGGGCGTGTGCGGGCAGTCGGGCCAACAGGCCCCGTACCGAGTCGAGTTGGGCACAACTGTTGAGGGGGCCGAAGTCGGCGTCCTCCTCCTCGGGGCCGCCGGGCACCTGGAGCACGGCCCGGCGGGCGAACGCCTCCAGAAAGGCGTCGTGGACACGGCGGTTGACGAGGATCCTCGTGGCGGCCGTGCAGTCCTGGCCCGCGTTGTAGAACGCCAGCGAGGACAACTGCTCCACGGCGTCGTCGAGATCGGCGTCGTCGTGCACCACCACGGGTGCGTTGCCGCCGAGTTCCAGGTGGAGCCGTTTGAGGTCGGCCGCCGCCGCGGCGGCGATCTCCTGCCCCGCCCGGACGCTGCCCGTGACGGCGACCAGCCGCACGTCCGGGTGGGCGACCAGAGCGCGCCCGGTGTCGCGGTCGCCGCACACCACGTTGAGCACGCCCGGCGGCAGGTGCTCGGCGGCGATACGGGCGAGCAGCGCGGCGGAGGACGGGGTGGTGTCGGACGGTTTGAGGACGACGGTGTTGCCTGCGGCGAGCGCGGGGGCGATCTTCCACACGGCCATCATCAGCGGGTAGTTCCAGGGGGTGATCTGGGCGCACACGCCGACGGGTTCGCGGCGCAGCACCGAGGTGCGGCCCGGGGTGTACTCGGCGGCCGCGGCGCCCGGCAGGTTCCGGGCGGCACCGGCGAAGTAGCGCACGGTGTCTAGGATCGCGGGCAGTTCGTCGGCCTTGAACAGGGTCCGCGGCTTGCCGGTGTCGCCGACCTCGGCGGCCACCAGGGCGTCCGTCCGCCGTTCCATGGCGTCGGCGAGGTGCAGCAACGCCGTCTGCCGTTGCGCCGGGGTGGTGGTCGACCAAGTGTCGAAGGCGTCCCGGGCCGCCCGGCATGCCGCGTCGACGTCCTCGGGGCCTGACAGCGGAGCCGCGCCGCCGGTCTGCCCGGTCACGGGGTCGACCAGGCGCAGTGTGGCTCCGGAGGCGGCGGGCAGGTCCTTCCCGCCGATGTGGTTGAGGACGGTCCTGGGGCGGGCGGGGTCAGCCACGGCGCAGTGCCTCCTCTGCGGCGGCGCGGCCGGTCCGGACGGCGCCTTCCATGTATCCAGCGACCCACTGGTCGGAGCCGCAGACGTAGAACGGCGGTTCGTGCGTGCCGTGCAGCGGGCCGACGGCCATCAGCTCGCCCGGCGGCCACTGGGTGACGTATCCCTGGGTCCACGGGTCGGTGCCCCACAGCCTCAGGTAGGAGGCGAGCGGCCGGTGGGCCTCGTCGCCGAACATGCCGGCGATCTCGGCGAGCAGCTCGGGAATGCGCAGGTGGGGCGGCGTGCCGAGCAGGACGCCGTAGCGCTCCGGCGGTATCAGCGCCGAGAGCACGCCCTCGCTCTGCGGCCAGGTGGAGCCCAGAACTCCCTCGGACTCGGACAGGCCGTTCAGACCGGCGTCGCGCCAGAACGGCGTGGCGTAGACGGCGGCGAACTTGGCGGCTGTCGCCTGGCGCTGGCGGTGCAGCGAGGCCAGCCGCGCTTCGCCGACCCCGCTGACGGCGACCGACCGCAGTGGGCCCACGGGCAGGGCGCCGACCACGGCGGCCGCGGTGAGGGTCTCGCCGGTCACCAGGCGGACGGTGCAGCGGCCTGGACGTACGTCCAGGGCCGTGACAGGTGAGCCGAGGCGGATGCGTGGGCCGAGTGCGCGGCCCAGGACCTCGGCGAGGGTCGCCGAGCCCTCGGCCAGACGCAGGCCTTCCCAGTCCTCGTAGTCGTAGTGGCCGCTGCTGGGGACGGCCGCGTTCTTGCGCAGTGCCGCGAGCAGGGAGATCCGCTCGTACGAGCCGCCGGCCAGGGCCAGTTGGCCGATGTCCCACAGCCGTACGACGGCGGGGGTGGCGTGCTGGTCGCGGAGCCAGTCGGCCACCGACAGCCGGTCGAGGGCGGTGGCCTCAGGGTGCGACCAGGGGTCGTCGGGGTCGACGGTGTCGGCAAGCGCCACGAACTGCGCGGTGAGCCGCTCGTGCACGGCCGTGTCGCCGGGTCCGAACCAGTGCGGCGGCTCGCCGGCCGAGCGGCCCTCGGGAGTGGCGCGGGTCATCCGTCCGGGTTCGGCGACGTAGCTGGGCACGGTCTTCAGGCCCAGTTCCCCGGCGAGTTCGAGGTAGGCGGTGTGCGCGCGGCCCACCACCTCGCCGCCGAGCTGGACGGTACGGCCGTCCGGCAGCCGGGCCTGCTCGACCCGGCCGCCGACGCGGTCCCTGGCCTCCAGGACCAGGACGTCGGCGCCACCGGCGGCGAGGTCCCGGGCCGCGGCGAGCCCGGCCAGTCCGGCGCCGAGCACGATCACGTCGTGATGCATCAGCTTCGGTTCCTTCGTTCCAGGACGGTCGAGGCGCGCGGTCAGGCCAGGACGAGGCAGTGCTCGGGCCGCCAGCCGAACTCCACCGTCTCGCCGCCGCTCCAGCGGTCCTCCATGCGGGCCCGGGCCGTGTTCTGCTCCAGCACCGACAACGTCACGCCGGGGGCCAGTTCGATGAGGTAGGTCGTGGTCGGGCCGCTGTAGACGGTCTCGCGGATCACGCCGCTGAGCACCGACATGCCCGCTTCGAAGTCGGACAGCCAGATCTTCTCGGGGCGCACGGACACGCTGACCGCGGCGCCGTCGGCGATGCCGGGCCGCCGGCCGACCGGGAGCCCGGGACCGTCGGCGAGGGCCACTTCGCCGTCGCGGTAGGT
Organism: Streptomyces sp. R41; assembly: GCF_041053055.1. Lineage (NCBI taxonomy): Bacteria > Bacillati > Actinomycetota > Actinomycetes > Kitasatosporales > Streptomycetaceae > Streptomyces > Streptomyces sp. R41. The sequence goes on from NZ_CP163443.1 coordinate 1,213,249, forward strand.
TCCGCTCATCAGGTTGGAGGTGCCCATGAAGGCGGCGACGAAGCGGCTGGTGGGGTGCTCGTAGACGTCCTCGGGGGTGCCGCACTGCTCGATACGGCCCTCGTTCATCACGGCGATCCGGTCGGACATGGCCAGCGCCTCGTCCTGGTCGTGGGTGACGAAGACGAAGGTGATGCCGACCTCACGCTGGATCTGCTTGAGCTCCACCTGCATCTGCCGGCGCAGCTTGAGGTCCAGGGCGGCCAGCGGCTCGTCGAGCAGCAGCACGGCGGGGCGGTTGACCAGGGCGCGGGCGAGGGCGACGCGCTGGCGCTGGCCACCGGAGAGGGTGCGGGGCCGCCGCCGGGCGAGCCCGGCGAGCTGGACCAGCTCCAGCATCTCGCCCACCCGTTGCCGGATCTCCGCCTTGGCCACGCCCTTGCGCTTGAGGCCGAAGGCGACGTTCTCCTCGATGCTGAGGTGGTCGAACAGGGCGTAGCTCTGAAAGACGGTGTTGACGTTGCGCTTGTTGGGCGGCAGCGCGGTCACGTCCTCGCCCGCGAGCACGACGGCACCCTCGGTCGGATCCGTGAACCCGCCGATCATGCGCAGCGAGGTGGTCTTGCCGCAGCCCGAGGGGCCCAGCAGGGAGAAGAACTGACCGGCGTCGATGTCGAGGCTCATGTCGTGGACGGCGTAGGAGTCGGCGAACTGCTTGGAGACGCCGTCGAGCCGGACTGCGTGGATCGCGTCCATGGATTCACTCCCCGGAGAGGATGTCGAGGCCGCCGCGCCGGCCGAACAGGCGCGGTATGAACAGGGCCAGGGCGATCAGGGCGATGGATCCGGCGAGCATCAGCGTGCCCACCGCGTTGATGGTGGGCTGTACCCCGAAGCGGATCGCGGAGTAGATGCGCACGGACAGCGGCTGGGGGTCGACGCCGGTGGTGAAGTACGCGAGAACGAAGTCGTCGAAGACGAGCGCGAAGATCAGTACGGCGCTGGCGAGTACGGCGGGCAGCAGGGCCGGCAGGGTGACCAGGCGCACCGCCTGCCAGCGGGTCGCGCCGAGATCCATCGCGGCCTCCTCCACCTCGGGATTGAGGGCCGCGACCCGGGAGCGCAGGATGACGGTGACGTAGGAGATGGAGAAGGTGATCTCCGAGAGCATCACCGTGCCGGTGGACAGCGTCACGCCCAGGCCCTTGAACAGCAGCATCGACGCGACGCCGGTGACGATCTCCGGGGTGATCAGCGGCACCAGCATGATGAGTCCGGCCAGTGAGCCGAGCCGGGTGCGGCTGCGCACCAGGCCGAGCGCGAGGGCCACGCCCAGCACGACGGAACCCGCCATTGCCACCAGGGAGATCCGCAGGCTGGTGCCCAGCGAGGAGATCAGTACGTCGTCGTGGAGGAACGCGCGGTACCAGCGCAGGCTGAAGCCGTCGAAGACGGTCAGGGATTTCCTGGCGTTGAAGGAGAACAGCGTCACGACGGCGATGGGCAGGTACAGCAGGGCGAAGAACAGGGCGGTGACGGCGATGAGGATCCGTGGTCGGCGCTCGGCGCGGCCGCGCCGGGTCCGGGGCCGGGGCCGGGCTGATGCGGCGGCGGAGGGGAGACGGAGCAGGGTCATCGGCGTGCCTCCGCTTCGTCCTTGCGGGTGCGCCGCAGGTAGCCGATCATGCCGAGCAGCAGGACGAGCATCAGCAGCATGGTGAGCGCGGAGCCGAGCGGCCAGTTCTGTCCCTGGAAGAATTTGTCCTGGATGAGGTTTCCGATCATGATCTGGTCCGGGCCTCCCATGAGCTGTGCGCTGACGAAGTCGCCCATGGCGGGCAGGAAGACCAGGACGAGCCCGGCCGTCGCGCCCTGCCGGGTGGCGGGCAGCGTGACGAAGAAGAAGGTGCGCACGGGGCCGCCGTACAGGTCGCGGCCGGCCTCGATGAGGGAGACGTCCAGCCGTTCCAGGGCGGCGTACAGCGGGATGATCATGAAGACAACGAATCCGTAGACGAGCCCGGCGACCACGCCGAAGCCGGTGTTGAGGATCTTCGTGCCGCCGTCGGCCAGGCCGAGGGTGCGCAGCGCGCGCAGGAGGGGTCCGTCGTCGGACAGGACGACCGACCAGCCGTACATGCGTACCAGGTAGTTGGCGAAGAACGGCACCACGATCGCGGCGATCATCGCGTGCTTGTAGCGGCCGCCGTGCAGGGCGATGGTGTACGCCACCGGGTAGGCGATCAGCAGGCAGATGACGCAGGTCAGCAGGGCGTAGCCGAGGGAGCGCGCGAGGACCTCGGTGTAGGCGGGGTCGGCGAGGGCGCGGATGCTGCCCAGGTCGAAGCCGAAGCGGGGGTTGCCGAGTTCGTCGGTGGTGCCGACGGCGAGGACGGAGACCAGCAGCAGGGCGGCGATGAGGAAACCGGTCATCCACAGCGTGCCGGGGAGCATGAACCAGGTCCACATACGGGTGCCGGCGGCGCCGGAGCCGCGGCGGCGGGTACGCAGGGGGCGACGGAGCAGCGTCATCTCAGCCCGCCTTCACATGGGTCCACGCGGTGTCGCGGGCGTCCTCCGCGGCGCGGCTGCCGTTGCGGAAGAACAGGTCCGCCTTGAGGTCGTCCTCGCTGACGACGCACTCGGGGAAGGGTTCGACCAGCGCGGCGTAGATCTTCTCGGAGCCGGCCACCGGCATCGGGTAGCCGATGTACTCGATGTTCTTCTTCACGTTCTCCGGCCGGAGCATGTAGTCGATGAACAGCAGCGCGGTGCCGGGGTGGGGCGCGTTCCAGGGGACGGCGTAGCAGTCGGAGTTGATGGGTGTGCCCTCTTTCGGAGCCGCGAAGCCGAAGACGGAGGGGTCCTTGGCCTGGTTGAGCATGGCGGCCATGTCGCCGCTCCAGGCCTGGGTCATGAGTGCGTTGCCGTTGAGGAGGTTGTTGTAGCTGTCGCTGGAGAATCCGCGCAGTCGCGGCCGCAGGCTCTCCAGCAGCGCGGTGATGCGGTTCAGGTCACCGGTGTTGCCGGTGCTGACGTCCAGGCCGAGTTCGAGGGCGCCCATGCCGAGCACCTCGTCCCGGTCGTCCAGCAAGAAGACCCTGCCCTTGGCCCTGTCGTTCCACAGGTCTTTCCAGGACCCGGTCAGGTCGCCGATACGATCGCGGCGCCAGCCGATGCCGGTCTTGTAGACGGTGAAGGGGACGGTGTGCGCGGAGCCGGGGTCGTACCAGGGGTCGGTGAAGTAGGTGTGCTTGCCGAACACGGCCTGGGAGTTGGCGAGTTGGGTGTGGTCGATCCGGCGTAGCCGACCGCCGCGGGCCAGGCGCTGGGCCCACTTGGCGGTGGGGAAGATGATGTCGTAGCGGTTGCCCGCGTTGAGCTTGGCGACCATGCCTTCCATCGAGTCGAAGTTCGACTGGATGACCTTGACGCCGTACTCGTTCTCGAAGCCCTTGAAGACCGAAGGGTCCACGAAGTCGGCCCAGTTGAAGTAGACGAGGTCGCCGTCGACGCGTGCCCTGACCGGGGCCAGGTCCTTCTCGTCGGGGGTTTTGGCGGGCATGAACCCGCAGCCGCCGGCTGCGGCGCCGAGCAGACCGCAGGCGCCCGCCCGCAGTACGGCACGCCGGGACGGTGGAGGTACCTCGGGGGACATGAACGTCCTCTCCGTCGAGGAACGGCACAACTCCAGGGCGGGACCGGCTGGTCGGCTCACGGAGGCCCTGACTCCGTAGTGAAGACCGGTCTGGGGAGGGTGCGAACGTGCGTCAGCGGGGGCCGGGTAAGCCGGACGGGAGGAGTACGAGGCGCAGGTGCGGCCCGGCCGCCGGGCGGCGGGGCGTCACCGGCTCTCCCCCTCCAGGTCGTCCCGGACCCGGCGGGCGAACCAGCCGACGGCGGCCTCACGGCGCGAGAGCGGGCCTGGCTCGAACCCGGGGGTGGACAGGCCGGCCTGCACGCGTTCGACCAGTTCCGCGTCCTCGTCGTTGGTGACCCAGCCGATGTGGATGTTCAGTCGCCGGGCCAGCCTGGTGCGGGCGCTCTCCCCGTGCCGGGTGTAGAAGGCGCCGGGGATCGCCGCCCGGTCCTGGGCGGTGGGAAGGGCGGTCCACGCGAGCACGTGGTCAGGGTAGAAGTCGATGAGCGTGTTGGGGTAGATCACGGCGTAGCGCCATACCCGCCGGTCGGCCTCGGTCAGTCCCGGCATCTGAGTGGCCAGCCGCTGGTAGAGCCGCTCGGTCCAGTTCGAGGAGGGCTTGTCGCGCAGCGGCGACTCGAAGAGGACGTAGTTCTCCTGTACGTCCACCGTGTACGCCTGGTAGTCGAGCAGGCGCATGAGCGCGGGGTGGGCGACGGGGACGTGGTAGCCCTCGAGGTAGTTGTCGACGATCACCTTCCAGTTGGCGTGCTGCTCCTCGCCGCCCTCGGTGTCGTGGATGCGATGCCTGCCGATGGGTACGAGGTCGGCTCCGGCGTAGTGGCCGACGGCCTCCGCGAGCCCGGCGCAGCTCTCCGCGAGCGGGAGCGCCTCGAGGTGGAGGTTGACGAAGACGAAACCGAGGAAGGACTCGACGTTGACCGGGTACAGGCCGAGCCGGGGCTTGTCCAGGCAGGGGATCCGGCGCGCCTCGGGGGCGCCGACGAGCCGTCCGTCCAGCTTGTACGTCCAACCGTGGTACGGGCAGCGGATCGCCTTGCCGGACGGTTCCGGGTCGGTGACCAGGCGGGTGCCGCGGTGGCGGCAGACGTTGAGGTGGGCGGCGAGAGTCCCGTCCTCGGTGCGGACGACCAGGACCTCCCGGCCGGCCGCGGTGGCGGCGAGGCGGGCTCCGGGTCCGGGGAGGTCGGACTCGTGGCAGACGAGCTGCCATGACTTGGCGAAGATGCGCTCGGTCTCGGCCGCGGCGACGGCCGGATCCGTGTAGTAACGCGCGGGCAGTGCTTCCCCGGGGTGGTCCGGGGGCGGGGCGGGCCTGCCGGGCGGAGCCGGGGAGGCGGCGGGTGCCCGGGTGGTCGAGGACTGCATGGGTTCCTCCTCCGCGCCGCGGCGGCGGCGATGGGCGGTGAGGCAGAGCGGGGATCGGGGGCCGATGCGGCTCCGGCGCTGCGCGATCCCGGCTGACTAATTGGTTAGTCAGACTGGGACCGGCGCAGGTCAATGTCAAGACTTGTGGGCTGACTAATTAGTTAGTTAGTCTCGTTGCAGGCGGACCACCACAGGCCCGTACCGCTCCGTGGTCCGCACCGCAGGCTCGCGGACCACGGAGCGGTACGGCTCGCGCAACGCGAACCGCATGGCCTGTTCACCCTCGGTCCGCACACCACAGGGACCCCGGGCTCCGCACGGCCCGCGCAACCGGATCCCGCCCACTACCGACCGGATCCGGCCCACTACGTCGACGCGATACACGGCCCCCTCGGCCGGTACCTCGCACGGCTCCCCGCCCGCTCGCCCAGGGCACCGGAGCATCCCCCGTCCACGCCATCGCTGCGCCCCCCGTTCCGTACGGCCGGAACGGTCAGACCCCGGAGGCACGCATGAGCGCTCACCGCAGTCTGGTCTGGCTCGGCCTCACCCCCGAGCCCGAACGTGAGCTGCCCGCCGCCGTGGCCGCCCTACGGGCCCCCACGGCGGGCCGCACACCGCCGGCCCTCGTCACCGCCGAGCGGCACCGCGTGGAACGGCTCGTCCTGCGTGGCACCCAGCGCAGCTGGCTGCGTTACCTCGGTGAGGTCACGGCGCTGGTGGTCGACGCCGCCGAAGGGCCCGGGACCACCGACCCGGCCGCGGCGCTCGTGGCCGGCGAGGTCGTCCTGGACCACCACCGCATGCTCATCGGCCTGCCGGGCCCCGGGTACGAACGCGCCGCTCCACAGCGCCGGGCCCTGGAGCGCGCGGTGGTGAGCCTGAAGTCCCGTTCCTGTCACGGCGAACCCGGGAGTACCGCATGACCGGCATCCTTTCGTTCCTCCCCGACGGACAGCCCGGCCTGCTCACCGTCCCGCCCGGCGGCGAGGATCTCGCCCACTACCTCGCGGCCGGCGGCTATGCGCCCGTGCCCGCGCCCGGCACGTTGCTCGGCCGGGTGGCCGTGACGGAACTGCGCGGCCGCGGCGGCGCCGGCTTCCCCACCGCCGTCAAGCTCCGCGCCGTCCGCGACGCCCCCGGCCGGCCCGTCGTCGTCGCCAACGGCGAGGAGGGCGAGCCGGGCTCCGTCAAGGACCGCTGGCTGCTGCGGCACCGCCCCCACCTGGTGCTGGACGGCGTACGGCTGGCGGCGGCGATGACCGGAGCGGGACGCGGCTGTGTCTATGTGTCGGACGTCCGCGCCGAGCAGGCCGTCCGCCGGGCCCTCGCCGAGCGGACTCCCGACCTCCGCGTGGATGTCGTACGCACCGATCACACGTACGTGGCAGGGGAAGAGACCGCGGTCGTACGCCGTATCGACGGCGGCCCTGCGCTGCCCACGGCCAAACCGCCGCGCCCCTTCGAAAGCGGGGTGGGGGGCGCGCCCACTCTGGTCGCCAACGTGGAGACCCTGGCCCGCATCGCCGTGCTGCACTCCCGCCCCGACGCCGCGGCCGCGATCGCCGACACCCACCTCGTCACCCTCTCGGGGACGGCGGGCGAGCCGGCACTGGTCGAGGCGCCCGCGGGCACGTATCTGAAGACTCTCGCCGATCTGTGCGGCCATGGCAGGGCCGAAGCGGTCCTGCTGGGCGGGCTGTTCGGCGGGCTGCACGGGGCGGGCTGGACGGACCTCCGGCTCGACCACGACGGGCTGGCCGCGGCGGGCGGCGCGCTCGGCTGCGGAGCCCTGTACTTCCTGCACCCCCAGGACTGCCCGGTGGCCGTGGCCGCCGGCGCGGCCGGGTACCTCGCCGCCCAGAGTGCCCGGCAGTGCGGGGTGTGCGTCTCGGGCACCGGGGCGCTGGCCGGGACGCTCGCGGCGGTGGCGCGCGGCGAGGCCGGCGACGACGGCACCGCCAAGCTGCTCCGCTGGTCGCGGCAACTGCCCGGCCGCGGTGCCTGCGGACTCCTCGACGCCGCGGCGCGCATCGCCGCCACCCTCATCGCGCACTTCCCGGACCGGGTCGAGGGCCACCGGGACACCGCCTGCCCCGCCTGCGGCGACGCGGCACCGCACGACGGACGCCGCTTCGCGGTGGCCGTCCCCTGACCTCCACGTGAAACCCGCACCCACATCCGTCACCGGGTCGTCGAAAGGACCACGTCATGAAACTCCTGCTGGACCCCACCCGCTGCCAGGGCTACGGCCTGTGCCAGGAACCCGCGCCCGAGCTCGTCGACCTCGACGAGTGGGGCTACGCCCAGCCGCGCGGGACCACGGTCCCCGACGGCGGCGCGGAAGCGGCCGCCGCGGCCGTCGCCGCCTGCCCCAACTCCGCCCTGCGGCTGGTGAAGTGACATGGGACGCGACCTGTCGGCGCTCTTCGACCCCGTCTCCGTGGCCGTCGTGGGCGCGAGCGACGATCCCGCCAAGTACGGCCACGCCATCGCCGCCCAGGCCGTCCGGGCGAACGGTCGCCGCCCCGTCCACCTGGTCAACCGGCGCGGCGGGACGGTCCTCGGGCGCACCGCCACACCCAGCCTCCGGGCGATCGGCGAGCCCGTCGACCTGGCGGTCGTCTCGGTGCCCGCGGCCGGCTTCGAGGCAGCGGTCGACGAAGCCCTGGAGTGCGGGGCACGCGCGATCGTCGCCATCACCGCCGGGTTCGCGGAGACCGGAGCCGCCGGACGGGCACGCCAACACGCCGTCGCGGAACGCGTGCGCGCCGCCGGCGCCGTGATGGTCGGCCCCAACTGCCTGGGCCTCGCGGACAACACCACCGACCTCTTCCTGGCCTCGGACACCTTCACGCCGGGCGGCGTGGCCCTGCTCAGCCAGAGCGGGAACCTCGCCCTCGAACTGCAGCTCCGGTTCCACCCGCACGGCCTGGGCTTCTCCCGCTTCGTCTCCCTCGGCAACCAGGCCGACGTCACCCTCGTCGACCTGCTCGCCGACTGCGCCCGGCACGAGGGCACCCGGGCCATCGCGGTCTACGCCGAGGACTTCGCCGACGGACGCGCCTTCGCCGAAGCCGCCTCGGTCGCCGGGAAGCCGGTGGTCCTGCTCACCGCCGGACGCGGCGACGCCTCCGCGCGCAGCGCCCAGTCGCACACCGGCGCTCTGACCACGTCCGCCGACGTCGTCGCCGCCGCGTGCCGCGACGCCGGGGTCGAACTCGTCGCCACGCCACGCGAACTCACCGTCGTCCTCGCGTCGTTGGCGGGCGGACGCCGGGCCGCCGGCCGCCGGGTCGCCGTGCTCACCGACGGCGGCGGTCACGGAGTCATCGCCGCCGACGCCGTCGAGGCGGCCGGGCTGGCCGTGCCCGAACTCGAGCCGCCGACCCAGCTGCTCCTGCGGGAGGCACTGTGGGAGCAGTCGGCCGTCGGCAACCCGGTGGACCTGGCGGGCATGGGCGAGCAGGCCCCCGGCTCGTACGCCGAGACCGTCGCCGCGCTGCTGGCGGCCGAGGAGACGGACGCCGTGCTGATGACCGGCTACTTCGGTGGCTACGCGGCGGCGGGCGGGCTCGGCGGGGGCGGGGCCACGCTGGCGGAAGGAGAGCAGGAGGCCGCCCGTCTCATCGCCGCCCACCACCGAGTCACCGCCAAGCCACTGGTGGTCCAGTCGATGTACCCGCACTCCCCCAGTTGCCGCATCCTCATCTCGGCCGGCATCCCCGTGTTCGGCGCGACCGAGGACGCGGCGCGCGCACTCGCCGCGACGGCGCCGACCGCCTACGACATCGGTCTCACGCCCCTCCCGCGCGCCGCCGGGCCGCTGCGGGAGTCCGGCTACCTCGAGACCCGCCGGGCGCTCGAAGCCGCCGGGCTCCCCTTCCCCGCCGCGCGCGAAGTCCGCGACGAAGGCGAACTGCTCGCGGCCACACGCGAGTTCGCCGGCCCCTACGTACTCAAGGCCCTGCACCTGCTGCACAAGTCGGACGCCGGTGGTGTGGCGCTGGGCCTGGCCGACCCCGACGAACTGCTCGCCGCCTTCCGCGAGATGAACGCACGGCTGGGCGCGCCCGCCTACTCGGTGGAGGCCATGGCGGACCTCTCCGACGGAGTCGAGCTGATCGTCGGCGTCGACCGCGACCCGCGCTTCGGGCCGGTCGCCATGGTGGGCCTGGGCGGAGTACTGGCCGAGCCGCTGCGCGACGTCATGTTCACCCTGGCTCCCGTGCCGGCCGACCGTGCCCTGCGGCTGCTGCGGGAGTTGCGCACCGCCGCCCTGCTGGACGGCGTACGCGGCCGGCCGGCCGTCGACGTGACCGCGGCGGCCAGGGCGATCGAGACCGTCACCGCGTTCGCCGCCGCCCACCCCGAGATCGCCGAACTCGAGGTCAACCCCCTGCTCGTGCGACCCACCGGAGTCCTCGCCCTGGACTCCCGCGCCGTACTGGCCTGACACCCGCCCCACCCGCCGTCCCCGTACCGAAGAGGTCCCCCATGGACATGCGCTACACCCCTGAACAGGCCCGCCTGAAGCGGCGCGCGGCCGACTACGCCCGGCTGCTCATGCGTTACGAGGAACAAGCCGAGGAGGCCGGCGGCCCCCTCCCGCAGGAGACCGTCGCCGAACTGACGCGTGCCGCGATGGACGCGGGCGTCTACGCCATCAACATGCCCGCCGAGTGGGGCGGCGCCGGGCTCAGTCTGCTCGACCAGGTCATCGTCGAGGAGGAGTTCGGCAAGGTCACCAACTGCCTGTGGGACATCCCCTGGCGGCCCGCCAACGTCCTGGCCCAGGGCGACGAGCGTCAGCGCGAGAAGTATCTGCTGCCCGTCATCCGCGGCGAGAGGTTCGACGCGTTCGCCGTCACCGAGCCGGGCGCCGGGTCCGACCCCGCCTCCGGCACGTCGACCGCCACCCGGACCGACGGCGGCTGGCTGCTCAACGGCGAGAAATGGTTCGTCACCTGCGGCGACATCGCCGACTTCCTGCTCGTCCAGGCGGACGCCGGGCCCGAGCGGCTGCCCACGCTGTTCTTCGTCGACAGAGCCGCCCCGGGCGTGGCGATGACACGGGTGCCCCGCTTCATGCACTCCGCGGTCAACGGGCACCCCGAGTTCACCTTCACCGATGTCTTCGTCGCCGACCAGGACGTGCTCGGCGGCGTCGGCAACGGCTACGAGCTCACCAAGCAATGGTTCACCGACGAGCGCCTCATGATCGCGGCCCGCACGGTGGGCGCCGCCGAGCGCGCCCTTCAGCTCGCCCGCGACTGGGCCGTGGAACGCCAGCAGTTCGGCGCCCCCATCGCCTCGTACCAGCTGATCCAGGGCATGCTCGCCGACTGCGCCGTCGACATCGCGGTCAACCGCGCCTACACCCACCAGGTCGCGTGGGAGGCCGACCAGCCGCACACCGACCGCAAGACCCTGCACGCCAAGGCCTCCACCGCCAAGCTCGCCGCCAGCGAGGCGGCGGGGCGGGTCGCCGACCGGTGCCTGCAGATCTTCGGCGGCCGCGGCTACGACCGCACCTGTCCAGTCGAGCGCATGTACCGCGAACTGCGCGTCGACCGGATCTGGGAGGGCACCTCCGAGATCCAGCGACTGATCATCGCCAACGAGCTCGTCAAACGCGGCACCCGCGCCCTGGCGCTGCCGACCCCGTGACCCCCGCGCCACCCACACATCACCGAGCAGCGAGGACTTCCATGGACTTCCGCCTCACCCCGCGCCAGGTCCGGCTCAAGGCCGACGCGCGTGCCCTCACCGACTTCATCACCCCCTACGAGCTCCCGTGCGAGGAGGGCAACGGCCTGCCCGAGAGCGCGCACGCCAAGATCCGCGACGCGGTGCTCGACGCCGGGCTGCAGGCCGTCAACATGCCCGCCGAGTGGGGCGGCGCCGGCCTCACCATCGCCGAACAGGTCACCGTGCAGGAGGAGTTGGGACGGCTCACCGGCGCCCTGTGGGACATGGTCTGGCGGCCGGCCAACGCGCTGCGCCACTGCACGCCCGAGCAGCGCGAGCGCTTCCTGATCCCGGTGATCAGGGGCGAGCGCCGGGACTGCTACGCGGTGACCGAGCCGGGCGCCGGCTCGGACCCGCGGAACCTGGCCACCACGGCGACGAAGAACGACCGCGGCTGGGTCCTGAACGGCGAGAAGTGGTTCGTGACCGTCGGCGACCACGCCGACTTCATGATCGTCCTCGCCGCGGCGGGAGCGAACCGCGCGCCGACGCTGTTCCTCGTCGACAAGGACGCACCCGGCATCGAGATGACGCGCGTACCGCGCTTCATGCACACCTTCGTCTACGAGCACCCCGAGTTCACCTTCACCGATGTGCAGGTCGGCGAGGACGCCGTGCTCGGCGGCATCGGCGAGGGCCACGACATCACGCGCTCGTGGTTCACCGAGGAGCGCCTGATGATCGCGGCGCGCACCATCGGGGCGGCGGAGCGGGCCCTGGAACTGTCCCGGGACTGGGCCGTGGAACGCGAACAGTTCGGGGCGCCCATCGCCACCTACCAACTGGTGCAGGGCATGCTCGCCGACTGCGCCGTGGACATCGCGGTCAACCGCGCCTACACCCACCAGGTGGCGTGGGAGGTGGACCAGGCCTCGCCCGAGGACCGCAAGACCGTGCATGCCAAGGCATCCATCGCCAAGCTCGCCGCCAGCGAGGCCTCGGGCCGGGTGATCGACCGCTGTCTCCAGATCCACGGCGGCCGGGGCTACGACCGGTCGTACGCCGTTGAGCGGCTCTACCGCGAGCTGCGGGTGGACCGCATCTGGGAGGGCACCTCCGAGATCCAGCGACTGATCATCGCCAACGAGCTCGTCAAGCGGGGGTCGGGGGTCCTGGACCTGCCCGTCACCCGGTGACGGTGCCGGGGCCTGCGCGGCCCCGGTCCAGCCCGTCCCGTAGCAGGCCGCTGCCCGGGGCGCGGACGGATCCGAGACGAAGAGGAGAACCAATGGGCGCCATCGGGCGGCTCGGAGTAGTGGGCTGCGGTCTCATGGGCGCGGGCATCGCCGAGGTCGGCGCGCGGGCCGGAGTGCCGGTGACGGTCGTGGAGCGCGACGCGGGGGCGGCGCGGGCGGGCCGCGGGCGCATCGTCCGCTCGCTGGACCGGGCCGTCGCGCACGGCAGGCTCACGGCCGAACGGCGTGCGGCGGCCCTGGGCCTGATCACGGTGGTCGAACAGATCGAGGCCCTGCACGACTGTGACCTGGTCATCGAGGCCGTCGCGGAGGACGTGCGGGTCAAACTCGACCTGTTCAAACGGCTGGACTGCGTGGTCAGCGCGCCGGAGGCCATCCTCGCCACCAACACCTCCTCGATCCCGGTCATCCGGCTGGCCGCCGCGACCTCGCGGCCCGGCCAGGTCGTCGGCGTGCACTTTTTCAACCCGGTTCCGGTGCTGCGGCTGGTCGAGGTCGTGCCGTCACTGCTGACGTCGGCGGACACCACGGCACGCGCCGGCGCCTTCGTCGTCGGCGTGCTCGGCAAAGAGGTCGTGCATGCCCAGGACCGGGCCGGCTTCGTCGTGAACGCGCTGCTCGTGCCCTATCTGCTGGCCGCGGTCCGCATGGTGGAGTCGGGCGCCGCGACCGTGGAGGACATCGATCGCGGCATGGTCCTGGGCTGCGCCCACCCGCTCGGTCCGCTCGCTCTGACCGACCTGATCGGCCTGGACACCACGCGGGCCATCGCCGAGTCTCTGTACGCCGAGTTCAGGGAGCCGCTGTACTCCCCGCCGCCCCTGCTGTCCCGCATGGTGGAGGCGGGCCTGCTCGGCCGGAAGTCCGGCCGGGGCTTCTACCCTTACCCGGAACGGGGACCGAGCGAGGCGGCGGCACCGGTGACCCGGCAGTGAGAGAAAATGGTGGCGGCGTACAGCCGCCGGACGAGGGGAGTCGCAGGGTGTCAACCAAGGTGCGCACGGCGGACACGCGCGAGCGCATCCTGACCGCCGCGTGCGAGGTCATCGCCGAGACCGGTTTCGAGAAGATCCGGATGCGGATGGTCGCCGAGCGGGCCGGGGTGTCGACGGCGCTGCTGCACTACCACTTCGACACACGCGAAAAGCTCTTCACCGAGGCGATGACCCATTCCTTCGCCAACACGGCCGTCGACGTGGGGCGCGACGCGGAGTCCGTGCCGGCCGCCGTCACCCTCGCCCGCATTCTCCGCAGCCTGCTGCCGACGGACCCCCAACTGCACCAGGACTGGCGGCTGTGGCAGGAGCTGTGGGTACGAGCGCTGCGCGACGAGACGACACGGCAGTTCGCGGTGGACCTGTACGCCCAACTCCACGAGTGGGTGGCCGACGCGGTGCGGCGCGGCATCGCGTCCGGTGAGTTCACCCCGACCGACGTGGACGAACTCAGTACGCTCCTCCTCTCCCTGAGCGACGGCTACGGAATCCGGCTGATGCTGCGCGATCCCACCGTCACCCTGGAGACGGCCCTCACGGCCATCTGGCGCCACTGCTCCGCCGCGCTCGGCCTGCCCGACACGATCCCGGAGGCCTGAACCCACGCGGGCGGACGTCCGCCCGTCATGCCCTGTTCCGGTACGGCTCCGGAGAGCGCCCGAACGGAGGCATGGGGGCTGCACGCACACCCCGCCCTTGAACTATGTTGTCCCAGCACATGTGCGCCTGACCTGTGTCTTCCTACGGTGTGCCGACACGTACCCGTCCCCACCGACCACGAGGAAGTGGCGCACATGGCCTCCGCAGCAACCGCTCCCCCACCACCCGCCAGCCTCAAGCGCATCGTCGTCGCGAGCCTCATCGGCACCACCATCGAGTGGTACGACTTCTTCCTCTACGGCTCCGCCGCTGCCCTCGTCTTCAACAAACTGTTCTTCCCGGACTACGACCCGCTCGTCGGCACGCTGCTGTCGTTCCTGACGTACGCGGTGGGCTTCGCGGCCCGGCCACTGGGTGCGCTCGTCTTCGGGCACTACGGAGACCGGCTCGGCCGCAAGAAGCTGCTGGTGCTGAGCCTGCTGCTGATGGGTGGGGCGACGTTCGCGATCGGCCTGCTCCCCTCGTACGCGACCATCGGCGTGGCCGCCCCTGTACTGCTCACCGTGCTGCGTCTGGTGCAGGGCTTCGCGCTGGGTGGCGAGTGGGGCGGCGCCGTCCTCCTGGTGTCCGAGCACGGCGACGCCAAGCGGCGCGGGTTCTGGGCCTCGTGGCCGCAGACCGGGGCGCCCGCGGGGCAGCTCCTGGCGACCGGAGTGCTCTCGCTGCTGACGGCCACGCTGTCGGACGACGCTTTCGGCTCCTGGGGCTGGCGCATCCCGTTCCTGCTCTCCGGCGTCCTGGTGATCGTCGGTTTGTGGATACGTCTGTCTGTCGATGAATCGCCCGTGTTCAAGCAGGCGTTGGCGCAGGCCAAGGCTCGCGCGGCGACACGGGACGGGCAGGCCGCGGAGGCCGAGAAGCTGCCACTGGTCTCCGTGCTGCGCCACCACTGGCGTGATGTGCTCGTCGCGATGGGCGCCCGCATGGCGGAGAACATCAGCTACTACGTGATCACCGCCTTCATCCTCGTGTACGCCACCACGTCGGCCGGCGTCTCCAAGCAGACGGCGCTCAACGCGGTGCTCATCGCGTCCGCCGTGCACTTCGCCGTCATTCCGGCCTGGGGCGCGCTCTCGGACCGGATCGGCCGCCGGCCCGTCTATCTGCTGGGCGCCGCCGGAGTCGGCCTGTGGATGTTCCCGTTCTTCTCCCTCATCGACACCGGCGGCTTCGGGAACATGGTGCTCGCCGTCACCGTCGGCCTGGTCCTGCACGGCGCGATGTACGCACCCCAAGCCGCCTTCTTCTCCGAGATGTTCGCGACCCGGATGCGCTACTCGGGTGCCTCCATCGGCGCCCAGTTCGCCTCGGTCGCGGCGGGCGCACCCGCACCGCTCATCGCGACCGCCCTGCTGTCCGACTACGGCAGCTCCACACCGATCGCCCTGTACGTGATCGCGGCGGCCGTCCTGACACTGATCGCGGTGGGAGCCGCCAAGGAGACACGCCACCGCGACCTGGCCGAGGTCGAGACCCCGACCGACGACCGGCCGGCGACGGCCCCGACGGCGGACGCGCGCACTGCCTGACCTCCTGATCCCCACCTCGTCCTGGCCCCCGTACGCGGATGACGCGTGCGGGGGTCAGTGCGGTGCGGCCGACGACAACCGATGCAGCCGCAGGGCGAGTTGGATCTCCAGCGCACGGGCCGGACTCTGCCAGTCGTCCCCGAGCAGCCGTCCCACCCGCTCCAGCCGCTGCGCGACCGTGTTCACATGCACATGCAGATCGTCCTTCGTGCGCGCCGGGCTCATGCCGCAGGCGAAGTACGCGTCGAGGGTGCGCAGCAGATCGGTGCCGCGCCGTTCGTCGTATGCCACGACCCCGCCGATGGTGCGGTCGACGAAGCCGGAGATGTCCCGGTCCCCGGCGAGCAGCAGCCCCAGGAACCCGAAGTCCTCCGCGGCTGCACCGTCTCCGGCGCGGCCGAGCAGACGCAGGGCGTCCAGGCAGCGCTGTCCCTCCGCATACGCGGCGGCCACCGCGTCCGGGCGGGCGGCGAGCTGCTCGACGGGCGCGGAGGCACCGACGGTGACCCCCTCGTGCACCGCGGTGCCGAGGTGCTTGGCCGTACGGCGGGCCAGGGTCGTCGCGGTGTCGCCGGGCGCGAGGGGGAGCAGCAGGACCGTACCGCCGTCGCGGGCGGCGGCCAGCCCGTGCCTCGTGGTGGCGAGATGGGAGGCGGCGGACCACAGCCGTCTGCGGGCGGCGGACTCCTGGCCGGCGTCGGCGGCCGTGGCGTCGAGCCGGGCGGCCAGCACCACATGGGGGCCATCGAGGTCCGCGTGCAGGCGGGCGGCCCGCTCACGCAGCAGGCGTGGATCGCGGTCGCGGGCGTCCAGCAGGTCGTCCAGCAGCTCGCCGCGGACGCGCTGTTCGGCCTCGGAGGCCGAGCGTCTGGCGAGCAGGAGCAGTGACGTGACCATCGCGGCCCGTTCCAGGGTGCGCTGGTCGACGGGGTCGAGGCCCGGATGCCCGCGCAGCACCAGCGCGCCGAGCAGCTCGCCTCCGGCGGCCACGGCGGCGACCCAGTCGTCCCCGTGCCGCACGGCGTGGCCCTCGGTGCGGGATGCCTCCACAGCAGCCGTCGACGCGCCGCCCGATTCGGCGAACTCGACGGTCCCGTCGAGGACTTCGGAGACGGCGGCGGCCACGTCGTGCACGCCGCCGCCGCGCAGCACGAGCTCGGCGAGCCGGTCGTGGACGTCCGACGCACGCTCGATCACCCCGCTGCGGTCCTGGATGATTTCATTGGCGCGGCCCAGCCGGTCGAGGGCCGAGCGGGTCTCCGCGAGCCAGTTCGCCGTGTCGATGGCCGCCGCGGCCAGGGCCGCGAACGAGCCGAGGAGGGCGATCTGCTCCCGCTCGAAGACCCGCGCGCGGCGGTCCGCCGCGAACAGCACCCCGATGACCTGGGGCCCGATCATCAGCGGCACGCCGAGAATCGCGACGAGCCCTTCGTCCCGTACGCCCGCGTCGATGGTGTGGGTGTGCTGGAAACGCTCGTCCTCGAAGTAGTCGTCGGTGACATAGGGGCGGGCGGTCTGTGCGACGAGTCCGCCCAGCCCCTCCCCCATGCCGAGCCGCAGCTGCTGGAAGCGCGCGGCGACCGAGCCCTCGGTGACCCTCATATACGTGTCGCCCCTGGCCTCGTCGTTCAGGCTGAGATACGCGATGTCCGTGCCGAGCAGTGACCGGGCCCGCTGCACGATCGCCTGCAGTACGGCGTCGAGGTCCCGCAGGCCTGCCAGGTCGTGCGCGGTCTCGAACAGCGCGGAGAGCTCGGCCTCACGACGGCGCCGTCCCTCTATCTCCGAGCGCACACGCAGGGCGAGCAGCTTGGCCTGTTCGAGCGCTGCGATGCGCTCGGGCGGCCGGCCCTCGGCGCGGGCGAGCAGCACCGGCTGCTCGTACGCGTCGGCGGACGCGCCTCTGGCCAGGAGTTCCAGAAACGGCGCCTCGGCGCTGTCGGCCGAGCGCTCGGCGGATTGCACGTGATCGCGGGACATGCTCACAGGATTACGCATCGGCGGGCCGGCACCAGAGGACCTGTGGACAACTCACGACCAGGCTCCGGTTCGGCCCCGGCTCAGTGCGCGGTCCAGCCCCCGTCCAGCACCAGGGACGTACCGGTGATGAAGGACGCCTGCGGACCGCACAGATAGGCCACCGCTTCCGAGACCTCCGCCGGCTCGATGAGCCGCTTGACCGCGCTGTCCTGCAGCAGCACTTCGGCCAGCACACGCTCCACCGGAATCCCGTGCGCCTGCGCCTGGTCGGCGAGCTGCGTCTCGACCAGTGGGGTGCGCACATAGGCCGGGTTCACACAATTCGAGGTGACTCCATGGGGCGCGCCTTCCAGAGCGGCGGTTTTCGAGAGCCCCTCAAGGCCATGCTTCGCGGCCACATACGCAGACTTGAACGCCGAGGCTCGCAGTCCATGGACCGACGAGACATTGACGATACGGCCCCAGCCCTGCCCGTACATATGGGGCAGCGCTCCGCGGATGAGCCGGAACGGTGCCTCCAGCATCACGGTCAGCACGGTGTGGAAGACATCGGGAGGGAACTCCTCGATGGGGCGCACCAGCTGAAGCCCGGCATTGTTCACGAGGACGTCGGTGCCCGCGGCTGCCTGCTCCGCCGCGTCGAGGTCGGTGAGGTCGAGGACGTGCGGCTCGACGGTGCCCGCCAGGCCTTGGGCCTGTTCGGCCAGCGCGTCCAGGCCCGTGGCGTCCCGGTCGACCGCTCTCACCTTGGCGCCGGCGGCGGCGAGCCGCAGCGCGCAGGCGCGGCCGATGCCGCCTGCGGCGCCGGTGACAAGGGCGGTGCGGCCGCCGAGGTCGAGTGCGGGGGCGTGGGGGCCCGGGAGGGCGCTGGGCGCGGTCATGCCTCGACCCTAAGCAGCGCCCACGCCCCAACCGATGTGGTCACCACACACACTTCACCCTCAGGTCGTGGGTGCAAACCATGTGGGTGCATCGGACAGTGCCTGCTTGATCCGGAAGAGGGCGTGCTCGCTCAGCTCCGGCAGGGCGTCCACGTCGAACCAGCCGACCTGCAGCGACTCGTCGTCGTTGACACGGGCTTCGCCGCCGACGGCCCGGCACCGCAACGTGGTGTCCATGAACTGGCAGATGTCACCGTTGTCGAAGGTGACCTGCTCCCCGGCTTGGACAAGAACGACCCGCTCGACTTCGCACCGTACGGCGGTCTCCTCGTACACCTCGCGCACCGCACAGGCCGCGGGCTGCTCGCCTGGATCGGGCATACCGGAGATCAGCGCCCACCGACCGTTGTCCGAGCGCTGCCCCAGCAGCACTCTGCCCTCGTCGTCGAAGACGACGGCGCTCACCCCGGGGAGCCAGAGAAGCTGATGGCCCGCGGAGGCCCGGATCGTGTGAATGAAGTCTGGAGTAGCCATGACTCGACCCTAACGGCCGCGCTCCGTTACCCCCTGGCGGCCGGGGCGTCCTACCTGCTGACGTTCCGACGTCCACGAACCGTCGTCGCCACCGCCCAGCCGAGCCCGCCCGCCGCGACCAGCAGCAGAGCCATCTCGGGGAGGATGCCGAGCTTCGTGGCAGGGGTCTGGGAGGAGCGCAGCGGCACCTTCTGGACCAGCGAGTCGGCCACGAACATCCCGGTCTTCTGGGTGATCTTCCCGTCCGGCATGATCACGGCGCTGACGCCACTCGTCACCGGTACCGTGACGGTGCGGCTGTGCTCCACGGCGCGGACGCGGGACATCGCGAGCTGCTGGTAGGTCATCTCGCTGCGGTCGAAGGTCGCGTTGTTGCTCGGCACGGAGATCAGCTGCGCGCCGTCGGTGACCTCGGAGCGCACGGCCCAGTCGAAGGCGGCCTCGTAGCAGGTGACCAGGCCGACCTTGGCGCCGTCCATCGTGAACACGCCCGGCTTGGTGCCCCGGCTGAAGTCCTGACGGACCATGCTGGTCCAGTTCTTGTTGATCGCCCCGAGCAGCGACCGCATCGGGAGGTACTCGCCGAAGGGCTGGACCTGCCGCTTGTCGTAGGTGTCGGTCGGCCCCTTCTCCGGGTCCCAGAGGATCTGCTCGTTGTAGAGCTTGCCGTCGCGCTCGACGACACCGCCCACCGAGATGGGAGCGCCGATCGCCTTGGCCGCGCTGTCGATCACGGCGCGCGCGTCGGCGTTGGCGAACGGGTCGATGTCGGAGGAGTTCTCCGGCCACAGCACGAAGTCCGGCTGGGCGAACTTGCCCGCCTTGACCTCGGCGGCCAGCCGCTCGGTCTCCCGCGCGTGGTAGTCGAGAACGGCGCGTCGCTGGGCGTTGAACTCGAGCCCCGCACGCGGCACGTTTCCCTGGATGACCGCGACGGTCGCCGTCCCGTTCTCGGCCTTGTCACTCACCAGCGTCCGCGCGGCGAGCGCCCCCACCACGGGCACGACGACACTCAGCAGTGCCACCGCGGCGGCACCTCGCCGGACGACACGGGTTCGCCGGCCTTCGACGACCAGGCGCACGATCTCGTACAGACCGAAGCCGCACAGCACGACGGCGAAGCCGAGCACAGGGGTGCCGCCCACCGCGGCGAGCGGAAGGAAGACGCCGTCGGCCTGCCCGAAGGCGATCTTTCCCCAGGGGAAGCCGCCGAACGGCGCACGCGCGCGTGCCGCCTCTCCCGCGATCCACACCGCGGCCGCCCACAGCGGCCACGCGGGCAGCCGGGAGACAAGCGTGACGCCCGCGCCGACCAGCGCTATGTACACCGCCTCCACCGCGACGAGAGCCAGCCACGGCCCGGAGCCGACCTCGACACCGGTCCACACGAGCAACGGCAGCAGGAACCCGAGGCCGAACAGATAACCGAGCCCGAGACCCGCCTTCCAGGTGCGGCCGCGCAGGACCCAGGCGAAGACCGCGAAGGCCGGCAGGGCCAGCCACGACACGGTCCGCGGCGGAAAGCTGACGTACAGCAGCACTCCGGAGAGCGCCGCGGCGGCGTACGGAGCGAGACGCCGCGCCAGTCCGGCAGCGCGCGAGGCGGGTGCGGCCTGGGGTTCGAGCTGTTCCGGCTCTTCTACGGTGGTTGCTGTGGCGGTCACTCGGGGAGTGTACGGCGCGTGACCTTGGCACCGACAGCACGGTCTCGTCGGCCTCGGTGGGCGAACGGCTGCCGGCAGGACGCGCCGCACGCATCTGCTGCAACGTTTCTGCGCAACTTGTCCACAAACCGGTGCATCACCCGTTACCGTGTGCCCGAGCCTCTGACGTGCGGCCGGATGCGGCCACGACGACCGGGGCCCGTCATACACGGGGGGCGACGGGGTGGGGTCCACGGGGATGACGTCCGCGGCCGATTCGGCGGCCGCGGACGAAAGACGCAACGCTTCGGACGCCGTGGGCGTGATCGTGCTCGCGGCCTGCGCCGTCTGGTCCTTGATCACGGCGGCCGCGCATGACGGCAGACCCGAGGGCGTACTGCTGGCGGTACTCGCGGTGGCGGCCGGATACGCCTCGGGACGGATCTTCGGGGCGCTTCTGCCGGTCGCCGCGCCCTGCGCCGGGGCGCTTGCCGGACTCGGCCTCGCGATCGCCACTCCCGGCCCGCAGATCACCCTGCAGCTCGGTCACACGGGCGCCACGGCCGCACTGCTGACGCTCTCCACCGGCGCCGCGTGCTGCGCGGCCTGGGCGGCACGCCCGCCGGCGCTGCGCCTCACGCTGAGGCTGCTGGCCGCCGGGGTCGCGGTGACCGCGGCGGTGCTGGGGTCGACCACGGGGTTCGTCACCTGCGCCGGGGTCCTGCTGTGTTCGGTGGCCACCGCCCGCATGCGCCACCGCGCCCTGGGCCTCGCGGGTCTGGCGCTCACCGCGGCCCTGGTGACGGGAGCGACCTGGGCGATCGCCGAGGACGCGCTGCCCGACGGCCTCACCGCCTCCTTGGAGGGACAGCTGACCCAGCACCGGGTCCTGCTCTGGCGCGACGCGCTCCGCCTGGCCCGCCAGGATCCGGCGCTGGGTGTCGGTCCCGGGCGCTACGGAGAGCTCAGCCCGACGGTCACGCAATCCCTGCTCCCCGACGGCAAGCCCCACTCAGCGCCACTTCAGCAGGCGGCCGAGCAGGGCCTGATCGGCGTGGCACTGCTCGCGGCGGCGTTCTGCTGGGTCCTGTACGCCCTGTGGCGCACTCCGCGCACCACACCGATCGCGCTGACGGCGGGCGCGGCCCTGACCGCGCTGGCCGCAATCGCGTCCATCGGCAACGCGCTGAGCTTCACCACGGTGACGGCCGGAGCGGGTCTGCTCGCGGGGCTCGCCACGGCACGGCCGCTGGCCGACGAGGGGCCGGAAAACGTCATGGCCACCATCGAGCGTCGCCGCGGCGACCAATTGGAGCCGTGAAGCGCGGTACGCCGGCGGGCAGGAACGGGTCAGATCACGGTGCCGGGGCTGGCCGGGCGCAGACGGTCACGGATGATCCGTACCGCCGCCTCTGCGTTGTCCACCGTGATCGTGAACGTATGCCCGTCGCCGAGACGCAGCACCACGCCCTCGCCGCGTCGGACGATCACGGCGGTCCCCTTCTCAGGCCGCCAGCGGTAGCCCCAGCCGCCCCACTGGCGGGGAGTGACGCGGGGCTCGAAGTCGGCACCCACGACGCTGGAGAGCGGAATGCGGCGGCGCGGCAGACCGATGTGGCCGCAGCGCACCTCGACGCAGTCCTTGTCGACCTTCACGGCGACGTGCACGAACGCGAGCGTGCCGAACAGGATCAGCAGCCCGGCCGCGATGCATCCGACCACGGACATGACGAGCGGGGCCGTGCCCGACGTCCACACGGAGTCGACGGCCAGCTCGATACCGAGCGCCAGGCAGGCGGCGCCGCCGAGCGCGGGCAGCCATTGGACGCGGTTGGTCGCACGCCCGGTCCAGACCTCCGAGTGCGTGCTTTCGCCGTGTGGATGGTCCCTCATGTCAATGAGACTA
This sequence comes from Streptomyces sp. R41, assembly GCF_041053055.1. Lineage (NCBI taxonomy): Bacteria > Bacillati > Actinomycetota > Actinomycetes > Kitasatosporales > Streptomycetaceae > Streptomyces > Streptomyces sp. R41. The sequence goes on from NZ_CP163443.1 coordinate 1,235,332, forward strand.
CTCAGGTTCCGCACCGCGGGCACCGTGTCGCGGAGCGTTACTCCTCCGGGTGGGCCGCCGCCGTACGGAGGGCGTCCGCGCGATGACCGGCGGTGACCGTAAGTCAGCGTGCGGGACTGACCGCCGACAGGAGGCGGCCTTCCTCGTACTCCAGCGCGGTCGCGGGCAACGCGCCCTCACGACCGCTGAGGAGCACCGTGACGGCGGAGTCGGCGGGAGCCTCGGGGTCCGGGAGCTCGCCGATCCTGCGCAGCGCCTGGGCGGCGACCGCACCGGCGGACCCGTGCAGGACCAGCGGCGGAAGTCCGGGCTGCTGTACGGCCGCGCGGATGCGCTCGGCGACCAGCTCGTAGTGGGTGCAGCCCAGAACGACGGCCCTTACATCCTCAGGGGTGCGCTCCGCGGCGGCGGCGATCGCGGCATCGATGGCTGTCTGATCCGCGTGTTCCACGGCGTCGGCGAGGCCGGGGCAGGCCACCTCGGTGACGGTCACTCCGTCCGCGAACTCACGGATGAGTCCCCGCTGATAGGGGCTGCCGGTGGTGGCGGGCGTGGCCCAGATCGCGACGGGACCGCCGCCCGCCGCGGCCGGCTTGATCGCCGGGACGGTGCCGATGACGGGCACCTCCGGCTCAAGGCGGGCGCGCAGTGCGGGCAGGGCGCGTACGGAGGCGGTGTTGCAGGCGACGATCAGCGCGTCCGGCCGATGCCGCGCAGCGGCCTCGGCGACGGCGAGGGCGCGTGCGGTGACATCCTCCGGCGTACGCGGCCCCCAGGGCATGCTGCCAGGGTCCGAGGAGAGCACGAGATCGGCGTCGGGCCGCAGTCGACGTACTGCGGTGGCAGCGGCGAGCAGTCCGATTCCGGAGTCCATGAGCGCGATCTTCACCCGGTCACCTTAGACGATCCGCCTCAACGGACGGCCGGGGTGGGGCAGACTGCGGCGGGTGAGCGCCGTTGTGTGGATCGCTGGGGGATCACTGGCCGCGTGGCTGTGGCTGCTGCTCGGCCAGGGCTTTTTCTGGCGTACGGATGTGCGGCTGCCGCCGCGCCGGGATCCGGACGACTGGCCCTCTGTCTGTGTCGTCGTACCGGCGCGGGACGAGGCGGCTGTTCTGTCCGTGAGCCTGCCGTCGCTCCTCGCCCAGGACTATCCGGGGCGGGCGGAGATCTTCCTCGTCGACGACGGCAGTTCGGACGGCACCGGGGAGCTCGCTCGTGAACTCGCCCGCACGCATGGCGGGCTGCCGCTCACCGTCGACTCGCCCGGGGAGCCGCCCGCGGGCTGGACGGGCAAGCTCTGGGCCGTGCGCCACGGAATCGACCTGGCACGCGCGCGTGGACCCGAATATCTGCTGCTGACGGACGCGGACATCGCCCATGACACTGCCAGCCTGCGGGAGTTGGTGGCGGCCGCGCGCACTGGCGGCTTCGACCTCGTCTCGCAGATGGCCCGGCTGCGCGTGGAGAGCGTGTGGGAGCGGCTCGTCGTGCCCGCCTTCGTCTACTTCTTCGCACAGCTCTATCCCTTCCGACGGATCGCGGTGAAGGGCTCGCGGACGGCGGCCGCGGCGGGCGGCTGTGTCCTGCTCCGTACCGACGCCGCCGAGCGGGCGCGGATCCCGGACGCGATCCGGCATGCCGTGATCGACGACGTGGCGCTCGCCCGGGCGGTCAAGCGCGGCGGCGGCCACATCTGGCTGGGGCTCGCCGAGCGGGTGAACAGCGTGCGGCCGTATCCGCGGCTCCACGACCTGTGGCGGATGGTCTCGCGCAGCGCGTACGCCCAACTGCGGCACAGCCCGCCGCTGCTCGCCGGAACGGTCGCCGGCCTGACCCTGGTGTACCTGGTGCCGCCGGTCGCCCTCGTGGTGGGCCTTGCCGCGGCCAACGCGTGGGCGGCGACCGCCGGAGGGCTCGCGTGGCTGCTGATGACGGCGACGTATCTGCCGATGCTCCGCTACTACCGGCAGCCGCTGTGGCCGGCCCCGCTGCTGCCGGCCACCGCGTTCTTGTACCTCCTCATGACGGTCGATTCCGCGGTGCAGCACTACAGGGGGCGCGGCGCCGCCTGGAAGGGCCGCACCTACGCGCGTCCCGACACCGCCCTGGACGAGAGCTGATCGCTCACTTCCTGCCGGGGGTCCAGTTCATGCCCCACCCGTAGGCGTAGTCCACGGTGCGCTGCGGACTCACTCCGCGCTCGGGGACCAGGTAGCGGGCCTCGCGCTGGACGACCAGGTCGCCGCCGTTGTTGGTGATGAGGGCGAGGGCGCAGACGGTCGAGGGCACCGTGCACTCGTCGAGAGAGAAGTCGACCGGCGCGCCGCCGAGCGGCTGGAGGGTGACCGTGGCGTGCAGGTCGGCGAAGGAGCGTGCTCCTTCGTAGATGGTCACGAAGATGAGGATGCGCCGGAAGCTCTGCTTGTGATCGAGGTTGATGGACAGGTTCTCGCCACTGGCCACGGCGCCGGTGCGGTCGTCGCCGTCGAGGTGGATGTACGGGGGCTGGTGCAGCGCCCCGAAGGCGTTGCCGAGCGCCTGGACGACTCCCTTGCGGCCGTCCGACAGCTCGTACAGGGCGCACAGGTCGAGGTCGAGGTCCGCGTGCATCGCGACGGCCCGGCCCCGCTTGCTGCCCCACCCCGAGAACTGCTTGCGCACCTGCCAGTTGAGGTTCACGCGCATCGTGCCCGAGGTGCCGCCCTGTTTGGCGAGCGAGACCGAGGGAGCCTCCTTGGTGAGCGTCACCTTGGAGAGGCGGACCGGAGCCGCGGGCGGTGCGGGCGGTGCGGGCGGTGCGGGCGGTGCGGGCGGTGCGGGCGGTGCGGGCGGCGGCATGGTGACGGAAGGCGCGACCGGCGGTGGCATGGTCACCGGCGGAGCCGGGGGCGGCGGCGGACTCTGCACACGGGTGACGGGCGCGGGCGGTACGGCGGCAGGCGGTGCCGCGTGCTGCGGTTCGTCCACCGTGATCCCGTAGTCCGTGGCCAGCCCTTCGAGTCCACTGCTGTAGCCCTGCCCGACGGCGCGGAACTTCCAGGCGCCCTGGCGCCGGTAGAACTCGCCGAGCACGAATGCGGTCTCGACGGTCGCGTCGGCACTGTCGAAGCGCGCGACCTCCGTGCCCCGCTGCGCGTCGACCACCCGGATGTAGAGCCCGGGAACCCGCCCGAAAGTGCCGCCGTCCGCGGAAGCGGCCAGCACCACGGTCTCGATCGCCGGCTCCACGCGCGCGAGATCGACGAGCAGAGCGTCTGTGACCTGACCGCCGGCGTCCCGCTTGCCCTCGTGCCGCACGGCACCGGAGGAGTGCGCCGGCTGGTTGTAGAAGACGAAGTCGCCGTCCGAGCGGACCTTTCCGGACACCAGCAACAGCGCCGAGGCATCCGCGTCGGGCACCCCCGGTCCTGAACGCCAGCCCAATTCGACGCGCAGTGCGGTCGTCGGCACGGGAACATTCGATCCCTTAGGCATTGACATGTACGCCCCCATCACGTGTCTCCGCGCCGGGCCGCGCCTCGGGCAGGCCACTGACTCCGTTCCGCCAAACCTAATCCCCCGGCCCACCGAACTCCCATGCCTCGCACTGGAAGATCCGTGGTCAACCGCGGGTAACCCACCCGGAACTCGGCCTTTACACGATCCGAGCGCCGTTTGGCGTCCTTTTTTGCCGAGTTCGCTCGCATTGGGGATCCCGCGTCACTGCCGACACGGAAAACAACCCTCTTATCGGTCTCCCCAACCAGCACATCGTGGGCTTAACTTATGTGCCATGACCTCCCCCCGCTCCACCTATGGCGGCGGTTACTACTCCGCGCCGTCCTTCTTCCCGGACACCCCGATCTACGACTCGCTCGTCGCCGAGCGGGGCACCCCTCAGATCGCTCCGATCCGGGTTCCCGCCGCCTACGACACGGGCAGCCATCTGCCGGCCCTCCCGTCGGCACTTCCCGCCCTGCCGGCCGGGCCCTCCCACCAGGCTCCCTCGTACGGCTACCCGCAGGCCCAGCAGCCCGCGCCGCTGCAGCAGGCCCCCGCGCCGTACATCCCGCAGCAGGCGGGGGGACCGCGCGGCTATCCGGGCGCCCAGCCGCAGCAGCAGCGCCCAATGGGCGGCACGGGCTACGAGGCGATGCGCCCCGCGGCTCCCCGCCCCGCTCCGGCTCCCTACCAGGACCCCTACAACAACCAGCAGTACCGCGGCTACTGAGTAATTCGCGCCGGATTGTCGGTGCCTGCTGGCACCATGACGGTCATGGGGAACGCGGAGCTGCACTCGATCCATGTCCATCCGGTCAAGGCGTTCCGGGGCCAGTCGTCCCGGGAGGCCGTCGTGGAGCCCTGGGGGCTGGCCGGAGACCGACGCTGGGTACTGATCGACGACGGGGGAAAGGTCGTCACGCAACGCCAGCAGCCACGTCTGGCACTCGCCGCCGCCGAGCTGCTGCCCGGCGGCGGCATACGGCTGTCCGCGGAAGGCCGTGAGCCGGTCAGCGTTCCCGTGCCCGAGCCGATCGGCACGACGACGCTGGACATCTTCGGGGACAAGGTGGATGCCGTCCTCGCCGACGCCGCCGCGCACGCCTGGTGCAGCGACTACCTGGGCGTCGAGGTTCGCCTCGTCCACATGGACGATCCCGCCACGCGTCGGCCGGTCGACCCGGACTTCGCGCGCCCGGGCGAGACCGTCAGCTTCGCCGACGGCTATCCGCTGCTCGTGACGACACTCGCCTCGCTGCAGGCCCTCAACTCTTTGATCGCGCAAGGCGACCACGCCCATGAGGGCCCGCTACCGATGAACCGTTTCCGGCCGAACATGGTCGTGTCCGGCACGGCCGCCTGGGCCGAGGACGACTGGTCCCGGATCGCCATCGGCGAGGTCACCTTCCGCGTCGCCAAGATGTGCGGCCGATGCGTCGTGACCACCACCGACCAGTCGACCGCCGAGCGCGGCAAAGAGCCCCTGCGCACCCTCGGGCGCCACCGCCGCTTCGGCGGCCAGTTGGTCTTCGGGCAGAATCTGGTGCCCGAGTCCCCCGGCGCGGTGCGCGTCGGCGACCCGGTCACCGTCCTCGAATAGTCCGCGCGACCGAGTTCCGTGAATGTGCCCGCCGGGAGGGAACCCGGGCCCTGGGCACGATCGTTGAGACTTCGTGAGAAGTTCATGAGAGGCCCGGGGGAAGGGTGATTTCGCTCTCTCTTCCCCGTGCTCTCGCGTGAGCGGCTCCGCTGCGGGTTATCACGGACGCGGAAGGGGGTGCGGGACGGTGCGAGCTATCAGGGGACTCTGGCGCTGGCGGCACAATCCGCTGCGCCGCACGACCGATCTGGTCGAGGCCTGGCTGGCCCTGGCGGCAGTGCTGCTCGTCCTCGTCGCCGCTCCCGTCATCGGCTCCGTCGTCGGGGCCGCGGCCCAGGACGCGTTGCAGCAGTCCGTGCGGGACCAGCGGCACAGCCGCCACGAGGTGGCGGCCACCGTCGTCAAGAAGCTGTCCCGCAGCCCGCTGGATCCCGACCCCGAGACCTCCTCCGCGCGGGATGCCCACAGCCGCGTCCTCGCCGACTGGACGGCACCGGACGGCACCGCGCGCCACGGCACGGTGACAGCCGCCCTCAAGTCCCCCCACCATGGGGACCACTTCACCATCTGGACCGACCTGCACGGCCGAATAGTCGGCCGCCCACTGGACAGCGCCACCGCGACGACGCACGCCGTGCTGGCCGGATTCGGCGCGGCCCTGCTGTCCGCGGGCATCGTCGAGGGCGGCAGACGGCTGATCGTCTGGCGCATGATCCGTCGCCGGTACGCCCGTTGGGACCAGGCATGGGACAAGGCGGGTCCCGACTGGGGCAGGACCGGCACCGGCAGCTGACGGCCTTCCCGCTCCGGTCAACCCGGCGTCCCCGCGCACGCTACGGTGGACCGGCCGAACTGTTCGGCACCGCCGTGAGAGGCTGTCCTTGATCCCGACGGGGTTTCAGTACGGCCTCGCAGGACCCGCGTACGACGAGGTGGGGGCACAACAGCGCCATGGCACAGGGCACGGTCCAGGTGACGCACACCGGCACCTCGCGGTGGCGGCGCCGCACGGGAGAGTACGCATCGCTGGCCGCCGCCCTGGAGGCCGCGGCAGACGGCGATGTGCTCACCGTCGCTCCCGGCACCTACCGGGAGAACCTGGTGGTGCAGCGCGCGGTGACGCTGCGGGGCCCCGAGGGCTCCCCTGGCTCCGTGCGCATCGCTCCGGTGGACGGGGTGCCGCTGACCGTGCGCGCCTCCGCCGTGGTCCAGGACCTGCACGTGGAGGGCCAGGACTCGGCGGCGCCCGCGCTGCTCGTCGAGGAGGGCACTCCGGAGCTCCTGGACGTGCGGATCGTCACCCGGTCCGCGGCCGGGATCGAGGTGCGCGGCGGCGCCCGTCCGACCGTGCGCCGATGCACCGTCGACAATCCGGCCGGCATCGGCATCGCCGTACTCGACGGCGGCGGTGGGGTGTTCGAGGAGTGCGAGGTCGTCGCGGCCGGGCAGTCGGGCGTCGCGGTCCGCGGGGGCGCCCATCCGCGCCTGGAGCGCTGCCGGGTGCACCACACCTCCGGCGCGGGGCTGTCGGCGACCGGTGAGAGCTCGTCGCTGGAGGCGGTCGGCTGCGAGGTGTACGAGGTCAAGGGCTCCGGGGTACAGATCACCGGGCGGGCGACGGCTCATCTCACCGACTGCGATGTGCACCGTACGACCGCCGACGGCGTCACGCTCGACACGGACGCGGTGCTCACGCTCGCCGACTGCCGTATCCACGACATCCCGGAGAACGCGGTCGATCTGCGCTCGCGCTCGGTCCTCACGCTGACGCGCACGAGCGTACGGCAGTTCGGGCGCAACGGCCTGTCGGTCTGGGACCCGGGCACGCGTGTGGACGCCAACCAGTGCGAGATCTTCGACAGCACCGGCGACTACCCCGCGGTGTGGGTCAGCGACGGCGCGACCGCGGTGCTCGACTCGTGCCGGGTGCACGACGTGCCGGACGCCCTGTTCGTCCTCGACCGCGGTTCGCGTGCCGACGTCGTCGACAGCGATCTCTCCCAAGTACGCAACACCGCCGTCTCGGTGAGCGACGGCGCCACCGCACAGCTGGACGACTGCCGTATCCGGGACGCCGCGACCGGCGCCTGGTTCCGTGACCACGGCAGCGGCGGCACCCTGTCCGGCTGCACCGTGGACGGCACCCAGACCGGCGTGATCGTCACCAAGGGCGCCGATCCCACCATCGAGCGCTGCACGGTCACTTCACCGGCCGAGGCGGGCTTCTATGTGTCGGCGGGGGGTCGCGGCAGCTTCCTCAACTGCCGGGTGAACGACAGCGGGGGCTACGGCTTCCATGTGATCGACGGCTGCCGCGCGACGCTGAAGAAGTGCCGTACGGAGCGGTGTGCGCGCGGGGGTTACGAGTTCGCCGACGGCGGCGCGCAGGGCTCGGGCGGCGGCCCGGTCGTCGAGGACTGCACGAGCGACGAGAGCGCCGGACTGCGTTCCCCGGCGCACGAGAGCGCCGTACAGACGTCGAGCCCGTCGCCCAGCCTGCTGGGTGCGATCCCCGGTCAGCGCACCACCGAGCAGGAGCCCCTCGTCGCCGCCATGGAGCCCGCGCAGCCGGCGCGCACGTCGAAGGCCGTGCTCGGGGAACTCGACGCGCTGGTGGGCCTGGAGAGCGTCAAGCGCGAGGTGCGAGCCCTCACCGACATGATCGAGGTGGGCCGCCGCCGCCAGCAGGCGGGCCTCAAGGCGGCCTCCGTCCGACGCCATCTGGTCTTCACGGGCTCCCCCGGCACCGGCAAGACGACGGTCGCCCGGCTGTACGGCGAGATCCTCGCCTCGCTCGGCGTCCTGGAGAAGGGCCATCTCGTCGAGGTGTCCCGGGTGGACCTGGTCGGCGAGCACATCGGCTCCACCGCGATCCGCACCCAGGAGGCCTTCGATCGGGCACGCGGCGGTGTGCTGTTCATCGACGAGGCCTACGCGCTGTCACCGGAGGATTCGGGCCGCGATTTCGGGCGCGAGGCCATCGACACGCTGGTGAAGTTGATGGAGGACCACCGGGAGGCCGTGGTCGTCATCGTCGCGGGTTACACGGCCGAGATGGAGCGCTTCCTTTCGGTCAACCCCGGTGTGGCGTCCCGCTTCTCACGGACCATCACCTTCAGCGACTACGCTCCCGAGGAGCTGCTGCGGATCATGGAGCAGCAGGCCGAGGAGCACGAGTACCGGCTGGCCCCGGGCGCGGCCGAGGCGCTCCTGAAGTACTTCACGGCGATCCCGAAGGGACCCGCGTTCGGCAACGGCCGCACCGCGCGGCAGACCTTCGAGGCGATGGTGGAGCGGCACGCGGGGCGGGTCGCCCAGCTGGACGAGCCGAGCACGGACGACCTCACTCTGCTCTATGCGGAGGACCTGCCGGAGCTGCCCTGAGGCGCACCGCCGGTCGGCGGCCCTGCAGCACGTCGCCGGTCAGCTGCTCGAGGGCGCCCCGCCCGTCAGCTGCTCTGGGGCACGCCGCCTTCGTCGTCCTGTGCGCGCGGGGCCGGGACGTCCGGCCTCAGTCGTGCCAGCAGCAGTTCCCGCTCGTCCGCGAAGGCAGGGTCCGCCTGGTACTCGGAGTGGCCGAGGATCGGCGCGGGCAGCGGCTGCTTCTCGGTGCGTCCGTAGGCGAGCGGGTCCTTGAGGGGCTCGCGGTCGACCTGGGGGCCGCAGTCACCGGGCAGCCGGACGGGTCCGCCGATGGGGTCGGTCAGGCGGTACAGATTGCGCCAGCAGGCGACCTCGCGGTGCAGCGAGGTGAGGGCGGCCGGGCCGAAGTGGGCCGGGAACCAGCGCCCGTACAGGCGCTCCAGGGGTGAGCCGTAGGTGAGCAGCGCGATCCGTTTGCGTACCGACGGCTTCAGCTGCCAGGCCGCGGCGGCGGCCAGCACGCTGCCCTGGGAGTGCCCGGACAGGACGAGCCGTCCGCCGGTGGCGCGGATCCAGCTGGCCATGCGCCAGGTCAGGTCGGGCACGGCGCGCTCGGCGTAGCAGGGCGGTGCGAAGGGGTGGGCGGCGCGCGGCCAGAACGTGCCGACATCCCAGAGGATGCCGATGGTGCGGCGGGCGGCGGGATCCTTGTAGGCGCGGCGGCCCCAGGTGACGAAGAGTATGAAGCCGAAGCCGATCAGCCAGGACCCGAGCGCCTGCGCGGTCTCGGCGGCCCCCTGGACGAAGGCGTACGCCCCCCGCGCGGCCTCGCCCGGAGGGTCCTCGGTCACCAGCGCGCCCGCCAGCGCTCCGGCGCCCAGGAGCAGCGTCACGGACGAGACGACGCCGACCATGCGGGGCGCCCGGTCGGTGAGGGCGGCCATCGCGCGTGTGCTCGCGATGCGGCGTGTGCGGGCGGTGTCCTTGGGCTCTCCCTTGTAGTCGAGCTCCACGGTGTCCATCTCCCGGCCGCGCAGTTGCCAGGAGCGCCGGGCCAGCCAGCCGACGAGGCACGCCAGCACGACGAGCAGCGGGGGGATCACGGAGGCCTGCCAGGTCAGCAGGACGGGCGGGCCCGGGATCGAGTCCCGGGTGCCGTCCAGCCAGTCGGCGACGCGCTGGGACACCCCGCCGGACATCACGCCACCCAGCGCACAGGCGAGCATGGCGACGGCGGGACCGGCGAGGCCACGCATCGCGGTGCGTGTGTCGGGACGGGTGCGGTACAGGATGTGGGCCACCACGCCGAGCACGATGACAAGCAGGCCCTGGACGAGGGCGATGCCGCCGAACGTCATGTCGCCGGGCAACCGCCCCGTCGAGTGCCAGTCCGGTCGCGACCACCCGGCGTACACCAGGGTCAGGGCGAGCAGGGCGATCGAGCCGACGGGCAGCCAGCGCACGAGGGTCTGGTCCAGTTCCTGGTCCAGCCGGTTCTCGCTGCGGCCGCGGCGGCAGACCACCCACAGCACAACCGCCGCGCCCACGGCAAGGGTTGCGTCCAGGAGCCATCCCAGCGTGCCGAGTACGGCGGGGCCGCCGGAGTCGCGGTCGTAGCGGGCCGCCGAGGTGCCCACGGCCGCGGAGACCGTCAGGAAGCCCGCGGCGGTGTGCGCCGCGCGCAGCCGGGCCACCAGGCGGCGCCCGTACCAGAACCCGGGCCGGCCGAGCCCGGTGCGGCCGGTCTCCTCGTCGGGCTCGGCCCTGCGGGACATCGGCTGCTGCGACTCGTACGCGCTCCAGGTGCGGTGGGACAGGTACCACAGGAGGCCGGTCAGCGCGGCGGGCACCAGACAGGCCAGGGCGAGACGGCGGCCCGGCTGACTCCACCAGCCGCCGCCGGACACGTCGGGTGAGAGGAACCCCAGCCAGCTGTGCTCCTCGACGCACGCGCGCGTGCCAGCGCACTGCCAGGCGGTCAGGTCGAGGGCGACCTCGCAGGCGGCGGCGACCAGCAGCACCGTGAGAGTGAGGCCGGCGAGGCGGACGAGCAGGCCGTACAGGCGGACCGTCCGTTTCCGGCCGCGGGTGGTGGGGCGCATCCAGTGCGCGAGGTTGACCACCATGAAGGGCAGCAGTAACAGCCACAGGGCGCGGGCGCCGTTGCCCGAGGTGAGGTTGCACCACACGTAGGCCTCGCGCACCGGTCGGCCGCGGTAGTCGTCGGGACGCTGTTCCGCGTCGGCGTCGTCGGCGCGCCGGAAGACGGCCGCCGTCGCGTCGCCGGTGATCCGTACCGTCCGTGGATCGTTGAGCATCTCCTCCGGTGTGGTCCCGCCGACTCCGTGGACCAGGAGTTCTAGGGCGGTTTCGGCCTTTTCTGGCCGCTGTGCGGGGCTGTCGAGCTCCCCCGTCGAGGCATGTTCCCGTGCACGTTCCACTGTTCTGTACTTCCCCCGTGCCGCGTGTGGCGTGTGTCATGTGCAGGTATAAGGATCTCCACTCCGGGGGGTGTGCACACGCGTAGTCACGGAATCTCCCCGATACGTGTGACAGTGAGGGCACGGGAGGCGCCCGGTGTCCGTGCGGTGCAGTGGCGCGACTGTCGGTGACCCGTGCGAGGATGGGGCGTCCTCAGGACCTCGGACAAGGAGAATGTCCACGTGGGAGTGGGTTCGGACGGAGTGTCGGGCGGACAGTGGAGAAGGGACCGGAGCGGACGTGAGTGAGAATCAGAACCTCCTCGCGGAGCAGCGCCGCGCACTGATCCTGGACGAGGTGCGCCGCCGCGGTGGCGTCCGCGTGAACGAACTGACCCGGAAGCTCGGCGTCTCCGACATGACGGTCCGCCGCGACCTCGACGCCCTCGCCCGGCAGGGCGTCGTGGAGAAGGTGCACGGTGGCGCGGTGCCGGTGGTCGAGGCGAGTACGCACGAGCCGGGGTTCGAGGCCAAGTCGGGTCTGGAGCTGACCGCCAAGGAGGACATCGCGCGCGCCGCCGCCGAGTTGGTCGCTCCGGGCTCCGCGATCGCGCTCTCGGGCGGTACGACGACGTACGCGCTGGCCCATCAGCTCCTGGACGTCCCGGACCTGACCGTGGTCACCAACTCGGTGCGCGTGGCAGATGTGTTCCATTCCGCTCAGCGCACCTCCGGTCAGCGGCAGGGCGCCGCCACGGTCGTCCTGACCGGCGGAGTGCGTACGCCGTCCGACTCCCTCGTCGGGCCCGTGGCCGATCAGGCCATCGCGGCGCTCCACTTCGATGTGCTCTTCCTCGGCGTGCACGGGATATCGGTAGAGGCGGGCCTGTCGACGCCGAACCTGGCGGAGGCAGAGACCAACCGGCGGCTCGTGCAGTCCGCACGGCGTGTCATCGTGGTCGCCGACCACACCAAGTGGGGCACGGTGGGCCTGAGTTCGTTCGCCGCGCTCGAACAGGTCGACACGCTGGTCACCGACGCCGGGCTGCCGGCCGAGGCACGTGTGGAGGTCTCGGAACACCTGAGGCGCCTGGTGGTGGCCGGTGAGCCCGGAGACGGTACAGACATCTGACGGTCCGCCAGCTATGGTGACGCCGCCCCGCGCCGCCGGTGACGCTGTCCGCGCCACCATTGGTGCGGGCGCGCCCTGGTCATCGCCCGCTGCCGCCCGGGACTCCGTTCCCGCAAGGGGGTTTCGTTCATGGCACGCCGTCTGCGTCCGGTGGGACCCGACTTCGTCGAGAACGCTCCACTGCGTCTGGTCTTCGCGCGTGTGGTGACCGCCCCTCCCGAGGCGGTCTTCCACGCGCTCGCCGAGGACGTGTCCGGCTGGAGCGAGTGGTTCTCGGCCGTGACGCTCGCCCGGCCGACCCAGGACGGCGCCGGGCGCGAGGTCCGGCTCAAGGGCGGCACACGCTTCGAGGAGACGGTCCTGGTGGCCAAAGCTTCCGAGGTGTACGCGTACCGGGTGGACGTCACGAACGCGCCCGGGGCCCGCGCTCTGGTCGAGGAGTGGCGGCTCACGCCCGACGGGACGGGCACGCGGGTGCAATGGACCTTCACCGCCGACGGGACGACCCTCTTCCGGGCGGCCCTCACACTCGGTCGGGCAGGATTGGGCCGCGCCTTCCGTGACGCGGTGACGGCGCTGGACCGACGACTGGCGTCGACGACGGCCTGAAGCCGGGCCGGGCCTTTGGCCATTGGCCTCCATTGGCCTCCATTGGCCTTTGGCCTTTTGGACGGGTGAACGGCGCCGTTCAGGCGTCCGACTCAGGACCACGCAACAGGCGGAGGCAGGGCCCTAGTCCGGCCACACCCCGGTCTCCAGCAGGGAGTTGATCGCCGCCGTGTACGGCGCGATGTCCAGGCCCTGTTCGGCCAGCCACGTGTCCGAGTAGTACTTGTCGAGATAGCGGTCCCCGGGGTCGCAGAGCAGCGTCACCACGCTTCCCGTACGCCCGTGGGCCACCATCTCGGCGACGATCTTCAGCGCGCTCCACAGGCCGGTGCCGGTCGAGCCGCCCGCCTTGCGGCCGATGGCCTGTTCCAGGGCGCGTACGGCGGCGACGCTCGCCGCGTCCGGCACCTTCATCATCCGGTCGATGGCGCCGGGTACGAAGCTCGGCTCCATGCGCGGTCGGCCGATGCCCTCGATGCGCGAGCCGCAGTCGCAGGTGACGTCCGGATCGCCGGTGGTCCAGCCCTCGAAGAAACAGGAATTCTCCGGGTCGGCGACACAGATGCGGGTGTCGTACTGCATGTAGTGGACGTAGCGCGCGAGCGTCGCCGAGGTGCCGCCGGTGCCGGCCGTGGCGACGATCCACGCGGGTTCCGGGAAACGCTCCAACTCCAGTTGGCGGAAGATGGATTCGGCGATGTTGTTGTTTCCGCGCCAGTCCGTGGCCCGTTCCGCGTAGGTGAACTGGTCCATGTAGTGGCCGCCCGTCTCGACCGCGAGGGCGGCGGACTCCTCGTACATCTTGCGCGAGTCGTCCACGAAGTGGCACTGCCCGCCGTGGAACTCGATCAGGCGGCACTTCTCGGCGCTCGTCGTGCGCGGCATGACCGCGATGAAGGGCACGCCGATGAGCCCCGCGAAGTAGGCCTCGGAGACTGCCGTCGAGCCGCTGGACGCCTCGATGACGGGGCGGCCCGGCCGGATCCAGCCATTGCACAGCCCGTACAGGAAGAGGGAGCGGGCGAGGCGGTGCTTGAGGCTGCCGGTGGGGTGGGTCGACTCGTCCTTCAGGTACAGGTCGATGCCCCACTTCTCGGGCAGCGGGAAGCGCAGCAGATGCGTGTCGGCCGAGCGGTTGGCGTCGGCCTGGACCTTGCGGACGGCTTCTTTGAGCCAGGCGCGGTACTCCGCGTCGCTGTGGTCGACGTCGAGGGTTTCGCCGGCCCGGGTCTGTTGAGGGGTGCTCACGGCGGGGCTCCTTACGCATCGCGCCGACGCCGGTTCACATGGTCGGACGCCTCGATCATAAACACCTTCCGCACGCTTCTCACCTGCATAAACACAGCTTTGAGCAGCCCAAAGGCAGCCCTGGGGGTCGGCTCGGCGAGGGGCCGGGGGGCGCATCCGGTCGTGTGCTCCCACCCGGGCCGCCACCTCGTCATGCGCACTGGTGCTCCTCGCTGCCTGCGGGCAGACTGCACCGCACAGGACGTGTCCCGCGTGCCGACCGCATCGCGATCGCACGGGAACGGCGGTCGGAACGGGTGCACACTGGATCACGGCCCGACGCGGGTTCACGACGGAGCACAGCCGAAGCGCACAAGGGGGCGGGGCATCATGGCGGAGCCGGAGTTCACGGCCACGGGCGTGCGGATCGGGAAGAGGCTGCGCTCGCTCACCCGGGCCGGACAGGTCCGGATCAGCGACGGCAGGCTGCAATTGCTCACCAGTTACGGCAGCGAGATCGACAGCGCGCCGGTGCAGGCGGTGCGCGCGTCGAAGCCCTGGTTCGCCCACGAGGACCGGGCGTTGGCGGACGTCAACGGCACGCGCTACTCCCTCACCCTCGGCGAACACGACCCCGCGCCCGGCAAACCAGGGCCGCCCTCGGCGCGCCGCTTCATCGAGGCGGTACGCAAGGCGGCGGGACGCGGTGCCTGAAGCCGTACGCGGGGCAGCGGGGCGCACCAGCTGAAGCGATACGGCCAGGCAGCAGGACGCGACAGCCGAAGCCATACGCCATGCAAGCGGGAGGCAACGGCTGAAGCCATCGCGAGGCAGCGGGGCGCAGCGGCGAAAGCACGGCCGCAGCGGCTGAAAGTGCCGCGAGTTGCAGGACCGCACCCCCTGCGTCACGCTGGTCTCACGTCACTCTGGGTTTACCGGCGATAACGCTGCGAACCAGCCCGCCGGCCACGACAGCAGGCGGCCGTTCCACTCAGCCACACTGCTGGATCCGATCTCCGTCTTCTTCCGGACCTCAATTCGGGGAGTCGCAGCCGTGATCAGCCAGCCAAGCAGGCATTGCACGGTGGAGCTCCAAGCCCTGCCGTCGCGGATCGGCCAGGTCCGCAGAATCGTCTCTGCGCAGTTGCGCTACTGGCATCTGGACCCCTTGATAGACCGGGCCGCGCTCGGCGTGACCGAGCTGCTGACCAACGTCCACCGGCACGCCCAGCCCGACAAGACGTGCACCGTGGAGATCGAGCTGCTGCTGGACCGACTCACGGTCTCGGTGCACGACCACGACCCCCGCCTTCCCGAGGTGCGGGACGCGGACCCCACCTCCACCGGCGGACGCGGCCTCGCGATGGTCGCCGCGGTGAGCGAGAGCTGGGGCGTGCGTCCCGACGGCGAGTCGGGCAAGGTCGTGTGGTTCACGCTTCCGGCGCCGACGAACGCGGTGACGGCGCCCGTCCTCCCGCCGTACGGCACGGCGCGCGAGACCACGCGCAGGCAACCCCTCGACGGCCGCGACGGCCTCCGGCCCGAACACGCTCCCGCCCGGTCCGCCGTTGCCGGCTGACCGGGCGGTGACCCCCACCTCGTACGCCATTCAATGGCGAAGGGCGTACGTCCCTCGGTGGCTCACTCGGTGGCGATGGCGCGCAGCACGTCCAGGCGCGCCGCCCGCCGGGCCGGGCGCAGGCCCGCGAGGCCCCCGGCCGCGAGGCCCACCAGCGCCACCACGACCAGCTGCACGGGCGGCACCGCGAAGGCGAAGGCGCTGTCCGACGCGCCGTCGGAGGCCTTGACGAGCACCCAGCCGAGGAAGGCGCCCAGGGCGAGGCCGCCCGCCGTGCCGAAGGCGGCCACGAGGACCGACTCCCAGCGGACCATGGCGCGCAGCTGCGCCCGGGTCTGTCCGACGGCCCGGAGCAGACCGAGCTCACGGGTGCGCTCGTGGATCGCGAGCGTGAGCGTGTTGGCGATGCCGAGCAGGGCGATGAGGACCGCGAGGGCGAGCAGCGCGTAGACCAGGGTCAGCATCATGTCGATGCCGCCGGCCGAGGACTGCGCGTATTCGTCGCGGGTCTGCACCTCGGGGTTGCCGTACTGTTCGGCGACCTTCCGCACCGCGGTCTTGCCGTCGGCGGTGCTCACACCGTCCTTGAAGGAGACGGCGACGAGCGTGTCGGAGTCCTGGGTGCGGTGCGGGGCCCAGGCGGCTCGGGTGATGACGTAGTCGCCCGCGAGTTCCGACTGACCG